>CAYWLO010000095.1:0-15511 GCA_964459035.1 uncultured Polyangiaceae bacterium | reverse complement strand
AAGAAGGAACTCGATGGCGTCATTGCTGATATCAAGACTAACGTTTCAGAAGAACTGGGCAGCTATGATTCAACCCCAATACTTTCAACAAGAAGAAGGTTGAAGGCCTGCTAGAAGAGAAGGGCGCCTTGCTGGCCGCCGACGAATTGGCTAACAATTCAAGCCTCTACACTCTCCCCCCAATAGGCTCTTAGTGCCCCCCGGGCAGGCATTGAGTTCTGAGTTCACCCCCCCCGGGGATAGGCTCCTACAATGCAACCGTTCGACGCGAAGCCCCTAATAAATGTAAATACGGGAAACCTTGTTATGTGATTAGTATAGAATGGTTACATCGAGACAGACCGCGGAAGAACCACACGAACGAAGTCCTCATTGGCTTCAAAGACCGCCTCCTGACCCGATTGTTCCCGCACGAGCGGAACAATCTTGCGGCGAACCCCCATCCCACGAGCATCCACGTATCCGTAATCGCGGCAGACATCGACCAGAATCGGATTTCGCGGCGAACGCTGTCCCGCTAACATTTTCTCAATCGTCATCGAATTTTGAAGAGCACCTGGACTCGTAATTTCAAGACGGTCCCGGTACGCAGCGATCTCGATCTCAATTCCGCGAGTCCAATCTCGGTGGGTAATCGCATTGAGTAGTGCCTCGCGAATCGCCTCCAGCGGATGGTAGAAGCGGCGTTGACGGCTCAATGAGACATCAATTTGTGAGTCTTCACTGCTAATCCAAGGTGTCATCCGCTCCAAAACACGGTCAATCAGACCAGGCTCCACGGTTTCAATGCCCCCATCGCTTCTGGATCGAGTCAGTGGCACCAGTGGACCGTCCAAGTACACATCGTCGAGCGCCTGGTACTCCTTGTCGTCACTGTCAAAAGCCATCCAGCGGATCCCCCCTTGGGGCAAGGCCCGGCGTGGTTTTCGGCCGAACAATACCAGTCCGGCGATAGTACATACGTGGCGTCCATCGGCAGATGTGACCATTAGTCCTAGACCACTCAAGCGCTCGACCCACGCAGGCTCATCGGCAGGGACGGCAAGATCCTTGATGTAATTCACCAAGTAGTCTTCGAGCCGCTCTAGATGGAGGTCGCTGAAGGCTGTTCCCGACACTGCCATCGTTTCAGAATGAAGCATTGCGCCCGCTGCGAATAGGCGTGCCTGTTGTTCTCGCGATGCCAATCTCGAAGTCGTGCCTACTCGAACAAAAATGTCTTCGCGGTCATTCTGACGCACCACATACGGTTTGGTCGGTCCGCTCTCAATGCTGATCACTGCGACACAAAGGCCAGTTGCCAGCTTGACCTCTTCATAGAAAGGCAGAATTTGAGGATGCACGTACCTCCCAAAGACCACGTCCATTGCCCAGCGCTCAGTGTCCGATCGGGTCAATCCGGAAATCGATCCGTCGTCCTCCACGCCAAGAAAAACTCGTCCCCCTTGCAGGTTGGCAAGCGCCACGATTTCCTTTGCCAGTTGCTCAGGCCGCACATCGTCTCGCTTGAACTCAATGCCAGAGCTTTCGCCCTGCGCGATCATTTCGAGCAGTTCCGATTCCCTCATGTCCAATCACTTCGCTCAAAAACCATACATTTCCTTGCGCTGATCGAAAGCCGTCCGTCCGCCTTCGAGGATCTGAGCCGCTTGCTCACGAATTTCTGGCACATCAATGGAACCCTGGTGCGACGCCTCCAACACTCCACTATTTTCATCCGCCGTCAGCACCCCAATCCACTCCGCATCGCCAAAGACGGGAATGTTCGCATTGTGAGTGGAAAATATGAACTGGCGTTCGGTTTTCGAAGCTCGCAGTTCCTGCACAATACGTTCCGCAATGAATGCGTTGTCGAGGTTGTCCTCCGGTTGATCGACGATGAGAGGATCTGGATTATCCAGAAGCAGAAGATGTAAAACAGCTGTGCATTGTTGTCCTGTCGAAAGCCTTGAGAGCTCCCTGTAGTTCTCTTGATTACCGTGAGCCACGTTTAGCTCAATGTCGACTTGATCCCCCAGCTCAATCGACTCAAGTTCGAGTAGCTTCGACTTGGTTAACTTTACAAGAGAAGATGCAACCCCTGCTGTCATACCAAAAGTCGAGGTGAGCTCTTTTTCGCCCTTCCCAATCGCACCTGCCAAGGCGAGTGGGGTAGCCTCTGATTCCTCGATCCAAGAGAGACGCTTTTCTCCAACGTTTTCTAGCTTACACGCTATTAAGAAGCGTTTAAGAACTTCGCGATCGCCCTCAACATTCAGGCCAATACGGATTTTACCGCGCAAACGCTTGTTGAGGTCCTTCACCGCGGCACGGAGTTTGGAGCTTCGTTTTCCACGCAAGTCGGAGAGTTCTGCGACCATGTCTCGACGCTCCGCCTTTAGGCTCGCGAGGAGTTGTGAGTAGGTTGTATCCTTTGCCCGCAGAGGTCGAATACGTTCGATCTCTTGGATAAGCAATCTGTAAGAAGTCCCCACTTCGCGGCCACTTTTTCCGGCGAGATCAGGAAGCTCCGCAAGAGTGATTTCGAGCTCCTCCTCGCCCTTGCTCAGGGCAGAACGCCATATCTCGTAAACAATTGCCTTTTCAGATTTCGCCCCCTCAACCAATTGTTGGAGAATCCGTGTCTGCGCCTCGACTTCTGCCCGAAGTTTATCAAGTGTATTGCGCATCTGGATGAGTGACGCTGCATTCGGAAGCCCTTCTAGAGCCTTGTCACTCAGAAATGCCGTTTCGGGTAGGCCCTCCGTCACCCCGGCAATGGCCTGTTCCATCCGAACAATTTCTTCATCGACGCGTACTACCAGCTGTTTTTCTCTGGCATACAATGGCACTTTCGCAAGCTTGGGTTGAATACCCAGTTTTCGGAATCCCTCCAATTGTTCCTGGAGTCTGGGCAACTTGTCTACCGATTCCGCATTCTCGTCCTTGTCACTTTCTGCCCTCACGAGTTTCTCGGTATTTTTAACCAGCTCCTTATGGATATTGGCCCGAGTCTCGTCATTCTGCACTTCCCTAGGAAGGAAGCGCTCCAAAAGACGCAAACGACTCTCACTATCCTGAGCAAGCTCAGAAATCTCGTTCTGCCCATATATCTCAATATTAGACAAAATATCGCTGGGTTGCTGTTGCGACACCGCGCCCGCTTCATCACGAACGATCGAAGGTTCACCGTAACGACGTGATATCGTGAATATCTTTCCATGTTGCAGTTGAGAGCGAACCGTGAGTTCAATTGAGCCTGAAGCCTTACCCAGGTTTTCCTTGACGATATCCTGGTGAAGCCTCAAAGCTTGTTTGCCTTTCGGAGAAAGTTCGAGGACGTAGCGAATGCATTCAAGTAGCGTCGACTTTCCAGTGCCACGCCCACCAATGAGTGCATTGAGATGTTCAGAAAACTGCGCGTTGAGACCATCCAGATACCCCCCTTGAATGCGGAGAGAGAGTAATGCGCTGTGCCGATCGGAGTTTAATTCCGTTCGCACGCGGGACTCTGGATCAAAAAAGGCGATCTTGAAGGCCTCAAATGTCGGGCGCGTCATCTTGATCCAGCTTGAAGCGCCTGATTCCCGCAGGTCCTCGGGTTTGGCAACGTCTTTGGCATTGATCACGGTGATCGGGCGATTTCGATGGTATTCTTTGACCTTGTTCTCAACGATGCCCCGATAGTTCTGCGGGAGATCGCCTACGGCGCCGGGTATCTGCGCCACGCGGACGCATGGATCCGTCCAGACATGCGTGAGACCTCCACCGTCCTTGTTTCCAAGGCGTAAGAGCCCGTTGGCCCCGGTGGCATGCGCCGCATACCAAAATCCTCCTAACTCATGGACTCGTTTGGCCAATTCGACACAGCCCAGGGTGGACGGTCGGATGCCATCCTCCACATCGGTGAGCTCTAGTTTACCGAGATAACGGTTTAACTGCTCTTTCCTGGTCGACTCAGCAAAGAGACACACCATGTGGACTTTCTCGGTAGATGAGATTTCGAAACCAGGAAAAACAATGATGTCCTTAGAGCCAAGGGTCTCCCTGAGTTTGTCTACAGCTTCAACGCTCCCGTGGTCGGCAATCCCTACAACATGAATGCCAAGATCCAAACACTCCTTGAGTAGCGCCTCATTGTAAGCGTCTTCGTCCAACCCGTGGTGAGTCTTTCCGCGATACTTAGCACTATAACTTGCCGGATTCACTTGCAAAGCACAGCGCCAAAACCTAGCGAACTTAAAATTATTGGGCACACGCAGCACCGGCGTAGGGAGCACTTCTGTCGGCGTAGCTCTAGACGTCATTTCACGATCCTCCTACCACATTTCTTCGTCTTGAGCTTCTCCCTCCATTGGTGAATACTTGAGCGCCACGATGACAAAGAGAAGTATCAGCAAGAAGTGTTGGCGAGATGGAATGGGCCTAGCTCTCCTCTTGAAAGTGCTCGCCAGGGCAGCACTCCCCACAAATCAAAGCAAATAAGTTGGGCTTGCCCTGTCGGGAAGCTCAACTCGCATAATAATATAGACAATATGTCTTACAGCGAATCACAGCAGCATTGCCCAAGCTGCCAGCACAACGTGCTCGCTCGCAGAGAAGAGCCCAACCGAGCTGCTATCCTCCTGTTCGGTTTCTTTACCTTGGGACTGGTGTGGCTCGTTGGGCTGTTCCTACGGGCCGGACCATGGCTGTGCACAAGTTGTGGTACCACGATTTCTCCACCGACTGATTCAAAACAAGGGCCTTCCTCAAAGGGATGTCTCGTCGTGTTAGCGGTCTTGATAGGCCTGTCGCTACTCGTGCAATTGCTCGAGCAAACCCTGGCGTCCCACTCTGTTCCCACGCCTACTCAAAAAGCCCCCACACAGAACCCCGCCTTGCCGTCTTTGATCACAAATCTCTCGGCGTTGGCTCCGGCGCAATTGAACAACATGCCTCGTCGCATCGTGAAACCTCCATCATTTGTAGATCCATCTGCTCTAACCGGGGTCCTTGTGAACTACGGCGAATACCTTTCTTTGATTGTTAACGAGCATGAAGAGGAACTCGACGGCTCTCCATCTATCCGGACAACTCTTGGCAAAGATAAGGCATTCTTCTATGCCGATTCGGACGCACTCCGTACCTCTTTAGGCTGGAATTCTCAGGGGCGTAGTTTTACTTTGTTTCTTGTCGGACCTGGCACTCGGAAAGGCAAACTCAAAGTGCTCATGGATTCAGGCAAGGCTGTTCATAGGCACGTTTTGGAGAACGCCAAATAATCCGCCGCTACAACTCCTATTTATATCAGTGTCGAGATAATAGTAGATGATATCTTTGCGTCAAAGTACGCTTCACTGACCACATTTGAGCAAGCCTAAAGAGGGTGGCTCTCGTCGTGGCTGCCACAATGATCTCCTGATGGTCACGATGACCATTTGTTGACTTGGCCAGGTGATTCATGGGGTTATGGGGCCCTCTTTCTTGTTTGTTTTCTTGTTTGTTTTTTGCTGGGTGAATTGCGAAAGAATCGCCTTCCAACACAAGGATATGCGCGTCGTGGAAGAGATGGTCCATCGCGGCGGAGACCAGCAAGGAGTCCGAGAATAGCTTGCCTATTTTCGGACCCCTTCTGTTTGAATTGATCTCTGTTGAGCCTCTATGAGATCTTGCGTGCATGATCTCATAGAGGCTCAACAGCCACTTCCCATTTCAGAGGCACCCCAACTCACCCACGTCATTTTGCGCAGCGAGTAGCGGGGCAAGTGCAACGTTTTGCCGTGCACCTCCAATTCAATAGAGAAAAGCGAAACAACACCCCTTCCCCCTAGGACGAGCTTTTTACAAGAGCCATATCATACACAAGCGTATGTAATTAAGCAAAATATGCCATTTACCATACGATAGAGCATGGCAATGCCATGAAAGTCACTCCGATTCTCCCCCAGAACGACGATTCCCCTCGAACAAGACAAGGACTGCCTTCTCGCGTGCGGGTTCAATTGTCTTCTTTGCCAGGCAATGGCATCAAACGAAGCGCAGGGGGGCGAGTCCTTCTTTTCTTTGAGAATCTCCCCTGCACCCCTTGGAGAATCCCCGTGAAAGAGCTCAACTTTGGTGCCCGTTTGGGCCTCGCCCTCTCCCTTCCTTGGAGGGTCCTTTTTAACGGCGCTTACGCAGCCCGCCTCGAAGAGCTCGACAGCGCCCCGGCGCTCGGCCCACCTGCGGCCTTGTCTCCTCCTGAGATCGAGACTGAAACTGCAACCGAACCCCTCACCATACCAGAGATTACCCAAGAGCGAGATCTCACCCCCGCTTTGCAACTACTCACGATATTGCAAAGAGAAGGTCGCTTCGTTGACTTCTTGCAAGAGGAGATGGGCAGCTTCACTGATGAAGAGATTGGTGCTGCTGCCCGGGTTGTGCACGAAGGTTGTACCCGTGCTCTGAAAGAGTACGTCAAACTAGCGCCAGTGCGTGCCGAGAACGAAGGAGCCGCCATTGAACTCGCCCCCGGTTACAATGCGACAGAGACGCAAGTTACTGGAAATATCGTAGGTGAGCCGCCCTACTCCGGCTCATTGGCGCACCATGGTTGGAAAGTCACCAGCCTCAGTCTGCCCGAGCTTGCTCCCCACCATGATGCAAACATCATAGCTCCCGCAGAAGTGGAGCTCTGAGCGACCATGAGCAACTCTTCTCCACCTTTTGCCATTGGTATCGATTTGGGCACAACCCATTGTGCCCTGGCATTCTCCCAAAGTTCTCCTGATTCACCTGAAAAATACTCAACCCCCGAGCCCTTAGAAATTTCCCAGGTTGTGGCCCCCGCTGAAGTCAGTAAAAAGGAGCTTTTACCCTCTTTTCTCTATTTTGCGGCCAAGGCTGAGTTTCCAGAGGGCTCCTTGGATCTACCATGGAGCCCCAGCGCTCAAGACGTTGTAGGTACTTTTGCCCGCTCCAAAGGGGCAACAACACCCGCGCGTTTGGTCACCTCGGCAAAAAGTTGGCTCTCCCACGCAGGGGTCGATCGCCAGGGGGATATTTTACCCTGGAGTGCCCCTGATGGCGTTCCTAAAATTTCCCCTGTGCAGGCATCGGCGCGTTACCTCTCCCATTTACGAAAAGCCTGGGAATCTTCTCACCCACAAAATCCACTCAATGAACAAGAGGTTGTGCTGACCGTACCAGCATCTTTTGATGCGGTGGCACGAGAGCTCACTTTAGAGGCAGCCGCTCTTGCGGGATTGAATCCGCCCCCACGCTTGCTTGAAGAGCCCCAGGCAGCTCTTTATGATTGGGTCGCCCAAAGTGAAGGCAAGTGGCGGGAGCAAGTAAAGGTGGGTGACCGCATTTTAGTCGTCGATATTGGAGGCGGCACCACGGACTTTTCTTTGATTTCCGTAAACGAAGATCAAGGTTCTTTGCAATTGGAGCGCATCGCCGTCGGAGATCATATATTGCTGGGTGGGGACAATATGGACCTCGCCCTAGCCTACACAGTGCGCGCTCGATTGGAGTCCGAGGGTAAAAGCTTGGACGATTGGCAAACCCAAGCGTTAGTTCATGGCTGTCGCGCCGGCAAAGAAGCGCTTTTGGCAGAAAATCCGCCTGCAAGTTATGCCTTGGTCATTCCCGGTCGCAGTAGTCGATTGATAGGGGGTAGCATTCGTACCGAGCTCACCTTAGAAGAGGTCCAGCGAGTTCTATTGGGGGGATTCTTTCCCGAGGTGAACTCGGACTCATCCCCCGAAGCGCCCCGACGCCTGGGACTCAAAACCCTAGGACTCCCCTATGCAAGCGACGCCGGCATCACCCGTCATTTGGCCTTCTTTGTACGGCGAGCACTCCAAGACAAACTACCTACCGCCGTGCTTTTTAATGGAGGAGTGACGCGTTCTCCTATCGTGCAACAGAGGTTGCTCTCACTCCTTGAATTGTGGGCTCAAGCCGCAGGCGAACCGACTCCACAATCACTCACAGGAACTGACGTAGAATTGGCCGTCAGCCGTGGGGCTGCCTATTACGCCCAAGCATGCAAGTCCGGAGGTCTACGCATCAAGAGCGGTACAGCCCAAAGCCACTACATTGGCATTGAGCGTGCCGAATTGGCCGTACCGGGTATTCCCCCAAGAATTGACGCCATTTGTGTGGCCCCTTTTGGTATGGAAGAAGGCTCCGAGGTATCCCTAGAACAAAGCTTTGGCCTTGTGTTAGGCGAAGCTGTTTCGTTTCGCTTTCTCGCCTCGCCTGCCCGCAGAGACGATATTGTCGGCACTATTGTAGCGCCCTCAGAACTACAAGAGCTGGCTCCCCTTGAAACGGTACTTGAGGGCCCGCCCGGAGAGGTTGTCGAAGTGCGCCTGCATGCGCGGGTGACCGAAGTGGGCACATTGGATCTTGCTGCGGTAGAAGAGTCCTCTGGAAGAAGGTGGAAGTTGAGTTTCAACATTCGCGTACAATGAGGTTTTTATGAGTGCAGCACAATTTGTTGTCGGCATTGATTTAGGCACCACCCATTGCGCACTAGCCTACGCGAATTTGGCCACGGGCAAGCTTTACCTTTTGCCCATTTTACAGATGCTCGCCCCCGGAGAAACCAGCGAACACACCCTCCTGCCCTCATTTCTCTACCTGCCGGCTCCAAGTGAACTCACTCCCGAAGAGTCCAATCTCCTGCCCTCCCTACCTAAAAGAGAGGGGCAATACGGGGACAAGTATGTGGTGGGTCAATGGGCGCGCAAACGCGGCGCGAGCGCTCCGGGTAGAATGGTTGCGTCGGCAAAAAGTTGGGTATGTCATGGACGCGTAAATCGCCGGGCCGCTATTTTGCCTTGGGGCACCCCTGACTCCGAGCCACATATCTCGCCTTTTTCTGCACAGGTTGCCTATTTAGAACATCTCAAACAAGTCTGGGATAAAAAGTACCCTGAGGCGCCCCTGCATGAGCAAGATGTGGTGGTCACCGTTCCTGCTTCTTTTGACGAAGGGGCTCGCACTCTCACCCACGAGGCCGCCGCGACTGCAGGTTTGGGAAAAGTGCGTCTTCTCGAAGAGCCCCAAGCCGCTTTCTACGACTATTTAGGCTCTCAGGCCGAGCCCGAAGCTGCCCGAGCGCTCAAAGAGCAATTGCACAGTTCAAAAGTGATTTTGGTAGTGGACATTGGCGGCGGCACAACCGACCTCACTCTCCTACGAGTGCTGCCTGCCGATGCTTGCGAAGGAACAAGTCTCCCCTCGACTTCTCCTGAAGAAACCACACTCCCTCTCATCGAGAGAATTGCAGTAGGAGGGCACTTAATGTTGGGCGGGGACAATATGGACGCAGCCCTTGCTACCTTTGCCCTAGAGAAGGCCAACCTGCCCCGCCCCGAAGATCCAAGTATTTGGTCAGGGCTCATGCAGTCGGCCCGAAACGTCAAGGAGCTCCTACTCTCAAAAAATGCCCCTGCCCAAGGTACAATTTCTTACCAAGGTCGCAGCTCACGCTTGGTTGGCAATACCAAAAGCATCCTATTGACGCGGGACGAGACCCTGAAAGTTCTCCTGAATGGCTTTTTTCCCCTGACGGCCCCGGCTGAGATCGCACAAAAAGAAAAAAGAGCGGGCCTCACCACATTAGGGCTCCCCTATGCGAGCGACACCGCTGTTTCTCGGCACATATGTGCATTTTTACGTAGACATGCCCCTGCGGCAAAAATTGCTGGAGCGGATGTTGTAGAGGGATTGCCCCAGGTTGATCTTCTTTTGCTCAATGGCGGAGTCTTTCATTCTCCCTCTCTCACCGCGCGACTCGATGAGGTCCTTGCAAGTTGGTACCCAGGCGCATCGCCCACTCGCCTCTCACATACCTCTCTTGACACCTCTGTAGCTCGCGGGGCTGTGCGCTCTGCTTTGGCCCGACATGGTGTAGGCCAAGTCATTCAAGGAGGCAGCGCCCACGCCTATTATATTGGCATTGAGCAAGCGGGTAAGATGCAAGCGCTCTGTCTAGCTCCAAAAAACACAGAAGAAAGCACGCGCCTAGTTGTACCCGATAGACTCTTTGAGTTGCGGCTCAACCAAAGAGTGAGCTTTCCTCTTTTTACCTACTGTGGCGACCGAGTGGACGCCCCGGGCCAGCTGGTAGAAATAGACAGCGACCAGGACGCCCTCACCGTTCTCCCGCCCCTGCAAACAATTTTACGGGCTCCGTCTTCAGACAGTACCTCCGAAAAATCTTCAAGAAATCTACTCTCGGTCACCCTGGAGTCTTCGTTGGACGAAACGGGACGCTTGCAAATATCTCTTGTAAGCTTGGAACTACCGCCACGTCGCTGGAATTTAGATTTTGTGTTGCGCGCCCAGAGCAACGTGCCGTCCCCTCAAAAAGTCACCCCAAGCAAGAGGACAAACAAGTCAAAGTTGGGTGCGGACGAATTTGTCCTCCTCCCTCCCGACGAGAAGACACCGGGGGCGCTTCGCTTGTTAAGAGCTGCTTTTTTGAGCGCAGACGACGAAGGAGTGCGTGCTATTCGGCGAGATTTGGAGGAGACGTTGGGCCCACGGGGCGCCTGGAGCGCGAGCACTTGTCGTGCTCTTTTTGACGGCTGTCTCAAGCTTGTCAACACTCGCTCAACCAGCGCACCTCACGAACTCAATTGGCTACGCCTGAGCAGCTGGTGTTTACGACCTGGTTTTGGCTGCCCCGGAGACGACAAACGCATGGAAGCTCTTTGGTCTCTATTCGACGAAGGCCCATGTTTCTCTACAAAGACTCACTGTGCCGAGTGGTGGATCTTGTGGCGACGCGTCGCAGGAGGGCTCACTCCCGCCGCTCAACGCTCTCTCTTTGATCTTGCTGCCGACTCCCTTTGGACCCCGGCTAAAAAGAAAGAAGGGAACAAGAAGAGCGCAGCTGCTCCGACCGAAATGATGCGCCTCTTGGCCTCCTTGGAGCAATTGCCCGCCTCTCTTAAAACACAATGTGGTGAACTATTCTTACAACGAGCCCATAAGTTGGGAACCTACTGGCCCTTAGGCCGCGTCGGCGCTCGTGTCCTCTTTCAACAAGAGGGCGATCATACCATGATTGTAAGCGCAAAAATCGCCAGTCAATGGTTGCAAGCGTTGCTTTCCCTCGATTGGAGCTCGCACGAAGGCGTTGCTTTTGCAGCCACCTCTATTGCACAACTCACTGGAGACCGCACCCTAGATATTGGGGCCGAGCTAAGGGAAACGGTCGCCGCACGCCTAGAAAAAGAAGGCTCACCCACGCCTTGGCGAGAGATGGTATTGCAAAGCAAGTCTCTTGAGAGGAGTGATCTAAAGCGCCTTCTAGGGGATAGTTTACCCGCCGGATTACGATTAAAATAGCTAAAATCACTCACGGGGGGCTCTCTCGCTTGACTCTGCCCCGGGGCAGGGGCCGAGACTAAAAGAAACAAGGGCGACAAAAGTGTTTACTATCGGCGAATTTTCAAGAATTACAGGGCTATCTATCAAAGCGCTACGTATTTACCACGAGCGCAAATTATTGATTCCTGCCCATGTCGAGAAAAAAACCGGCTATCGCTATTATCGCCCCGAGAGTGTGGACAAAGCTCGAACAATTGCCCAACTACGTGCCATGACTTTTTCTCTGGAGGAAATCAATACAATTGTCGGGGCTTGTGATGACGAAGCCGACATTGTTAGTTACCTACAAGAAAAAGGAGATGTCATTGCGCGTAAAATGGCCAATCTGCAGCATGTCGCGCTCTCCATCGAAACCATTGTTCATCTCGAAACAGAAGCAGCCCTCATGTCTCAAAAAAACGAATTTGAAGTAGAAGAAAAAGAGTTAGATGATGTCCTCATTGCCAGCACGCGCTGGACCGGGCGCTACGATCAGGCAGGAGCCTATTTTACCAAACTTTACAAAAGCATCGGTCGCTATGCCTGCGGCAAACCCATGGCCCTGTATTATGACGACGAATACAAGACCGAAAACGCAGACATCGAGAGCTGCGTACCTGTAAGAAAGGCCACAAAAAATGGAGATATTGGCGTACGTAAACTCAGCGGCGGCAAGTGCATTAGCCTCATTCACAAAGGCCCCTACACAGAACTGACCCGCTCCTATGCGAAATTAATGAACCACGCCAAGGACCATACTATAGAGGTACAATTGCCCACCCGCGAGGTTTACAAAAAAGGTCCCGGTATGATTTTTAAGGGCAACCCCAACAACTACATCACAGAGATTCAATTCATGCTTGTCTAATGCAGGCGCGCTCAAGCCCCGTGAGCAAAGAGAGTGGACCCCACCTCGTGGAGGACGACCTTTACCCGGAGAGGACTCACTGGATCTATTTGCACAAATCGCGCCGTACTATCCTGGGGAGTCTTGTTTTGCGAATGGGCCGCTGCTTTTGGCGATTGTGAAAACGGACAAGAACTTGAATGACCGCTATCGTCTGACGGAGGAAAATGGTCTCAGAGAACGACTGAATAGAAGGGCTTCTTTTTCTATTGAAAATAGAAAAAGGGGGGGCAAAGCGGCAAAACAACGGGACTCGAGCTTTTTCCCCTATAAACTTTGTAGCGTTCGTGAAGAAAGCGTTACCAAATAATAAGCGTCACCTACTCTCGTAGTTTCAAAGCGACAAGGCCCACCGCAGGACCCACATTGGAGTGAGGCGCAAAATTTGAGAGTGCAATGATTTGAGACATTGCCCCTAGAGCGCCTCTCCGTCTGAATTCAATACGCGGCATTTTTGCCTATCTACAGGCGACAGGGCGGGCCCAAAGTTCTCATACATCGCCCCCGTCTTCAGAGCACGCCGGGTCTCGCCTGCCCTCGTCACTCCTTCTTGTATCAATGGCACAATAAACCGGCACAAATTTTCGTCCTTTTTTCTAAACAGAATCACGCAGCCTAAGATCCAAGAATTCTCGGAACGACCGAACCTGAGAAGACCATGGTGCGGCGCTCAACAAGATCATTTTGAACCACGTTGGTGCTAAGGACCCACAAGGTCCAGCGAGTCTCCGAGTCTCCGAGTCTCCGAGTCTCCGAGTTTCACGCGTGAATTCGTTGTACCTTGAGAGGGAACTTTCCCGACTACGCACGAAATGGACCTCATTTAGTCAAACTTCGTGCAAAAGCGGGAAAGTCGCACTTGCCACGAATACATTTGCAAAGGGCTAAGCATGTCGGAGTGCCCCTCAAAAAAGACGGGCCTCCTTGTTTCAAATTTTCTTTACTTCGAGAGCGAGCATTTCCGTAATGAGAAATACCACGTCTTGTCCAACTGAGTACTTGGTCATGTCCACGTCGGGGCGCACATTGAAGGTCTCTTCTTTTCCGTCTTCAAATTTAAGGGTCGCTGTACGTGCCTCCACATCCATCGAACTTATTTTTGATGTCACCTTAGACGAGGCGACTACGACGCCCGCAGGGCTCTCGCCTTTTTTCGCCCCAGCAGCAACCGCAGCCGAGCCGTCTTCTCCGGCCTCTTCATCTTCGTCGGCAACATAGATTACAAGTTCACGCGCCATTTTCACACTGACCCGTGAGCCGACCTTCACCTGGTAGAAGTTCACGGCACCTTCGCCCACCTGAACAGTCACCTCGTTCCCCTCGGGTCCTCGCAAAACGGCGGCGCGTTTTTCTTGGTCGACAGAAACGACCTCGGCCTCAAGCTGCACGGTCTGAAGCATCACGCCCCCGGCCACGCCCTCAACGAAAACGCGCTCTGTGTTCTCGCTCACTGGTTTTAAGGGTACTGCTGCTGGAGCCTCTTCTACTGCAGGTTTAGGCTCAACCGGAGCCGCTGCTGCAGGAGCAGTTTTTGCGCACGCACCGAGATTTAACGAGATAGCGACGGCGGCGATTCCACCTAGAATTCTCTTGCTTTTCATTTATCTAACTCTCTTTTTCTGTTCAATCAAGGGGACGGAACTCATGCATCACGACCCCATGGGCGTGACCATATTCACTAAAACACGCCAATGGCCACCCGCAATGCACAACGCGAAAGGAAGACATATTGCCCGCGTTTTGGAAAACGTTCCACGTAACGCAAAAGGACGCGTTTTGGAAAACGTCCCACGTTGGTTCCGCGCAACGAGAATGGAAAACGTCCCACGTTGGTTCCGCGCAACGAAAATGGAAAACGTCCCACGTTGGTTCCGCGCAACGAGAATGGAAAACGTCCCCGTTGGTTCCACGCAACCCAAGAGTCGCTCGAGCTGCGTAAAGTAGCTCGCGCGTTGTGATGCCCCAAGTTGGTTCCATGCACGCGCGTTGGTGAGCCGCGCGTGTTCTCCCAGAGTGGCGCGCGACCCTCCAATGGTAGACAGTGAAGTGACCTAGACGTTCCGACGGGTCTCTCCTTGTGCAAGAGAACCGTCTGGGGCAAGAGGTAGACAAAGAACGGCCTACAGAGCCACAGAGGCTCCCCGGAACATCATTATTCTAGGTATTGTCTCAACTAACAACAGTACCTGGCGGCCCACAGTTTGCGCAATGGCCTCGTTTCATCCACCAGGTGCCATCTGGAAATGTCACACTTCGATCTCCCCCGCGCCATCGACGCAAAGCGTCAATATAACAGGTCAGGAAACCTCGCCAACGGACAAGAGCCTCTCTGTACTTCTGTGGGTCGCGAATCGCGAAGCGTGGGACTTTGGCGTTACACTTCTCCCCTAAGAAGGCGACCTGACTCCACTCAGTCTTCGAGACTTGCTTGGCACCGAGAAAGCTCTTCCCTCTCTCTTGAAGGGCTTTTCTGGCCACGCGAACTTTATTTGACAGAGCTTTGAAGAAAAGCTCGTTGACTTGAGAGACTCCTAGGTGATCCAATTGGGGAGGCACTGAATAAGTTAGGCTTGAATATTCCGGCATCACCCCTTCCACACGAAAGTAACCCACCGGCCGTTTAACCCGGTAAGTTTCTCCCATTCTACGACTGATGACGCCCGGCCAGCGTTGAGGAGCTCTCACCAGCCCAGCCGTGGTCGGATTACCGACCACATATGCCAGCTTGTCGAGAACATCGGTAGCGCTGCCAAGTTCGACAGCCGACGATTGGGTTCCGGCCCACAAATTGCCAACTCTACCCAACGACGCGTTAATGGCCACAGCAAGGTGCCGGTGAAAAAACTGTAAGAATTCGGGTAATCGTCCCTCCACGTCCGTCGCGACTGTATGAATGTGATTGGACATCGCGCAAAATGCGTGAAGTTGCATCCCCGTGCGTTCGGCTGCCAACGCAAGGCAGTATTGAACGATTTGATTTGTCTTCGGGGACGGGCGCAGGAGAAAACGGCGTTCGATGCAGCGTCTCGTAAGAAGGTAGGTGATTCCGGGGCGGATATGTCGAGGCTGCATATCTGGGGCTTCGGACAGAGCGCACGGATGTTGCGCACTATTTTAACTTAATCTCCGAAATTCTCCCCACGTTAATCTCCGAAATTCTCCCCACGTTGATTCCGATGCGTTGATTCCGGCGGATTCCGATGACACCCACGTCCCCCTGTGTCAGGAAAGATGTCGCGTCAATGATTTAAGAAGTGCGGGGGCGAG
>CAYWLO010000094.1:0-15632 GCA_964459035.1 uncultured Polyangiaceae bacterium | reverse complement strand
ACGCGGTATTTTCGTCCACCTACAGATTGTAGAGGTGGTCCAAAATGCCGCACTAGTACCTCGTGCCGGAAGTCCGTGCCGGGTTTCACCAGACCCAACTGAAGTGGGGGCCTGATGAAACCCGCAATAGCCTCCCTATTTGCCCTCGGTACTACTTTTTGTCTCATGGGTACCAAAACCCGGCACGAAGTTCCGACCTTTGGTACTAGCTCCATTTGCGTCCACTTATCGGCGCTCTACATGTCCTGCTACTGCTCGCGACAACCGGCAAAACGCTCGCCGCTCTAGGACCTCGCTCCTGAAATTCGTGCCGGCTTATTTGCCCTCGGAACTAGTCAACAGTCACTCAAGCGACGAGATTGATGCCCTCGTCCAGTTGAGCCGCAGCGCGCAATTGTTCCACTCGGTCGTCGGCGTTGCTATAAGTAGAAACCTCGCGAGCACGACCGCCCCCATCGCTAAAAAGCATCTGCTCATTCATCGGGCCCCTGATCTGCGCTGCTGGCTGTTGAATTTGTGAGCTATGCAGCATGCGCGCAATGCTCTCGAGATTTTCAGCGGAGATCAGTTGGGAGCGGGCGGCTCCCATCGCGCTCGAAGCTC
This sequence comes from uncultured Polyangiaceae bacterium, assembly GCA_964459035.1. Taxonomy (GTDB): domain Bacteria; phylum Myxococcota_A; class Polyangia; order Polyangiales; family Polyangiaceae; genus NIC37A-2. The sequence goes on along the minus strand of CAYWLO010000094.1, from coordinate 15,029 downwards.
TTGCTCGACCACCATCTACTGGAGTTGGGCTACCCGAAGGAGGAGCGTTGCCCCTATCGCGACCTCGAATGAGATCTGCAAACTGAGAGGCCGCCACCGTCACAGGATTATCGCGACTACCGCCAAGGGACATTTCGGGCAGGCTGGCCTGAACGAAAACCACCTGGGGAACCGCGGAGGGCAGCTCGGCCCCTGCCACCCGCTCGGATTCTACAAGCTGAGGGGCTACCGAATCCTGTATCGAAAACATGCTGGTAATTCTCATCGAAATCACCTGCGCCCAAAAAAGGGGAACCTTCCCCCTGCACTCTACAAGTCTGACTCTAGCGCCGGCGCGGGTCAAATCGCCTGCACTCGCCAATGGAACAACTCTCGTGCTCTTTGCAGGATTCCCCTTGCCCATCCTCAATACTGCAGTCCGAAGCTCCGCAAAATTCCACATCGTTGAGAGGATCGACGCACCTACCACCACATTCGAGCTGCCCTGGGGTACACGAGACGATACATCGGCCAGACTCACATAGGCTACCAGGTGAACAGACGGGTCCCGGACTGCCGCCACCAGCACCACCGCTGCTCGCTCCTCCCATCGCAACCTCATCACAAGAGCTGACGCCGCAATAGTCTGAATCGGTCAGAGGATCGATGCACTTGCCGTCGCATGCAAGAAGCCCCGGCGCACAATTGTCCAAACACACTCCGCGATCACAAACCTGCGCTCCCGAACACTGGTTGCCACAAGCACCGCAATTGGTGATATCGGACTGCAGCTCCACGCAGTCGCCCGAACACCGCACCTCGCCAGTATTGCAGGCAAAGTCCTGGCATTTTCCCTCTAAGCAACCTTGTTCGGCCCCGCACTCGGTGCCGCAGTTGCCGCAGTGGTTGGCGTCAATCTCAACCGACGTGCAGATCTCGTCGCAAAGTATTTGTGACTCATCACATGTCCCCGCCTCTCCACCCGATCCTATGTCTTTGCCAGAATCAGTGTCCTCATTGTCCCCACAGGCTACGCCCAAGAGGGCTAAGGTGAGTGCGGAGGCGACTAAAGTAAGAAGAGAGCGTTTCATAATAAATATTCCGCCAGCTCACTACCATGGGTCACGCTAGCCCGCAAAGGCGCGGGTCGTATCATTCACGGCGCCTCAAGATTGACTGATATTGGCCGTCCAACCCTAGTAGGCGAGCCCTGTCGCCAAAGAACCATTCCCTGGAAAACTCACGTGCTCAATGAAGGCGATATTCTCCTGGGGAGATTTAAAATCGAGCGCCTCATCGGAGCGGGCGGTATGGGCCTCATTTTTCGAGCCCTCGACGAGCAGACCTATGAGCATGTGGCTCTCAAGGTCCTGAGACCAACCCCCGAATTATCCAGCGAAGATGTGCGCAGGTTCGAAAGAGAAGCACGCCTCCTCGTGCAACTTGATCACCCCCATGTCTTGGATGTTTACGAAGTAGCAGAACTCGAGAGCGGTATCCCCGTTCTTGTCATGGAGCTACTCAAGGGGCGTGACCTACGCCAAGAGATTCGGGTTCGGGAGCGCTTTCCTGTTGAAGAAGCCATTGGCTATGTGCTGCAAGCCACAGCTGCCCTCGGCGCGGTGCATGATGCGGGCATTATGCATCGGGATATCAAGCCGCAAAATTTATTCATCACTCAGCTCACAGGTGCGCGCCATATCAAGTTATTGGACTTTGGTATTTCAAAGATGGACTCCGATGGCGAGGCAACTCTCACTGCGACTCAGAGCACCTTGGGCACACCTCAATATATGTCTCCTGAGCAAATACTGGGAACCCGAGAAGTCGACCATTTGACGGATATTTGGTCGATGGGAGTTGTTCTCTACTTTCTGTTGGCCGGACGCGTTCCCTTTAATGGACCAAGTCCGAGCGCCATTATCGCGGCAATTCCCAATACAATTGCTAAGCCCTTGGGCACATTTCGCAACGATATCTCTGCACAAGTTATTAATATTGTTGAACGCTGCCTCAGCAAAGATCCAGAGGGAAGGCCCGCTTCTGCTGATGAATTGCATCAACTCTTACTCCCTTTTGGTCCGCCCGAAGGTATCATTATCGCCCCAGCCATAGACGTGCCCGACACCGTTCCCCCTGTACTTTTGGGGACTCAGGCAGGGGGGCAGCCAATGGGGGCAAGAGCAAACCCCCTCATTGCTCGGGACCGTGCTTGGCAAGGCAAACAAAGTGAAAGATTTACCGCCACGGAGCCCGCCACGTTGGCGTTGGTCCATGCGGTAAAAGCGGCTCCACTTCTTGCGCCGCTTGCTCCCGATGGCGGACTTAAGGAGGCTTGTCTAGAGAACATTCACCTCTCCGATAGAGAGGAAACTTCGCGTGCCCGCCCCTCTACAACATCACAAGAGCCCCTTCTAAAAGCACGCTACCAGTCGCTTCTATGGGCGGGTGTCACGTTTGCATTATTCGCAAGCTCCGCCGTCTACTATTTCTATATCGACACGCCAAAAGCAAAGAAAGCAGAACCCAACCTGCTCACAAAGGAGGCAACTATTCGCGCGGCAGATCCACCCCCTGTCTTGGTATTACCCCCCCTTCCGGAGCAGGCTCCCCAAGACGCACTTCCCCGCATACCGCTCAAGCAGCTGGAACAAAAGAAACCAAAGCCGCGAAACAGGCCCGATAGCAAAAAGGCTCCTCAAAAAAATAAGGAAATCGCCCCGCCGCTCTTTCTCTAAGAACTACCCTCCAGGCACTTTAATTGTACCAGGGGGTATATCCCCTTCACCTGGTGATTTTTCCGTGGTCAGGATCACCGCGAGAGTGGCCCCGGCTACCGTGGCAGCTCCAATCGACACCCAAAACCACCACTTACGCCACACGCTGGGGCGACGCTCCAAATCGACATGAATCGTCCGTGTCAGCCTCGCCTCAACCAGTACCCGCGAATTGTTTGTCTTGAATTTGGGATGGCGTACCTGAATTTGATGGTTCCCTGGCGCGAGGGATACCTCGGCCGGCACCATACCCACAGAGCGCCCGTCCACCAGAACTTCGGCCCCCGCGACGGATGAGTCCACCTGCAGTGTTCCCTCTCGACGTAACTCCACAAGATGCGGTGATATTGTGAGACGCTTGCCGCCGTTCAACTGCAGCTTTCGCGAATAGGACTCATAACCACGTGCCTCAATCACCACCTCAGCCGGCCCTGCGTCAAAGGCATGAGGTCCCCGAGTGGGCTGGTAAACACTTCTCCCCCTGACCTTTACTCGCGCGTGAGAGACGGCCACCTGAAAGTAAACGAAGCAAATATTCTTTCGAACACTGCCTATCATGGAGTCCAGCTGAGGAACCCGTGACAACAAACTGGAGGGAGCACTTACTTTGAAGTCTTGAAAGAGTTCGAGCGATTTGGTGTATTGCTGCAACGCTTGCAATGCCCGCGCTCGATTGTAAAGCAACTTGGGGTGATTCTCGATAGCGCTCGCCCGCTCATAGGCGTCTAAGGCCGCTACGTAATTCCCCAAGAGCATGGCAGAGTCACCCCGGGACTTTAATTCAAGAGCCAGGGGATCGGATAGACTCAAGTCGCTGCGCTCCTGAGAAGCCGCCTCGCCCTGTGCATAGACAAGAGCCGGGCTCACCAAAAAAAGAAGAGTCGCTAAGGTAAATACAAAAACCGGACGCAAGCCAACCATGTGAATCGGCTGGCAGTACGCGCTTTTTCGCCATTACATAATGCAACGCCCCCTCCTTGAAGGAACCGTCACTTGAGAGCGACAGCCTGGTGAGCCAGAACCGCCCCAGTGTTTCCTGGTGGGCACACCCCCTCTGTACAACGCGGTGTCCTTACCCAGATTGAGAAAAAATATTCAACATTCCACGATTGTTAGTTAAATATTCTCCACCTACCATAAGGTGGCACTAAACTTGCTACGTCACAATCATGCACAATGAGGAACTCATCACGGACTATGTAAACGGACTTGTCGAGGCGGTCCAATCGTTGGGCGTTTCAAGGGAAAAGGACCACGTACAAGTGCCCCTAGGAGACATACACAATACAGTGCTCTCGCTCAGGTTTTGGTCACAGGGTCATCGAGTGGCGGGGCGAATATGGGGGGACAGTGGCCAAACAAAGTTCGAATTACGCATCCTTCCCCGCCACCTGGAATTTCGTCATCCTGCGGTCGGACAGTTGGGCGTCTTGCGTACAAGCGTAAGGTCCACGGCCAAAACAAGCGGCCCCATTGATGTAGCCACTCGTATTGCGAACTTGGCACGTCGCCTTCAACATTTCTCCATTCTGAAGTGTGTCGGCGAAGGACTCCGTGAGAAGAGAAAAAGCGAATATCCTCTCGCCTCATGATTTTACAAATCGAGCTTTTTCAGCATGCGATGCAAGGATGTTCGGGGAAGCCCCAGTTTCTTCGCCGCCTCAGATATATTGTTACCGGACGCCTCCACAACGTGAGGCAACAGAGTGAGATGCAATTGATCAATCACCCTCCTCTTGGCCTCGTGATAGTCCAAATCTAGAAGACCAGAGAGCGCTAGGTGCGTTGAGCCCTCGTTGGGCTCGGTCTCGGGGCTTTCAACTAGCCCAGTGGAGCCAAAAAGTAGTCGCGGATTGGTCGAACCAAAAGTAGCGAAGCGTTCTACAACATTCCTCAATTCACGCGCATTGCCTGGCCAGGTATGGGAGGCAAGCACGCGAGCTAGATCGACAGGCATTTCAGCGTCTTCGTCTCTTAGAGATCGCTTCAGAAACTGCTCAGCCAATAGAGGAACGTCCTCGGGACGCTCCGCGAGAGGGGGGACTCTGACTTGCACGACATTCAGTCGATAATAAAGATCTTCGCGAAATTGCCCAGAGCGCACTGCCTCGGCAAGGCGACGATTGGTAGCTGCAATGAAGCGGGCGTCTGTGGAAATAGTGCGGCTCCCCCCCACTCTTCGAAAAGAGCGAGTCTCAAGAGCGCGCAACAAACGGGGTTGCAGTTCCAAAGGGAGTTCACCAATTTCGTCCAGAAAAAGGGTACCGCCGTCGGCCTGTTCGAACGCACCCTGGCGGGTGCCTGTTGCACCTGTAAAAGCTCCCTTTTCGTGACCAAACAGCTCACTTTCTATCAAGTTTTCCGGAATACTACCACAATCCACCACGACAAACGGGCCCTCGGCCCGGCGACTCTTTTGATGAAGTGAAGTCGCCAAGATATCCTTTCCGGTTCCGGACTCTCCTTCAAATAATACAGTCACATCAGTCTGGGCAGCATGCTCCAAGAGGGCAAATACGGCGCGCATAGCGACGCTGATGCCCAGGGCCTTCCCAAAATGAGAGGCTTTCGACAGAGGTATATCGAGTTCCTCACCTTCTATCGAAACAAGCAACGTCGTCTTACCTAATGTAAGCGTCGCCGATTCGGTGACGCAAATCTCCCCGATGCCCACGCTCCCCATGAAAAGCCCATTTCGGCTAGCAAGATCTTTTACAATCACTCCGCTTTCTTTTGGAGTCACCTCAATGTGTTTTCTCGATACGAATCCGTCGTCCAAGACGAGATCACATTCTTTGCTACAACCGATGAAGCAAGGATTGGCCCCGACAACGAGTTGAGCTCCTTGATTTGAACCGGCAATCACCGTGATGGTGGCGCGTTTCAGACGCAAGTGGTCCAGGGATCCCGAAATAGCCAGGGTACCTTGAAAGTCAGAGTACGGAGAATTTGTCGACATGAAGTGAGAAAGCGTGTCTCCCAAGACACCCTGTGCAAGACGACCATGCGCCCCATTTGTTGAGATCTTGATGCCTTCAGCCCCCTGAACTGATGCATCAAGGAGACAAGACGCCCAGCCTTCCCCCGTGTGCGTCTCCTGGAAGTAACGATCGCGCGAAAATGGACGTGATTGATCGTTCTCTGAGCGGCAAAAACTCTAGCTTATCTAGAATTTACTCAGGTGGCACAAAGGTTGCTTTGCATTCCGTGAATATGCGTAACTCCTCGACAGACCGTTCAGTGACGTCCCCTTCAACAGCGAATGTACCTGTCTTGGAGCACGAGCCAGGACAGTTCATTGAACGCTATGAACTCATCACGCGCATCGCTGAAGGAGGTATGGCGGTTGTCTGGCTAGCACGCATTACGGGTGGATTCGGTTTCGAAAAGTTGGTGGCTGTAAAAACAATACGCCCGTGCCACGCCCGCGACCCAGCCTACCAGCGCATGTTTCTCGACGAATCAAATATCGCCGCGCGCTTGCACCACCCCAACGTGGTAGAAGTGCATGATGTGGGCGAGGACGACGGCATTCCCTTTCAGGTCTTAGAGTGGATAGATGGGGAGGCGCTCTCTGGGCTCCAAAGAATTGCGGTGCGTAGGGGCAAGCTGATAGCTGCTCCGATAGCGCTCAAAATCGTGGCCCACGTGTGTGCCGCTTTGAGCGCAGTACATGATCTAGAAATTGATGGATCCCCTCAGCGCATTGTTCACAGAGATGTGAGCCCACAAAATATTCTGATCAGCCAGGCGGGACAGGTAAAACTGATAGACTTTGGTATCGCCAAGGCGAAAAACCGTCTCTCCGAAGAGACGCGCACTGGTGTAATCAAGGGTAAGTTGAGCTATATGGCTCCAGAGCATGCAGCAGGTCGTCACGTCGATCATAGGGCCGATCTCTGGGCCTGCGGCGTCATTCTTCACCAGTTGCTCTTTGGTACAACACCTCGCGCAGATGGTGAACTTCCCCCAGACATTGAACCTGAGCTGCGAGCTGTGCTCAAAAATTCCCTCGCAAACAACCCAGAGAAAAGATTTTCGAGCGCCCGAGCGATGGAACTTGAGCTCGAGCGTCTCGCCCAGCGCGAAGGACCTATCACCCCTGCAGACATTGCGCGAGCTGTAGAACCCCTGAGAGAGCAACGGGCAGCTCGCATGGTGGTAATCGAAAGCGCTCTCCACGCGAGTCGTCAGCGCGCACAAAATACGAATGAGGGTACCCGCGGTTCCAATGGCATCGAAAAACACAGTGCTTCTCCCGTAGAAAAAAACCCCGGCGCCGACTTATCGGTCTCCCTGCGCCAATTCACTCAGTCCTTTCAACTTCTCAGAAAAGCCGTCTACTCAAAGTGCGTAGCTTTCACCAGCGTGCAAACAATGGCTGCTCAACATATAATGAAACGCTACCCAGAGCATCCCCGACGTCTGCTCCTGGCGGGCGCCGCCACGGCCATGCTCTTCTTCACGTACAACCAAGGAATTGCCCGAGGACAATTCAACCAACAAGCTGCGCAAAATGGCCACCTCCCGGCAACTATCTCGCTCGTAGGCGTTCCAGTCTGTCGCCTAGACGGAGGAGCTGCAGCCGCGCCAAGAGATGTTGCTGTTCATTCCGTAAAAGAAGCCACGGCTCACCCGAACGCGGTACCAACAGGAACATCTCCCCCAGACAATGTACTCACCACGATAGCCGTCAAATAGAATTCTATTAGAATACTGATCGATTTCTTCACATCCTGTAGTTCAATCAAGTTAGGCCTCTTGTGGCTAGCAAGGTTTTGCTTCAGTGTCCGTCCTCCAGGCTGGAAACTTGACCCTCTTGCCCTCGGCCCGTTTTTTGGCTGAGGACGAAAAGTTGCTCCACCGGCTTATTCAATGACTCAACTTCGTTCTCACCCCAGCCCCCTAGCGGCCGGGTCACTCCGCCTCTGGCTCTCCTTTTTCTCTCTCATCAATCTCTCCGCATGCGCCGAAGAAGCAATTCCGTCCGAATTGACCAATACATTACCTCTGGCCTCCCCGCCTGCAGCCGACCTTGAGCCTTCAGAACTTAGTGGGGTGAAGGGAAGCGCTGGAGCCTCCTCTGGAACCAAGGAGAACGTCTGTTTTGACGACGAGTGCTCCAAAGAAATAGCTCAAAACACATTTTCTGGAAAAGAAGGGGACTCGAAGGGATCCATTGCGAGCGGGGGAGCCCCCGCTAGAGCAGAACCAGGGAGCTGCAACTTACTCGACCCTGGCGCTAGCTGCGGACCCTGTCCAGAAAATGAGAACGTATTTCAGACCGCAAACTTACGAGCGATGATTGCCAACAACAATTCACAATTCGTTCAGGTCTTCAATGATTCACTCGCTCAGCTCCCTGGAGGCGGCTTTTTCATCGAACTCTTGGGTGGAGACGAAACGAACGACCTGGACCGTTCTCTGGTTCTGGGGCCAGTCACTTCTTTTGATGGCATCTTCTTGAAACAAATAGGACCCCAAGTGGAATTGACGTCTAAGACAGCCCCTGCGTCAACTAACCCATCAGTCACTCTCACAGGTTTGTTCAATGAAGAAAAATCTATTGTCGCCGATCGAGCGAGTGGAACTTTTTCCATCGAAATGGGCAGCTTCGCCTTCGAGGTTCGTGAGTTGTCAATAGATGGTCTTCTTGAACCCAACTGCACTGAGGCATCAAGCCTCCAGGTTACCCTCTTCATTCACGAAGACCAATCGGCAGTATCACTAACAGACGATCTCAGCCTCGTGAATGCACTGGGTGAAAAAACGGCAACTATTGGGGAGGAGTCTCGCCCCAATGGTTGGCTTCTTGACCTACGCGGTCCCAGCTCACGAGCACATTTCCAATGATTCTCATTCATCGCTTCGCCATCGCTCTTTGCGTATCCCTCCTCCAATTGTCATGTGACGTGGAAACAAGAGCTCCAGGCTCTGATTTTGAGGGTACCAGCTCCTTACGAGGAGGCCCCCTCTGCGACTCTGACACAAACGAATGCTCCGAGAAAAAGGTGTGTTCGTTCGCAGAATTTTCCCCAGGCTGCCCCTGCGATATTCCTGGGGAGCAGGTCGATTGCGGCAAAAAAACTATCACCACAACGCGCAATCAAGCATGCGGCGCAAGCCACGCCCTCTGCGGAAGCGACGGACTCTGGACCGATTGCCGGTTTGAGCTCATGGCTCAAGAAAGATCTGGCGGCATTTCGGCCGGGCTCCTTCCTCCCCACCGGGGAATAAAAATGGGCCTCAGCCCCGCCGTGGATTGTCTCGGCAACACGTGTGATTCCTATTGCAAAGAATTTCCAGATGAACCCTCTGACTCCCTTGCTGGAGGCGATCTTCTCTTCGACAACGGAATTACCGTAAAAACTGAAGCTATTATTGTAGCCGCCAATGGGCCTGCGTCTTCAGCCACAGAAACACGCTTGAGCGACGCGGGCCTACTTCCCAGCGGTCCATATATCTACCATGAGCTAATTCCAGGCGGCGCTCCGAGCGACCCCGATAGCCTAGAACTGACTGCTGAACTCAACTTCATCGACGTCTACTTCAATATCGATACGTCTTACACAATGGCCGACGCCATCGAGGAGTTGGGAGAAAGCGTAGCCGGCTCACGCGGAATTATTCAACAAGTAAGGGGCACTTTTCCTAACACGCGTTTTGGGGTGGGACACTTTCATGGCTACCCGGTGCTACCACACGCCGTAAAAAACTCTCCCATTCTCCCCTTCATTCATACCCTCAATATGACATCGAATGACTCGGACGCCGAGGCGGTAATCGACTGGCTCCAGAGCAACGGGACTACAAGAAATAGAAACTACACTGAAGGCTTTGGCACAGCGCTCTACTCTCTCACCAATGGGACCCCCTCGGGGGGAGTGAGTTCGTTTTTGTACCGCGGCGCGGGCACAAATACATCAGACACCGACGACTCGGACAATTTCTGGGTTCGCCCACGCAATGCGGGTGGTGCCTTGGAATGGATCAGTGACTACAGCGGCTCCGCTCTTACACCAGAGCGAGGACCTTGCCCGGCTGGGACTGTTGGTTATGCGTGCATGAATACGCTCTCAACAAAAATTGTCGTCACGATGACCGACGATGCTACTGAAAATGGTCCAGGTGGCCACTTTTCCTTTGGACACGAAAGCCCTGAGCAAGTAGCCACTTCGACCCTAGCAATACCGGGAGGAAGTCCCTGGCCCACTGCGATAGATACCGACCCTCTTTTAAATAGTGTTGAAAATAATGCTATTCGTATCGTTCCGAGTGTATTTTCACGATATACTGGTACGTTTAGCACTACTTCTGTGGGAGGAACTGGAATGAGAAGTGCTTCATCAGATGGCACCAACTCACAGGGATTTGCCGATTACCCCAAAAACTTTCCCTCTTATTCTCGTGGTCATTGCGAGGATTCCGATGGCGAGAACCAGCCAGAGGCCTACTTCGAGTTTACCCTCACTCAGACCGAGTTCGTGCATTTTAACACCTGGGGCTCGGGAATAGACACCGTGCTTTATGTAATCGACCGTTCCACCAACAAGCGCGTTCTGTGCGGTGACGAAGACGATTGGATCTACCGAGGCCGCCTCAATTCCTACGAGTGGGGAACGGAAGAGCTTGCCAGTCTCAGAGGGAGACTTGCGCCAGGTGACTACTATCTCGTCGTCGATTCAAAAAGTTTTGATCAATGCCCCTCAGGATATGATCACGTGACCTGGACGCCAGACAATGGTCAAGATCCCGGAGAGGCATGTTTTGAGCACAAGAGCAACACAGGATCGTGGCGGGATGCCTCTCGATATTGTGCTCAAGAGGAAGGGAAACTCGCGGGCTTCTTTGGCGCAAACAAACAAAGCGCATTGTCGACCCAGTACCCTCAGCTTGCGAGCGATGCCTTCACTTGGCTTGGCCTAATAGAGCGTGGCTCGATACACGTCTGGGACGTAAACTCGACTATCGACACCAGTACCATCAACAAATGGGCCCCCGGGGAACCCCCTACGGCTCCCCGTTCGTGCTCCTATAGAACGGGAGGCGATGAGTACTTTACCCACTTTTGTTCTTCTGACGGGATTCGAGCACTGAACGGTTCCCGCCTCAGCGCAGACGACGTCGTGAGCGCCCTCTGCGAACGTCCAGTGAACATGAAGAGTTCACCACCTCGGTGGTTTCTACAAGTCAACGCCATGAACGACGTGGAGCCGATTGGTGTCCCCAGTTGGGAGGACACCATGAACTCCCTCAACGCCGGAGGATACAAGGCAATTGGTGTAGACGTATCAGGCGTCGGACCAATTGAGACGGATACAAATGGCGACCCTTATTACTCAAGATGCGACTCAGATGGCCGCAACCCGGATGGGGTCCGCGCTTACGCTCATCAACACCTACAAGAAGCGGCCAGACGAACGGGTGCAGTAAACAGTCAAGATAGCAACCCATGGACAAGCCCGTACGTCATCGCCATGAATAGAAAGGGAAAGAGATGTCATAGCGGTGATAGTGATCTCGGCGAACAGGTAACAGATGCTATATTATCACTCACTCAAAACATTCGTCAGGATGTCTACCTAGAGGCATTTGACAAAGATGATGGAGTGGATTTTGACTACTCCGGCCCACCAGGCACCGTGCCACAACTGAGCCCACTGAATATTGACGAAGGCCCTGCCCCCGCTCGAGGGCGTCCAATTGGTCTCTTTGTTGATACGGTCACAAACGTGCCCGTCGTCAACTCGGTCAACGGTAGCGGGGACTTATCCCCTGATGGCGTTACCAAGCGTTGTTTGGACGATCCTTCAACGCCCGCCATCATTGAGCAATGCATTGCCAACACGGTCGTAAACTTTAGAGTTACGTTTTCTGCTCCATCAGAAATTCAACTACAGGCTCAAGACCAAATATTCGGGTTTCAAGTCAATGCCATGGCGGGCGGAGCCATCGTCGCGTCCAAAGACGTCGTCATCGTCGTCCCACAAGCCTCAAGTAGCGTGCGCTCTTTCAATCGCGACTTCGACCTCACAGACGTCTGCAGCGATGGTTATCTACCGCTTTGGGGGCTCTTTACCTGGATAGCGACCACTCCCAATGATTCGAAGATTCGCTTCTTCGCCAAAACGGCAGAAACAGCCTCCGATTTGGACAGTGCTCCTCGGGTTCCCCTGAGCGGCGGTTTCGCGGTCGCCGCAAGAAGCGCCGCGTTAGGGGGCATGATAGCTCCTCCCCTCTCCGCGACCGGAGACACCCAAGCTGGAACTCAATTGCTGGATGGTATTTTGGAATCAGCCGGTGCTCCACAGACTCTTGACTATCTGCGTGTGGAGGCAGAGCTAGTTCCCGGAACTTCGGGATTAGACGTGCCCACTCTCGTCGACTGGAAAATGCAAGTCAGTTGCCCACCAGGAGAATAGCAGGCGCCTAAAGCTCTTTCTAATTTGGCCGCATAGATCACTATGAATTCCTCATCGGGAGCAATTCACGCGCGCGACGCGCGACGAAGTGGGGCAATCTATGGGATTGCGTTGGGGCTGGTCTTCGTCTTGGTCGCGATAGCTACGCAATGGATGCCGGGGGAGGAAGACATTCCTTCCCGGCTGCTTGATGAACCACTTTTGTGGATCATCTACTCGGCGCCCCTCGTCCTCGGTCTTCTTGCAGCCTTTGCAGGGGGACAGTACGGCAGGGCTCAGTGTGCAGCACTAGAACTGGAAACACGTATTGCGGAGCGCACGACCGCTCTCGAAGACGCCTCGCTGCGTCAAGCCGTACTCTACCAAGTCCTAGAACTCTCGCTGGAAGCCGCCACCGAAAAACAACTCCTTGAACAAAGCTTAAATACGCTACTCAGTCTTCGTTCACTATCTCCTACCCAACAAGGAGCCATCCTGCTCCTAAAAGGAAACCCAAAAAGTTTTCACTTAGAAGTTCAAAAAGGTAGAGAGCCCGGCGAAACCGATCCTATATTTCCCCCAGGCTCAAACAAGAGCAAGGGGATTCTCTTTCAAGAGCTTCTCCAGCATTCGCGGTACAATGTACCCATTTCATCGGGGGAAAGCGTGGTTGGAATGCTCATTCTGACAGTGCCCTCGGGAGCAACTCGCAACGGTGCCGATGTTGAATATTTACGCGCTTTCTCGGAAGTATTAGGCGCAGCGCTCCAGCGATTGAGCTTGGAGGTAGAAATCCAATCAAGCAACGCAGCCCGAGAACATTCGCTCATTGCCCTAGAAGCAGCTCGGAGGACGGCCGTAAAAGCAAGTCAATCGAAGTCCGCGTTCTTAGCCAATATGAGCCATGAAATCAGAACGCCCATGACCGCAATTTTGGGTTATGCCGATCTACTTTCGGAGCCCGACTTAGACGAATTTGTCCGTGGGGAGCATGTTCGCACTATCAAGAAGAACGGCTCCCACCTTTTGGCCATCATCAACGACATTCTTGATGTTTCAAAAATTGAGGCGGGTAAAATGGAGGTTGAGAAAATTGACTTATCACCCTGGGAGATACCTGAAGACGCTTGTCGCTTAATGAGAGAAAAAGCGCAGGAGAAAGGCTTACACCTCGACCTTCAGTTCGACTACCCCCTGCCCCTAGTTCTAAAGAGCGATCCAGTGCGACTGCGCCAAGTCTTGCTCAACTTGTTAGGAAATGCTCTCAAATTTACAGAAAAAGGAAAAGTCGAACTCCGAGTGTCTTACAGGAGCGACGCCAATCGCGCGCAACTTATATTCAAAGTAATCGATAGCGGTATTGGTATGAACGAAGAACAAATCTCTCGACTGTTTACTCCGTTTAGCCAGGCCGATACCTCCACCACAAGAAAGTTCGGGGGTACAGGGCTAGGACTGACTATTAGCCGTTATCTCGCCGAGCTCATGGGAGGGGAGCTCACTCTCCATTCCAAGCCTAAAAAAGGCAGTGAGTTTTCTCTACTTGTTGACGGTGGACCGCATCGAGAGGAGTTCCTCACCCACGAACGTCCGCCGAGGTTATCAATCGCCACGAAAGCCGGAAATTCCAATGACGGCCCACAAAATCGTGGAAGAATTCTATTGGTCGAGGATACCAAAGTGAACCAACGATTGGCAGAGCGCTTTCTCACGAAAGCAGGGCATCAAGTGCATACAGCAGACGATGGAAAAGAAGCCCTCGAACGCGCGTTGGAAGCTTGGGGAGCAGACGAACCCTATCAGGTAATTCTAATGGATATGCATATGCCCGTAATGGATGGCTACGAGGCGACGAGAAAACTCAGAGAGGCTGGGTACCTGTTTCCCATTGTGGCCCTCACCGCAAATGCCATGACGAGCGACCGCGAGCTCTCCATGAACTCTGGCTGCGACGACTTTGCCACGAAACCCTTCGACAGACCCCGACTACTCCAAGTAGTCTCAGATTGGGTCGGCAAAGCTGAAGCCATGCAGTCTCAACAATCAACAGGCTAAAACCATGCGAAAAACTCTCATCATTGCAGGTGCACTCCTATTCTTCTCCTCTGGCTGCACCGCCTCTGGCCGCACCGCCTCGAGCCCACCTCCACAGCCTCAACACACTCCCGCCTCCGAGCCTTCTTCAGCCGAACGAGACGCAAATACGCCCCCCTGCTCACGATGGATTTCAGGGAAGCAAGCCCAAAATATCATAGAAAGCGGAGGTTTACTCTTGGACGTACGCACTCCTGATGAATTTGAAGAAGAACACCTGCATGGCGCCGTCAATATCAACGTCGAAGAATTGCAAGATCGCCTCGAAGAGTTACCACTGGACAAGGAAATTGTAGTTTATTGCCACTCGGGTAAGCGTGCTCATCGCGCAGCTTTACTCTTAAAAAAGGAGGGGCGTACGGTGAGCGAAATAGGGAGCATGTCCCAATGGGAAAAGGACGCCCCCGCAGGGTGTTCGAAATAGACGGGCTAAATATCTCACCAAAACGCTAGTACCAGGGACCGGAACTTCGTGTCGGGTTTTGGCACCAATGAGACAAAAAGTAGTACCGAGGGGAAACCGAGACGATTCAGCGGGTTTCTCCGCCCCTCCCCTCGTTGGGGCCGGACGAGGACGTAAAAAACCGCCCATTTTTCGTTTCATGGCGCTCTCCTCGATCTCCTCCGCAAATTCCATCAGCCTGGCGCCCAAGGAGCCGTTCTCCGGACAGTGGAAGGGGTAGAATGACCCAAATATTGGCAGGTGTTAGCGCGCACGAACACCCGCGTGATTGTGTGCGCGAGGGGTAAAACTCGTTTTTGAACGTCATTTTCTTGG
>CAYWLO010000093.1:0-15762 GCA_964459035.1 uncultured Polyangiaceae bacterium | reverse complement strand
AATTGGACCGCCACTTCTTTTTTTTGATGATCAACAGGCTACGGGACATTCCCCACGATGCTGATTGCTTTGGCGATGGCCGCGACTGGGGATGATGATGACGCTCTTGGTATTTCAAAGGCGATTACTGAAATTTCTCGTCCCCCGGGGGAACAAATCTATCCAGGAGAGTGGTCAAAAGCCCTAGATTTTATTCAAGAAGGGCGAGCTATCGACTACGTGGGCGCCTCGGGCTCGGTCGATTTGAACTCGCGTGGTGATATTCCGTCGACTACAGTAATCTTTCGAATTGTGAATGGTGAGCCGACGCCCGTAAAGTAGATAGATTCGTTCGGTGGGGAGTAAGAACTCAAAATACCCCCCCGACGTCTAGGGTGAGGCTCGTGATGTTTTTTTCTTTGGGAAAGGAAGCTGGGGTGAGAGCCCACCACGAAATGCCCGCAACGCTCAGAGCGGCGCCGCTGGCCATCACTGCATAGCTTGCGTTGGTGAGAGTCTCCCAACCTAAGAATTTTCAGGATCACAAGGGTAGGTTTTTTCTACCTGATTGTATTTTATTAGCGCAGCAGAAAACATAGCTAGCCCAGTCAAACTCATGATGGCGCAGCTTGTGAGCACAATGGTGGTAGCTGGTTCTTTCGCTTTCTTTCACTCGCAACGGGCGAAGTAGACGGCTTCGCTGCCTCGGGCAAGGGCGGGGGAGAACTACGACAAATCTTCAATTCGCGTATTCGCTCTCTGACTTCCTCTTCGTTGGAGGGGGTGGGGTCGTCGCGCAGGTATTGCTCGTAGTAGCGGCGGGCTTGCAGGCAGTGTCGCGGTC
This sequence comes from uncultured Polyangiaceae bacterium, assembly GCA_964459035.1. GTDB lineage: Bacteria > Myxococcota_A > Polyangia > Polyangiales > Polyangiaceae > NIC37A-2. Next base: position 14,939 of record CAYWLO010000093.1, on the reverse strand, counting down.
CAGCTAGGCGATGAGCCTGGGCAATATTGAAAAGGAGAGCCTCGGCTCCGGACAGTAGGTATGCTGATTCAAAGGACGTAATTGCCTTCTCTTAGTGCTCTAACTTGTAAAGGCGCGCATCCTCTTGGTAGTGCGTGGCTGCTTGGGCTCGCTTATCCGCTTCGTGCTCTTTCTTTTCATCAGCGTGAGCGGTAGCCGTAAGCAGGGTGCAGAAAACCACCGACGTTGCTGAGAGAAGCTTGATACGATTGAGCAAGAAAAAGGGTTCCTAAGACCGTCGTTGTATCGCTCTGGCACTGGTTGGGGGATCTTCTTTTGACGCAGAGCCCGCGGGAGGCGCGGAGTAACCGACCTCTTTTTGGGCGCAGGCCCTTATCTTCTTTATCGCTAGCTACGCTATTGCTAGAATATCTACTGGAGTCGCAATATTTGGTGGGGCTTTGGTGACAGGCGCGGCGTGAGGCGGAATGATGAGTGGCGTTTTAGAATTCGATTCGTCCAGGTTGTGCGGGCGCGCGGATGCTTGAGACTCCAAGTCTTGAGCTGGATCCGTAGGGGCGTTGGGTCCCCAAAGGAGAAAAATGAGTCCGGCAATGCTGAGAAGGGCGAAGGTGCCGGCGCCCAGACGTGAACGGGTCACGAGAGCTCGTCTGGGAAGGGGGGCTTGGGTCCACCTCAAATTGCTTTCCTCAAGTTCTCAGAAAGCACAGCAAGAGAGGGCCAGCGTTTTGCCGGCTCGGTCTGCATGCCCCGAGTGAGGACGGGAAGAAGTCTGTTGAGGAGCACGGAGTCAGAGTTGGCCTCGGCATTCGCCATCTTTCCTTGAACTACTCGTTCTACCAGTTCGTTCAGCGTTCGTCCGCGCATGGTGTCTGCGCCAAAAGGGTGGTGCCCGTAGAGAGCCACGCAAAAACTAAACTGATCTGTGCGTTCTGTGGGCTGCCGGCGCAAGAACTGCTCAGGGGCATGTAGGCCGGGGTGCCGGCGAGGGCCCAATACCAGTTGCGGTGAGAGTCTGGAGGCGCTGAGAGCCGAGGAGGGGCGCCAACTGCGTGTCTGCCGTATTCGGGACCTTCAGCTCTGTCGAGCTTTCGAGAGGAGTGGATCGAGCGAGTCCAAAGTCCGTCAGACGTACTTTTCCCTCGCCGTTCATGAGCACGTTCTCAGGTTTGAAGTCCCGATGAACTTGGGATACGCGGTGAGCCGCGCTGAGACCTTGTGCAGCTCCTAGGAAGACCTCGACTACTTGAGCTCTTCCTGGTTTTTTTGGGAGCAGCCAGTCCGCCAAAGTGAGCCCTTCAACAAAATCCATCGCGATGAATACTTGGTCCTCAAATTCTCCCACGTCAAAAAGGGCACGACATTGGAGTGTGAGAATTGGGCCATTGCCTGTGCCTCTCGCAGAAGTCGAGACTTCATTTCATTGGCCGAAGCTCGGCTCAGGTGATCGGGTCTCAAGAGCTTGAGGGCGACTTGCCTTCTTAGTTGAGGATCGAACGCTCGATAAACGACGCTGGCCCCCCGGAACCCAAGAGAACCTCGATGATGTATCGCCCAACGTGAGTGCCTTTGGCGAGGAAGCGCGGGGAGCGCCCGCAATCGTGCAATGGTTCAAGAGGAGGCGGAGAAATACGGGTATCGTCTCGTTCCGGACACAAGATTTCTGCAGCGGCGCCACGGCGGTAAGGCATTTTGGGCACTCATTGAGATGCTTCTCGATTAGAGTCAGACTGTCAGTTTCCAACTTATCGTGAACCAGGGAAAGGATCTCCTTTACGTCTCGCCGCGTCTCCCAGAGCAGTTGGGCCAACTAGAAGATCTACGTAAAATTCATTGGGCAGATCTCTATTTGGCTAGCGCCTGTTCTTTGGCCGATCCGGCCGCCATCTCCGCTCTTGAGAGGTATTTTATTGGACCAGTTCTCCGGCGTGTGTCTGCCAAGTATGGTGAGTCCGCCTAAGAAATAATACAGGTTCTCCGTGAGAGAGTGCTTGTGGGGAGCAAGGAGCGTCAAGCCCGTATTGTGAGTTATTCTGGTCAAGGCTCGCTGAGCGCATGGCTCAAAGTTGTCGGAGTACGTCTTGCGATGGATTGGGTCCGCAACGAGCGCAAAGTTGAAGGTCGCCCATTGCACCAAGAATTGGTTCGCGCGGAGGCTTTGGATCCTGAACTCCAGTACATCAAAGAGCGCTATCGAATCGAGTTTAAGTGGACTCTTCAAGAGAGCCTCTCTGTTTTGAGTGATCGGCAGGGAACAATCATTCGCCTGTACTTTTTGGACGGCATGTCGGCAGCAGCGCTTGGCCCGATTTATCGGGTGTCAGCCAGGACTATCCAGCGTTGGATTTCGTCTGCTCAAAAACTCATGTTGACCAAGACTCGATGCCTCCTTGGCGACAAATTGGATCTCGGGGCTTCCCAACTTGACAGCCTTTTGGGAATGCTTCTCAGTGACTTGGACATTAGTTTTCATCGCCTTTTGCCGGGCGACGAGTTAGGAGTCGGTAAGGGCCCCTCTTCGATTTCCTCTCTTGGCGGGGGAGTAGGCCACGAGAGAAAAGACGACGGCTCTGAAAAGGTCGCTTCTTCCGGAGAGTCCTCGATCGATATGAGCTGAGTCGGTTGGCGCAGAAGGAACCGGAGCCCACCGATTCCTTGAGAAAAAGTGTCGCGAAATGAAAGCTGCCGCGTCTTCTCTGTATGGATCGGTTTTTTCTTCTTGAACAACGCCCACCAGTCTCGCGCGGGCTTCTCATCTTGGCGAATCTTGGTTTTCTCAATTTTGGCTGTTCGTCGGACAGTCGACGAGGGCCGGCTTTTTGATATAAACCTTTTGGCATCAAGCCGACCGCTTCAAACATTCGATAAATCGCGGCTGCAAAAAATATGACAGAGGAGCCGGATTTTGCACAGGCTCTCAAAGGCGGTCTTGCATCGATTGCAGGACAAATCATCGACTCGTGTACCCTTGCCATACCAGTCCCTCCAGAGGGCAAGGTGATCAATAGGGAAAATACCAATCTCATCGTAACACGAGGCAACGGCGAAACTGTCGTCATTTTACCCGACAATCAAGCTGATTGTTCCGAGGGCTGGCGATTCAATGACGCTGGGGATGTACAGTTGTGTGCCGCAAGCTGCGAAGAGATCAGGCTGGACGAGAAGGCAACCGTGCAACTCACGTTCGGCTGTGGAATCGATCAGAGCGTCCCGATGAGGTGAGATATTTTTACTGAGCCTTTGTCTGAGAATGCAATCGATGTACTTGTTCCTAGTGGTCGTTTCGTCATCGTGAGGGATTCGGCACAGCTTTCTCTAGCCTCAGGCTTCAATGATCCCTTACATTCATGTCCCCCACCTGCATCTCGCAGGTTTTTCTCTACCTCCGTTCTTGCTTCTTGTCTTGAGCGGAGTGGTGGTCGGAGTCGTGCTTGCTCTGGCACGGGGCCGAAAAGAAGGCTGCCCTCCAGGTGTTTTGGGCTCATTTATTGTCGCAATTTTACTGGGCGGATTCATCGGCTCACACGTTTTTGAGATGGTGTTCTACCGTCCTGATGAGCTTCTCAAGTATCCCTCTTCGATCTTTGTTCTCTGGGCCGGTATGAGCTCCTTTGGTGGTTTTCTCGGCGCCCTCGTGGGGGCTCTGGTTTTTAAGTACTACGAAAGTCGAGAGATCTTAGTTTTTGGGCCCTGGGCACTTGTTGCCCCGCAACGCAGAAAGCGGCCGATCAAGATCCTCCCTTTGTCTGATATTATCTTGGCGGTTTTTCCGATTGCTTGGACGTTGGGACGTGCGGGATGTGCTGTGGCGCACGATCATCCGGGGAAGAGGGCGAGCACTGATAATATTTTTGCGGTTGCCTACGGCCCGGGCCCAGTTGGTGATTTTGGTCTCTTTGAGCTGAGGTATGGAGTGGAGCCCCGCTTTGATTTGGGTCTGTTGGAAATGCTCTTCGCACTTTTTCTCTCGATTGCTTTCATCACAACATGGAAAAAAGGTGGGGCAAGAGGGTGGTATGTTGTAAGTGCCTGCGTCTTGTATGCCCCAGTTCGCTTTGGGATGGATTTTTTGCGAATCCAAGACACCGCGAGTGCCGACCTGCGCTACTTATTCCTCACTCCCGCTCAATGGCTAACACTTTTGATGCTTCTTTTTGGTCTGCTCTTGGGTAGAAAAATTATCGTGCAGCCTCCGACGCTCATTTGCGAGAGGATAAATGAGTGATCAACGTGTCAAGGAGAGCCTTTAAGCAGTGGGCCCAGCGGCAGATACCCTCATCTGCCCGTGCACTACTCCGTTGGTTGCGTTCTGCACTGAATCCACAAGCTGCAGAGTTGGCGTGGAGAAATCGGCGAATACGGCAATTTTTCAACTTACCGCAAACAAACAACTATGTGCATGTGTTCATTCCAGCGCATCGCGGTACGCGCGAAGTTCTCTCAGGAGTTCATCGTGCCGCCCAGCCACTCAACGAGGCGGACTCCCGCTTTTATTCCTATTGCAAAGCCTACGCTCAAGAGCACCCAGAATTGATGTGCCGAGAGGCTTTACAAGCTTTGATTGATTGGCGTGCCATGCAGAATAGTGGGGCATTTTTAGAAGGAGCGGCGTCGATGGAGACTCTCCTTGATCTATGGGAGAGCAAGTTAGGCCATGCATTTTATCAGCAATTGCAGAAAGATGCACCGAACTTACAAGAAGCGTTCGTGCAGATGCCCCCCAGTTTGATTCATGTATTACGTCTAAATTTGTATGTCCCACCGAACTTAGTTGTGAGCTTTTTGTTGAGGATTGTAGGTTTTCTGCAAAACGATACCTCAATGGCCTCCTTGGTCGAACGTATTGATGTTGCTCGCGTTTCACCACGTAGTTCTACAGAACACACATTTCCAACTCTAATTATTTACTTGGACTTTGACTATGCTTCAGCTCATGCAAGTGCTTTGGACTTTATGAAGTCTTGGTTGAGAGAGCCGCTGTCTCAATTGAGTCCGTCGCAAGCTCTGAATACAGAATTTGCAGATCATTGGCACCGTTCTGCTACGGTGACCGAGGGTTTTCGACTCTATAAACGCTATTTGAGGCGCTTAGGTTGTTTGAGCCGCGTTTACGACCCAAAGAGAGACTTCGCCTACGCCTTGAATTCAAATCTTTTCGAGTGAAGCCGTTGAGGGAAGAGGAGCGAGCGAAGATTGAACTCCTATTGATCTCACTTCTGATAAAAAACGACGAGCACTTTTGCTGCGCAATTTGTATTCTATAGAATTTTGATGCGTAAAATGAACTTGCAGCAATTACGACTAGTACCTCGTGCCGGAAGTCCGTGCCGGGTTTCACCAGACCCAACTGAAGTGGGGGCCTGATGAAACCCGCAATAGCCTCCCTATTTGCCCTCGGTACTACTTTTTGTCTCATGGGTACCAAAACCCGGCACGAAGTTCCGACCTTTGGTACTAGGGCTCTAGCCAGTGGCACCATTGATTGTCATAAGTAGAGCTACCGTGAATGTACACGAAGAAGTCCTCAGTCGTCAAAATGCACTCACTCGAAGCGATAGAGAAAGTTACTCTCATCATCGTAGTCGACTGACTCAGACAATTTTGGAGACGGCGAATGAGCTGAAAGGCGCGGCCAAAACTATAGTCCCGGCCCCTTTCGAGCAAGAGAATCGAGAGGGCGCGCTCAGTCTGGTGGGCGCATTCAGTATGGTAGGCGCGCTCTGTTTGTTGGGCGCTGGCAATTGCAACGATGTGGACCTTTCTCAACTTCTGAAGCGATTTACGACGATCTGTCTAGTTGATATTGATGAGGAGGCGGTTGCGTTTGCAAGGGCAGGGTTGAGCGAAAAGGAGCAGGCTCGCGTTATTTGTTGTGCACCCGTAGATCTACTGGGGGGTATGACGGAGGGCGATTTTTTCTCGGAAATTCCCCATTGTCCGGAGAAAATGGCGGCGCAAGTAGCTGATAATATTCTGGAGAAATTGACCCAAAGATTCAGCGTTGTTGTCTCCTGTTGTGTGATGACACAATTGGGTTCCAGCTTGGCTGATATTCTTGATAAATCGGGAGGACCCAAGCCGGGAGGGACCCAGTTCGATATTTGTCGCCACGGGGTTGTCCTTGGTCATTTGCGTTTAGTGCACGCCCTGCTCCTTCCTGGTGGTGTGGGTTTACTTGTCAACGATTTAGCCAGCTCAGAACAGGTAAATGTTGAAGGGTTAGAAGGGGACGAAAGTATTGTGGTCTTGGCAAAACAACTCATTATGTACAAACAGTATCGCCCCTCGGCTGACCCTGTGCGTATTCGTCGTCTTCTTAGAAAAGACGAGGTGCTCGCGCCAAACTGCGGCAATATTCGCACACGTGACTATTGGCTTTGGACAGTGACCTCGCGAGAAAAGTACGTGGTTCAAGCCATCAGTTTTGAAAAATGGCTTGAGTGAGAGCGCTGCTACTATGTGGTCTCGTTCGCTTTTTCTAGTTATCGTCTTCCCCGTTCTAGTACTTTGGACTGAGAGCGCCCAAGCAGAAGGAGAACTTCCCTTGGTGGTGTTGCTTGAGCCCGAACCTCATTGCGGGGCGCAAGAACACTTCCTTCAAGAGTTGAGCGTGCAAATTGGGGAGCTGCCTGTCGAGGTGCAGCTACTTAAGTCGAGTTCTCCTGAAAAAGTAAATCGTTATTTCGCTAAAATTTGGCTCTGCGTCCGCGGAGGAATTGTGCAATTTTTTGTGAGTACGCGCGGCGAGGTTTACCGCCAATCTCTTTCATATTCCCTCGACGAGAAAGATCTCAGTGCCTTACAGGTGGGACTCGTTGGGCGCTCCGCAGTGGAGGTTCTACTGCAGGGCGGTACTATCGAGACCGAAGTCAATTTCGTACCAAAAGAGGTTCGACCCATTGAAAGGGCGAACGAAGACGTAAATGACGATCTACCTTTGCCCTACCTCGTTTACGAATTAGGTCTTGGTTACGTTGGGACCTCTTATGGGGACACCTTGTCTTGGCAAAGTGGACTGGGCTTGCATGTGGCGATGGTCAAAGACCATTTGGTTTTGGGTTTGGGCTACGATATTTTTTCAGCGATAGAGGTCGCGAGTGAAGGAGTGGAGGCCACCCTGTCTCGTCATCCCATTTTGGTGAGAGGGGCTGCAAGTTGGCGGAGTGGCTCATTTGAAGTGCGAGGGGGTGGGGTAATTTCCATGGATGTGCTTGTTAGGAAGACTCATGGTGTTTCAGAAGGTTACCTCTCTTCTGCCAATAAAACGCGATTCGGTCTCAGTTTGGGACCTGAGTTGTGGGTAAACTGGAAACTTTCATCTATATTTCAATTGGAAGCTTCGGGTGGGCTAGAAATATATATCAATCGATTTACCTATGTAACTGGTTCGAAACCTTCTATAGTTGTCCTTGAGCCTCGCGTACTTCGACCACGTATTCATGCGGGAATAGCTTTTATTATCGATAAGTGACTCCAACTTTATACTTCTGTGCCACTCCATTCTGTACCCGTTCACCCTCATGACTGTGTGAGAGAAGCTGATTCGACCCTCGATGAGGGCGTGTCGGGCGGAAAAAGTGAATCTGTAGGTGCTCAGCTCCCTGAAGGCGTCGAGGCTGGTGAGTCCATTAAAACGGACTATTCGTCTGACTTGTCCCTGATGCGCCTTGTGGCAGCGGCGGACCGCACCGCCCAAAAAGAACTCATCGATCGCCTCGGCGGGAGGATTGGCCGCCTTTGTTCGGGTATGTTTCGTGGGCATGCCGATTTAAAGGACCTCGTTCAGGCTAGTCTATTGGAAGTTTTGGAGTCAGCTCCTTCCTATCGGGGAGTTGGCCCTTTGGAGAGATGGGCCGATCGAATCGCGATTCGCCGATCTTTGAAGATGGTTGTGAGGGCACGGGCGCATTCCGGAAATCATCACCCTGATATGGAGCCGGACGAGTTAGATGAATCTCTTCTTGCAATAGATCATGGGCTACCACGACGCCTAGAGCAGTATATGGAGGCTCTACCCCAAGACCTCTCGACTTTGCTCATGATGAGGCATGTTTACGGTTACACAATGAAAGAGATTTCCGAACAAACGGAGACCTCAATCAATACAATCAAAAAACGTCTCGCACGGGCGAATCAGTTGGTTCGTCGGCTCATTCAGCGCGATCGACTCGTTGAGTGATCAGAGAGGAGAGACTGCATGAGCGTTTCTGATTGTCGTCGCTGGGAGTGGTTATTTGATCGCCGGACTCTAGAAGAGGAGTTGACGAAGACAGACAAGGACTTTTATGAGAGTCACTTAAGTTCGTGTTCGCAATGTGGGCGAGAAGCAAATTCCTGGGCGAATCTCCGCGATCACTATATTGGTGACAATGATGAAAAGCTGCGCAGGCAGCGCGACGATATCGCTGTGGGTGGAGCTATTGCTGATGTGATGAGTGCGGTGGACGCAGGAAAGGTACCATGCGGTGGCCCTTCTCGGGTTGTGAACCCTCGGAAACGCGCTGGAGGGCGCGCCAGGGTTGCGCTTGTTGCGGGGGTTATTTTGGGAATGCCATTGCTGGCGGCTGCCTTTGACTTGATTCAGTCGGTCGACTCGTCCGGGGCAAATGATATCCACAAAAATGGGGGCGCTTTGCAGGCAGATTCCGTTACGGCGAGTCGCCACAACGGGAAACTTTCGGATGAGAGTATTCCAAAGAAATCGGATTCCGACTTGGTGGACAATGAGTTAGAGGGAGTGAAAGTGAAAGTTTTCTCCAATCAGGCTTCCCCTACTTATCCAACGCCTAATCTTTCAAAAAGTTCCGCCCCCGTACTGAAAGTAGCGAAGTCCAGCTCAGTACATCGCTCGGGCATGAGTCTTCTTGGGAAGCAAGATTCTCGTCAAATCCAAAGCTTGGCCGCATCTCCTCTCCCCAGCGCGGGGAAGCTCCTTGCCCTGGCGAGTCGTGAGAGGGCGGGGGGGCGCTTGGCCCGAGCGGCAAAAATTTACGCTCAATTGCAAGCGCGGTTTCCCTCTAGTTCGATCGCGAGAGCTACACTGATATCCTCAGGGGATATTGCCCGTTCATTGGGTAGTGCCCAGTCTGCTTTGGAATATTACGAGCGCTATTTGTCAAGCGGTGGCGGTGCTCTTTCGTCCGTCGCGCGCTCAGGAAAAATTCGTGCGCTGCAAAGCCTCGGTCGTGTAAGCGAAGAGCGTGCTTTAATCGTTCAAGAACTCAAGACTAATCCCAACGGGAGTCGAGCGAAAGTTTGGCGCCGGCGCCTCAAAGTTCTTCACTCAGAGGATTAGATGCATGATTCTTGGGCAAAGGGACTTGTCCCTCTTTTGAATGTCAGTCTAAACTTTCCTCGAAAGCTGGGCTGGTCGAGAGATCAGGTTGTGAGAACATTGTTTTCGAGGACACATCACTTTATCAAATTAAGTGGTGTTCTGTCCTCTCTTGTCTTGCTAGGGGGCTGTTATGGCAACGATATTATCGCGCTACCTTGTGACGCTGATTGCTCGCGGGCGCTTGACACTGATATCAGTGTGGTGGCGGGGGACGCTTCGAATCAAGTCTCTAGTGCGCTTGGTGGCTCTCAAGGACAAGTTCAAGGTGCATCAACCGAGGGGTGTGCTCCGATAGATTTGTTAAAAAATGGCAACTTTGAAAAGTCCAATACGACCGCAAGTTTAGATCCTCTCGTTGTCGGTAGGGATGCCATCAGTTGGTTTGGTGATGGACACAAGATTGTTGATGCTGCCGCTGTAGCCCCCCGTCAGGGGCGATACACCCTTCAGTTTTTAAGCACCACGGGAATGGCAGGAGGGGGCAAGTGGCAAAGCTCAAGCGTTGAGCAAATGATCGACATCCAGAAATACAAGGATCTTGTTGGTTCATCTCAGCAAGAAATAGTCTTGAGCGCATATTTCTATCGAGGTCTCAATACCTTGGACAGTCGTTTTGCGACCGATCTCACTTCTTTTTCGAGTCGGCCCGGGGAAGCCGTTGTCGAGATTGAGCGAACCGTCAACAGTCAGATCGTAGAAGCCGGTGTTTGGATTAAAATTGCAGTAACACTGCCCATTTCTCCAGAAACTCGACAAGTTCGAGTGCGCTTGTCCGCCCAAGAGAATGTATCCAACGACGATAGTATGGAATTTCTTGGACACTTTGTGGACGAGTCGGAACTCGCCTTTTGTGGGTCTTCACCGCCGTAATCAACGCCGGGGGAAGGGGTGAAGTCGACTGATAGAGAGGGAGAATCGTGCGCTTGTTTGAGAGTCAGAGCAGACAAGGCGTTCGGTTTTTCCTAGGGTACTGTCCATGAAAAAACTTATTCTTGGCTCTCTCGCTTTCTTTGTCATTTTGATGGCTTGCGGCAGTCCGCCCAATTACTCGGAGTACGAGTGTCATGGGCCCAACTGCAATTATACCTGCCCTTCAAGTGGACCGTGCGACGTTGTCGATTGTACTGAATCGGATTCGTGCACGGCTGCGTGTCCAGGATCCGCCGATTGTAGGTTGCTTGATTGTAGTGGTTCCCGAAACTGCGATCTTCATTGCTCAGGTGATGTTGATTGTGCGGAGCTCAACTGCAATGGGAGTGCTTCGTGTGATCTCGCCTGTACGGGGAGTTCACGCTGTCCTTGGATGCGCTGCCAAGGTGCGACCGACTGCAAAGTGGAGTGCAGCGGGAGCGTTCGCTGCGGAGTGGATTGTCGGGAGGCTGGGACTTGCAATCAGGTGAGCTGCACAGGCAGCAGTCAATGTTTGCTGAATTGCTCACCCAATACACCTTGTGGATTTTCCGAATGCGCGGGGGGTGGGGAAGTCTCGTGTGAAAACGGCGTGCTCGCGTGCAATCGCCCTTGCCCGACTTGTGGCGACAACACGTGCGAGGCCGCGGCCGGTGAAACGTGTGAGACTTGTGCTGTTGATTGTGGGGCGTGCTGAGACTAGGCGAGAATGCTAAGACTAGGCGAGATCGGGCGGGCTGAGGCGAGGGAATCAACAAGAGTCTTGATCAGGGGGGGGGACATTCCGCTCCCCCAGTGCAATCGCGACACTCCCCCGAGGGATCACAATATTTAGTTGGTTCTTGAAGGCGACCATTGTTCAAATTGCAATCGTCGTTGTCTATACATTCGACGCAATAGCCCTCATTGTGACAGCGTTTATCATCACAGTCCGTGTCCTCCTTGCAGGCATCGACGCAGGAGTACTTTTCGGGCCGACAGCGCTCGTTGATTCTGCAATCTGAATGAACGGCGCATTCTTCACAGTCTCCTTCAATGCAGACTGGCGAGTCACCTCCACAGGGCTCCTTACAAGTACGATCGGTGCGAGGCTCATCTTCATTCGAGCTCTGCTCTGACGACGAACTACTCTGACTGCCGGCGCTTCCCTGGTCTCGATTGCCACCGAGCGCCAGATCAATAGTCCCTGTATCACCAGATGAGCAACCGAGCACGAGGAGTACCGCAAAAGTGGAGGCGAATGGAGAGAGCTTCATATTCTGGCTCATCATTTCGGCGCAAGTCGCTTGAGTTCGCGTCGTGCGCCTGAGGCAAGGGGAGAGTTGGGATACTTGCGAAGTAGCTGGTTTAACCGAACGACAGCGAGTTTGGGCATGTGGTTTCTCTTTGCATGCATTGCCGATTGGTACAGACGATTTTGAGCGGCCAAGAGAGACGCTTGCCTACTATTCGCCGCTGGCTTTGTCTCTATTATTTGTGAACCGTTCGAAGAAATGTTCTTAGTTTTCGAAACGATTGGGCTTTGCCAATTCTGACCAGGAGACAATATGATCTTCTCGCCACTCGCGAGCGAACGGATCTCAACTGAACCTTCGCTGAGGCTCACGTGTGTTCTCATGAAGGGGTGTCCCCCCGCGTCCGTTGTTCTTGATCGCGTGACAACGAATGCGGTTCCCCGCACTTCGACTAGAGCTTCTGCCGTACGCACCTTAAGTCTTTGCCAGGGACTCAGCTTGGGCACTTTGAGCTCGACGCTTCCAGAATTGAGCCCGACCACCTCGTTCTCTATAGCGCCAAGAGTCTTTGCATGAACGCTTAGGCTGCTACCCACACTTGCCTCCAGACTTGTTCCGTTCGCGAGTACGAGAAGTACAGGTTTGCGGCCTACTACCAGAACTTCGTCCTCTCCTAGAGGAGATCCTGTCACGATTGACGCCCCCTGTGAGCTGAGAGATCCAGAAACGAGGCTGGCGCTTCTGCCATGGGGAAGCGTACTTGCGGTTGGGCCGTCTGCGCGTGCGTTATTATCCGTCGCGCTTGAATCTGCATTCATCGCACTGACTGGCGCATTTGCTGGGGGCATGCTCGCCACGCCGTCAGCGCTAGTTGAAGGGGACACTAGCTCACTGAGCGGTGAGGCCCACCAGGCGAGAACGATTGCAGCTGCAGCGAGGGCGACGCCACCTAGTTGTAGACTCCGCCTTGAACACAGGGTTTCAGCCTCTTTGAGTTGGCGCGCCCTCTGGTTGATGGTGGTGGACATCCGGTCACGGCGGGTGCATTCGGCGTCTTGATCGGGGGCCGAGTGCACGATGCGCGACATCTCTTTGAGGTAGCTAGGAGCGTCTTGCTGGCTCATTTACTTCTCCTCCGCGGTGAGTAGGTTTTTGGTTCTTAAACGCCCGTGGAGTTCTTTTCTTCCGCGCACCAGTCGTGACTGAGCCGCCGCAACCGTAACTCCAACGATCGCAGCCACCTCCGAAAGCTCGTAGCCTAGGACGTCATGAAGGAGGAGGGCCTCCGCGCGCGTGGGAGAGAGCCTCGCGATCTCAATTCTAACCAACTGCAACGTATTTCGACTTTCGAGACGTTGACAGTCGACGTGGGTGGAGCGCATCTCTAGGAGAGAACTTTCTTCAATACTCCTATCAAAGTAACGCCGTTCGGTTCTTCTGGTCCTTATGGCATTGAGAGCGATTCGGGTAGCTATTGCAGCTCCCCAGGACTTGAGACTACAAGTTCATTTGAATGTTCCTCGAGCGAGTGTAAGCAATATCTGTTCGAAACAGTTTTGAACCAGATCATCGTGCTCAACCGTACGCTCCCCGAGAATGCGCAGGAGCGACCCCTCGATGGGACGAATCAGGTGATCGTAGAACATGTTACCGAATTCTGGCGAGTCTTTTCGAAAACCATCCAATATTGCCCCTTCGCTGGTGACGAGCGGCGCATCGGGCACGGCGTGAAGATGAGGGGGCTGGGTGTGTGTCGCTTTCATGAGCACGGGACTTGAGTTCTTAGTAACGCCAAGTGGAGATGGGCAGGCAGAATTCTATAGAAACCGTAGGCCAAGCCCAGAAAAGTCCTATAATTCCAACCAGGTACGGAGCCTGTCGCTTCGTTTTCGATTTGAATGGCGGTTCCTCCTTCAAAGGCTAGCAGCTCCGCTCCCAATACGCCTTTGAGGCGAGTCGATTCGGGGTAAGTCATGGTGGCACCCCAAGCGCTGCCAATCATCGTCCTGGAACTCTGGGCGTTTGCGCTTGAATCGTTGTCCATTAGCTGAGCCCGAACGTGTTCCGCCAGAATTTTCACGCTTCCTCGCAATGATAAGTCAGCCTGCTTCCAATGGAGAGGGACGGCAACCCCGAGTTCGAAGGTGATGAAGCGAAGGCTCAGCCCGTCTGCATTTTTAGGCTGTATGGACCAGCCAACCCCGCCGACGCCTTCGATAGGTAGTTGACTTACCCGCGCGTGCCCGTGCGCCAACAGGCCACCACGAAAAGTCTCCCCACTCAGCGCCCGGGACAATTGCGCAGAAATTCCCAGTCGATATCTGTGTCCGACCCTGGAGGCGCTATCGTGATTGGTTCTTGATGCAGCACCATGCGTCGAGGGCTCCCTGGGATTTGCGGAGTCTTTAGGGGTTGCGTCAGCCGAGCCGCCGTTCCCCCCAGCGTCCCGACTTTCCACGTTTTTGGAGCCGTCATGTAGGGGAGCTGCTGCGCCAGAACCATTTGAGTTCGCCTGCGTGGTCTGCGCCCTTGTTGCTTCCTCATAAAAACTAGAATCTCCCAGAAGGGAGGAGATAAGAAAGCCTGTAGCTGTCCAGCGTTCTCGCTGTGGATCGTGGCGAGCGAAGAATAAGTCTTCTTCGAGCCAGTTGCTTCTTGAACCTTGTGAGGCGCCAACTTCTACGCTCGCGGTGCCTTGGGGGTCGATTCGCACGATCGCCAGCGCGATGATTTTCTCATCGTTCGCAAGAAGATGGCGGGGCCCTACACACCGTCCATGGGGAAGAGAACTTGTGCAAGCGCTGAGCATGGCCGCAATATGAGAGGGCGGTGGAGGAGGCTCAGGGGGGTGGACAACGACGAGAGGCAGCAAGCCTCTCTAGACTGGCGGTCGCGCAGAGGATAGGCAAGTCGAGCGGGTGAAAATATTCTTTGCCCACTTACTGCCTGCTCGGGAAGGTTGCTCGTTACTAGGTACCATGACGGCGTTGCTAGTTGTCATTCGGGCAGATAGCGCCGTGGAGAAAATAATGAAAACGAATAGAATAGCATCAGTGCTTGGTTGTATTATCGCGTGTTCCTTGGTGGCGGCATGTGGCGGTGGAGACACTGTGTCAGGTGGTACAGAGGGCGGTGGCGCTGGCACAGGAGGCTCAGTCGCGGGCGGCTCAGGTTCGACGCCTGGCACCGGAAATACGAGCCCAAACGGGATGCTGAACCAAGGCGCACCAGGGGACAATAGCGCTGGCATCATGCCAGGCGACCAAGTAAACGGTGACAACCTCGCAACGGTAGATCTCGCGTCTTCAGATCTTACCGGTGTACAAGGGACCAACTTGGACTCTTGCCCTGCGGCACTCCCACCCGGTTGGCAATGTCTCGATTTGCCCAGTACTGGTTTAACCGGCTCCTCACCAAAGTCTGTGGGTGAGCTGAGGCTCAGGAAGTCTCCCCATTTG
>CAYWLO010000092.1:0-15849 GCA_964459035.1 uncultured Polyangiaceae bacterium | reverse complement strand
CACCAACTCATAGGATTTGGCAGCAAATCACCCACTGATTCTGTTGGGGAGCCCTAAAGAGTAATGGGGAGCGATACGAGCTTTTTTCCCGACAAGAGCCGCCGTAGGGCTACCCAATAAAAAGGGGCCGCTCAGCCTACCAGAAACTCGCGCCCCCCAAAGACGCTTACTATTTGATCGTATCATTAGCTCTCACAAATGAGCCCGCGTCATCTGCGAAGCTAACCGCTGCATTGTATCACTCGATAGATTGCAAGGAAAACGTGCCTCAATTCAGAAAAGTTCTCCGATAATCGCCCGCTGTAAACACGGCAAATTAAACCCGACGCGACGAACGCATCTCCAAGGGAGCGACGACCTGCCTCTCCACTAAATCACACACCGTATCGTACAGGGTTTCTCCCGGATCGCGTGGGGAGAAGCCAAACTCTTGCTCGGCCTTCTTTGCGCTACAATACCAATAGTATTGTGCCATCTCGGTGGACACCGCATCGACCGGCGGAACGCCTCCAATAGCGCGCAGGCCTTTGTCGTAGAGCCCAAAAATTCCTTGAGCCAACTGCAAACTTTTGGGCATCGAAAGCACGGGAGCCGGCACACCACTGATACGGGCAAGGCGGGCAAAGAATGCCTTGAGGGTCATGTTGGCCCCGTTCAATAGGTAGCGCTCCCCCCCTTTGCCATTTTGCAGGGCAAGGAGCAGCCCCGCGGCTGCGTCCCGAACGTCCACAAACGCCAGGCCACCCGCGGGTGTTGCCAGGTAGGCTTTTTCAAGAAACTTTCGAATATCCCCCGTAGAAGATTCGTTGAGATCGCCCGGACCCAAGAGCAGCGAGGGATTCACAACAATTACCTCGAATTCTTTCTCATTGGCCTGAAGCGCAACCTGCTCTCCATAGTACTTAGTACGATAATAGGGCCAGCGAGCAATGTACTCCATAGGAGCAGGCGTGGTCTCGTCGGCTATCATCTTTTGGTCACGACTGACAGCGAGGGTTCCACTAGTGCTCACAACAACCACACGGCGAACTCCTGCTTTTTTGAGCCCGTGCAAAGCCAAACGCGTGCCCTCAACATGCAATTGGTGCAGCGCCCCCGCGTCTTCCGGGCTACGAGAAACACGCCCCGTGCACAGAATAGCGTTTTTACACCCCTGAGCACTGCGATCAACCTCGTCCTCTTGCATGATATCAACAGACTCGATCCTTGCCAAAGACGAGTCGAGCCCCAGAGCAAGTGCAGCTTCGAGCGTTCCCCCCGAACGAGACGAAAGTTTACACGATACTCCCTTTTGTAGAAGCATGAGAGAAAGATGCCGACCCAGAAATCCGGTTGCGCCTCCTACCCAAACAGATCCCATTTTTTGAAGCGTGTCTTCAGAGCCAGCGGTCTGTAACGTCTTCATCAGTTTTCTCCTTCACGAGAATTTTCTGGCAATTTGAGCACACCGGGGAGTTCTGCACTTACAACGGAGAGCCTAAAGAGCTTTTGCATGGCCAAAAGATGAGCCACGTGATTCGTTTTGATCTCGCCACTCATGAAATCTTTTGGACCGGGGACCCACGCCTCGCGTACAATGCGTTCAAATGTCTTGGGGGAGGTCTTTAAAACGCAGTCGGCCTTTTGCCCTGTCTTGCCTTTCGTTACCTCAATTTCACTAGCTGTCGCACGCACAGTCCATCGCTCGTCACCTAGAGAAAAATAATAACAAAGAGGCTCATTGAGAACTCCGGGCACAAAGCGCACCTTGATCTCGTCAAAAACCTCCTGAAGCCCCGACGTTACCGGAACCTCCGCGCGTCGAATCTCTTCAACATCGATGTCCGAGAGATTCAAAAACTGAGATTTTTCTAGAGCCTGCATCGCCAAGTGAGCAATACGAGAGACAACTCGCGAAGACTCGGACGCAGAAAGCCCCTGAGTTACCTTGCGCAATTCTTTGATGGAGAGAGGGGGGCCAATGCGAGCTTCTAGTTCTCTAGATTTAAGAAATGAGGCTCCCTTGGGTAAAGCTTGACTCGTACCTTCGAGCCAAACGGGCAAAATATCGACTGAATGATGCAAGGCTAAATGCCCCATAGATGCCTTGAACGGACGCAGTCCCCCTCCCTCGCCCCGAGTGCCTTCGGGGAATATTAGGAGGGTTTTGCCCTTATCGAGGAGGGCGCCGGCGTCTCTTAAAGCGCCCCGCAAAGACCCAGAACGAGACATAGGAACAAGGTTCGTCAACTGATTAAAAAACGCCTTGCGATAGCGATTTCCCTCAAAGAAATAATCTTGCGCGGCTAGGGTCATCAGGCCCTCGCCGTAAGTACCCAAAGCGTATTTGACAAGCCCCATGTCCAAGTGACTCGCGTGGTTGGCGACAACCAATGTACGCTGATTGTGAGGAATAAAAGTGCGCCCCACAACCTTTGTGCGCATGATCTTTTCGTAAAAGTTCGCTTGCCCGCCTCCTATTACTTGCTTAAAAGCATTGCGAATTGCCGGAGGCAACTCAGGCAATTCATCACTAGTCTCTCCTTCGATTGTACTAGTGCGACTAGGAGCCTGGGTTTCTCCTTCTTTAAGCAAGTTCAGGAGTTCTTGCACGGACACGGCCTTGGCCAATTTCTCACTATCGAGGGCACGACCCAACTTCAGTTCAAGACCATGCAGTAGTTCCAAGGACATCAAAGAGTCAAAACCAAGATCGCCCCGTAAGGTCATGGCAGAGGAAATTGAATCGGGCGTGCGCTTGGCGATGCTTCCTAAAAGGTTAAAAACACTCCTTGAAATTCCTTCGCTCACTTGCAGAGAAGATTCAGCCTCTTTTTTCTCACCAGAGATTTGTTCAACATACTTTCTTAACTCGTTGCGCTTGACCTTCTTGGTGGACGTGCGCTCGAATTTTTCGTTGCGCACAAAGACAACACTGGGGCGCTGGTACATGGGCAAACGGGCGCAAGCTTCCTGGAGAGCATCCTGAGCACGGCGCGCGCCTTCGACGCCTATATCGCGTCCTTGTTCGGGCACAAGAACACACGCTAGACGCTCGCCCCCTCGTGCACCGGGCACGCCCAAGAAACAATACTCTTCGATGAATTCTAGCTTACCTAAATGGGTCTCCAGATCGTCGGGGTAAATGTTTTCTCCATTAGAAGCCACGACTACGTCTTTTTGACGGCCCACCAAAGTTAAATGTCCGCGACCATCAATGCGCCCTAAGTCCCCTGTGGCAAGCCAGCCCTCGCTGTCGATTACACGGGCGGTCTCTTGAGGATTGTCACTATAACCTTTCATGACATTTGCCCCGCGAGCTAATACTTGGCCCACACCCGCTTCGTTCGCATTTTCTATGCGTAACTCCACACCTGGTACGGGACGCCCTACGTGTCCTGGTTTAGAGCGAGGACCGCCTTTTGCGACGCTCAATACCGGGGCCGCTTCGGTCAAGCCATAGCCCTCCGAAAGATGCAGGCCAAGACCTTGAAAAAGAGCATGGGTATCGGCATTGAGCGAAGCCCCTCCACTTACCAAATACTTGAGGTGTCCCCCCAAGCCCTGGTGAACAGCTCCAAAGAGCGACCTCCCTAAATCGATCCCGGTACTATTGCCTATTGCACGACTCATTTCGACGGCAATTTCGAAAGCTTTTTCTGCGGCCGGTCCCTTTTCTGCTACCTGGGTAGAGATGCGACGTTCCAGCATTTCCCAAAGGGCTGGCACCCCCACTAGAGCAGTCGCACGCGCGGCCTTCAGGCCATGAGAAAGACGCTCACCTGAAAGTTCGTCCAAATAGGTAATGCGCGCTCCACGCGATAGGGGCAAAAGCAAACCACAAGTGAGTTCAAATGTATGATGCAAGGGTAAAACGCTCAGTACACTATCACCGGCGGTCAAGGGAAAAACTGGCGCTAACGAGGCTATTAATGCAGTCAAATTACCATGAGTGAGCATCACCCCTTTGGGCTCGCCAGTTGTGCCACTGGTATAAATCAGGGCAGCTACATCCTCCGTGCGAGCACCTGCTTGAGCCAATAGCTCTCCCGCCTCCAGACACTTAGCCAAAGAAAAAATGGGAAGCCCTAACGAAGAACCAATACGGCTCTCGCCCTCTTCGTCGGTAATTAATATCTGAGCACGAGAAGCGAGCTTGATAGCCAGGACACCTTCAAGACTCATGGTCTCGTCCACGGGCACTGCCGTTGCGCCTGCATATTGAATAGCAAAGAAGGCAATGGGCCATGCTGGATGGTTCTTGGCCATCAGCAGGACGCGAGAACCTTGCTCGACGCCTAAGTCTCGCAATCGCCGTGCTGCGGCCAGCGAAAGTCTTTGCAATTGCTCGTAAGAAAGACGACTAAGCCCATCTTTTTCTGTTCTACTCAATGCAACTTTCAGCCCATAGCGTTCAGCCATACCGTCTAAAAGTAAAGTGAGAGATCCATGAGAACGCGGTGCCTTGAGTTCTTTCTTTTTGAAGCGCTTTTCCATCTCTGGAAAGACATGTCTCTCTAGGGCTGGGGCGTGCACTTCCAAAAACCACTCTCTCCAGTCGAGGTTTTCTGGTCCCCAAGGCACCAGTAGTCGCTCACTTTCTCCTAGGCGTTCGTAGGCAGCGTAAACAGCGTCTGTTTTAAAAATGTAGTGTAGCTCCGCTGTAAATGGCAAAAATGTATCCATTACCCGAGCAATTTTTTCTTGCTGGCTGGCAAAGCTCTCCAAGCTTGTTGCAGCCGGCTTTAAAAGTCCTTGAAGGGGACCTGCACCAGCTTTTTTGAAGAGCCCACTGAGCATTTTTGCTCCCTGAGCCAATTTACGCGGCCCGTAGGACTCATATTCTTCTTTGGAAAGAAGCCCAGTCTCAAAGCGCTGTTGTAGAGCACTCACAATTGGGCCACCCTTTCCAGTGGTTCTATAAAGACGTCTTTTATGCAAGCCCGAGAGTTCAAAGAAGCGCGCCATGGTGCAAGGGTTTCTATCGCTTGCACCCAATTGATACACGGGGCGCGCGTTACCCTCGATAAGCTCACCCAACGCTAATAAAATACCACCACAGACCATATCACAAGGAATCATGTCCAAGTTATTTTCGCCCCCGGGCAATTGTAGCCCTCCCTCGCGAATCAAGAAAATAAAGGGAGCGCTTGTGTTGATGCCCTCATTCCATCCTGGAAATGGAAATTCGTTGGTCGATTCGACAATAGCGGGACGAACAATTGTAAAAGGCAGACCGCTTGACGCAACAATTTGCTCACCAATACTCTTTGTATAGGTATAGGTGTTGGGCCAACCCCAATGTTTGGCGCGCTCAACCCCTAGTTCGGCCAATTGCTTCTCGACAAATCGACGTTTTACCTTGAAGAGTTCCTCTTCGAGGATTTTTCCGACCCCAGGTTCATCGTTTCTACGCAGATTTTCTTTGGCTTCGTCCAAAAAACGGCTTTGCCGAAAGGCGTCACCAGCGCGATGGCGAGCTTGGGTGATCACGTCCAGACACTCGCTAATTTCCCTATCAGGATCCCAATCGGCAATGTCTAATTCGTTTACACGAGGAAACGGTATTTCGCGCGGATCTAGCTCTTCGATAGGACCGGTACGTGAGCCAGCGGTAAAGCAAGTGCTCGTATGAAGTACGGCTGCGTCCCCCAAATCGCGAGCGAGGGCAACTAGGTTTTGACAGCCAAAGGCGTTTACCTCAAGGGCTTCATCCAAAGGAGGAGCAAAGTCCACCACCCCCGCCACGTTGATGACCGCAGCCACCTGCCCGCGAATTTCATCACGAAGCGCTACGGTAGTGCCGCAATAAGGTTGAGTGACGTCTCCAGCAATGGGTGTCACTTTTTCGGAGATGAAGCTTGCAAAATCATCAGCGTACTTTTTACGCAAAGGATGAAAGACCTCACTGGTGAGGATCTTCTCTTCAAATCTTTTTTCGACGCCCAGCTTGCCTTTAGGACGAACTACTAAATAGATATGACCGATGTCCGGAAAGCGATCCAGTAAAAGAGAGAGCCAGACCTTTCCTAAAAAGCCGGTTCCGCCCACCACGACCAAATTCTTCCCGGCCAGGATTTCCCCCAACAACAGGGGAGCTTCAATAGGCTTCAAAATTGGCGTAGAGCCTAGGGAGGTGGAGTTTAAGTCGAAATCAGGGGGCAACGTCATGAGCTCAGAAGACCCGCATTGTACTGGCCAAGGGCCCGAAAACTACCAATAGATGCCGTGCAAAGCCTGATTTCAACTCGCCCCACGCAAGGAAATGCCGTAAAATCGTGTGAGCGCTCTAGAGCGGCGGGGCGCCCGCAGAGCCTAAGACCTCTTCGCCGCGCTCTCTACGGCGCATTCCAGGTATAAATGGCGTAATTGTCTTCAATTTTGAGACGATTGTTTGCGCTTGCTTGCCAGGGAGTCGTCCAGAAGGTGGGGACAACTCTGTAGCGGAAACGAGAGAATCACTAGCGTCTGCAGAGCCAGCTACAGGCGAGAAACCTCGACGGCGTTTGGGTCGGCTGGGCACAGGGGAGGGCCTGGCGGTACTGCGCTTCACCTCTTTGCCGTGCTTTGCCCCTTCTTCTTGTACAAATTGCGCGGGTTGGTCAGTATTTCCAGAAAAGCCGCGCGCTCTTTGAATTGTGCGAATGCCAGGACGTTCGATTTCTTCGGGTTGTTGATTGAGGACCACCAAGGTGCCCAAAATCATCACCACACAACTCACCCCCACAGGCACCAAAAAATTGAGCCAGTTACGGCCTCTGGAGCTGGGTGGAGGAAAGGATACCATGGTGAATTGGGCAAAAGGATTTTTAGCGCACGTCCGCCATCATAATGGGTGGCACATGTAAGCAGGTAATATCAAGTGATTTCGACATTCCGCCGCGAGCTTGGTAAAGCGCTTCACTCATATTGGGCGCGGTTTCGTAACCAAAGAGCGAGGGAATGTACTCGTTGTCTGCGCCCACTACGATTACCTTACCAATGTGCTGACGGCCATTTTCTCCCCAATACCACATAAAAAACGGGTGACTGGGATGATAAGCGTGCCCCGTTCGAAACATTTGAATGAAGGCAGGGTCGCTCGCCATTTTCTCTTCGTAGTGATGCTGCATTTTTTTAGCATCACGAGTTTCTGGTAAGACCTTGTGCACAAAATCAATATAAGGAGCATGCTGCTCATGATCGAATTTGTCGGTCATTGGGTGGGTGATGATCAATGTGCCTCCCCTTTTTAAGAGAGGTTTACCTCGATACATGTTGAATAAGTACCCCTGAGCCATGACCTGTACGAGCAGTGGATTCAGAAACGAATGTACATTGTAAGGACTAATGAAGGGAATGGGGCAGACCAACACATCGGCTTGTCCCTCAATGGGGACCAAATATTGCTCAAATGAGCGCTCTACCACTTTTTTGTGAACTTCTTCGACATTGCCTGCCCAAACGCCGGTTACACCGTAAGGGGCCGGAAATTTGTCAAAGACAGAATGGCGCAATTCTTGTGGGAGTCGTTTGGTAGCGGCAACAGCAGCTCTCTGTAAAAACTTCTCTTTAGAAGTGAGTTCGTCCTCGTTTTTCATCAAAAAACTGAGCGCAGGATCGAACATTTGATTATTTACAGTGGTCTCAATATTAAAAATATTGAGAGCCTCGTGCACGATTTTTCCTAAGCGAGCAATATCATTCGCAAGGGCACTTTTTTCTGGGTCCATATAACTATCCGACTTTCGAATAGTTTCTGGATTGTGATGATGACGTAAACTACGATAGCTTGTAAGACCAACCGCCACTGATTTGTAACCGCCGTTCATGGGCACAAAATTGAGGTTTGCGTAGATTATCAAATCGCTTTCGGCTGCGCGCCGATTTAAATCGATAACTTCGCCTTGTTCGGTCTCACCCACCACAACCATATTGTCGTGATCTTCGGCGTCGTGATTGTAAAGTTTGTCGGGGGCGTAGGCGTCGTAAATTTTTTCACCCACAATATGACGGATCTCGTGGGGTTTCATGCGCCGATGAATGCCTGTCGCAATGATCAGGTGAACGTCACTGACGCCGTGATCGGCAAGCAAGGCCAAAACAATTGTAAGAACTCGCTCACGAATATCGGGCCGCTTCATAGGAGGCAGCGGCAGGGAAATATCGTCAATGGCGATGGTCACCTTCATTCCCGGACGTAATTTGGCGTAAAGGGGGTCACTGCCTTCTGGGTGATTGAGGGCGAAACGAATGGCCGCGTCCACATCGTGTAAAGGCTCCAGTGCAGGCTTTGGATAAATCACCCGAGTCCCAGCGGGCAAATCAATATCTATTAATTGGTCGCCTGAAAAAACTGTTCGGGGGGCACTGTCTCGGTCGAGAGTGATTACGCAAGGATGATCCATCTGAGCGAGAGTCTAGACAGAGGTATCGGCAAGCGAAAGCACATGAAATTCCCCTTCATTTACCCCTCTGCGATTCAACTTGCACCTCAGTTGAGTCCCTGCGCCTCAACTGAGGTGCAATACGGGCCAATCGTAGGCCCGCGCCAAGAGCCCCAAGCGTTTGTCGGGGTTCACCGCTGCGGGATGCCCCACAACGCTCAACATGGGTACGTCCGAATAACTGTCGCTGAAGCCGAAGCAATCGTCCAAATCGAATTGATGGGCACGAGCATGCTCACGAATCAGAAGCGCCTTGGTGGGACCCGCCACCACGGGCCGCAATATTTTGCCTGTGGCAATACGCCCTTTCATCTCCAACTTGTTGCCAATGATGTCGTCAGCGCCCAAATAATTGCCGAGGTGCCGCAACACCGGAGAAAGAGCCCCCGAGATAAAAACAATGCGCTGCCCAGCGCGCCGCGATTGATCGATCAAGTCTTGGGCAAAAGGAAAGAGGTTGGGTTTGAGAACCTCCTCAAAAACCTCTTCGCTCAGGACCTCCATGCGATCTTCGCTCACCCCAGCGTAGGAGCTGTAGAGCAATTCGTTAAACAGACGCCTGTCGCGCAGTTCGGCCAGAGCCATCTGGGGAGCTTTCAGCAAGGCACGTCCCAAATACCTTGCGGTCTTGAGGGGTGTTGCCTGATTACGCAAATAATAGAGGGTCGGATGCACCAAATTGGTCTTTACCAAGGTCCCGTCCACGTCAAAATAACTCGCTGCCAATCCCTAATACTCCAAGAGCGCAAATTGCGCGCCTTGCTATGCCATAGCAGGGGCCCTCTGGCGAGAGACCGACAATGCCTGGTTCGGAGAAGACGCCTAGGACCCAGCCATGCTATGTTCGGGACATGCAAATTGCCGCCAATAGCGTAGTCGCCATTCATTACACCCTCAAAGACGACGATGGTAAAATCATCGATAGCAATGAGGGACAGGCGCCTATGTACTATCTACAGGGGGCCCAAAATATCGTACCGGGGCTAGAAAACGCGCTCGCAGGCAAGTCAGAGGGCGACGCTGTCGAGGCAACTGTTTCTCCCGAGCAGGGTTACGGCGACTACGACGAAAACCGCACCTTTGAAATACCCAAGAGTGAGTTGGGGCCCAATGTCGTAGTTCAAAAAGGACAGGCCCTTACCATGCGCGCTCCCGATGGCTCGTCCACCCAGGTGAGTATTCTCAAAGTAAAAATGAAAACAGTCATTCTAGACGGCAACCATCCCCTTGCTGGAAAGAATCTACACTTTTCTGTAAAAATCGATAAAGTGCGCAAGGCAAAGAAAGACGAGATCAAACATCGTCATGCCCACGCACCTGGCGCCCACGGGCACGCTCATTAAAGACTAATTGGAGGTTTGCACGATGCTTGCGAAGCAGGCAATAGCACCAAAGGACCCTCAGCAAGAGCCCCGCACCACCGATCGGACACTAGTACCAGACACCTTCAAATCGTTCCGAATTTTGTACCAATGAGACAAAAAGCAGGTCCGAGGGCAATTAGGGAGGCTATTGCGGGGTTCATCAGGTCCCCACTTCAGTTGGGTCTGATGAACCCCGCACGAATTTCCGGCACAAGGTACTAGAGCGGCGACCGGTTGTCGCGACCAGCAGGACATCAAGAGCGCCGATAGGTGGGCACAATTGAAGCTAGTGCGGCATTGGGGACCACCTCTACAATCTGTAGGTGGGCGAAAATGCAGAGTATTTCCTTCAAACGGAGAGCCGCTCTAGGTGGCGATAGTTGAGTTCGCCAATTCACGAATAAATCTATCGCCTGAGAACACTATCACAAGCAATCTCATCGGGCTCAGTCTGACGGCTTGAGCCGACCGAACCAGCGTCGGCAACGGTTCTCATGTGGTCCATCTCTACTTCTTGATAGACGCTTGCAGAGAGAGACGCCCCCACTCTTTAAAAACCAGCGCAAATTGTGCCTCTAGAGGCCGTTCTAGCACGCCCTCGTGCTCTCTCCCTAGCCCTCTGTTATTCTCCAGATTGAAATATGGGGAGCAGTGCTAGCAAAAATCGCGCGTCAGCCGGGGGGGATCAAAAAGGCGCCATTCTCGATTCGATCGAGGCGCAGCGCCTCCTATTGGCAATCTATTCTGTAGCGGCTGGCAGTAGTTTGCTCATCGCCCTTTTGGGCATTCTCACTCATAGCCCACGCATTGGAGTACTCGGTGCAGTTCCAGCCATTTTCTTTGGCCTTTTACTTTTACTTGTACGCACCAAGCGAGTTTCTCTGGCCGGCATTTTAGGAACGGCGCTTCTCCTCGCTATTGTCATTGTCGCCTCCGTAACGGGCCATGGGGCTCGCGATCTCTCCTTTGCGGCATGCCCCTTTGCCATGCTCGTGGCCAACTTGGTTCTCGATAGACCCAAGGCACGGGTGGCTACTTTTTTGGCATGGTCTACTCCCGTAGGACTAGCGGCGGCCGAAGTCCTTGGTTTGTACCACAACGAACTCAGCTTCAAGACCTCTCCCACCAGCGTTGGTATTATTGCCGCCCTCTATTTGGCAATAGCCCTAGCGGTGCAACGACTCACCAACGCATTTCATGAAGGACTCAATCGCGCCCGCATTCAAGAGTTGAGCTACAGGCATATTTTCAATGCCACTGGCGAAGCGATTTTTCTTATCGATCCCGATAAAAAACTAGTTTTGGACGTAAACCAAAGCGCCCTGACGATGTTTGGTTACAGCCGTAAAGAGCTTTTGCGTTTTTCGTTGCAACAACTCACCGGCAAACACCAAACCGAGTCCCAAATTGAAGAAATTATGACTGCCGGCATGCGTGGTCAACCAACTCTTTTTGAATGGACGGCCACCACCAAATTTGGAAACTCTCTCCCGGTAGAAGTCAGTTTACGCCCGGCAACCGTGGGCGAAAGAGAAGTCTTGCTTGCGGTCATTCGCGATGCGACCGAAATGCGCAGGCTTCAAGACAAATTGCGCGAAAGCGAAAAACTACAGGCGGTTGGACAACTGGCAGGCGGTATTGCCCACGATTTTAACAATCAACTTACAGGTATCTTGGCAAACGCTAGTCTATTGCACGATAGACTCACGGACGAGCGCTGGAAAAAATGTGCAGAAGTCATTGTTCGCTGTAGTCAACGCTCCTCCGATCTCACTTCTCAGCTTTTGGCATTTGCTCGCCGAGGAAAACATCAAAATGTTGTGGTCGATTTGCACGAGTTGATAGGGGAAGTCGTTGAGCTACTCAAACACACCATTGACAAACGAATCACCTTAAAAACACAGCTCTGCGATCACGATCTCAAAGTACAGGGAGATCCCACGCTTTTACAAAACGCCTTTCTCAATCTTGGTCTAAACGCCTGCGACGCGATGCCCCAAGGAGGCACTCTTACGTTTCAGATTGATAGAAATATCTTGGAAGTTACCCGTACGGGTTTGGCCACTGATATGTTTCATGGCGATTACGCCCGCATCATCGTGCGAGATACCGGAGAGGGCATGGACGAGGCCACCCAACGACGAGTATTTGAACCGTTTTTTACCACAAAAAAGACGGGCAATGGCATGGGACTAGCGGCTGTGTATGGTGCGGTCGAATCCCATAAAGGAGATATCTCATTAGAAAGTCGCCCTGGTCACGGATCTGTATTTACCATTCTACTCCCAGCTTGCGATCACTCCTTGGACTCCGTCTCCCTCAAGACCATTGCACCTCTCTCAACGTTTGAAGGCACTCGCGTTCTGGTTGCAGAAGACGAAGAAGACGTGGCAACCTCCACACTTCTCTTGCTACGCGAGCTAGGCTGCGAGGTAGTGCGTTGTGCAGACGGACAAGAGGCGGTGGACCTCTTTCGTAAAACACCTGATGATTTCGAGTTGGTACTGGTCGATCACATGATGCCTCGTCTTTCGGGTAGAGAGTCCCTCAAAGAGATGCGCCGCTTGCGCCCACAACTACGAGCCATCATCACCTCGGGCTATTCCAATCAGACCGTCATAGAGAATGACAACGACCTGGCGAACTTTCTGCCCAAACCCTTCAACCTAGAGCAGTTGAGCCGCATCATGGCCAGGGCCTTGGATTCAGCCGCCAACTCCTAAAATTTTCGTTCAACACCGGCCCCAAAGAGCCCGCTCGAGCGGTAACCAGTTGGACGGTCATCGGACCAGAGGCATGTCAAAAGCGCCAATTCGTGGGAAAAAGTGCAGTAATTGAGGCGTTGGGGGTCACATTCACAGTTGAGTAAGGGTGGAAACGCGGCGTATTGTCTCCAACTGAAAAGCGCTCTCGAGCGCAGAAAGAGTCAAATAGCAGCTACCCAAGGCTGCCTTCTGATCGAGACTGCACTTGATGGTAGAGCCTGCTAAGGCTTGCGCGTGACTTCACCAGCAATATCGAACGTCCTTTCTAGTCGCTACGCCAGCTCTGCCATGAATCAAATTTGGTCGGCTGAGCATAAAATCATTCTTGAACGACAATTGTGGATTGCCGTCCTGAAAGCCCAGCGCGATCTGGGGCTTGAGATCGCCCCTGAAGTAATTGAAGCATACGAATCAAAAATTTCGGTCGTTCATTTACAGAGCATCAACGAAAGAGAAAAAGTCACTCGTCATGATGTAAAGGCTCGCATTGAAGAATTTTGCGCTCTTGCGGGGCATGAACATATTCACAAAGGCATGACCAGCCGCGACTTGACAGAAAACGTCGAGCAAATGCAAATTCTCACCTCTTTAAAATTGGTGCAAAATCGCATCGTGAGCACCTTGAGCAAAATGGCTCAGGTTGCGGCCGATCACGATACATTGGTCATTGCGGGGCGTAGCCACAATGTGCCGGCTCAAGCCACCACCGTGGGCAAGAGAATTGCAAACAGTGGCGAAGAGCTTCTGCAGGCTTACCATCGAGTAAGCGATTTAATAGAGCGCTACCCCCTGCGCGGCATCAAGGGCCCCGTCGGCACCCAGCAAGATATGCTGGACCTTTTTCAAGGTGACGCTGATAAATTGGCTCAGCTTGAGCAAAAAGTTGCGAGCCACCTAGGTTTTGAGCAAGTTCTCGACAATGTAGGACAAGTCTACCCACGCTCTCTTGATTTAGACGTTGTAAGTGCTCTCTTGCAAGTCGCCTCGGGTCCTAAGAGCTTTGCAACCACCCTACGTTTGATGGCAGGGGCCGAGCTAGGCACCGAAGGTTTTCGCCCTGGCCAAGTGGGCTCAAGCGCAATGCCTCATAAGATGAACTCGCGCTCCTGTGAGAGAGTCTGCGGTTTTTCTGTCTTGCTAAGTGGCTACCTCACGATGGCCACGGGGCTGGCAGGAGATCAGTGGAACGAAGGAGATGTGAGCTGCTCTGTTGTGCGACGCGTGATGATGCCTGACGCGTTTTTTGCGATTGACGGCATGTTTGAAACCTACCTTAGTGTACTAACAGACTTGGGGTATTATCCGCGAGTCATTGAACGTGAACTGGAACGCTACCTACCGTTCTTGGCTACAACAAAAGTACTTATGTCGGCGGTACAAGCCGGAGTGGGTAGAGAAACAGCTCACGAGGCAATCAAAGAACACGCAGTAGCTGTCGCCCTGGCGATGCGCGAAAAGGGCAAAGCTGAGAACGATTTACTGCAACTGCTGGCAGCTGATTCTCGCCTACCGATGGATCTCAAGACCCTCAAAGAACTCATCGATCGCCCCATTCAATTTGTGGGAGCAGCGCAGGCGCAAGTAGCTCGCTTTGTTCAAAGCGTAGAGAAATTGAAGACCAAACACCCCCAGGCTGCAGCCTATGTACCGGGGGACATCCTTTGAGCAAAAATACTGTAGAGGGGCGTCTAGATGCACCCCAGGGGCAAAAAAACGCCTACCGCCTCATTGATACTGCAGCCAGCTTGCTCGAAGCCGTCGGCGAACTGCGTAAAACTCTTCAAGACATGAGCCCTCAGCGTGTCTTCCTTGATACAGAATTTGAGTCAAATCGCTCGGGTACAACAATGTGCCTTTTGCAGATCTCAGCTGGCGAGACCAACTTTTTAATCGATCCGCTGCGTCTACGCACTCTTGAGCCCTTAGCAGAGCTCCTCGACAACGCTGCTATCGAATGGATTCTCCACGCCGGGCTCCAAGACGTTGGATTGATCACTCAGTGTCTTAGAATTGAAGCTCCTGCTCGACTTTTTGATACGCAAATTGCTTGGGGATTGTTGACGGCTGAATCCTCCGTCGGCCTGGCCTACCTACAATTTAAACTTCTAAATATTCGCTCAGAAAAAGCTCATCAAGCTGACGATTGGGTGAGGCGCCCCTTGCAAGAAAGCCAACTACGCTATGGGGCTTCGGACGTGGACTACTTGCCCGAGATGACTCGTCAGTTGCTGGCTACGGCAAAAGGACTCGACCGCACTGAAGTGATCTTTGCTGCCAGTCGCGACACCCTCAACCCAATCAAAGAGCCCCCGCCGCCCCTTCAGCTCTCGTCGTTTCGCAACGCTTGGCAGCTCAATGCCCGCAATCAAGCTGGCATGCTTTTTCTAATAGATTGGTACAACGCTCTCCCTCTCGACCAAAGGCGCTACGCCCCCGAGAATAAGGCGTTGCTCTCTATCGCTAGTCGTTTGCCAGAAAACGTCGATGCACTCGGCCGCATCAAAGGCGTGCCTCGCTCGACACTCAACCACCATGGCTCCGAGATAGTAGAAGGCTTAAAAAAGGCAGTCGCGAGCGCTCGGGGAGACGATTTTGAGCCCATCGATCCACCTCCCTATTGCACCTTCGATGAAATTCGCGTGGACGCGTGGCTAGCAAAGCTCAAAGCAGAACTAGCAACCTCTCTTCAGTTTGCCCCCGAATTGGTCTTGCCAGGACGCCTCCTCAAGCGAATGAAAGCGGGACTACAGGCCCAGGGCGTACCGGGTTTGATAGAATCTCTCGTGGGTTGGCGAAAGGATTTTCTCCTAGAGCCTCTGAGTTCCTTTTGCGAGCAAGTCCCTCCACCTGTATGAATACAGCTGCCATGACCGTTACTCAATCCAGCGCCGAAACAAGAGGCGTCAGCGTCCGCGTTGAAGCTCGTTTTTCTGCTGAACACTCCGATCCTGATAGACCTCTTTGGTTTTTTCTCTACACAATCACCATAGAAAACACCGGCGCAGTGCCAGTACAATTGCTCAATCGTCATTGGGAAATCACTGATGGCAACGGTCAAGTTGATCATGTGCGAGGGCCAGGCGTGGTGGGACAACAGCCACTACTTTCACCCGGTGAAAGTTTTGAATACACATCGGGTTGCCCATTGCCCACACAATTTGGTTTCATGAAGGGCGAATTTGAAATGCATCACCCCGAGACAGACGAAAAGTTCAAGGCGGAGGTCGCGGGCTTTCCCCTGCGTATCCGAGACGAAACATTGAACTAGTACCTCGTGCCGGAAGTCCGTGCCGGGTTTCACCAGACCCAACTGAA
>CAYWLO010000091.1:0-15981 GCA_964459035.1 uncultured Polyangiaceae bacterium | reverse complement strand
ACGGGGTGTGGCGTAACCTGGTAACGCGCCTGCTTTGGGAGCAGGAGACTGAAGGTTCAAATCCTTTCACCCCGACAGAAGCAAAAAAGGGAGATCCATCGGGTCTCCCTTTTTTGCGTTCGTCACCAAGGGTGGGGGACTCGCAGCGTCTATCAAGCGCTACAGCGCCTTCCACCGGCATTTGAGTTGACTTCGCGCCGAATGCCGTCGATATGCTGGGCCTACTACGAGTGACGATTCATCAAGAACTACGAGCACGCCTAGGGCGAGATGTTTTCCAGCCGGCGACCAGCCGTTTACTTTGGGTGCCATTTTACCTTTCAATCATTGCCTTCTGCGTCGTCCTGACTCTGAAGATTCTTTCTGGCTGGGGCACAATGTGGGCAATTCCACTGCTCACGGTTACCTTGGGGCTCGCTTACGGCGGCCTGGCCTATGTAGCTCACGAGACTCTTCATGGGGGCATCACCCGCACTCGTTGGTTGCGCTCTGTCATCGGATGGATTGGCTTCGCTCCGGTGCTGGTTTCGCCGACTCTGTGGGTCGCCTGGCACAATCGCATACATCATCGCAACGCCAATGTGGTCGGAGTTGATCCCGATGCGTATCCCACAATGGATCAGTACAAGACCGAGCTGGGTACACGCTTGATGGTCGATCTTGGTTCGCCAAGAAAAGGTCAACGCGCAGGCATCTTCGCATTTGTCATCGGCTTCACCATTCAAAGTTTACACATGCTGGTGGTGGCAAAAAAGCGTGGTTACCTCAAAGCATCGCTTCAATTTCGTGGCTATTGCGAGGCCACCGTTGCAATCGCTCTTGCCCTCAGTGTTGGTTTCTTTTTTGGCTGGCTCGCCTTTGTGGTTATCTATTTCATACCGATGTTGATAGCTAACGTGATGGTCATGGCGAGTATTCTCACGAATCATAGCCTTTCATCCCTCGCGGACGAAGACGACCCGCTCATGACTTGCCTCAGCCTCACGGTACCCCGCTGGTTCCGCATCTATACACTCGGGTTTTGTTACCACGTCGAGCATCACTTCTTTCCGACAATGAGCCACCGCTTTGCTCCCCAGGTGCATGACGTCATTATGCAATTGTATCCCGAGAGATACCGCTGCATTCCCATTGGCCAAGCGCTTCGATTGCTTTTTAGTACACCTCGCGTTTATCAAAGTCACGACGTTTTGGTGGACCCCGCGAATGGCGAAACGTGGGAAGCGTTTTCCTCTTCGCGAGCTCAAAGAACCGCAAACTCAGATGACCCAACCACGTCACAGATTGAAGGCGACACGCGGAGCAGCTCAGAAAACACCGACTTGGAGGAATCAATTTAGTCTTCGATGGTAGGGTCAGGGTGTTTTTTTGAGGCACCCCACCATAGAGCGGTGTTTTGTCCGGGGTGGACGCGTGGCAAGTCAAACATTGCCTCCGATCCGGGGATTCACCGCGCGCTCTTGGTCTCTTTGTATATCCGACAAATACGTGGTGAATTGCACTTTTTCTAGAGGAAATTCGTAAATAGGTGCACTTTACCCTGCTTTTTTTTTGAAAAAAGGAGTGAATTCAAAGGGCTCTACAGAGCCCCCCAAGCGCAGCACA
The DNA here is from genome assembly GCA_964459035.1 of uncultured Polyangiaceae bacterium. Classification (GTDB taxonomy): domain Bacteria; phylum Myxococcota_A; class Polyangia; order Polyangiales; family Polyangiaceae; genus NIC37A-2. The sequence goes on along the minus strand of CAYWLO010000091.1, from coordinate 14,376 downwards.
CGCGCGCTACTTGATGGTCGCCTGAGCCCACTATTGAAGGAACTCGGCCCCAGTTGGAAAGCTTCATCGCCTGGGCGTCCGAAAGGCTACCTTGACGCTGAGCGTACCCAAACGAAAAGCCCTCCAAGTTTCCTTGGAGGGCTTTTACCGGTGACCCCAACGAGATTCGAACTCGTGTTACCGGCGTGAGAGGCCAGTGTCCTAACCGCTAGACGATGGGGCCGTCTTTCTCTCCGAGGAGAGTCTGTTTGAAAAACGTTCTAGGTGTACGATTTTCTAGTCTCGGTAAAGCCCGAGATGGGCTGGGGCACATGGATTCGAACCATGATAGCGGGTACCAGAAACCCGAGTCCTGCCATTAGACGATGCCCCAAAATTCGCACCCGAATATCAGGATAGAAGGGCCTTTGGAGCAAGCTCCGGCGACAAAACCTTCGGCCGAAGCCCCGGATTCTGCCAGGCGGGACGGGTAACTATCCTGCTACGATTGCTTGTGCAAGTGTTCTTTGAAAAAAAATTGTTTCGAATAGATTATTCTAGGGGTTGACCCCTAGTTTGGGAGGCTTAAGTTCCTGCACGTAATGAGCACCAAGGATATTGCCTTTAGTCGTGACGCTCGCCGCCAAATGTTGGCCGGCGTCAATGCCCTCGCAAACACTGTTAGAGTGACCCTCGGACCTAAGGGCCGAAACGTCGCTTTAGAGAAAAGCTGGGGCGCACCAAACGTAACCAAAGACGGCGTGACCGTCGCCAAAGAAATTGAGCTAGACGATAAGCTGCAGAATCTTGGAGCACAAATGGTCAAGGAAGTTGCTTCCCGAACCAATGACGACACCGGTGACGGCACAACAACCGCCACAGTCCTCGCCCAAGCACTTTTTGCCGAGGGCCTCAAGTTAGTCGAAGCGGGTATCAACCCCATGGGCATCAAGCGCGGCATGGAGAGCGCTACTGCCGCCATGGTAACTTCTCTGAAGGCGCAGGGCAAAGATGCCACCTCTGAAGAGCGCATTCGTCACGTTGCCTTGGTAAGCGCCAATGGCGACGAGCAAATTGCTGGCTACATCGCCGAGGCGATGGAGAAGGTTTCTCAAGACGGCGTCATCACTGTTGAAGAGGCCCAGGGCCTCGACACTTCAATCGACATTGTCGAGGGCATGCAATTCGATAGGGGTTATCTTTCCCCTTACTTCGTCACCAATCAGGAGACAATGAAGGTCGAACTAGAGAATCCCTACATCCTACTCACCGAGAAAAAGATCAGTGCCATGGCAGATCTTCTTCCCGTCCTTGAAGCAGTGAATCAGTCGGGTCGCCCCCTGTTGATCATTAGCGAGGACATCGACGGCGAGGCTTTGGCTACGCTCGTTGTGAACCGCATGCGCGGAGTTCTCAAGGTCGCAGCGTGTAAAGCACCTGGTTTTGGCGATCGCCGCAAAGAGATGCTCAAGGATATTGCGGCATTGACTGGCGCAACACCCTTCATGGAAGATCTCGGTCGTAAAATCGACAGTGCAACCGTAGAAGATCTCGGCGAAGTGAAGCGCGCTACGCTCGACAAGGACAACACCGTTCTCATCGACGGCAAGGGCAAGCCCGCTGACGTGAAGGGTCGCATCGACCAAATCCGCAACGCAATCGAAGACACTAGCAGTGACTACGATCGGGAGAAACTTCAAGAGCGCTTAGCCAAGCTAGCCGGCGGTGTTGCCGTCATCAATGTTGGAGGACACTCCGAGATTGAAGTGAAGGAGAGAAAAGATCGAGTAGACGACGCACTCGCGGCAACTCGTGCTGCGGTTGAAGAAGGTTACGTCCCCGGCGGAGGCGTCAGTCTGATTCGCGCGTCCGAGGTAGTAGCTTCTCTCAAGTTTGACGACGAAGAAGAACGCATGGGAGCTCAGCTAGTGGCCAAGGCTGCCAGCGCACCCCTCGCTCAGATCGCAGCAAATGCGGGCCTCGAGCCCGAAGTTGTTGTGCACAAGGTTCGCGGTCTTCAGGGCAGCAACGGTTACGATGCACGCAAAGAGGTCTATTGTGATCTCGAGGCAGCTGGAGTCATCGATCCTCTCAAGGTCGTTCGCGTAGCTCTCGAGAACGCGAGTAGTATCGCAAGCCTTATGCTCACCACCGAGGCAGCTATCACCGAGAAACCGGTTGATGATGCACCTGCACCCGCCGATCCTGGTGGCGGCATGGGCGGCATGGGCGGTATGGGCGGTATGGGCGGCATGGGCGGCATGGGCGGATTCCCCATGGGTTGATCCTTCGGCCTTTCATCAGTCGGTTTCTTCATGAAGCCGAGCGAAAGGCCTTCGCTCGTTACGACGGGCACCGTAAGAATAAAAAAGCACGTTGGACTCCAGTCTAACGTGCTTTTTTCACTTTAATTGCGCGGAGTTGCCCCAGCTCTTGGCCACTCGGGTTGGGGCAAGGTAGGATAGGGGGGATGGAACTTCGCGTCGTCGGTTGCCATGGTGGCGAAACCCCCAAACATCGAACGAGTGCATTCGTACTCGATGAGAGACTTGCGATCGACGCGGGTTCACTCACGAGCGGCTTAGATCTCAAGGGACAGATGCAGCTTGAAGCCTGTCTGATCAGCCATGCGCACTTGGACCACATTCGTGATCTCGCCACCATTGCTGACAATCGATGCCAGGCCGACACCGAACCACTCATTGTTGGCGCTACCAAAGCCACCATTGATGCTCTCAAAAAGCATTTCTTTAACAATATCATTTGGCCAGACTTTTCGGTGATTCCAAGCAAGGAGAATCCAGCCATCAAGTTTGTAGAAATGGAACTCGAAAAGCCGATGGATTTCGTGGGCTACAAGGTACGAGCCGTTGGCGTATCCCATACCATCGACACTTGTGGGTTCATTCTTGAGTCAAAAGGTGGCGCCTTAGCCTACAGTGGTGACACCGGACCAACCGAGCGCTTTTGGGAACTACTGAATGAAACGCCCAATCTCAAAGCGCTCCTTTGCGAAGTGAGTTTTCCTGATAGGGAGCAACGATTGGCCACCGTCAGTGGTCACCACACGCCGCGCACGCTGATCACTGACATCAAGAAACTCGCACATCCCAAAGATGTTCCCACGTTACTTTATCATATTAAGCCCGTGTTTCAGCGTGAGGTTGAACAACAGTGTGCCAAGTTGAAGGGCGTCAATCTGGCCATCACGGCTCTTGACGACCGCTTCGTGCTTTAGACGAGCCTGATCCCAGCTAGCTCAGTCTGATCCCAGCTAGCTCAGCTCAATTCCCCCTCGCAGTAAAAGTTTACATAATATATATTATGCGCGGTTATTGTATGAGCCTTGAGTGCAAGACCTCCGACCCTCTGCGGGACGAATCAATCTCAATATCCTTCAAGTGGCGGGTGAAAAGACGGTGGATCGCCAATTTCTTCCACAGGTGCGTTGATGCTCAATGCCATGAACGTGCCGCCATTGCTGAGTATATACGCTCGTCGACCGTAGGCAGCGGGCGTCGTGGAGACCCCGGCATCTAAGTGTATGCCGTCAATCAAACTGCCATCAATTGGTGACATAAGAAACGTCCCCAGTTGAGTTGCGTTCATTAAAATAGCACCAGCGACGCTTACAGGTTTAGAAACGCCGCCCAAGGGTAACTTTCGCTGCCAAACAACCGCGCCATCTTCAGGATCAAGCGCCCAAAGCCCTGTGGTTCCAGTGGAAACCAAAAGTAGTCTTTTGGCTGGGCGTACAATACCGGCTCTTTCGTAACCAGGTTGCTCCCACAAAGTGACGTCCGTTACGCCGAGAACATTGGGATTAGACCAGACCATCACACCCACTTTGCTATCGAGAGCGTAAACGCCTCCTTCGTAGGAACCAAAAATCGCGAGACTACCGGCTTTGGTCGTGACGATTTCGGGCGTGGTGTCCACGTCGAGGTAAACGGGAATTTCTCCCAAGATGTCCTCTGCCTCCGCAGCTAAGTCGACTGGCTGCCAGCGCTCTTCACCGGTAAGAGCATCAAACGCCGTGGCTGTCCCATCGCTGAAACCCATAAACGCCAAACCTTGATGCACTGCTGGGCCCGAATGACCCGCAACCTCCATGCCCATTGCTGGTGTATGATGCTGAGTCCAGCGTATCTGACCAGTGGATACATCCGCGGCGATTAAGGTGTCGTTAGCGTTTGCAAAATAAATTAAGCCGCCACTGAGAACTGGGCGTCGAGCGACCTCCGCCTGGGTGGAAAGCCGCCAAAGCATTTTTCCTGATCGGGCCTCGACTTTGTAGAGAGCCCCATCGTGAGAGCCAAAGTACAACACGTCTTCTTCGGGATCATACAGAGGCGCGCTTTGAACGAAACTGAGGGTTTCAAAACGCCAAAGCACCTCACCATGAGGAGCACTCATGGCGTAGAGTCCCCCATCACTCGAACCGACAAAAACCCGGCGACCAACTACATCGATCTCCGGTTGACCACGCTCATAGGGCTCTCCCTTTTTACGCGAAGGCGCTACTAAATCCTTCGAATATTCGACGTGAATCACCCAACCAGCACGATTTTTCCAGACGGGGGCCTGAGGATTGGCCCGCGAGCGCACCGTATCGCAGCCCACCGAACCCAAGCTCGCTAAAACGACCCCAAGGGTTACCAGACTAGAGCGCGCTCGAAATCGGAGAGCCGCTCGGCTCACTTGTCCCCTGCTGGAGCTGGCTTGGAAGTGGGTGCGGGCGCCAGGGGCTGTGAGGGCTCAGGTAAGCGCGGAGCTTCAGGTGCTGGGATTTTGGGTACAGCAGGCGCATCTGCCGGAGCAGGCGCATCTGCCGGAGCAGGCGCATCTGCCGGAGGAGATGCCGGGCCAGGAGCCGGAAAACCAGGAATAGATGGGGTTGACCCTCCGTTCTTCTGCATCTCCTGAAATTGCTTCATCATCTCAGCCATTCGTTCAGCGGAGATGGCCTTGGCCTCCTCGGCCGCTCGCTTTGGATCGACCGTTTTAAGTAGGTCGCGCACGGCGGCGCCCAAATAATCTTCAGGACCGCCCGCACCGGCACCGACGCTCAATTCTTTATCAAGCTGAGCAAGAAGCTCCTTGGCCTTGGCTTTGTCGCCGCTCACAAATTGCACGCGCGCGATATGAAACGAAGCGAGGCTCTTGAATGAACCCCATTCGACCTTGCGCATTTTTTCGAAGACTTCTAATGCCTCTTTGCCTTTTTCTTGGGCTTCGAGAGAGAGTCCTACTCCTTCGAGCGCCCTGCCCCGGAGCTCTTGGTAGAGGCTCATTTGGGGAGCACTCAAAGCGGTCTCGTAGGCACTTTGGGACTCAGCGTATTTACGCTGATCATAGAGCGCACCCGCGCTCCCTAATTGGGCTATCAGTTTGAGTTCGGGGGATTGGTTGGTTTGAAGCGATCCCCACGCAGCTGAACTCTTTAAAGTGCGTTCCTCAGCGCTAGCAAACTCTTTGCGCGGGTCGACAATTGCCACTCGGACATTGGGTTGCTGAGGCGTGTCGGCACTCGCAATGCGCGCATATTGATCGTTCAGGACAGCTGCAACTTGCGCCCCCTGCTTTTCGCGCGCGACTTCGGCACGATAATCATAGATCAGATAACCCATAGCACCGGCTACTCCGGCTATGGCCACCCACTGCAACCAGACGAAGTTGTTCTTGAGAAACTCCCCCGTAGCCGCAGTACCGCGTACCATAGCGTCGTCCACAAGTTCGCCTGCGTCCAGCCCTTCGTTCGCGGCAGCGGCTCGCTCGCTGGCCCGTACCTTACGACGCTTGGCCGCAGCCTCGGCTCTCAGCTTGTGATTGCGGTCTTTGACCTCATCGGTAGCCTCGCCTCCAACGTTTCCGGTTTTTGCCTGGGCGCGACGCTCACGTCGACTGAGATTTTCCTGCTCTTCGCTCACGGGCGCCTCTATACCAGAAGAGTGCCTCATCGCGAGCCTTCAACTCTCTAATCCCCGGTTTTTTCCTCAGGTTTCCAGTCTTTTGGAGCAGGCGGAGGTAAATCGTCCCGCATTGGTACTGCGACAAGGGCGTCTATTTCCATATCTCTCGGGGAAAATACCTCCAAAGTCAGGGTGTGGCCGGGCTTTGCACCAAATTTCTTGGGCAATTGTACAAAAATCTCCTGAAACTGACTTTTTTCGCTAGCAGAGCGAGGCGCAACGTGCAGCCGAAGCGCTTTGGAGGAAGAAATGGACGGTTGGTTGAGGGAACGAATCTTTCCTTTCTTTAAGGGGGCCCGCGCACGACCCGGTTCCAGAAAAACTGTCCCGCCTTTGCCCGAACGCGAGCGCACTCGCACAATTATCCGTACCGGACTCGCCTTTTCTGGAGCAGGAGGCACTACCAAACTCAACTGCACTCCACTATCGCTCAATTGACGCAATCTTTGCAATTGGCGGGGTTGGGGGCCTCCAATCTCTTCAAGAATTCCCGCGGCAAGACCAATTCCAATGCCATTGGTGAGAGGATCGGGTACCCCCAAAAACCGTCGTAAGGGTAAAATAAGTTCATCGTCTCCACCCAATTGGATGATGGCCTCGGCCAAGGGGGCACGGTGGGAATGAAAGCGTTCCTTTCTTAGTTGAATGGCCAAATGAGCGAGGGCGTCCTTGTCTCCAATCTCGGCGAGAGCGCGCGCAATATAGGGCCGCAAGCGCCCGTCCTTTAACGACACCATCAAGAAGGGCGCCGCCTTTTTCGATCGAATGGCGCCAAGGCAGTGGAGCACCGACTGAGCCGTCTCAAATTCCATCTTGTCGCGCTCTAACCACCAAGAGATCAGCTCACGTTCTCCGGACGAGTCCCCTTGGTAGGCAAGCGCAAGGGCCGCCAACCTGCGTATCGCTAAATCGTGGTCTTGAAGTAATTCAAAAACAAGAGGTGCCCCCTGCCCCAATTTGGTGAGTGACAGAGCGATCCATGCCCGCGCCCGTTGGTCCTCTTCGCGGGACATCGCCAGACGCAACGCAGGGGCCTGGCCAGTGGAGGCAATCTTGAAAAGAATTTCGGCGGACTTTCGACGAATTGCCACGTCGGCGTCGTCCAAAAATAATGCTAGCTGAGGTGCAACCTGCGCATTTCCTGACATGCCCAAAAGGATCTCGGGGGGCCAGCCTTTTCCTTCGGCTCTCAGGCCCTGGGACTCGTACTTGCCATGAGACTGGGCAAGCTTGCGGGCTCGTTGGCGCATGCGTTCTACACGCTTTCGATGAAGCCGAGAAACATCATTGAGTTGCCCAGGGTCCTCGATTGTATCAAAGAGCTGACAAGCCCCCGAGCGACGCTGACAGATGAGGCGAAAGTTTTGTTCGGCTAATAGAGTGTAGTCATCGGTCTCGGCTATTGCCCAGGTGTCCTCATTTTGACCGCGACGCTCGCCCGCTTTGGGCCGCTCTAGATAATGTAGAAGGGAGGCACCCCGGACACGCGGGGGTATTGGAATTTTTAAACCTGCCAAGACTGTCGGCAGAAGATCGATTGTTTGAACCGGATTCCTAATGCGCGCTCCGGTGGCTAAGCCTTTGGCAGAAACAATCAAGGGAACACGTACTTGCTCGTCAAATACAGAAGTTCCATGATAGCGCCCCCCGTGATCCCCAAATTCTTCTCCGTGATCTGCCGTAAGAAGCACCAAGGCATCGGGATTACGAGCCCTGACTAGGTCAACAATACGACCCACCGTTTGGTCCGCGGCGGCGACTTCTCCGTCATACAGATCAATCTCCCGGTCGCCAAACTGAAACTCGGCCTGGGGCTCATAAGGTTCATGAGGGCCAAAGAGATGCACCCATATAAAGGCATGGCGCTCCTGGGGGAGATCCTTGAGGTACCCTGCTACCTGAGCAACTCGCGCGTCCCCTTCGGCAAATTCAATTTTGGCGTATTCGAAACCAAGTTTCTGAGCCTGAAAGCCAGCAAAACGTGGAGTATCAATAAAGAACACAGCTGGTGGATAGAATGCGGCGGTTCTATAGTCATAGCCTTGCATCAACGACGCCCACAATTGAGAATCGGCTCCAGCCCCCTGTAGTAGGAGGGGTTTCATATACTTTCCCGTCATGAGTGACGTGATAGAGTAGGAGGTATGCGGCGTTGGCGCGTAGGCAGCCTCAAAAAGTACGCCCTCTCGAGCGAGCTTGTCCATAGCCGGCGTCAGTTTACGCCGATAGCCGTAAGCCCCCAGGTGATCGGCCCGTAGGGCATCGACGGATATTAGCAAAATGTCCCGCCCACGAAAGTCCACTGATGCAGTTTTGCGACGGGCACCAAGAGGGGTCAGCTGAAGAGACTCGTCTAAGGCTGGTGGCGGCGCAACCAACGACGCAATTTCGAGCCCCCACGCCAGGCTTGGCGAGCGCTCTTGAATTACCCAGCGAAAGTTGTCAAAGCCTCGGACAGCGCGTGCCCCTGGAAGAACTAACACAGCGCAAGTAAGAGCTACGGCTAAAAAAACCAGACCTCGCTGTCGGTGATGGGCACCAGAAGGGTTCGCCTTGCGCGAACTCCAAAATAGATAGGCGCTCGCCCCTGCGAGGAGCAGAGTGAGAAAACTGAGAGCTCCATGAAAGACTGGATAGAGTCGGACGAGGAGCGAGAAATTGGCAACCTCCAAAAGAGCTGCAAAAATGAGGGCGGCCAGCGTCACAAGCACCATGCCGTGCGAAGTACGAAGGGTCCGGTGTATTGGGCGGGAGAGCATGAAGAGTGCGGCGGCGGCACAGCACGCCACAGCGAGAGCAAAACCTCCCCGGGCCCCCCAACTTGCGAGGTGCCGACCCCCGCCAACGCCCCAACCAACAAAGCCCCCAAAGAACGCTCCGGCAAGACTCAAGAACAGACGACGACGGTACAGAATGAGTCCCGAAGAAGGCTCAGCGACAAGGCGCGCACCGAGCGCACCGAGTGCACCTGGAGCTAGCGCAAGCAGAAGCCAAATAGGAGCGAGCCCTGCGGCGCCTGTCTGTATCTCCCACAAGCTGGCTAGTTGATGACGCCCGACCCACAGACCGAATAGGAGCTGTACAAGCACCCCGCACCAAGCTCCGCCAATACCGAGCACAGCCGCCTGAACAGCGGTACTCGAAGAGCCCCCTGGGGGCGCGGGGGAGGCGGGGGAGTGATCAGACTCGGGCATCAAATGCTCTCATGAGGACTCGGTTTTGAAATTTCTCTCACGAGGGGTGATGCAAAGGATTCCGTTTGCGACATGCGGTAAACCGTCCGCCGCTTGAGTCGCCTAAAGATACTCTACGTCACCGATCTCGAAGGTACGCTCTCCACTCGGGAGGCGAATGGTCACTTCATCACCAATATTCTTGCCGATCATGCCGCGTGCCAAGGGCGCAGAGATTGAAATCAATCCTTTAGTGACATCCGCCTCGTCTGCCCCCACAATTTGGTAGCGAACTTCTTCGCTGGTATCCAGATTGGTGAGGGTCAGCGTTGCGCCGAATTTTACCATGTCCCCCGAGAGTGAGGTGGGGTCAATTACTTCAGCGAGAGCGACTTTTGCCTCCAAATCGCGAATTTTCATCTCGTTGATACCCTGACGATCCTTTGCCGCGTGGTATTCGGCGTTTTCTTTGAGATCGCCGTGCTCAATAGCGGTGCCGATGTCTTTTGAGATCTTCGGGCGCTCCTTTTTAAGGGCCTTGAGGTGATCTTCGATCATTTGCGCACCCCGAGGGGTCATTGGGAATTTTTCCATCATATCTCCGACTTGCGCCCTGTTTGAGCGCACGAACTAATGCAATTCAACGGGCGCGAGGGCTTACCCTTGGGGCTCCGCGTCATTGCTGAGTTGATACTACCATCCCAAGCTGGGGCCTGCCAAGCGTAAGGCGCACCTCAGCAGGTTTTCCTTGTGACTCAGCCCACCTACGGGTAGGTCGAGGGCCATGGGTCGCCGCAGTCTCCGTTTCATCCTGCTCGCTGGGCTGACTTTGCCCCTCTTTGGCTCGCTCGCCGCCTGTTCAAAGAATCGCGCCGAAGCCCTCTCGGCCGTCGAGTTTCAAAGAGAGGCCAAAGCGGCTTACGAAAAGGCCCTCGAGTCCTTCCATGATCGCGATTGGGTTGGTGTGCCACTCTTGATGGCGCAAGTTAAGAAAGAGTATGCGGGGTCACGCTACGCTCGCTTAGCCCAGTTACGCATTGCCGATGCTCAGTTTCATCAGGGCTCCTTTGCCGAGGCAATTACTGCTTATCGTGAGTTCTTGCGCGAGTTTCCTAACGATGATGAAGTCCCCTACGCGCGCTACCGAGTCGCCCTTTGCCAATTTGAGTCCCGAGGAGAATCAAGTCTCTCCCCTCCCCTCGAGGAGCGCGACTTGGTAAATATCCGCGATGCGGACCGCACCATCTTTCTTTTTTTGAAGGATTACCCCAACTATAAAGAGCGGGAGCACCTACTTTATATGCAATCGTGGGTCCGGGGCATGTTGGCGCGTCATGAACTCTACGTAGCTCGCTACTATCTAAAACGAGGAAAATACGCAGCTGCAATTTCTCGGGCCGAGTACGCGATTCTCAACTTCCAAGCTACTGGCTTAGAGCCCGAGGCCCTTGTCCTGTTGGGTGAGACCCACATGAAACGCCACGAGCCAGAAAAAGCAGCTGAGGCGTTCTATATTGTCATCGAGCGCTATCCCGATTCACCCTTTGTGATTGCTTCGACAAATTTTCTTAAAAAGCTAGAAAAAGACGGAACTCTCAAAGGAAAATCGAGCGTCGATGGCCCCGCTGTCCTCCACGAGCGAGCACAAAAACAGACTTCGCATACGTCAGCTCCGACTGCACCCCGGTCCCCACCGCCAACGAAGCAGGACCACGCAGACGGGCACGAGCATTGAAGTAAAACCAAGTTCAGGTCAAACTAACAGGTGCTCGGCTTAGATATTCTCAATGGTCTCCTCCGTACGCGAGGGACTAAGACCTACCGCAATCTCACGGGGCTTGACGAAAGTCTCTCGATAGAGCGAGAGGGGGAACTGCCCACCGTGCTTTGTATACATGGCTTCACGGGCGTGCCTTTTGAGGTGAAGGCTCCTTGTGACGTGGCTGTCGATCTCGGGCTGGCGGCGAAAGCACCGCTGCTCGTCGGTCATGGGACCTCCCCTACAGAGCTCGCTCCCCTCCGATTCGATGATTGGTTGAGTGGGGTGCGCGAGGTGTTCAACGAAGCACGCGCTCGAGGTCCTGTCATCTTGGTAGGGCTCTCTTTGGGAAGTTTACTTGCCACTCAACTTGCCCTGGAAGCGCCCGGTGCTGTTGCTGGGTTGGTTTTACTCTCCAGTGCGTTTTGGCTGCATCACCCTCACCCAGGGCTCAGCCTGCAAATGGCTTCTGCCCTGGGTCTACCCGATTTTTTCTTGGACAAAGGAGGGCCTGACTTAGCCTGCCCTCATGGCTACCGCGACCATATATCTTACGATACCCAGCCATTGCACGCGGCCATTTCGTTGTATCAGGCGGGCAAACGCTTAGCTGATTCCCTCTTTTTGATTCACTGCCCCACCTTGATCATGCATGGCGCGTACGATCATGTTTGCCCGGTGCACAACGCCTGGAAAACTGCCGCACGTTTGGGCACCCGTGATTCACGCGTGATTATTTTGCCGCGTTCTCAACACATCATCACCTGCGATTGCGATCGGGATCAATTGTGTGCCGAGCTCCGCGCTTTTTTTCAACGCGTCTCTCAAAAGATCGAAACTTCTCAGTCGGCCTAAAAAAGCTTACGAAATTGCTCGACGACTTCTTGTGCGCCACCAGGCAAGGCAGAAAATGCCACGTCTAAATGCTCGCCATCGGTACGAATCGCGTCAACCTCTATCAAAGGGATAAGAACCCTTACCAACTTTCGCGCACCTTCAGCGGACAACTTGGGATGTTTCATCAAGTCGAGTGTAAGGACGTTGCCACTTGCCTCGACCAGTAGAGCTGGTCGCTGGGGCATATAAGAGATCAAATCGCCGGGACGACTTAAGTCGAGCGCCCCTGATTGAAGAAGGGCTGCAACCGGCGTGCCCACGTTCTCTTCGGTTACGACAAGTGAAATGTCTTCGACGCGTACTTTGAGTAAGATGGACTCTTCGCTCATCTTGATCTCGTCGATGATGATATTGGCCGAGCCCCGTAAAGGAGTCTTCATCATCTCAAAGCTCGCCCGTGCAAAAATACCCGGTGCGCGAGCCTCTAGGTGCAGGTCAGCAGGGACGCTTTCGCCACCAAGCTCTTTTGCTACCCATAAGAGAGCCCTCACAGGCACACCCACTTTTAAGGACGTCGCATTTTTTGCGGCGCGGAGAAGCTCCTCGGGGTGGCGGCGAATATAACCGCCCAATGCGCGAAAGACTTTCTTAGGCAACGAAGAGTTCATGTACTGGGCACCTAGCCCAACGCTGCTTATTAGGAAAGTCACCCAATGCCCCAGCCCACCAGAGCCAACGCCCCCATCTTGCACGTCGCCTGCGGAACTGTTCAAACGTGTACCCGCTCGCATCGATCGGTGTTTAAATAACATGAATTTAGTTCAACTCGGCCCCTTGGCAGCAGTCTTGACCCCCGCGATAGCACCCAAAGAGGTTCGGCGGACAATTATTCTTCTTCACGGCTATGGTGCACCAGGAACCGATCTTGTCGGGCTCGCTCAGAGCATTCGTGTGCGTGCAGGTACGCAATTTGTTTTTCTGCAGGCTCCTCATACATTGGATGGTTTGGGCGGGCCCCATGCACCTCGCGCCTGGTGGAATATTGATATGATGGCCCTCCAAGCCGCGCGCCTCGGCAAAAAGTTCGATGAACTCGCGGCGCAAGAGCCCCAGGGCTTGGACGAAGTCCGCGATACCTTGTCTGGTGCTCTGAGCGAGTTAGAGCGAAATCACGGTTTGGTCTACGAAGAAACCATCCTGGGAGGCTTTTCCCAGGGCGCTATGTTGAGCTGTGATTGGGCTCTGCGCTCGAGTAAAAAGCTTGCCGGGCTGATTCAGTTTTCTGGCACGGTGATCTGTGAGGAAGCCTGGAAAACAGCGATGAAAGAGCGACGGGCTCTGCCCGTTTTCCAAAGCCATTCCCCTGATGATCAGGTGCTTCCCTTTGCTCTGGCGGAGCGCCTACAGGCTCAAATGATCGAGGCCGGCATGGAGCACACTTTCGTACCTTTCCGCGGAGGACATGGGATAGCTCCCCCAGTCCTGCACGGTGTTTCAGAATTTATCAACGCGCTCGGGTTCTAACGCTCATTGCTTGGGAACGGTGGGCGAGGTGCCTGAGCCCAAGGCTGAGAAAAAGCCTATGATATCGTCGGTGGCCTCGGGCACGCTTTGCGCGACGAAGTGTCCGTCTTTACCGCTTGGCGGTGCATATTGACGGCAGACTGCCGTTACCGTGGTCGCATCGATAGTGACATTGTCGCTCACCGGATTGGCCTCTTCTGCAATATTGAGTAGATTTTCGCCCGCGGGCTCAACGCCCGCAGGCGCTGGGGCCAGCTTCAGTTGAGCGCCGACAGTGAATGCCTTGAGAGTGCTGGGAGGCGCGAAGGTATCGTCTAGACCAAAGGTCTGAAAGATGGACTTCGCTTTCTGCCCTGCTTCGGGCCGCACAGCGAAAAGAGGGGAGAAATTGAGGGGATCCGCGGGATCAATGTAATGCTGCAATAGGCCGAGAACGGGGTGCTTCGCACCCATGACCAACTTGCCGCGAGCATCTGCATCTTGAAGAGCAAAGGGAATTGCCCCTGCAATGTTCACAGGGTTAGTTTTGTTGATGAGCGCATTGGCAAGGCCCCCGCCGTTTCCGCTCATGACGGCTCCTGGTATCGCTGAAAAGGGTACAGCGATACTCCCATGGGTCGAGCCCTGAGAGTGCCCGTAGTAGAAGATCTTCGCTGGATCGACGATGATATCCCCCGAGCCAGTCTCACTGGAAGAAGCGAGCGTGCCTTTTTGGGCAAACCTCAGGATAGACAAGATGTCGGCAGCACCTTGCAAGGGGTTTCCCCTGGCGGCGTCCGGATTAACGAAGTTGAAGAAGAGCGTGTCAGGATCGTTCTTGGCGTCCTCACCCTCCCCTCGTCGCGGTCCGTGTTGTACCTGATCAAAGGCGAGAGTTGCAAAGCTTGGGGTGGCTTGGGCCAAGCGTCCAGCCACCGCATCATTTAATTGGCTGCGGTATCCTCCGCCGGTCCCGTGGCCGTAAATCACCAGGGGCCAACCACTTAGGGGAGCGTCCCCTTGAGGAATGCTCATGCTGATACATACCTTTTCGCTCCGCGTTGGTGCACTCACAATAGCCCCGCCTTCTTTTAGGTAAGGAGGTCGATCCTAATAACCTTTCCAACTATGATTGAGGAGTGAGTTCATAGTT
>CAYWLO010000090.1:0-16545 GCA_964459035.1 uncultured Polyangiaceae bacterium | reverse complement strand
TCGAATGGATCACCCCAGCCGAGCTACGTACGGATCAGTTAGGCCGAACTGTGACTCACTCTTTCGCCCACCTCTACCAAACTTGGTAGAGCGATAGATTTGATCACTGTCCAATTCACCGAACTCACAGACAGCGAGTAAGCACCTTCGGTGTGCAGAACGCTCTGTCCTTCAACACCTGCGCTTGGCTCCCAGTATTCTTGCTTTTCGAACCCGAGAATATCCGCAATTTGAACCTCGGCGGCCTGGCTGTATTGAACTACCTGCGCGACGTTTCCGTCCTCAGATGACGCGCAACTGGTCAGCAGTAGAGAGAAAGAGAGAAAGAGAGAAAGAGCTGTAGGTGCGGTTCATGTCTAGTACCAGCGGAACCCAAGCGAGCTAGCTCAGGAATGCCTCCCTGCCACTAACACCATGCCTTTACTCTACGCAATAGTCATTGATTCAACTGCCCGTTCACTCTCCGTCTTCGGTAGTTCCCTGGTCCTGAACCTCTTCCACCATCTCTTCGTCATTGGCGCTTGGGCTCATAAAAAACGGCAACTCTACCTGTTTGAGGCCTGGTAAGCGGCGATTTTTTCTTAGATTGCGCTGCTCAAGTAACTCGGCCTCTCTGTCCATATCGGCGTCAAGCACCTCGGGATTATCGAGAGCAAAAGCCAACGCGTCAAAAACCTTCGCCGGCGAAAGCTGGGGATAGCGCTTTAAGATCTTTTCGACCGGAGTGCCGCTGCGATAAAATGCAAAGAGCCGGCGCACAGGGACTCGCGAACCTGCAACGTGGGGACTACCGCCAAGTACCTTTTTGTCCACGCGCACGTGGGGATGGGGGACAAGAACGATGGGTAAGACAGACACTAGGGCGGCGCTCCTCATGGTGATCTTACGACTATTAGCCCTAAAAGTCCCATGAGGAAAAGAAACTTGCGTCAATGCGTCATTGCCCGCGCTGAGCGCGCATTGCACGACACTCAGCGCGGCTCTACGCGGCTTTCAGAGAGCTGCGAGAATTTTCTCGGCAGCCTGCTCGGGAGAAACGCCGTACTTTTCTTGCAGGGTTTTCCACGGAGCAGAGGCACCAAATGTGTTGACCCCTAGCTCAATGCCGTCGAGCCCGGTAAACGCTTTCCATGGTGCGGTCACACCTAGCTCGTAACTTGCTCTGCGTACTCCTGGCGGCAACACTGCGTCGCGCTTGGCCTGGGGCAAGCGAAGATACGCCTCAACACAGGGCATTGAGACCACCCGGATGCGCTTGCCCTTTTTGGCAAGAATTTTTTGCACCGTAATGGCCTCGCTCACTTCACTACCAGTCGCAATCAAGACTAATTCAGGATCTTCGACGTCGGAGAGGACGTAGCCGCCGTCCAACATTGTTTGAGGATCAAAATTGCTCCCCCTATCGAGAGCGGGAACAGTGTGACGGGTCAACGAAAGCACCGTAGGGCCGTCCCGACGAGTCATCGCATGGGTCCACGCAACCGCGCATTCCATTGCGTCAGCTGGGCGCACGACATCTAGGTTGGGCACAAGACGCATGGACCAAAGCTGCTCAACTGGCTGATGGGTGGGACCGTCCTCTCCCAAGAAAATGGAATCATGAGTAAAGACATAGACCGCCTGCTGATTCATCAGACCGGCCAAACGCATGGGCGGCCTCATGTAGTCCGAGAAGATCAAAAACGTAGAGCCAAAGGGAATGTACATTCCCGAGAGGGCTAGTCCGTTCATCACAGCGCCCATACCGTGTTCACGAATGCCAAAGTTGAAGTTACGTTGAGAAAAATCGTCGCACGTGATGTCTCCCGAGTCTTTGATGCGCGTTTTGTTGCTGCCAGCCAAATCGGCCGAACCACCCACAAGAGCGGGAATCAACTCCGCTACTTTTTGCTGAATTCGCCCGCTATGATTGCGAGTTGCATCGTCCTTGTCGCCTGCAACAGCAACAAGTTGCTTCAGGAGGTCCTCAGGAACAATACGCCCCAACAATACATCTAACTTGGCCTTTGCCTCAGGAGCTAAGCTCGCCACCTGTTTTTGCCAAGCTTGATACGCTTGTAGGCTTTTCGCCTTTTGAGCGTCAAAAGCCTGGGGAGCTGTGGACGGAACGTGAAAAGTCGGCTCGAGAGGCCAGCCGGCCGCTTCTTTGGTAGCTTTCACGTCAGCGGCTCCCAAAGGAGAGCCATGACTAGCAGAGGAATCTTGCTTGCTAGGAGACCCAAAGCCAATGTGAGTTTTGGCAACAATCAGCGCTGGTCGATCTGCTTTTTTTGCGTTCTCCAATGCGGCCCGAATGGCGAGGGCATCATGACCGTCTACCTCTTGAACAGCCCAGCCCAATCCCTCAAAACGTGTGTGCACACTCTCGGTAAACGAAAGTTCAGCCTTTCCGTCGATGGTGATGTTGTTCGAATCGTATACAACGACGAGGTTGTCCAACTTAAAGTGGCCCGCCATGCTGCATGCCTCGTAAGCCACGCCCTCCATCAGATCGCCGTCTGAAGCAATGCAAAACACATTGTAATCTATCAATGAAGCCGCAGAGCTATTGACGCGAGCTCC
Source organism: uncultured Polyangiaceae bacterium (assembly GCA_964459035.1). Taxonomy (GTDB): domain Bacteria; phylum Myxococcota_A; class Polyangia; order Polyangiales; family Polyangiaceae; genus NIC37A-2. The sequence continues at coordinate 13,983 of CAYWLO010000090.1, read as the reverse complement.
GCCAAGCTTTGAGGCGAGTGCCAGACCCACCGCGTTGGAGATTCCCTGCCCAAGAGGCCCCGTGGTGGTCTCGACCCCTGGGGTGTGACCAAATTCCGGATGACCCGGTGTTCTCGACTCCCATTGTCGAAACTCTTTCAAATCTTCCACACCAAGATCGTATCCAGTCAGGTGCAGCATCGAGTAAAGCAACATCGAAGCATGACCGCAGGAGAGAATGAATCGGTCTCGATTGGCCCAATGAGGATCTTCGGGATTATACGAGAGGTGGTTCGCAAAAATCTCGACTGCAATAGTGGCCAGGCCCATGGGAGCGCCGGGGTGCCCGCTATTTGCCTTTTCTACCGCATCAATACTAAGAAAGCGCACCGTTCGCACGGCTTCCTCAAAAGGAGTGAGAGTTGCGGGGCTCGTTGATTGAGAACTAGTCACAAGACCTAATGCTTTTTTGGAGTTTTTTGAGAAAGAATAAATGTGGAGGGAACTCAAAGGAACCCACCCTACTCAAGGGGCGCAGGGTCTAGCACGGGCCTGAGCGAAGAGCAGGTGTGATTTCATGAAATCGCGCCTACTGGAGGGTACGGCCCTGGTCAAACTGACTCAGTTGGTCCCCTGAGCCCTCAGCCGTTCAATCGCGCGCAAATGCTCGGGGTAAGTCTCGCTAAATACGTGCCCACCGTGCCCGTCAGCTACAAAATACAGCCAGTTGCCATCCGTTGGGCGTAGAACCGCCTCAAGAGCGCGCTCGCCTGGGTTGGCAATAGGCCCCGGCGGCAGGCCCGCATGGCGATAAGTGTTGTAGGTATTGCTTGAGTCTGCGAGCATTTTAGGGGTCACCCTACCGCGAAAGTCGACGCAAGAAGGCGCCCCCAGGGCATCGACAACGCACCCATAGGCTGCTGTCGGATCGCTTTGGAGGCGGCCGCGTGTTTCCGACTGAGGATCCAGCAATCGATTGAGAAAAACGCGGGCCACCCTGGGGGCTTCCTCAGCACGACCCGTCTCTTTTTCTACAATGGACGCCAGAGTAAAGATGGCCGCCTCGTTGAAGCTCAATTTCTCGAGGTCGCCGGTTGGGGCCTGCGCCCGGATCAAAGTCTCGAGACGTCTACGTGCCTCCCGAGCCAAGCGACGCACGACATCACGGGGATCAGTGTCCACCTGTAAACGATACGTCGCCGGAAAAAGAAAACCCTCGGCCGACTCGCGGGTAATGACCAACTCGTCCAGCAACGCACGCTCATGAACTGCAGCCTCAAAACCAATCCGCGAGCAGATTTCCTGCTCTTCCAGCCTTTCCGCAATTTGGAGAAAATTCCAACCCTCCGGGAATGTAATACTAACCGTGTCTCTTGAACCTACCTCGGCCAATCGTTGCACGAGGGAGCGAGGTGAAAGCCCAGCACGCAACAAGTGGGCTCGCCTCACAATTTGTACCCCAGGAGTCAAGAATCGCAGATAGAGCTCCATCAGCAGGGGTGATTCAATGAGTCCTATCTTGGCCAGTCGAGAGGCAATGACGCTCGGACTGTCGTCGAGCACCGAAAAGTGGAGGGGCTCAATTTTCTCCGCAGAGTCGTCCGCGCTCGAAGAACCGAAGAAGGACCAGCTAAAGAGCGAGACGCTTGCCGCAAAGGAAGCCAGTAAAAGAGCAACAAAAACACGCGATATAAAGCGCCGAACTGGGGAATAGGCTTTCGTTGATCGGGCAATACGAGACCGGGCACGGCGCCCTGGGGGTCCACCTGCCTTACGCCTCTGTGGGCGCGATCGACCACTCTTTTGCCTCACTCGATCCCCCGCCTTTGGTTTCCATCGAGCCATGCCTGGAGCAAAATAGCTGCGCTCGCGCTATCAATTCTCGTCTTTGAGTTCTTTGCGGTGGCGCCAGCTTCATGCAGTCGGGCCTGTGCCTGCACGGTGCTCAATCTCTCGTCGATCATCTCCACTTCAATGCCACTGCTATTTTGAAGCTCTACTGCAAATTTACGCGCCCGGCGGGCTGAAAGTCCTTCAGATCCATCCATATTGCGGGGCAAGCCCACAAGAAAAAGGGAAATACCTTCGTCCTTTGCCAATTTCGCCAGCTGACGCAAGGCACGTTGCGGAGGCTTTGCAGGAACAAATGCACGGGGATGGGCCATCATGCCCAAATGATCGACGATTGCTACGCCGATGCGGGCTCTTCCATAATCGATTGCTGCTGGGCGCCCAGGGGCTTCGCTCGAACTCACCTGGGCCAGCTACCAGAACTCGGCCTGGCCTCCGAGAGGTAAAGTTTTAGGCGGTGAATTCCGCCTTTTGGCGTTCTTAGCGGCGAGTGCGGCCTTCGAGGCACGTAGTGAACAACTAATTCAGCGAGAAAGATCGCTCTTTGCTTGACCCGATGCGCCGGGCTTTGCATAAGCCGAGCGGGCCTTGCCAGCGCAAGTCCAGGATCTCCATGAAATACCGCGCAGTCAAGGGAATGAACGATATCCTCCCCGAGGAAGCCCAACGATTCCAGAGGGTTGAACGTATCTTCCGTGAGACGGTGGAGACCTACGGTTTCCGCGAAATTCGCACGCCTCTCGTGGAAGAGTTGGGCCTGTTTCACAAGTCGACAGGAGAGACCAGTGAGGTCGTGCAAAAACAAATGTTTCTGCTCGATCGAAAGAACGAAAGCCTGGCGCTACGTCCTGAGGGCACACCCAGTGCTGCCCGCGTGTACGTAAACAATAAAATGCACGCACGGGAGCCTATCACCAAGTGGTATTATATTGGTCCCATGTTTCGGGCCGAGCGACCACAACGGGGACGTTATCGACAATTTCATCAAGCAGGCTGCGAACTTTATGGGGATACAGGCCCTATTTGCGATGCTGAGATGATTGATATGCTCTACTGCATGGCCGGACGTTTTGGCCTTGAAGGTGTAAAGGTTCAGGTCAATACTTTGGGAGGTCCCGAGGCTCGCGAGGATTACCGCAAGAAACTGATCGCTTTTTTTGAGCCACATAAAGATCAATTGAGCGAGCACGCCCAGGAGCGTTTAAGCGACAATCCTCTACGAATTCTCGACTCAAAAGACCCGCGCGATATAGAAGCCAGTCAGGGTGCCCCCGTACTATTAGACTCGCTCACAGACGATGACCGCGCCCACTGGGAAGGGCTAAAAGCAGCCTTAGATACCTTGGGCACGCCTTATGAGGTCGATCCTCGACTTGTACGCGGTCTCGATTATTACTCGCGCACCTGTTTCGAAATTTTAGCGAGCACGGGGGATATTGGCTCACAAAGTGCTATCTTGGGGGGCGGGCGCTATGACGGTATGCTTGAGTCTCTTGGTGGGCAGAGCACACCCGCCATCGGCTTCGCAATGGGACTCGAACGACTTCTCTTGGCCCTCGGTAAACAAGAAATCAAAGAGGCTCCTTTAGTTTTTCTTGCGCCCCTAGGCTCAGAGGCAAAACTCTCTTGCCTCAAGCTCTCTCAAGCATTGCGAGAGGTAAATATTCAAGTCGAACTGGACGCTCGCGGCAATTCTCTCAAGAGCATGTTACGTCGCGCTAACAATATGGGCGCACGTTATTGTGTAGTTATGGGTAAAGATGAGGTCGCCAATTGCGAAGCTCAGCTCAAAGATCTCCAAGAGCACAGCCAAAGCAAAATCGCCGTCGAGGAGATTGTAGAGAAAATTACTCTTGGTCTCACGTCCCCGCCCGCGGAGCCTCACGCCTGATGCGCCCACTCCCTTTATTCAATTCGGGCTCTCACCTCGAAAAAAGATTCTTTGCGCGCGCCTTGAGCTTGGCTGCGTGCATCGTCTTGATCACCTTGCAGGTTCCTGCCTTCGCTCAGGGCGAACTACCCGGTTTTGCCCCCGGCATGGGAGGCGGTGGTCCGCCCTCTGGCGGAAAAGGCTCGCCTCCCCCGCCCTCAAACATGCCAGAGAGCCACGCAGCTTCGGGCGGCACCGACTCTAGCATCGGTCAAGGCAACGAACCCAATCTCCCCGCCGAGCCCCTTCAAGTCTCCAAAAAGACGAGGGCTCAAATTGGCACAGACGGAGACGCAGACGCTCAAGGTCTAGAGGGCGAGACAAAAAAGAAGTTTTACGGGCTCTACTACAGCGAGGAGGCCGGCGAATACCGTCATCGTGTCGTTTTCCCCCTTTGGGCCGAGAGAAAGAAACCCTCCAAGGTTGATCCTACTCGGAGCGATCGGGCCTCACTCTTTACGCCTCTCTACTACAACCGAAGGGCCCCCGATCATCAAGATGATATTCTTTTTCCTATCGCGTGGAACTTAAAGAACCCTCTTGAGCAAAAGAGAACCACCGTTGTCGGCCCCTTCGTCAATCGAAGAACAAAGACCGAAACTGACGATTGGTTGCTCCCCCTTTACGCCACAGGCACTCGCCCTGATGGTGGCTATACGGTGATTCCTCCTCTACTCACCTACCGCAATCGCGATATCAAGGGCGGGCTGAATATCATTGGCCCAGCTTTCTGTAGTTGGAAAGGTGGACAAAATTGTGATGTGCGCACGGCCCACGATGTGTCCATGGGTCTCGCGCCCTTCTACTTTTTTGGACAAAATAACCATCGACAATACGAGATCATCCCCCCCCTAGCTCACTATTACCGTTACGATCTTGGGTTACAATCTTGGACTAATATTTGGGGTCCCTACTACCGTCGCCACACCGAAAAGCGTGAGATGATGCATCTCATCCCTTTTTATTGGAGCATTTGGGGAGAAAACGAGCGCCATACAACGGTCGCTCCACTCTTTCACTATGGTTACCAGGGTAAGGAAAATTTGCTCATCACTCCTCTTTTCTTGAATAAAACGAGCAAAGAAGAGCACAAGACGTTTGTTACCTGGGGATACGCTCGTCATCGAGGTGAAACCGAGCTCGATATGATTACCCCTCTGTACTGGAACTACAGAGACCCTCGCATTGGTCTGCAGCGCCATCTGTTTTTTCCGTTCTTTTACAGCAACGAAAGCCCCCGTGAGTCCATGACCACGGTCTTTCCCTTCTTCTCCCACCGCTCACGCTATGGGCTAAGTTCTTCTCTTTGGATAACACCCCTTTTCAATACCTCCAGGGGACAAAATAAATGGTCCACCTCCGTATTGCCGATCGCTTTCTTTGGTCAAAACGGTCACGACACCCACGGGGTCGTCGCTCCTTTCTACTTTGACTTCAATAGTATCAAGAGCCGTACGACCATTGTTCCCCCACTTCTTTATGGGCGATTTCGCGGTAAAGACTCACTCACTCACGTAGTGGCGAATACCTATTACCATGAGCGAAGGTATAAAAATGGCAAAGAATGGGAGTTTCATCTTCTTCCCCTCTTGAGCTTCGGGCAAAATCCCAACGGCCATTTTTGGAATCTTTTGTACGGCCTAGCGGGTTACACGAGGCAGGGTTCAGCGAGCACAATTCGAGCCCTGTGGATGCCGATTGAATTGAGCGAATAGAGCGAATTGAGCGAATTGAGCGAGAGCAGGCTCTCCCCACGGGAGCGCTCTGACTTCTCGCCACTCAAATCTCGCCTGAAGGGTGACGTGCCCCGATTTATACGAGAGTCGCCCGAAATTTGCGGCCCTTGATGCGCCCGTCATTGAGGCTTTGCGCGGCGCTCTCGCTCTTTTCACGAGTGACTGCGACGTAGGCCAATCGATCGTGAATCTCTATCTTTCCAATATCGGAAGAATTCAGTCCGCCAGCCTCTCCGGTGAGCGCGCCCAATATATCTCCGGGACGTACCTTATCTTTACGACCACCCGAGATGAGAATTGTGTGCATCTTTGCCGGTCGCACAAAGTTCTGAGAAAGGTGAGCTATTGTCTCGTCACAGGAGCTGGTGCGATTTAAGCGTTCAATCTCAACCCCGGTTGTATCCTCAATTTGAGCGATTTTCGATTTTTCTCTGCCGCTCACAAGAGAAAGCGCCAAGCCCAATTTTCCTGCACGCCCGGTGCGACCGATGCGATGCACATAAGTATCCGGACCATTCGGAAGCTCATAATTCACCACCAAATCCAAATCAGCCACGTCAATGCCCCGAGCCGCAACATCGGTGGCGATTAGAATGCGTGCGCTTTGGTTGCGAAATCTCGCCATGACGCGATCTCTGTCAAACTGTTCCAAATCTCCGTGAAGACAATCGACACTTGCCCCAGCCTGAGAAAGTGAGCGCTCTAATTCGGCGACTGAACGCTTAAAATTGCAGAATACAATAGCGGACTCGTGCTCATACTGCCCGAGGAGCCAACAGAGCGTCTGTAGCTTTTGTTCAGGCTCAGCCCCGATAGCCATTTGGCGAATCGACGGGGCGTCAGCATGCTCTTCTTCAATCGTTACCCGGACTGCGTCCCTTTGGTACCGACGGCTCAAAGCCTCGATTGACTGAGGAAATGTGGCAGAGAACAGAATGGTTTGATGCTCTGGGGCAAGTTGACCCAAGATGTTTTCCATCTCTGCCTGAAAACCCATGTCCAACATGCGATCAGCTTCGTCCAAAACGACCGTCGCCACGTTGCTGAGATCCATTGTTCCTCTTCCTAAATGGTCCAGGACGCGCCCCGGTGTACCAACGACGATATAGACGCCTTTTTGCAAGGCCTTGGCCTGAGGATAGAAACTTTCGCCGCCAGCGACAGAAAGCACCTGAAGCCCCGCGTGTTTCCGCCCCAATTTGCGCATCTCGCGAACGACCTGAGCACACAATTCACGCGTTGGGCACAGAACAATAGCTTGCAACGCCCGCGGCTCTTTCTGAATCTTCTCCAAAATTGGCAGGGAAAACGCCGCCGTTTTTCCACTTCCAGTTTGTGATTGCCCAATGAGGTCACGCCCCTCTAACAAGAGAGGTATGCTCTGCTCCTGAATCGGGGTAAGTTTCTCGTAGCCCAGCTCCTTCACCACAGAAAGTAATTTGGGGGAGAGAGAAACGGATGCAAAATCGGTTACCATTGCCGCCGGCATAGCAGCCTAGGGCGATTAGTCTTCCCAGGTTCGACGTAATGCTAAAAAACCAGTGATCAAAGCGAGTACCATAAAGCCCCCCGCAACCCAGCTAACCTGAATTCCGCCAATAGAAAAAGGCACGCCCCGTGCATGAGCGTGCGCGCGATCGAGTAAGGTCAGGGCAACACTCAATGCAATGAGGGAAAAAGCCGGGCTCAGCGCCTTCATTACCGAATGCTGGGCCTGAGGCGCATAAGATCGGTGCGATTGATAGGGGATTGGTCGGGGCCGACTTGCGAGAGGCATTCCTCCGCCGAAGCCCGAATCGAGGGGGGCCCTCGCTTGTTCGCCTTGCGAAGACCGTAGTGGGGAGACTTTTGCACCATACCCTCCTCCAACCGGCGCAGAGAACGCACCGGGGATTGAGGGCGCAGGTAAAGCACCAGGGACAGGGACCTTCAATTGGGTTTGCGAGGCGCCCACGTCGGGGAGCTCGGGTACAATGGGCGGAGGACGAACTGAATCAAAGCCCGTGGTTGCTCGTTTGCTCGAGCGTTGGTGCCTGAAAGAAACCGGACCGCCGACGTCCCTCTGCACTCCCAGAGCCCCAGTCAGCTCGTCCCAAAAATCTCCGACCGACTGATAGCGATCCTTAGGATCTACCGCCAACGCGCGGCAAAACACACGTTCGGTTTCGGCACTCACCTCGATTCCCTCATTGCTAGGGCTAGGCCTTCGTACCGGGTCCAAAATCGTACCCATCATGGCCGCATGGTCTCCCGTCACGACTTCGTCTCCCTTTGCCGCCTCCACCACCGTCAGAGCAAGACCCCATACGTCCGTCCAACGCCCCGTTTGGCCATACCGACGGGGGGCCCATTGCTCTGGTGCACCGTAGGCCGGCGAAAACGAAACCAAAGCGTCAGCCTGGGCGCTGGCGCGACCCACCATTTGGCTAGCTGTGCTTTTTACTTTGCTGATGCCAAAATCTAATATCTTCGCGATGTCTTCGTCTCCGACTCGCGCGATAAATAGATTTTCTGGCTTCATATCGCGGTGCACGACGATCTCTGGACCGTCTTTACCTGGTAAATTGTGGGCCATTTCAAGGGCAGAGGCGACTGGCGTCAAAAGGCGAACTAACTTCTTAAGTGAAATGGGAGGCTTGCCCTTTTCCACCCGGCGCATCATCAAACCATCAAGAGTACAGCCCTCGAGCCACTCCATAGCCATGAAGGGAACGAGAAGTCCGTCACTCGTGTGGAAAGCATCCACATGCAAGGGCCGGACAATATTTCCGCAATGAGACGAGAGGCGAAATAGCACCTCCGCCTCCCCACGAAATTGTTCAAGAAAGGACTGCCGTTGTGCCTCCGTGAGCTCTCCAGGAATTTTAAGACAGACCTCGGCTCGAAAACCCTGATGATACGCTCGATAGACAACTCCAAACCCGCCCTCGGCGACCACCGCGCGCACCTCGTAGGTACGCGCTATGACTTTGCCAACAATGCCAAAACGGTCATCAACCATCTCAACGCTCCCCACGCATCAGCTGCTCTTTTGCGAAGAACGCAACTTCGAGACCCACCATCATCATCAGCAATCATACCAGAATCGACACAGCGCCATACCCCTCGGACGCCCTAAATTCCATTCAATCGCAGGACTCACCTCGACTCGAGGAGTCGCACCCGCAACGACATCCGCCCACTTGGGCAAGCCTGGCGAAGTGAAAATATTACGGAGGAAGGGGGCAACCTGGACAAAGTGCTCGTCGCCTCATTTCCGCCCATTGCACCCCAGAAAAGATCCGCCATGCTCCGCCGCATGGACGTAAATTTCAAGGATCTCAGCTCGAAAGTTCGGTACAAATTATTGACCGCACTGGTGGTACCCCGGCCCATCGCTTGGGTGACGACCTTAAACAAAGATGGTTCAGTAAACGCGGCTCCCTACAGTTTCTTCAATGTCATGGGAAATCGCCCGCCGATCGTGGCCTTGGGCCCCGGAGATCGACCCGGCGGTGCCCTCAAGGATACGCCCCAAAATATTGCACGGCAGGGAGAATTTGTCGTCAACTTAGTCGATCTCCCAGCCGCCCGCGCCATGCACCAAACGGCCGCACCTTTTCCAGCTGGTACGAGCGAGGTAGAGGCATTGAGCCTCGCGACCGAGCCAAGTACTCACGTCGCCCCGCCACGACTTCAGTTGTCCAAAGTACAGCTCGAATGCCGCCATTGGGGAACGGTAAGTGTCGAGGACAACCAAGTAGTTTTTGGTGTGGTGGAACACCTCCATATTGAGGATGGTCTCCTCGACCCAGAAACCTATCAATTCACTTCCAAAGCATTCGAGGGCGTCGGGCGCTTACAAGGACCGGGGTGGTATTGCACGAGCGCCGACCGTTTTGACCTAGGTGGTTTTCCTTCTGTCGACGATGTACTGGGCAAGAAAGACGAGTGAGGCCCTCTCGTATAGAATCCCCTCAGGAGCCGGACGCCATCAGTTGCTCCTCTATCGATTTTACAAATGTCCGCAGGCTGTCCAATTCCAAGAAAAAAAGCAAACGTCCCTCAATAGCCCGGTCTTCTAGATCAAATTGGATACTAAGTAGCAATGCGCCGTCGAGAGCACTGTCGCTGGGGGCTATGACACCTAATGCATCAGCCTTTTGATAGCGTGGCACACTCACCACTATCTCCTCGCGTGCCATATCGCTCAGCCGAGCCAAGCAGGCATTGAGAATAATATTTCCCACTTCGGTAAGAGCTTCCTCCTCCAGAGAAGTAATCTCTGGAGGGACTGTCTCCTGGCCCATCAATGCGCTCACTAAACCTAGGCTTTTCTCTTCGGGAAAAGTAAGAACGGCTCTTCCCTCGCCAAAAGATGCCTCAAAATCCTGATAGATCGCGCTCACAGTACTCTTGGTCTTCCGCATGAGCTCTGGCCGCTCAATCAAGGCAAGATCGGGCAGGCTCAATTGTACCTCGCTACCTACCATCTCACTCAAGGTAGAAGCGGCGGTACCTACTGCTATATTAAATATCTCCAAGAGGGCATCTTTTTCGTCCTCGCTCAGTCCCATTCTCACGTGGCCTCCATCAATGCAGCTACTTTTTTGGCACTGAGTGGCTTAGCAACAAAGTACATACCAAGATGTTCCGCCTTGCCACGAATGGCCTCTTGAACATTTGCCGTTACCAGTGAAAGAGCGCTGTCTACGCCTCGTTCTCTCAGAGTCTGAGCAAGCTCTAAGCCATTCATTCCTGGCATATGCATATCGATAGTGACCAAATCAAACTCTTGACCAGCGGCAAGTATTTCAAGAGCAACCGCGGCGTTCTTTGCCTCCTTCAATGTGCACTGAGGACATACAATTCCGAACAATTTTGCCAAAATAGCGCGAGAAAATGTACTATCATCTACAATAAGAATTCTTTTTTCTACTTGAGCCGCAGCCATATATCACCCTCACTCCGCATCACGTAAACTCGCCACTAGAGCGCCTCTCAGTTCGAAGGAAATACGCGGCATTTTCGCCCACCTACAGATTGTAGAGGCGGTCCCAAATGCCGCACTAGCTCCAATTGTGCCCACTTGTCGGCGCTCTAGATGTCCTGCTGGTCGCGACAACCGGCAAACCGACCGCCGCTCTAGTACCTCGTGCCGGAAATTCATGCAGAGTTTCGCCAGACCCGACCGAAGTGGGGACCTGATGAAACCAGCAATAGCCTCCCTATTTGCCCTCGGAACTACTTTTTGTCTCATTGGTACAAAAGCCGAAACGAACTTCCGGTGTTTGGTACTAAGCTACGGCCGGGTCGTACAAGAATTAAACAAGATACATTCGTTGAATGCATTTCATTGCAATGAGCTTCTTTGCCTGAGCTATCGGCCGTACGCTCTTTCGTGAACTCACCATTTGGAAAGGCGCTCGTGGACACCCTTGAACTGGGCATCATAGTCCTTGATAAGGATGGCACCGTTTGCTGTTGGAATTCTTGGTTAAGTAGTCACTCGGTTACCTCAGCAGAAGATGCTCTCGGAAAGCACATTTCCGAAGTATTTGATAAAATGCCCCTCAGAGTGCAAGAGGGCATCAATTCGGTGATCGCCTCCAAGCAGTCGGTCTTCTTATCTACCGCACTCAACCGGGCGCCCTTTCCTCTTTTTGCGAATGATGAGGCCGCATTGGCCGATTTAAGAATCTATCAATTGGTGCAGATGCGCCCCTTGATTGTCAACGGCGAGCCCGGCTGCATTGTACAAATCTCCGATGTTTCGGCCTCGGCACGACGCGAAGAATCTTTACGGGTTATCACAAAAGAGGCACAACTTGCGCGCAATGCGCAACGAGACTTTCTCTCACAGATGAGTCACGAAATTCGCACCCCGCTCAACGGAGTGATTGCCTTAACCGAATTAGTTCTTCAGTCCGAACTACACTACGATCAACGCAACCACCTCAAACTCGTCCATGAGTCGGGTGTCTCTCTATTAGGAATTATCAATGACATTCTTGACTTTTCTAAGATCGACGCCGGGAAAATGCCCCTGGACGAACACCCAACGAATCTCCGCAGAATTCTAGGAAACATCGAAGGCGTCCTGCGTATTCGAAGCGAGCAAAAGGGAATAGATCTTAGGGTTCGCGTAGATGAAAGTTTACCCCATGGGCTTCTATTGGACGGGCCACGGGTTCAACAAATACTCATGAACCTATTGGGAAATGCGATAAAGTTTACTGAGGCAGGTGAGGTGCGAACCGAGGTCCGTTATGTGGAAGATAGCCCCAACGCCCGTTTCTTAAAGATTTCGGTTCATGACACGGGTATCGGGATTGCCGACCCCACTATGCTCTTTAAAGATTTTTCCCAAGCAGAGGAAGGAACGACTCGGCGATTTGGTGGTTCTGGGTTGGGGTTGGCTATCTCTCAACGGCTCGCAAAATTAATGAGAGGCAAGATCACCGTCGAGAGTGAATACGGAAAGGGTTCGACTTTCACCCTCGTGATCCCCACTCATTCTGTGGTTGTCGGGCCGTCCATTGTACCCGAGGCACTAGCCCCCCTGCTAGGCGGGCACGCACTTGTGGTAGACGACAATCGCGTCAACCGTCTCGTGGCAGGAAAGGTTTTGGAACGCCTAGGTTACACCGCCAAGCAAGTAGAGGGAGGCCCCCAAGCCATAGAAGCAGTCGCCATAGAGAAATTTGACGTTATTTTGATGGATTGCCAAATGCCTGAGATGGACGGTTTTGAGACAACGAAGCGATTGCGGCAGCTCATTCCCCTCGAAATCCCAATCATCGCAGTGACTGCAAATGCCCTTTCTGGAGAAAGGGAACGCTGCCTCCAGGCTGGCATGAACGACTACCTGACCAAACCAATCACCATCAAAGGACTTTCGCTTACCCTCCAAAACGCAGGAGCCATCGTGCAGCTATCGAGCCCTAGCGTTCCAACAGAGCAGATCGAGATGAGTGAAATTTCTTTAAGAAAATAGTGTCGTTTGCTCAACCTTTGCAATACATCGTGCCCCACGCGCACGGGTCGAATTACCCCAAGTCGAGCCCTCGTAGCTAACAAATTCTTCACCTTCTTTTTGCGCAAGCAAAGTAGGAAGAAGCTCTTGAAGCGAGCTCTCTGGGGCGCACCAACTGCCATACAATGCTTGGGGCAAAATTAGAGGCATGCGATGGTGATGAGGACTCACTAAACGATTTGCTGGTGCCGTTAAAATTGCATAGCTGAGCGTTTCTTCGCCCGTGTCGGGTGAAGTCCACGAGGAATAAACTCCGGCAAAAGCGAAAAACGAATCTTGAAGCTGGGATTCAGGTCGATGAAAGTTTACCGCTCTTTTATTGGAGAGATTTCCGGGAAACTCTCTCCAATTGCTCACTGGTATCACACAAGACCGCGCCCCCTTAAAAAAGCTTTTGGTCAAAACCGTCTCGCTTCTGGCGTTGAATGTGGTCGGCAGCCTCTTGAGGCTCTTGTCCCACCAAGAGGGAATGAACCAGAATCGCCCGAGGGAAAGCTCCCCTGGTCGAACCAAAATAGGAGCCTCAAACCCCGCACTAGAACAGGGGGCTATATTGTACTCGGGCTCCAACCCTGGAATTTCCTCCAAAGCGAAATCTTTTTGGAGTTCGCTCCAATCCCCAGCCAAGGCATACCTCCCACACACCGCTTCATTCTTCCGCATGCAGCTCCCCAACGCTAGGGCTGAGCATCGTGGAGAACGCCTATGGGCTTGAATAGAGTGCGCGGCATTTTTTACCACTACAAACTGTGGAGGTAAAAAAACCGCGTTCACTCCAATTGTACGCTCCGCTCTATGCTCCAGCGCCAATCGCACGTTTTACGGCGTCCACCAAAGGGGGTACCTCATAAGGTTTAATCACCCACGCTTGGGCTCCCACATCTTTACCTTTTTGGGCGATGCTCGGGTTACCCTCTGTGGTGACAAATATCACCGGGGTTTTTTCGTGTCGCGGACCCTTGCGCAACTTGTTTACCATCTCGACACCGTCGAGAAAGGGCATGTGGTAGTCGGCAATGATCAATTCAAAATCATTGTTTTCTGCCTTCGCTACCCCCTCATTGCCGTCAACAGCTTCAGTACAACTGTAACCTTCTTTCTCTAAAATGGCTCTCAAACTATGGCGCGCAGTGGCTGAATCGTCAACGATCAATATGCTGGTCATGGCATCTCCTCAAGGGGACTACGACCGATTGCGAGAGGAACTTTATGGAGAATTACTTCTCTCGTGAGACTTCACGGCACCAAGAGCACCTTTTGTACGCGATGAAGGTAACCGCTCTGATTGAGCCGATAAAAATGCCAGAGCCCTCCTGTAGACAATGCCAAGCTCGTTGATTTCGAGAGCCGGAACGGGCAAACACTCGGATGCAAATGGCAGGCAAAAAAAAGCACCAAGAACTTACGTTCTCGATGCTTTTGTGGGTCGTCTCGGGCTCGAACCGAGGACCAGCGGATTAAAAGTCCGATGC
>CAYWLO010000089.1:0-17245 GCA_964459035.1 uncultured Polyangiaceae bacterium | reverse complement strand
GGTGTTCATGAATTGAATCTCGGTTTTTTGTAAATCTCGCACCGTTTGCACTAAGTCAGGGCAGGCAATGGCCGCGTGCTGTATTCCTGGCCCATTGTTGTCTTCACAATAGAGAAATATTTGAGAAGACTCGAAAAAGGGGGCGATGGGTTCGTTGTTGGCGAGCTTAAACCCGGACTCGGGGTCTTTCATGACCACAGAATGAAGCCCCGAGCCTTCAAAGTTTCCCACTGAAACATCTTGAGTGTGAAAGTTTACATCCCAATATTCTTCGAAGCCCATGATTTCTTTAAGCCATGAAATGGCGGGCTGTAGTGTGAGAAAATTGCTTGTTAGGTGATCGATATGAGAAAACTTATGGCGATTGGTGTTGTCATTGGCTGGGGAAACCCTCTCTAGCTCGGGCATGATTGGGGTTTTTCCCTGATGCTCGACAAATCGAAAAAGGGTGTCACCTATTGCAGTGGCTATATCGAACCAAAGTACTGTGCCCCCTTCGACCACGCGTCGATTGATGCCGGTGATGCAATTCCCCCCTCGTTTTCGAATGGTTTTAAAGGCAAACTCTACGTCTTTTACGTCAAAAACAACTCGCCCAATACCTTCGGGGTGTTTTCGTAGCCAGCGAAAGCTCTCGCCTTTTGAGCCAAGGGGCTCCATAAATACGAAACGAACAGCTCCTGCTTCTACGACACTGGCGCGCGCGCGATGCTGGGTTTCAAATTCTTTTGTGCTGACGCCAATCTCTGCGAAGTCTAATTGATCGGTATAAAACTTTTGACTTCGTTCCAGATCTCTCACAAATACGTGCAGGGCCGCGACACGTCGAATACCCAGGTTGCGTTCGCTTTTTGAATCGCTCATAGTCGCTCAATATCTTTCTTTTCTGCAGAGCTGAGCCCAAAGAGCAAAGAGCGCCTCTGGTTACCCTGAACTCTCTTTACCAATGTTGGCTATTTCTCTTTGGCCCAAAGCGTCCATACGGTTGCAGGCTCTAGAGTATGAATTTTGAGGGCCTGGTGGTGCCGCAAGTGGCTAATTGTGTGTAAGCGATGTTCCCAGATAAAAACGGGCGTCAAAAAGAAAGCGCAGATAAAATAGGTACGATTGTCCCAGCCCTTCGGTTGAAAAATCGATGGCGGAGCCCGCTTGAAAGAGTAGAGAGCTGGTGAGACTTGATTGAAAAGATCGAACGGGTCGATATTCTAAAAGGGGTAGGTCAAGTTGAATTGTGCGAAAGGAAATCACCTCAATTTGACCTTGGCTGGGGGGGGCTTTGATAAATACTGTCGGATCGCCCGGCCAATCAAAGAGGGTGAGCCCGACTTCTCTTCCCAGGATGGCCTGAAAGTCCCCCACCCCTGTAACCAATACCCGTTGCCAGGGAATAATTCCTCCGCCAGCGGCTGTGAGACCTACGTGGCTGAGAGCCTGGGGCGCTAGAGCCAAAAGCACCGGGGCAATCAATAAGGTGTCTCCAGGAATGAGATAGAAGGGCAAGCGCACCCGAAAATTGGTGCCACTGCGCGAGGGAACTCGTGGCAGGGCAGGGTTGTGGCGAATATCGTCCGGGCATTCTAAACAAGGTCCGTCAACTTGAGCGAATTCCGAGTTGAGCCCATATTGGAGAAAAATTTGTCCGTCGAGGGAGCGCGAAGTAACGCCTTCTACGCCCATGCCGAGGCGTACGGCGATGGACATGGCGCCATAGGCGCGTGGAGTGGAGGGTTGAGGGGTTAGATAGCCCGCAAAGGCCATACCGCCCCGGACGCCAGCGTTGACGCCGATGTAGGGGCCTAGCTCCATGCGAAATCGCGGACGATGTACGTCACGGGGCCCGCGAGTTGGACGGGGTGTTTTTGCAGCAACGGGCCGAATGAGCTCCAATAAGCTCTGGCTGATTTTACCCGGAGGCATGTGCTCTTTGCCGCAGGCTCGGGCCCTCTCGTAGTTTTCTGCCTGGTAAAGAGGAAGGTCGAGGAGGAGTTGGGTGAGCTGTTCATCGCCGGCTGCTGCGGCCAAAAATTGTTTGAGACTTGTGTTGAGAACGTCAGAGCTTTGATGCAGGTCGGTCGGACGCAAGAAGGCATCTCCGTAAGCTTTGTGCCCTTGATGATTCCAGTTGATGGCATAGAGACCATTTTCGCTATAATAGTCGTGGGTTCCTTTGGCCCAGGCGGAGCCGCCCCAATTTCCAACGATATGACCAGCCGAAAAGGCGTCTTGTAGAAAGTGAAGGGCGAACATTTCGCTCCAGAGGCCCCGAGCGCGGTAGGACTTTCGTTCGTTAGGAGAAGACGTTTCGTTGGAAGAGAGAGCTGCGAACTTGAGGGCCGCTAGATGAAATATGGTGTAATAACCGAGAGAATTAGCCTCTGCATCAGGGTTGAGAACTTGCCTGAGATAGGGGTTGAGTTGGTCGCCTTGTCGCGGCAAAGGAAAATGAGCTCGGGTGCCTGATGCTCTGCCGAGATAGTCGACATTTTCGCTTTGCATCTTAATATGTGAGCGATCGCGTAATTCGACACGCTCTGAGGGGGTCTCGGCCCCCTGCAAGTCATGACGTAATTCGTCTGCGACGCGCAAAATTCCAGAAACCCAATTAGTTGAAACGACTTTGCGCAGCTCGTCTGGGGAGCAGGAGTGATCTCCCGCTAGGGCGGGCAGGCTTTCTAGCTTGATGCAACGACTGAGGGCGCCAGAACCATCGGGGGAAGAGCAAAGGTGGTCCTGACTTGTTTTGATGGAGGACCAGAGGAGGGCAAGAATTTGTCTTTCTTGAGGGGAGATATTGGCGGCGCCTGCCTGAGCTATAGATTCGTGCTCAGGGAAAACCCACGCGAGGGCCTTTGTTTGGCAAAGCAACAGTGTCGCAAAAATTGCCCCGGCCCTGAGAAAGTGCCGGACTGTGGGCAGCTGTTGTGGCGGAATCATGAAGAGCTTTAAATAGTAGGTAGAGTACTTTTGCTCCCTCTTGGGGAGTGGGCATCGCGGTGAAGTTGCGTGATGGTGCTTGAGTCACCTTGGGGGGCGTTTGAGTTTACGTCCGGCGAAAGATCGAGGAAGCTCGCGCGCAATGTCATACGCTATCATACCGAAAAGGTGGATACCTCGCCTTTCTCACGGGCGACCATGGATTTTATTGGGTCTCGCGGGCGGCCTCTTTTTTTCGCCCGAGGCAGCCTTGGCTCAGACCAAGAGCGCGAAGGTGGGGGTGGTGATTGATGGCACAAACGAGTTTTACGAGAACCTAGGAAAGCTTTTTCGTGAGGAGGTAATGGCTCTTACTTCTGGTGAATTTGAGATTCAAGTTGATGACGACAAGGTAATCTTGTGTGATTTTACAGAGAAGTGCGTTGACGATGCGCTGGACTCTTTGCTTGCCGATAAAGATTTGGACATTGTGATAGGTCATGGCTTCATCGCGTCGTCTAAACTTTTACGGCGAAAGAACTTGGAGAAGCCCGCCCTGGCTCCTTTTGTGATTGACCCGCGCGCCCAGGGTCTCGACCCTACCGCCAAGCGCAAAAACCTGGCCTATATTATGTGGTCTGCGGATATTTCCAGTGACCTACGCGCTTTTGGTCAGGTTGTTGAGTTTTCGAATATCGCCATGCTTGTTGACAACAACGGGTGGAAAGTGATGCCCAAAGAATTGGGTCTCTATTTGAAAGCTGCGGCAAAGAAGCAGGGTAAGAACCTTGTTATTGTCCAGGTGGACGATACTGCCAAAAAAGCTCTGGGGGTGATTCCCGAAGGAATCGACTCGATATTTGTTGGGCCGATGCTCAGCATGAACTTAAACGAGCGTAAGAAGCTTGCTGAAGGTCTTACAAAAAAGGGGTTACCTTCGTTTACGTGGGCTGGTGAAGAAGGGGTAAAAGAGGGCTTTTTAGCCGGCACCACGTCTGCTTCTGACGCAAAACGTTTGGCACTTCGATTTGCTTTGAGCATTCAATCTCTATTGGTGGGGGAGAAGCCCTCTGACGTGCGTGCGTCTGCTCCTGAAGGAAAACGTTTGTACCTGAACGGACAAGTAGCGCGGAGTTTAGGTATTACCCCCAATGTGAGAAGCTTGTTGGAGACGAGCATTATTGGAGGGCCATTGACCGCCTCTGGTATTCAAGAAAACCCCGACGGGTCACCCTTGGCGGTGCTTTCGTTGCGTGATGTGATTGAGATGGCGAGCAAAGCCAACCTGAGCATCAATGCAGCCAAGCAATCTGTGCTGGTGAAGAAAGAAGAAGCAAAACAGTCGCGCTCGTCCCTTTTGCCTCAATTTGGCCTCAGTATTGGCGGTAGAATGATCGATAGAGACCGCGCCTTGCCGGGCAATGCCGAGTT
Organism: uncultured Polyangiaceae bacterium; assembly: GCA_964459035.1. Taxonomy (GTDB): domain Bacteria; phylum Myxococcota_A; class Polyangia; order Polyangiales; family Polyangiaceae; genus NIC37A-2. Next base: position 12,901 of record CAYWLO010000089.1, on the reverse strand, counting down.
ACAAGCCAATTGGTCTGCGCGCCTTCATCAATCGATATTTAGCGAGCGAAGTTGGGGTGATTATTCAAGTGCGCAAGATAGGGCAGAGGCTCAAAATCAGCAGCGAGCGGGCACCCAGCTGAATGTAATTTTGGATGTCTCGAGCTCCTATTTTGGACTCTTGGCCGCCGCAACGAACTTACGCATCGAAAAAGAAGATCTCTCTCTTTCGCGAGATAACTTAGACTTGGCGAGAATGCGCCATCGTGTGGGTCAGGCGGGGCTGGAAGAGGTTTTTCGTTGGGAGTCACGCATTGCTCAGGGGCGCATTAAGGTATTGGACGCCGGAGCCCGGCTCTCGATGAGCCGAGTGGAGCTCAATACCCTTCTCAATCGTCCCGCCGAAACGGCGATTGTTCCGGAAGATTTGGGGGTGGACAGTTCGGGGTTGCTCTCCAGCAACTCAATCTATCGAGGTTATTTGGAGAGTCCCAAACACTTTTCATCGCTCCTCGACTTTTCGGTAAAAGAAGGCAAAAGCCGGGCGCCCGAGTTGAGGGAATTGGACTCTCAAATGCAGGGGATTCGACGCCAAGTAAATGCCGAGAAACGCTCCTATTTTCTCCCCAATATAGGAATTGATGCGAGCTTCAATCACCGATTTGCCCAGGGGGGCACCCAAGTTGATTTTCCTCCGGAATTTGGTGGCGGCCAAGACAACATTGATTGGCAGGTAGGGATTAGCGCAGATTTACCACTCTTTGAGGGGGCGTTGAAGGATGCCGCTATTGGGCGTGGTAACGCCCAATATGGTGAACTTTCGTTTCAGAAACAGGACGTGGCTTTACGCATTGAGTCAAATGTTCGCCAGGCCCTGTATCAAACGGTAGCTTCCTATGCCGCGATTGCCCTGACTACGGACGCCGAGAAGGCTGCGGCAGGAAACCTAAAGATTGTCCAAGACAAGTACCAGAGGGGCCGATCGACAATTATTAACCTGATTGACGCCCAAACTCAGAGTATTGTGGCGCAAAATGAGGCTGCGAATGCAGTATTTCGTTTTTTGAACGATCTAATGAAGGTGGAGCGCGCCATGGGCCGATCGGAGTTTTTCACCTCGGAGGATATGCAGGATGATTTCGTGCAACGTCTTGAAAAGTTTAATGCGGATCAAGGTTTGAATACACCTCCACGTCCGCCTATCCCCGAAGGGGCAGCTACCTCGAGCAAAAAGTAGAGGAACAATATGTTAGCTCAACTCAAAGGACTATTTTCTGCAACCGAGGCCGCCGAATTTCGTCAGGCGTTAAGAGACGCTCCGTTTGAAGACGGAAAAAATACGGCTCGTGGTTCCGCAAAAGCGATTAAAAACAATTTGCAGCTCAATAGTCGCCATGAGCTGGCCAAAGAGTTGAGTTCACGTGTTCGGGAGCGCTTAGACGAGTCCGAAGCATTTCAACGCCTCACCTGGCCCGCCCAAATGCAGGTGCCACGCTTTTGTAAGTACGAAGTGGGCATGGGTTATGGAGAGCACGTAGATTTACCCACGATGGGAGGACGAGCGTCTCATATGATGCGTACGGACATCTCCATGACCATGTTTTTTACCCCATTGGACGAGTACGAGGGGGGCGAACTGGTTTTTCAGTCCGATTACGGCTCTCAATCGATTCGCGGGGCAGCGGGTGACGCGGTGATCTATCCCTCGACCATGGTGCATCGCGTGGCCCCGGTGACCAAGGGCGAGCGCTTGGTGGCGATAACATGGATAGAGAGCAAGGTACGGGACGCGGGGGATAGAAAAATGCTTTATGATATGGGGCGCGCCCTGGCCGTACTCGAAAAAAAGCACGGCCAAGATGCACAATCGGCAGCGGAAATTTTGCGTCTCCGAGCCTGTTTATATCAACTCACTCGTCGTTGGTTGGAGTGAGTTGAGGGGAGCCGCCTTAGTCCGGGTAGGCGGTGCACTGACTTGTCGAGTAATTGTCGGTTGAGGGGCAGACTAGACCTGTCCCAGCCCAACGCTCGCAGGTGTTATTACCTTGGCATTGAGGCGCTGCGGCGTCGTAGTAGAGTTCTTGAGATACGTCGCAACGTTGCCCTCCCGGAAGCTGGGCCGTGCAGGTGCCGGTCCAAGGTCCCAGGTTTGCCCAGGGGGAATCGAGGTGACAATAATTGCCTTCTTGGCAGGGGTCGACAGTGATGTCTCCCCCGATTGCTACGCTGCAGCTTTCTCCAGCACTGAGTCCTGTTTGACAGATACGTGTGCCGTTGGTGATGGGAAGGCAGCGATTGCTTTCGCACTCGGCGCCGTCACTTTCTCCACAGAAAGTGTCGAGGGGGAGCTCCCCCTCATCGGCAGTAATGGGTAGACATTGCAAGGTGGTGCCCCCCGCCTCATTCATCCAACTAATGCACGAGGTGCCCTCGTCACAAAATGTGCTTTCGCCCGAGCAATCAGCAAATTTGTCTAAAGTGGTTCTACAACCGCCCCCGATGCATTGCCTGCCGGTGCCACATTCGTAATTTTCGATGCAATTACTTGTAGCGCTTTGAGAAGTGCAGGTGCCATTGGGGGCGCAATAATACAGGTCAGGGCAGAGATCCATGAGGCGGTTGAGCGTAGCTGGTGTCTCGGTGTTCACTCTTCTGTCTACAGTGCAGGTTTCTCCCGCGCTGACGATTGCGTGGCAGGTGTTGAGGCGGCAGAGGCTGCTAGAAGAGCACTCTTGATCGTCGCCACAGAGGGCTCCGTCGCCTTTGAGGGGCTTGCAGACGTTGAGAGCGCAGTAGGTGGCGGCATCGCAGGCGTTGTCATTTGCAATATCGCAGGGGGCGTCGCACTTGAGGTTGGAGCATGAGCTGGTCTTGCAGTCTTCACCGCTCGCGCAATCGTCTCCAGCATCTTTTAGGGTAATATTGCAGATGCCCGGACTTCCGGTTTCACCCGAGTATTCGTGGCTGGCGCAATCGTCCCCATGATTGGAGGTTGCTCCGTCTTGTAGGGGTGGCGTGCACAGGCCATCTCCCGTTTCTCCATCGCGATATTCTAAATTTTCGAAAGCGGTTTCATTGCAGATCAAATCACCTTCACAGTTCCTGTCGAACCTGCAAAGAGTGTCTTCGCTACATGTTGCGGCGCATTTATTCGTAAGAGGATTGCACTCGAGATCGGGGTAGCAACCTTGAGAAACGGAATTGATAGTTGCTTGAAAAGTGGGGTCAATCCAAGCGCAGTCTTCGTCAATTTTTCCTAGTTCTTTGCAAGTATCGCTTACGCTATCGCAATAATACTGCTCTAGATCACCGCCTTGGGGGCATTCGGAGTTGAGAGTACAATGGGAGCCCTCCACTTGAACGCATACTTTGTTGAAGTCGTCGCCCTGACAAACCATGCCGCCAACGCAGGAGTTGATTTGACTGTCGTTTCGACAAGGTTCGCCTTCTGTTTTGAGGCCCGTTACCAACGTGCCGTTGTCGCAAGCTCGCGTGCCGGGATGGTACTCCGAACAACTGCCTTCGTCTTCGCGGCAACCTTGGGCATCGATCATGAGGATGCAATCGTCCAATGCACCCACGTTGAGCTCGTAGTCCCCGCTCTCTATTCCGGCGGTGATTTCCGGAATATTGAGAAAGTCGATGTCAAAGTCGCTTTCTAGATCGAAGAATTTGGATACATTCGGCGTGCCTGCGTGCAAGGAGTATTGCGCGAGGGTAGCTTTACAATCGGCAGCGGTATTGACGCTAGGGCCAAAAGCGGTGCGGGCTTCGTTCTCGTTGCAGCAACCAAAAATCCAATCGCAAACCGAGTCATTGATGCGCTGAATTTGAGCGGAGATGTTGGCGAACTCTGTACAGGTTCCACCATTGCGGCAAGTCTGCAAGTCTTTTAGATCTTGAGTTGCCTTTGCAAGTTCTGTTTTGAGAGCGTCGAGTTCGCTTGTATCGGCAGGCGCTGGTTTTGTGTCCGCTAATTTCTTTTCTAGTTCAACGAGTCTGTCTTCAAGAGCTTTGATGAGAGCGTCTGTCGTTGTTGAATTGGATGAGTTAGCGCTTGAAGAGTTGTCCGCCGAGCCGCCAGTGCCTCCCATGGGCTCAATTGTAGCGTCGTTAGAAGAGCAGGCTGCCATGGTGACTATGGCGGTAAGGATTAGTGTCGGGGCTAAGGTTCGTCTCATCAATTCGTCTCCTTTGATCTAAAACAGATCTTGAATCGGGTAGGGTAGAGGAGTTTTTTGAAAAGACGCACCTCTTTTTACCACGGGTGTATTGAGCGCGCATTGAAGGGCCTACAGATGATTTTATGGGGTCGGCGAGGAATGACGGGCAGCCCAGTGCCATAAAAAAAGCACAGAGACCGAGAGGTCGCTGCGCTTTATATTGCTCGGGTGAACGAGGCTTTAGTCGATGGTGTCGGCCTTGGCGATCCATTCTTTGATTTCGATTTCTACCACCTTGAGGGCTTTGCCTTGAAAGGGTTTCATCAAGAAAGGTACGTTTTTAAGCTCCATAATGATGGCGCTATCGGTGACTTCGACGGCGCCTCGGAGCTCGATGCCTTTTACTTTAAAAGAGAGATCGGCCAAGTCCTCAGTTTTCCAAATGGTTTGAGGGCTGTATTCAGAAAACCGCTGAGCATAGGCGTCAAAAGCGGCGCAAGCTACTTTGCGGGCTTTGTCGCGACCTAAAGAGTGGGATACAGAATGCTTCATTATCTCTGACCTATGAGGAGAGGGCGGTTTCGTCAAGTTTCCGGCTCTTGAGGGTAGGACTCTGTACTTCTTGTCCAAAGTGCGCATTTCTATAAAGAGTGTCTGCTTCAAAAACTTATCGTATTTTGGCTTTTTTGGCCCTGGTGGTCTGTGTCTTTACCTTGGTGGAGACGGTTGAGTTTCTCTTGCTTTTTTCTGCGCAAGTGTCCCCTATCGCCCGAGAGGGGAGATGTGCCACCACCGTGTTGGCGATAGGTGCTTTGAGTATTTTTCTTGGGTTGGTGGGTCCACTACGGGTTGGCTTGTCTGGGGCGATGATTCCCCTGCAGATTAAAAGCATGTTGCGCGTGCTTGGTTTTTGTTTGTTGGCGGGGGGCGTGGGAGCTCTTTTAACAACTCAAACGTCGCCGTGGATTGCCCTTGTGGGACGATTGGTGATGGCGGGGGCTGCGGGTATTTGCGCGGTGGCTGCATTTTATAGGTTGAGCACTCAATTGCCTCAAAGCCTGACGGTTCGTGAGATGCTTGTAACAATTCAGTCTGCCAGCTTATTTGGTGCGCAATCAGAAACAGTGGTTGACCGTGAGTACCGTCGCTGGACTGGCGGAAAAACCAAGGGGGTGGCTGTTGGTAAAGAGGCGGTGGACGGGCTGGTTTATTCTCTGCAAGGCCAAGAAGAGAAACTGAGCAATTATTTTGAACAAGAGACTCTCTTGGTTGTTAACTTTGCCTCATACACCTGTCCCATACATCGCAAGCGCCTGGTTGAGTTGGAGGCCCTCATGCAGAAGTGGCAATCTCGGGAAGTGCGTTTTGTTACGGTGTATACAGCTGAAGCTCATCCCGTTGATGGTTGGAACCTAGAGGGACAATTTAAGAACGACGCCGAGTACAATGGGGTGGACGATGACTTTTGCTTCTTGCAGCCCCAGACCCTCGCAGAGCGTTTGAAGATGGCTCGTTGGTTGGTCGAAAAGAAGAAGTGGGAGATGCCGGTGGTTGTGGACTCGATGCAGAATACTCTTTTGAGTGCTTACAATACCTGGCCCATTCGGCTCTATGTTTTTAAGGCTGGTAAGGTGGTTTTTGAGGGTGAGCAGGGCCCCTTTGGTTACAACACTCAAGAGGTGGACGCTTTTTTGGAAGAGGAAAGCCTGTTGTAGATGAGGCTTTTTTGATTTGATGATAGGGGAGCTGCGTGGCAACACCCCCTTGGTCCAACCAGTTTTTGCAAGAAATTGCAGCCTTTCATATGGTGCCCCAGCACCTATGCGAGAGCATTTTTGCACTGAAGCAATGGCCTTTGGTGGAGGGCTTTGACGACTTGTTTGCCAGGGGCGGCAGTCCACATTTTATTGTTCAGGACAGCGCCCTTCTGCGACAAGGGGGTGGTTATGATGCCCTCATTGCTCGGGACAACCTTGTGCCAACTCGTCCCTACAACTGGCACGACTTTTTCAATGCGCTTGCCTGGTCGTGTTTTCCTCGGACGAAGAGCGCGTTGCATCAAATTCAATGGCGTGAGCATCAGAAAGACAGTTCGCGCGATGGCCGCAACGGGCGCACCCTTTTGCAAAATGCTCTCACGGCATTTGATGAGTCGGGTTTACTTGTGGTGAGCTCCAGTAGAGAGGTGTTGGAGCAAATTCGGGAGCTGAAATGGCGACAATGCTTTTGGGATTTTCGCAGCCATACGGAGGCGCACACTCGTTGGATTTCGTTAGGCCATAGCACTTTAGAAGGTCTTTTGAGTCCCCATCGCGGGCTTACAGCAAAGGCGCTTTTGTTGCATGTGCCTGCAGCCCTGCTGCATGGGGACTGTTTGCTTGAAGAATTGGATCAGTTTCTGTCTGAAAACATTTTGGGCTTGATTGAAAACACGGCGTCCCTGACCCCCGTACCAGTTCTTGGCATTCCCGATTGGGCCCAGGCACAATCAAGAGAATTTTACGCCGATGAGGGTTATTTTCGCACCCAACGTCGGCGAAAAGTCCCTCTGGTTCCCATTCATGCATTTGCTATCAGTAGATGATGTATTTGCTGTATTTTTCCTCAAGCGAAGGAAGGGGTGGAAGCGCGAACGTATGGGGCCGTTGCGAAGCAGAACGGCAAGGAGACGATTTAAAGCTCAAGAACACGCAAGACTATCCCAGAAATGCACACCATATGCTCGAAGTGTGTGCTTGCCGTGCATAACTGGGATAGTTTGACTTCGAAATATAGGGTGCGGTTGCCTTTGAAATGACTCTTCATGAGGAGCTTTGGATCCTATACGTTGGTGTGTAGGGGGGGCCGTCTCTGCAATGCTCGGCTCTTGAGGAACCACTTACATACTGCTACCTTTGCGCGCAAAATGCGTACTATCAAATTTGCTGTAGCCCTCACCCTTTCACTCACGGCTGGGTGCAAAAGAACTACAGAAGTTGAAAAGGACGCAAAAACTAACGAATCGGCTATTTGTGAGACTGATACGACCTGTGACGATGGCCTCTTTTGCAACGGCGTTGAACTCTGTTTGCCGAATGACGACGCTGCCGACAAAAAGGGTTGCGTCGCAGGCGAGGCGCCAGAGTGCTCCGGTAGCGAAGAGTGCGCGCCGGGGTCATGCGACGACAACTTGGGAGAGTGTGTGCTCAAAGCGGACGCAGCCCGAGACGGCCACGACTCGGTGAAGTGTCTGGACAATAGGGGCGAGCCAATCGGTGCTGACTGTGATGACGATGACCCCAATCGTTTTCCTAATAATTATGAGGTTTGCGACGACAAAGGCCACGACGAGGACTGCGACCCGGAGACTATCGGCGGGCGTGACGACGATGGTGATGGTTTTATTAATACTGTCTGTTGCAACACCAACTCCAAAGGAGAATCCGTTTGCGGCGACGATTGTGATGATACAAACAAGTCGGTGCACCCTTTGGCGACTGAAGTTTGCGATCACGTGGACAACAACTGCAGGGACGGCATTGACGAAGGGGTGAAGGTTTTGGGCTTTGAAGATCTTGATCACGACTTTGCGGGCAATAGCTCTCGACCCATTGAGGCTTGCGCTGGGAGCAAAGCCTTTGCGACCTTAGGTGGCGACTGTGACGATGAGGACCCAGACAGAAGCCCTTATTACAAAGAAGCCTGCGACGAAGTTGACAATAATTGCAATGGCGAAATCGATGAGGACCCCAGCCCATCGATTGGTTTGAAGACCTTGATGGAGACGGGTACGGTAACTTTCGCAAGGACTACGTGACCCAGTGCGAACCTCCCCCAGGGTACGTTCGCCTGCCCCTAGACTGCGACGACAACGACGCTGAGATCTCCCCTCGCGCAGAAGAGAAGTGCGACGCTATCGACAACGATTGTTACGGGGGGCGAGATTTTGAGATCTCCCCCGGTAACACCGAGGACAACGACCTCGATGGTTATGCAGATCTCGAGTGCGACAATGGCAATGATTGCAACGATCAGGTTCCTTCAATTTATCCGGGCGCGCCAGAAATTTTGGATGGTTATGATTCCGATTGTGATCCCGACACAATGGAGCCCATCTGGACTGGAGACGGGCCTCATATTCTTCCCACCCTCACTTGGTACGTGGACAAAGACGGCGACGGCTATGGTGATGGCAATGATACCAAAGAAAAAATCACTCGGCCCGAAGGGTATGTTGCCCTGCCAGGGGACTGCGATGACTCGAATGACGCGGCCTACCCTGGTGCTCTTGAAGTCTGTGATCTCGCGGACAACGATTGCGATGGCCTGACGGATGAAGGCGTGCCTTCTACGACCTACTACAAGGACGAAGACGGGGACGATTTCGGTGATATTCACGATCGAGTGTCTTCCTGCGGAAACGCGCCCGACGGGTATATCGATGACGGTGGCGATTGTGACGATGGCGACGGCAGTATCTTTCCCGGTGCCTTGGAGGTCTGCGACGCGGTGGACCGCAATTGCAATGACGACCCCGCCGACGGAGGCGCTGCCTTAGACAATTGCGTTTCGGTTGCCTTCAACGGCTCACCTTTCTGTACCCAAGCCTGCGACGTGGCTTGTGATGCTGGGCACGCAAACTGTGACGGCGATGCGAGCAACGGCTGTGAGACGGACACAAGTCTTTCACGATTGCACTGCGGCGGTTGCAACAACGAGTGTACTTATGGGTGCAAAGAAGGCGTCTGTGTCAAAGCGCTTCAGGTGATGACAGCCAACCGCATGACTTTGGCGCACCTGGACACTGGGGCTGCCTTTATTTGGGGCATCGATGGCAATGGTTCCCTTGGCAATGGTAATTTCACGGGCGCTGTTCAAGCCCCGACTCCTCTATCGCGAATTCACGGGGGCTCCTGGCGTGGTTTCGCTGGTGGCGGCGGAGACAATGGCGCCTGCGCGCTGGTGAGCACGGGGGGCACTCAGTCAGTTCGCTGCTGGGGTCAGAACAATCTTAGGCAGCTGGGTTGGGGAAGGGGGGCCAAGGATCCGCCTCAATTGGCCACCACGAGGCTCGATGGCGCCGTCGTTCCTGTCATCAAAATGGGTCGCTATTTTCAACACTCTTGCGCGCTCATCGAGGGTGGCGAAGTGCGCTGTTTTGGCGTCAATCGCAGTGGACAAATTGGTAACGGCGCCACGAGCAACTCTGTAGTAGGTTCCCAACGGGCGATTGGCATAGATGGCTCCGCCAAGTCAGCAACGCACGTTTGCGTCGGAGCCAGCCATTCTTGCGCACTTCTCGATGATGGTGCCGTTGAATGTTGGGGCCAATCAAAAGGGACTGGAACAAGTGAATCGAGCGAGAGCTTAGCCATTCAAGTTCCCACAGGGGTAACTGGCATTGACGGCACTGCTTCTCAGGCCAAAGCTCTCTTTTGTGGAGCAGGTAGTTCTTGCGCCATCCTAACAAATGACGATGTTATGTGCTGGGGATCCAATTCAAGTGGACAACTTGGCACCGGAATGACTGGAGCTGCTGAGCTGGCTCCTGTAGCAGCAACTGCACTCAATAGTCTTGATCCTATTTCTAAGTTGGCCCTCGGAAATGCATGGTCCTGCGCCCTGCACACAACGGGAGCTGTCTCTTGTTGGGGTAGTGATCTCAGTGGGCGCTTAGGAGACGGAGGAGATGCTGACGTTGCGTCTCCGACCCCGGTGAGCGTGGCTGGACTGGATGGGAGTTCCAAGCGTGCGGTCGACATTAGCTCCAACAACGATCATGTCTGCGTTGTTCTTGAAACTGGCGAAGTAGAATGTTGGGGAGAGAATCGATACGGGGTGATTGGTGATAGTTCGACAGAAGACCGCAATGTGCCCACTCAAACCGATAAGAGTACTTTTGAGGCGGTCGTGCAGGTGGCCTCAGGCCGTGTGCATTCGTGCGCTTTGATGGAGTCGGGTGCTGTTTACTGTTGGGGCTCGGACGCCGAAGGACAATTGGGAGATACCGATGATGGCCAAGGCAACAAAAGTATTCGAGCCGTCACTAGCATTCTTGAAGCATTAGACGTTGGAGCACAGAAACTCGCCGCAGGAGCTTCGCATACCTGTGCTGTATTGACTGAGGGCAGCATTGCTTGTTGGGGAGCTGACAATGCGGGACAAGTTGGCGACAATGAAGACGGTTACGAGTCAGAATATGAGCCTCGCATCGTGCCTGGCTTGGATGGGTTGGTGGCGGTCGACATCGCCGCAAGCAACGAACTTACCTGCGCGGTATTTGACGACGGCTCGGTGCGTTGTTGGGGTGCAGATGCATCGGGTCAAATAGGCGACGGCGATGACGACGAGCTCCCGGAGCAAGCCCCCGTGGTGGTCAGCGGGCTTGACGGCACTACCGATAAGGCCAAAAAACTTGGTTTGGGTGAAAGGCGTGCGTGCGCCGTTCTGACTGACGAGAGTTTGGTCTGTTGGGGCACCAACGCAAATGGCGCCCTGGGCATTGGCCCTACCAGTGGGGACCAACATGTCCCGGCTACAGTGCTTGGAGGCTTAAAGGTTGCTGACGTACAGAGTGGTCGCGATCACACTTGTGCGCTCACTACAGAGGGCGCTGTCTATTGCTGGGGTTCCAACGCGAGCAACCAACTAGGAAATCCAATGGCGGATGCGACGCAGGAGTCTCCACTTGTTGTGACCGGGCTCGATGGCGTGACAGACATTGCCGTTGCAATCTCGACTGGTGACAATCACTCGTGCGCTACCCTTGCCTCAGGCGAACTGCGTTGTTGGGGAGCAAATACCAATGGGGAATTGGGTCTCAACACCACGTCTGTAAGCGAGGCGACCCCGCAGCAAGTCTACGCCTACGACGGAATGAACATTGCGGCTGTCAATATGAGCTGCGGTGGAAATCATACATGTGCTTTGCTTTCACACGGGGTTGTTGAATGTTGGGGGCTGGACTCCGTCGGGCAACTTGGAAAGTCTGGATTTGAGAGCGACATCAGGCCGAGCCCGGTACTGGGGCTTTAGGCCCGTGTGGAGCCTCTTGGGCCGGTTATGCTCCGTACTTGTGAGGGGTTAAAGAACGGAGCCTAGGCTTCATTGTCATCAGTCTCGTCTGCGCAGGCGCAGGCAACGTGTACAGAACAGGCAAAGCAGTACAGCCCATCCCGCGAGAATTGGGAGTCGAAGTTGTCCCCGCATTCGATGCAAATCTTATCGGCATCTTTCTTCGTCGGGGAGGTCACGTAGCGTCTTATACTGGGTTTTTGTGGGTAAAAGAAGAGATCGCTGTAAGATTCTATTTTGGGAGAGAAACGGTTTTGTCCGGTATTACAAGCGACTGGAAAAGGCTTATTTTAAACTGCCAGACTTGGACAAAAAGAGGTGGTGATGACTGGTGCTGAACTGGCAATGCAAGCCGAAGGTTTGGGTCCCGCCAAAGATAATTCGAAAAAATGAGGGCTGAATGAAACAGCTGATCACCATGGGCTGAAATCCGCAGCTTCTGAATTCACAAGGACAGGATCCTCAACTAGAGATGCCGCCGAGTCGGCATCTCGTTGCTGATCATCGGCCACAGCCGGGCCAGCCGCTCGTCACCGTCTATTCATCTCGAAAGAACGACGCCTGCTGAAAACGCAGTCCCGCCAGGACTTGATCGACTCTGTTTTGACTGAGACACCCGATTCGTTCACCCAAATCCGTCTTCCTGATAGTGGAGACTTGTGAGACAACGAGAATGCTCTGCTTTTTGAGTGATCCTTCACCCTCATCAAGCAAGACATTGCCCGGCTCGGAGGCTCGTTTCTTGTTGGACGTCAGAGCGCAAACAATCACGGTTTCAATGCGGCTTCTGTTGAAGACGTCATCTTGAATGATCACATGAGGGTGGGCGTACTCGGGCTCCTTGCCATCACTGGCAGGAACCCGAATCCAGTAGACGTCTCCTCTTCTCACATTCACCAGTGATGAGTAGCCCTCAAGAGGCTCGTTGGCCATGGAGAGATGCCAAAACATAGGCGTCCGCGGAGAGATGCCAAAACATAGGCGTCCGCTGGTGCTGACCCGTGGGGGCAAAAAGCTATGAGCTTGCGGTTCCTCCTCATTTCGAGGATTGCCCTCGCCTCCTTGAACGAGTCGGTCTCAGATGCGAGCCGCTCTCCTCCCGAAAGACTGACTGGGCTCAAGCTAGGGGGGGCTACTTGCTGGTACTATCCTTCTGTTCCTCCGCTATTTGGGCGCCCGCTATTGCGGAATCAAGAGTAGCCGCATTTTCTTCGGCTGTACCGAAAATGGAAGGCTGGGCTGGTCCAATCGCGCCTCTGAGCTCTGGAAGAGGGCTTTTCTTGGATCGGGGCGGGGGAGATGGCGTGGTCGCGCGCCCTGGGCCAGCCGTTGAGTGCCGTTGAGGTTGTGTGCTGCTCGGACGTTTTACACTTTGTTTTCTCTTCGGGGGGGGCGCGATTTTTTCAGCAGAGATTGGCCTCGTGGCGACCTTTGTGGGGGGTGAATCGAAAGTCTGGTCTTGCCGTGCGACTGGCGCTTGCTCTTTGTCTTTGCTCGCGCCTTGTTCTCTTTTTAGAGCCGCTTCGGTATCAAGTTGTGTGTCGGACGAATTGGCTGACTTCGCGACGGCGGAAGTTTTCGTCGAAGGGGTGACGTTGCCGTCGCATCCCAAGGCGAGTGCAAGCACAGTCAAGACGCTGAGCATGTGAAGCCCTAGTACCTCGTGCCGGAAGTCCGTGCCGGGTTTCACCAGACCCAACTGAAGT
>CAYWLO010000088.1:0-17936 GCA_964459035.1 uncultured Polyangiaceae bacterium | reverse complement strand
GTGCCCAGAGACGGAATCGAACCGCCGACACGGGGATTTTCAATCCCCTGCTCTACCGACTGAGCTATCTGGGCAAATTTTAAGATTCTACGTTCACGTCAATGAACGCATCCCGATGGGAAACCCGGGGGCTCCCTGAAGGGGCCGCCTACTTAGCCCAACAATCGCACTCTACGCAAGCATTCAGTTCGAAATTCTGTAAGGTAATTTTCGATGCCTATGAATCCCTCGTCGACGCAGCCTACTTTTACAAAAATCACTGCGAAGTCGACTCGCCAGGACATCGCGCAGGCACTTCAGGAGTGTGGGGTTGTGGCCATCGTGCGTTTGCCCAACGGTGAAGGGCTTCTCCAATGCGCGGCTGCAGCAGGGCGGGGTGGTTGCCGTGCTCTCGAGGTGACTCTCAGTGTTCCCGATGCTGCACAGCATATTACGGACCTCAGTGCGGCTTTGCCCGACTTGCTCATTGGTGCAGGTACTATCACTGAGGCACACCAGGTGCACGAGGTTGTGGATGCGGGGGCGCGCTACGTGATCTCGCCCCTACTCAAAGAGGACATCATCCGTGCGGCCCACGAGCGCGGCGTACCTGTTATACCGGGCTGCCAAACACCGACAGAAATGTTTCAGGCCCATCAATGGGGCGCCGATTTTATCAAACTTTTTCCAGCCGGTCACCTGCCTCCTAGCTACATTAAAAATATATTGGCGCCTTTGCCCGAGCTGAAAATTGTGCCCACAGGGGGTATCGACGCTGACAACGCAGGCGCATGGATCAAGGCGGGGGCAGTTGCGATTGGTGTTGGTAGTGCCCTCATCGACTCAAAGATTGTCGCAGCGGGTGATTGGCAACAAATTGAAGAGCGCGCGCGCACATTAGTTGCTGCTGTCGCGAGAGCGCGTTAGCGTTCTCTGAGGGGCAATTCATGAGCGACAATCCTTATAGTTCCGAGGGCTACTTCCATCAGCTCTTACAAAAGTCCATCTCGGCGGGCGCGCGGGATATTCATCTCAAAGTGGGTCAACCTCCCGGCGCGCGGGTAGGGGGCGATTTAGTCTTTTTTCGCCTCGATCAGCTCTTGCCTCAACATACCTTAGCCATTGCCCGCCACTTAATCTTTGACGAAGCGATTCTACGGGATATCGAACTCCTGCGGGAACACGATAGTGCGTACGAAGTGATGGGCTTGGGGCGTTTTCGTGTAAATATTTATCGCCAACAAGGAAGCCTGGCCATTGTGATGCGCGTCATCCCTCCCTCGGTTCCTACTTTGGACCAATTGGGCGCCCCGCCAATTTGCATCAAGCTTGCAGAGAAAAAGCGAGGATTAGTTCTTTGTGTCGGGGCTGCGGGCAGTGGTAAGAGCAGCACTCTTTCTGCAATGCTAGACCACATCAACCGCACCCAAGCGCGCCATATTGTCACAATCGAAGATCCCGTCGAATTTGTACATAAAGATGTCAAGTCGTCTGTTAGCCAACGCGAAATTGGTATCGATACAGAAAGTTTTGCCCACGCTCTGCGTGCGGCCCTCAGACAAGATCCCGACGTGATCTATGTGGGGGAAGTGCGCGATCAAGAAACAATGAAGATTGCCCTAGAGGCAGCTGAAACGGGGCATTTGGTGTTGACTACTCTGCATACTCCGGATGTCGCTCGCACAATCAATCGTGTTCTTTCGCTGATGGAGGGACTGGGCGACGACGTGCGGGAGCGTTTGGGCGACTCCATTGAAGGCATCATCGCCCAACGTCTTCTGCCGCGCGCAGACGGGCAGGGCATGGCCCTTGCAGCAGAGGTGTTGGTTGGAACCGGTTCGGGCAAGGAGAGTATCAAACGACCCAAGGGCAATCCTTCGTTAAAAGAGTTGATGACCCAAGGGGCGGATATTTACGGCATGCAAACCTTCGATATGGCCATACGAAGTCTGGCGAAGTCGGGGAGTGTGGCAGTCAACGTGGCAAAAGGGGCGCTCAACGGCTAGTCAAAAACCATCAATTAGGCACCAACTTGCGCCTGTTTTGCATGGATACGCTTTCCGCGATTTACTCGCTGGGCGGCAGTTCCCTTTCCGTCTGAGGCGCGCTAGACCTCGCCCGATGACAACCGACGGCGAAGTGCGTTTTGACTGGAAATTGGCCGAAGCGCGAGAGCTTCACGATTTGCCTCTTTTTGAGCTGATCGATAGAGCGCGTGCTGTGCACACTGCGCAACACCCCAAAGACGAGGTGCAGCTCTGTACCTTGCTGAGCGTTAAAACGGGCGGTTGTCCAGAAAACTGCTCCTATTGCCCACAATCTTCTCATCATCAAGCTGTGAAAGGCGAGAAGATGTTGCAAGTAGACGAGGTCATGGAGGCAGCTCGCGCAGCTCGTGAAACGGGGGCAACACGCTTTTGTATGGGTGCAGCTTGGCGTGAGGTCAAAGACGGCTCAGCTTTTGATCGGGTGATTGACATGATCAAGGGCGTAAAGGGTTTGGGCATGGAGGCATGTGTTACTCTTGGCATGCTCAACGAAGCGCAGGCTGTGCGTCTAAAAGAAGCGGGGCTGGACGCTTACAATCACAATCTTGATACATCGCGCGACTTTTATAAATCGATCATCACTACCCGCGAGTACGACAACCGCTTGGCTACGCTCAAGAACGTACGCAGCGCCGGTATTACTGTTTGTTCCGGTGGCATCATTGGCATGGGCGAGAGCATTGACGATCGCTGCACCATGTTGATTGAGCTTTCTAAGTTGGAGCCCCATCCCGAGAGCGTCCCTGTCAATATGCTCGTACGTGTCGAGGGTACTCCTTTAGCAAACGTCGAGCCAATTGAACCGATGGAGCTAGTGCGCATGATTGCTCTAGCGCGACTCATGATGCCTCGGTCGAAGGTGCGTCTCTCGGCTGGACGTACCGAGCTCTCCCGCGAAGCTCAATTGATGTGCATGTACGCCGGCGCAAATAGTATCTTTTACGGAGATCAACTGCTCACAACCCCCAACCCAGAAGAAAACGAGGACAATGCGTTGATTGAGGCAGCTGGTCTAAAAGCTCAAGCTCCGCAACCCACAGCCTCTCCGGCGGAATAGATCCAAGTCTTTCTGGATTGTATTTTGGGGGGCGGCTGAGCAAGGGGAAGCGGCGCCGCTCTTTTTTGCGGGCCGCCAACAAAACATTCAGCTTGTTTAAGTTGCTCTATCGTAAGATTTCACTCTGCGTCGGGTGACTAAAATACATAAAATCGCCCCTAGAAGGAGAGCTTCTTTCGAGCCACCGGGGCTGTCTGGACCCTTACCTACCCGACAAGCGCAGCCCGCGTCATAGCACTCGGTAGCGTATCCTCCCCGTGGTTCGCAGGTTGCCTCCAACGGAGGGATCTCACGATCTGTAGGGTACACTGCGCAGATGCCCTCGATATCGTCTCGGCCCAACTCCCGGCTATCGATGGAGCCGGGGTTGTATCGCGAAAACATGACGGCTTCGCGTGTACTCGAATGGCCGAGACCCAGAAAATGACCCGCTTCATGAGTTACGACGGACTCAAGATCAAATTCTATCTCTCCCACCTCGTCGGTCGTCGTGAACTTCACTGATCCCGAGTTCAATTCGACATCTACGTCCAAAATTGCGCCGGTCTTATCGTTGAAACTAATTGTGGTGACGGCCAATGCCGACGAGGGGACTCCAACAATTTGTTTGTCCTCTGCCTGGGAGATCTCCCCCGTGTCACGAAACATCCAAATATTTGCGTTACCAGCGTCGTCATTTTCATTGAACTCGGGAGCGCCGCACGAAGCCTGACCTCGTGCTTCCACTGAGAGCGAAATGCTTGCGCCCTCGCAGTCCGCGCCGACCCATCGACTGAAGGCGCGATCGACGAGGGTGCTCAACGTCTCGGCCGAAATCTCCAATTTTTTCGAGCCCGCCTCCTGAATGTTATAACTTACGCAGCTACTAGGCCAATACAATGGCAGCCCGAGGTCGTCGCAACCAAAGCGCTTGCAACAGGGGCGCCCGTTTTGCCCGCCCGAAACAGGGCATTCTTTGGAACCATCACAGGTTGTGGTGCGGCAAAATGCCAACCCAAGGGACGGAAAAAGCGCAATGGAGACGAATGCAGCCAATCCAACGACGTGGGGTACGAGCCCCAGATGAGTCCAGATATTTCTCATCGCACGTTGTTCACCAGGCGCTTGACTGTCGAAAGATTTTTACCGGGGAGTACGTGCACGGCCCATTCGTGTCTCAAGCGAGGGGAGCCGCTTGGACCGCTTGCAATGAGGTGGGGCAGGGTGCGGCTCTTGTGTAAGGTCGCGTCCGAGTCGCCGCTATCCAGTGGGTAGTGGCCTTGGGCCATACCGATGACTCGATGAACTTGCTCGTACTCGCCGCTAAGAAAGAAGAGTGATCGTTCGCCCACCCGAGGAGTCGCCTCACCTGGAACTTTTTGAGCTAAGTCACCAACTCGACCGCCTAAGGTCAATAGTTCAAT
The DNA here is from genome assembly GCA_964459035.1 of uncultured Polyangiaceae bacterium. GTDB lineage: Bacteria > Myxococcota_A > Polyangia > Polyangiales > Polyangiaceae > NIC37A-2. Next base: position 13,449 of record CAYWLO010000088.1, on the reverse strand, counting down.
TTCGTCGGTAGGGGAGGCATCGTTGGACTTGTCTGCAAGCCAATTGTCCTCCTGCAAGATTCGTGTCCACGTTACAATTCTCCGGGCACCGGCCAAATGCCACCAGCCACATCGATAAGCAACAGGCGTACCGACAATCACCCGCTCTGAGCGTTTCACCAACTGCTTCAGCTTGAGACCTATAGCAGTGGATGCCTGGGACGTATCAGGGAGGAGCAATACACCAGTAAGAGATAAGAGATGGGCGCCCAATTGTCGTCTATTGAAGCTCACCCTGATTCTCTAGCATATTCTGTTGCTCTTCTGGCAGCTATCACCAGTCGCGCCTACACCTGCTATACCCCTGACTCCATGCCGGAAACGCCGTCTACACCCGAGTGCAAACCGCCTTTTTCTCCCGATTCACCGACTCTTGCCCGCGAGATCAAGATCTACATGGAGAGACATGAGCACAGTGTTCGTGATCTCATTGACCAAGGAGGAGAAGCGGCTGGACGCGAAGCCAGCCAAAAATGGGCACGAGTCTTTGACGGGCTGCTCTGTTCCCTCTTTTGTGCCCTACGTCACCAAGCCGGGGACGAAAAGACATGGAAAACCCTCTCATTGGCTGCTGTGGGTAGCTACGGGCGAGGAAACTTCAGTTTTCGTAGTGACTTGGACGTACGCATTCTTTGCAGCAAACCTAAATTGGCGGGGGAAATTGCAGAGGCAATTCTCTACCCGCTTTGGGATGCCGGTCTGGAAATTGGTCATCAGGTAGTGACTGTTCCCGAGTTGATCTCGTTGGCAAAAACGGATTTGCCCACCGCCACAACTTTATTGGACTGGCGCTCCCTGGCGGGCGATTCTGTTGCCCCACAAAAACTCAAGGCAAAGGCGTTTGAGACAGTATTTTCCTCCAGAAATGTACACTCATTTCTAACGGAGATGAATGAGCAAGCTTGGGAGCGTGAGAAACGCTTTGGTGACTCGGTCTACTTGCTTGAACCCGATGTAAAGAATGGCCGAGGGGGAGTGCGCGACTTCGATATTTTGTGTTGGACGGCTCAAGCCCGCTGGCGGGTACAGAATTTACAAGAATTGCTCAATATCGGCATTTTGGTCCCGGCCGAGTTCGAGCAGTTGCAGGAGGCTCAGGCTTATCTCGCTCGCGTGCGCAACTTGCTACATTTTTCAAGCAAACGACGCACGGACCGCCTTGGTTTTGAGTCTCAAGAAATTGTCGCCGAAAAGCTCGGGTACGGAACAGGTGGAGCCGCATGTGAGCGCCTCATGAGCGAGTACTACCGCCATGCTCGGGTCGTGGCGAATGCTCGTGATAGTCTCTTGCGGCGTGCCGAGCTGCCTTCCCGTAAAAAGCAGAAAGAAGAGGACGTGGGCGGCGGAATTTTGGTGCGAGGAGGGGCTATTGCCATTGCCTCTACAGATGCTTTAGCCGGGGAGCCTGTACTGGTACTGCGCGCGTATTGGGAGGCAATTCAGCGCGATATGACGGTTGAAGTTGCTACCCGTGACGCAATTACGCGCTCGCTGATGGATCCTGAGATCTGCAAAGCGCTGCGCAGCAATTCTGAGGCAGCTCGACTCTTTCGTCGTATGATTCGTATGCCGCGCAGAGTTTTACTCAAACGAAATTCTACCCTTTCTGAATTTCATGATGTCGGCCTGCTCTTAGCCATGATTCCCGAATTTGCGCCGGTTGTGGGGCGCGTGCATCATGATATTTACCACGTGTATACTGTGGACGTTCATTCGATTGCCGCAGTGGATAGGTTGCGCAAGTACGCTCGGGGGGAGCTTGCCGAGGACCATCCAGTGGCTTCGCGTCTCGCAGCCGATCTCGCGCGTCCTCAGGTTCTCTACATGGCCGCATTGCTTCACGATATTGGTAAAGATATTGGGGGACGCTCCCATTCTGAGCGTGGTTACGAGATATGTCGGCCCATTTTGGAGCGTTTGGGCGTGCAAGAGCACGATATCGTCGAGATCCAACATCTGGTCCTCAAGCATTTGCGTATGTATCACGTGGCCTCGCGGCGAGATATTGACGATCCGCAAACAATCGAACATTTTCGGCACGAAGTGCGAGGCCCCGAGGGTTTGAAAGAACTCTATCTCCTGACGCTCTGTGACGTCGCGACGACGAGTCCCCATGCTCTAACAAGCTGGAAAACTCGCATGATGGAGGAACTCTATGTGAGCGCATTGCGCTCTTTTGATGGTCTACCCCTCCATTCGGAGGAGCGTGCAGAGAATCTACGTTCGTCCACACGTGCGCTTTGCCCCGAAAAGGGTGAGGCTGAGTTTTTGGAGCATTTTCTTAAGTCAGTTCCAGATCGCTATATGTACGCTAACGAGCCGGACCAAATTGTTGGACACGCTCGTCTAGCTCGTCAATCGGAGAGACGACGTCATGTAGTTGAGCTATTAGGAACCCGTGCAGCCTATGTCGAATTGGGTTTTGTAATTGACGATAAGCCTGGTGCTCTTGCAGTGATCACCGCTGCCATGGCCGCCAATCGCATGCGGGTCATCGGGGCTCAGCTTTACTCCTGGGCAGATCGAAAAGGCCGAAAACGCGTCTTGGACATTTTTTGGGTCATGGGAGGACGAGACCCTGGCGAAACAGGTAAATTGATTCCTCGTCTCCGCGACGATATAGAAAGGCTTGCTAGTGGCGAGGTGGAGGCGGATACGCTCTTGGAAAGTCGTTTTCGCTCGGGGCTCAGCGAAAGACCCTCGCCGGACGTGCCTGTGCGCATCAACTTCGATAATCGCTCCTCAGGAGCCTATACTGTCATCGAGGTTGTGGCGGAAGATCGGGCGGGGCTCCTCTATTGCCTTGCAAAGGCCCTCAAGAACGCCCGTTTGCAAATTGCCCTCGCAAAAATCAATACTGAGGGAAACCAAGCGACCGACATATTCTATGTCGCCGATCAAGAGGGAAACAAACTCTTGGACACAGCTCAGCTTGTCCGTTTGGACAAGGACTTACGCGCAGCACTTCCCCAATCAAGTGCGCTTCCAACAGCTCCCTAGTTCCTCTCCCCCAAAATCTTCATCGCAATTGAAATGGCTCTCATCATGTCTAAAGAAACTCATCCATCTACCTTTTCTGGTTCGCTCTTACGCTTTGCGGCCTTTGGTTTTCTAGTCTTCTCTTCTTGGGCTTGTGGAGGAGCCAATTCAAAGCCTGCCGCAGAGCCGGTCGATCCTGTTCTTCTTGAGCCGGCTGCCGAAGATGAACAAGCGCCCTCCAGTCCTCAGGTCGAAGAGGCCATCAATGCCATCAAAGCTGGCCAATTTCAGAAGGCGGAGTCTATCTTAGCTAAAGCAGTTGTGGAGACGCCTGACGATCCCCAGGCCGCTTTCTTTTACGGCGTTGCCCTTGAGGGCGTCGACAAAGCACAGCTGGCTCAAGACTCTTACCGTCGAGCTATTGAGATATCTCCCCAGCTACTAGAAGCACCGAGCAACCTCTCGAATCTCCTGATTCAGCTAGAAAAGTACGAAGAAGCCCTTGCTGTGGCGGACAAAGGGCTAACAATTGCTCCTAAGTACCCGCCACTTTTGGCAAATCGAGCTGCGGCACTGGACATGTTGCAAAAACCAGAGGCTTTGGCCGCCTATGAGGCGCTTCTCATTGAAGCCCCCGACGACGCAGCGAACCGCTTCAACTACGCGGTGGTACTTTTTCTCAACGAGCGACAGGACGACGCTCGCGCGCAGTTGGCAAAACTACAAACCCAGGACGCGGCCTTATTGATCGATGTTGCAGCGCTTTACACAAAGCTGAAAGATCTCCCTGGCTGTGTAAAGACATTGGACGGCGCTATCGCTTCGAAAAAATCTGCAGATCTCTTATCGCGCCGAGCGCGCTGCAAAATGATGCAAAAAGATCTCAAAGGTGCCGAGGCCGATTTGCGAGAGGCGATTGCGACCGAACCAAGCGCATCGGTAGGCTATTTTTACCTCGGAATTTTTCTGAAGAAAGCTGGGCCCTCCCATCAGGACGAGGCGATTGCTTCTCTCAAGAAGGCGGTCGAGGTCGGTCAGGGTGACGACTTTGCGAAGGCTGCTGAAAAAGTCTTGGCAAAGAAGTAGGTCCAAGAGGTTGGGAGCAAAGGGGGGCGTGGCCCCCTGGGTGGGAGGTTTAGAGTACCAACTCTAAAATGCGGTCGAGTTCGTCCAAACTTCCGTATTTGATGACGATATCACCCTTACCGTTGCGGTCTTTTACCTCGCAACGCGCGCCCAACTTACGCTCTAGGCGTTTCTCTAGATCGCGAGTACCGGCGGACTTTGCTTTCTTTGTGGAGCTTCCTTTTGCGCCGTCGGGTTTTGAGCCGCGCACAAGGTCCTCCGTTTGTCGAACAGAGAGACGACCGTTGACGACCTTCTTTGCCACTTCGGCCATCTTGGCGGCGTCGGGAACACCCAATAGCGCGCGGCCATGCCCTTCGCTCAATTCCCCGGTGACCACTTTCATCCGGACAAACTCGGGAAGTTTAAGCAAGCGCAACGAGTTGGCTATCGTGGAGCGATCTTTGCCAATGCGAACCGCCAGCTTTTCCTGAGTATATCCGTGCTCCGAAATGAGTCGACCGAGGGCTTCCGCCATTTCAATCGGGTCGAGATCTTCCCGTTGAACATTCTCTATGATGGCAAGCTCGAACGCTTTCACGTCAGAAACGTCGTGCACGACTACGAGTGCCTCATGGAGACCGGCTTTTTGGAGAGCTCGCCATCGTCGCTCTCCCGCTATCAATTCAAAGCGGTCGTTGCCCAACTTTCGTACGACGAGGGGCTCAATCAGACCGTGCTCTTTGATGGAGGAAGCGAGCTCCTCTAACTTAGCTTCGTCAAAATGCTGCCGAGGTTGCCCGCGCTGAGGAACGATTCGCTCCAGCGCGCACTTGAATACGTTATCAGGTTGATAACTTTGATTCTCACCGTTGGCATGGGGGCGTGCTTTGGGGGCAGTTGCTGGTAGGAGGGCGTCGAGGCCCCGTCCTAGTCCACGGGTTTTCTTCATGCTTTCTCCGAGCCTGTCGAGGAGGACTTCTTCTTGTTGGTGCCGCCGGGCGCACTGCTTCGCCCGGGAGGATCAATGGAGATACCTTCTCCTTCGAGGATTTCACGGGCCAAGGTGAGATACCCTTGGGCTCCCTTGCTTTGTGCGTCGTAGAGAAGGGCGGGAAGCCCGTGCGAGGGAGCCTCGCTGAGGCGTACATTACGAGGAATAATGGAGTCGAAGACGCGAAAGTGCTTTCGAACTTGGTCGGCAACCTGATGAGCCAGCTTATTGCGTCCGTCCCACATAGTCAGAACAATGCCCTCAACTTTTAGCTGGGGATTGAGCGATGCTTTGACTCGATCGACGGTGGCCATCAAGTAAGTGATGCCCTCCAACGCATAATATTCTGGCTGAAGGGGAATGATCAATCTATCGGCTGCGCCTAAAACATTGAGAGTGAGAACGCCCAGCGAAGGAGGTGAGTCAATCACTACAAATTCAAAATCTTCTGCATCGGCTGAATACAAAACTTCTCGCAAATGGGTACCGCGATCTTCGTCGAATAATTCGTATTCGACGGCGGTGAGATCTTGGCTCGCAGGGCAAACAAAGAGAGTCTCGATATCGGTGGGATGAATCACATCACGCAATGGCGCCTCTCCGATCAGCGCATCATAGATGGTGCCTTCGGCAGTTCCTGGACTGATACCCACACCCGACGAGGCGTTGGCCTGAGGATCGAGATCGACCAAAAGGGTCTTTCGCTCAGCGGCGGCGAGACTAGCCGCGAGATTGACGGCGGTTGTGGTCTTGCCGACGCCGCCTTTTTGGTTGGCGACAGCAAAGATGAGTGGACGTTTAGCCATGAGGGGAGGCGGAGCCTAATGCATCAATGGCCGCGAATCGAGGAGCAATCATCGGTCTTTTAGACGAAGGTAGTTTTGTTGCTTCAAGGTTTGCCTATCGAACTGCAGTAGAGGTACGCCAAAAGTTTGGCTCAAGACGCACACTGTCATACGATGTATCCAGATGTAGGTGCACAGCATACAGGGTCCGAAATTCCCTCGGAGCCCCTGTGCATGAAGCACCACCTTTTGGAGACTTGAAGAAAAATGGCAGATCCCCGCGGCTACAAATCATTCGCAGAATTCACCCGAGAGGCGATTCGTCCTGACGTAAGCGCTGGCTGGAGCATCAACGATTTAGATGCGGCTGATGATCGCCAAGAACTCGACTTCGACCTCGATCCGTTTGAGCAGGCTCTTCTCGATGCCGAAAATGAAGACGACGACTTCTATTGAGTTCTCAGACATCTTGCCCCGTAGAGGCCCCCCGGACGTCGTTCGGCTGGGGCCTCTTTCCTTTGCCGGAGAGGGGCGGTGGCGTTCGGGTTGATTCCTTCAAGTCGGCGCTCTTGACCAACGAGGGCGTGCATGCCATTCAGCCATCCCTTCAAAGGCAAATCATGCAGGTTAGTGTCGAAAAAATCAGCCCCGTTCTCGTAGAATTCAGTGTCATCATCGATGCAAAAGTCGTGACGACTGCGTACGAGAAAGCCTTTCGCCAAGCGAGCAAAAGTGCAAAAATCAAGGGGTTTCGTCCCGGAAAAGCTCCAAAAAACATCGTAACGCGTGTTTTTGGACCCCGTGTTGAGGCAGAAGTTGCCCAGCAATTGGTAGACGACACCTTTCCCAAAGCTGCCGCAGAAAAGTCAATGCAGCCCATCAGCCGCCCCTCGATTGAGCCCGAGCGTCTGAGCAGTGGTAAGGACTTTTCTTATAAGGCCAAAGTGGAGGTCCTTCCCGAGATCGCCGAGGTCAAGTACGAAGGTCTTGAGGCCAAGCGCCCCACATCGGCAGTTTCCGATGACGACGTTCAAAAAGAACTTGATGCGGTTCGCCGAGCAAATTCAACTCTCGAAGAGCCCAAGACCGCACGTCCGGCAAAAGACGGCGACGTGGTCACATGCGATCTCAAGGTTGAGGTAGCTGGCGAAGCAGTCGAGGACGCCGGAACCACTGGGCTGGCAATCGAGATCGGTGCCGGTCGTATATTCAAAGAGCTCGAAGACGCAGCAATCGGCCTAGAGATTGGTAAGAGTGCAACGGCCGAGATTGAAATGCCTAAGACGCATCCCCATCCTGCTCTCGCCGGAAAAAAGACGCAGTTCGTCATCACTGCAACGGAGATGAAAGAGCGCATCTTGCCCGAAGAGGACGATGAACTCGCAAAAGATCTCGGCGACTTCGAGACTCTGGCTGAGCTAAAAGCTGACATTCGCAAAGGTTTGGAGGCAACTCAGAAAGATCAGGCCGAGAATGTTCTGGCAGAACGTCTCGTAACTGCCTTGGTTGAGGCGAATCCCATTCCGCTTCCTCCTTCTCTCGTGGCTCAACAAATGCAGGTGAGCGAGCGAGAAATTGTGATGCGCGCTCAAATGCAAGGACAGCAGGTAACTGGCGTGGGCGACGAGATGCGTCAACAGATCAAGGACGACAGTGAGTCGAAAGTTCGTGCTGGTCTTGTCATGGCAGAAATTGCCAAAAAAGAAAAAATCACAATCGGTCCCGATCAGATTGAAGAAGGACTCAAGGAGTTGGCTGAGCAGACCGGAAAAAACGTCGCGAAACTCCGCGCTGAATATAGCGAGCCTCGCAAGCGCGAGATGCTCGTCGGCATGATTTTGGAGAACAAAGTTCTCGATCTCATCGAAGAAAAAGCAAAGATCAGCGACGAAGCTTGATTCTTAGCTAATAGGTAGGGAGACCTTCTTTCTACCCCTTAGAAGACACCCTCACAGAATTCTGTGGGGGTTTTTTTTGTGAGGTTTCGTTCACGGACGGGGCGTCTCATCAACCGTGTTTCCGCCATTGGGTTCCGGTGGAGATATAGAAGCACGTCTTTACCTGAGGCCAAACAGACCTCGGTGTTTCAGTGGGGCTTAGGACCTCTTGGGAGCTCGGGGACCTCGGGCCTTCTCTCTCATCCTCTCGCTGGGCCCACAAAAACACTCCGACGCAAGAATTCTTTGTCAGGGCCACCCGTAATGCGGTAGAGACTGTGAACTATGGCGAAGCGTCCAGAAACACGTGCAGATGCAATCCGACTTCTTGAAGGTCGTAAACATTCTTTCGATATCGAGGCCGGTCGTGCACCGGAGATCCCCACCACAGGTGTCATTTATCCCCATGTGGTAGAGACGACTCATCGCGGTGAGCGCACTTGGGACATTTTTAGTCGACTCTTGAAGGATCGCATTGTGTTCCTCGGCAGTGCAGTGGACGACGATGTTGCAAATATTATCATTGCTCAATTCCTCTTTTTAGAGAGTGAAGATCCTGACAAGGACATTCAGCTCTACGTAAACTCCCCAGGTGGTGTCGTAACAGCTGGTTTGGCTATTTTCGACACGATGCAATACGTGCGAAGCCCCGTGACCACGATTTGCATTGGTCAAGCCGCAAGCATGGGAGCGCTCTTGCTATGTGCTGGTAAAAAGGGAAGTCGTTTTGCACTACCTCACGCACGTATCATGATTCATCAGCCCCTAGGTGGAGCTCGAGGTCAGGCTACTGACATCGAAATCCAGGCTCGTGAGATTCGTCACATGAAAGACGTGATCACGGATATTCTCGTAGAAGCTACTGGGCAAGAGCGTGAAAAGGTCGTTACTGACATTGAGCGCGATTTTTATCTGAGCGCGGCTGCCGCCAAAGAATATGGCTTGATCGACGAAATCTTCGATCGTTCGGCGCAAGAAAAGAAGTCGGACAAAAACTGAACATATGTAGGGTAACGTCCCGCTGCGCTTACCAGACAGCGAGCCTCATTCGAGGGGCCTCTGAGGTCAGGCGCTTTGGGGAAAGTCCCTCACCACACTCCCTAAAATTCCCGCTTTTATGGGGAAAGAGGGGAGTGTTGGGGCCATATTTTCTAGTTATGCAGTACTGCGCGCACTGTGCGTGCAGGCGTCTCAAAGAGGGATTGCAGTTGGTCTGCGATTCCCTAGTTGGCTTTGTCGTAAAGGAGAAGATCTCCTGTCTATTTCCTTGCGGCAAGGCCGCGCCAAATCTAAGCTTTACATCCCAGCAATCCCGGTCGTAGGGCAAGCAGGGACTCTCTCATCAATAGGTGCATCTTGGACCGACGCCGCGAAGATTCAAACGGAAACTTGAGTTGTTCCTTCTGTGGAAAATCACAGAAGGAAGTAAAAAAACTCATAGCTGGACCCACCGTCTACATATGTGACGAGTGTATTTCACTTTGTAATGACATCATTGCCGAGGAAGTAGAAAAGGACGAGCCGGCTACGGGTTCTGAACCCGTGCCTCGCCCCAGTGATATCAAAGCAATTTTAGACGATTATGTGATCGGGCAGGAGCGCGCAAAAAAAGTGCTCTCTGTTGCAGTTCACAATCACTACAAGCGCATCGACTCGAACGTTAGTTCTGACGATGTCGAATTAGCGAAGAGTAATATTCTTCTGCTGGGTCCAACGGGTAGTGGTAAAACCTTACTCGCGCAGACTTTGGCTCGCATCATCAAGGTGCCTTTTGCAATTGCCGACGCCACGACTTTGACCGAGGCGGGTTACGTAGGGGAGGACGTCGAGAATATCATCGTACAGCTCCTGCAAAATGCAGATCACGATGTTGAGCGAGCTCAGCGCGGTATCGTCTACATCGACGAAATTGATAAGGTGAGTCGCAAAAGCGACAATCCGTCTATCACTCGCGATGTTTCTGGTGAAGGCGTTCAGCAAGCACTCCTGAAGATCATCGAAGGAACTGTTGCCAATGTGCCGCCCAAAGGCGGACGTAAGCATCCCCAGCAGGACTTTCTACAGATCGACACCAAGAATATTCTCTTCATAGTTGGTGGCGCTTTCGTTGGCTTGGATCAGATCATTCAACGCAGGTTGGGCCAATCAAGTTTGGGCTTTGGCGCTGATATTCAGAGCAAGCAGGAGCTGAAGTTGGGAGATTTATTCACTAAGGTTCAACCCGAAGACCTTCTCAAGTTTGGGCTCATCCCTGAGTTTATTGGACGGTTGCCGGTTCTTGCTACCCTTGAGGAACTCAGCGAAGAAGCGCTCGTCGATATTCTGACGACCCCCAAAAATAGTTTGGTCAAACAGTTTTCAAAGCTATTTGAAATGGATGGCGTGAAGTTGCGCTTTACGACCGACGGTTTAAAGGCAATTGCTTCTAGGGCTATTGAGCGCGAAAGCGGTGCCCGTGGCCTTCGGGCTATTCTCGAAGAGGCAATGCTTGAAGTCATGTACGAGGTCCCTTCTAAGGAGGGCATCAAAGAAGTTGTCGTGAACGAAGACTCGATTTTGCGAGGACAAAATCCTCTCATTGTCTACGAAGAAGAGGCGAACGCCAGCTAGTTGGTGTTTGCGCTGATTCTTTCTCCCAGGCGGGCTCAGGAGCTAGCTCTGCTCGCCTGGATTGGGGTCTTCGGACCCACTCTTAAAAGTGTCATTGAATTAGGCCACGCATCCCACTCGATCCCCAGCGATTCATTATGTTTTTCAAAAATGACGACGGTGAGGCCGATGGCCGCCGCACCCAGGTACCCGCTCTTCCTTTACGGGATATTATTGTATTTCCCCATATGGTTTCCCAGCTCTTTGTGGGAAGGGAGAAGAGTATAGCGGCTCTCGATGAGGCCATGACGCGCGATAAAGAAATATTTCTAGTCGCCCAAAAGAACGCACGCACGAACGAACCTTCCCCGGAGGACATTTACGATGTTGGCACAATTGGTACGATTGTGCAGTTGCTGCGCTTGGCAGACGGTACAGTAAAAGTACTCGTTGAGGGGCGTCATCGCGCAAAGGTGCGGCGTTACGCGAGTACTAAAGACTTTTTTCTCATTGAGGTGGACGCCCTTAAAGAGACCCATGGTGATGATGTCGAGGTCGAGGCGCTCATGCGCTCGGTGCAGTCCACCTTTGAGGTCTACGCCAAACTAAATAAGAAGGTGCAACCCGAGGTAGTGATGAGCGTGGAGGGTATCGACGATCCTTCGAAGCTTGCTGATACAATTGCCGCAAACCTGCCCACCATTAAATTGAGCGAGCGCTACGCGCTCTTATCGATGATGGATATCAAGGAGCGCTTAGAGCGGCTCTATCAATTGATGCAAGCAGAGATCGAAATTCTTCAAGTAGAAAAGAAGATTCGCTCTCGGGTCAAAAAGCAAATGGAGCGTACTCAGAAGGAGTACTACCTCAACGAGCAAATGCAGGCCATCCAAAAGGAATTGGGGGGCGGCGAGCGAGACGAACTCAAAAATGAGCTGACCGAAATCGAAGAGGCGATGGGCAAAAAGTCCCTCACTCTCGAAGCGAAAACTCGCCTCGAAAAGGAAATCAAAAAGCTCAAACTCATGCATCCCACAAGCGCCGAGGCAACGGTGGTGCGTAACTACATTGACTGGATATTAGCCTTGCCCTGGGGCGAGAGAAGCGAGGAGCGCTTTGATCTAAAAGAGGCCGAACTCGTGCTCGATCAAGATCATTTTGGTCTAGAAAAATGCAAAGAACGCATCATCGAGTATTTGGCCGTGCAGGCTTTGACGGGTCAACTCAAGAGCCCGATCTTGTGTTTTGTAGGTCCTCCAGGTGTCGGAAAAACCAGTATTGCTAAGAGTATTGCGCGGTGCACTGGTCGAGAATTTGTGCGATTTTCTTTGGGAGGGGTTCGTGACGAAGCGGAGATTCGTGGACATCGTAGAACCTATATCGGGGCCCTGCCCGGCAAGCTCATTCAAAACCTTAAAAAAGTTGGAAAACAGAACCCGGTCTTTCTTCTGGATGAGATCGATAAGATGGCTTCCGATTTTCGCGGCGATCCCGCATCGGCACTTTTAGAGGTTCTAGATCCCGAGCAAAACGCGGCCTTCAACGACCATTACATGGATCTTGATTATGACCTTTCGGAGGTCATGTTCATCACAACAGCCAATACCTTGAGCGGCATTCCATTGCCCCTGCGGGACCGAATGGAGATCATCGAACTCTCTAGCTACACAGAGCTCGACAAGCTTGCCATTGCTCGGAATTTCCTCATGCCGCGCAATCTAAAAGAGTGTGGACTTGAGGGGTTTCCTCTTGAGGTTTCTGACTCGGCTCTGATGGAGTTGATTCGCCATTATACCCAGGAGGCGGGGGTGCGTACTTTGGAGCGCCAGGTTTCAGCCCTCTTGCGTAAGGTTGCGCTCAAGGTGGCTAAAGAACGCGGACCTGAATTGATCCGCCGGCGAAAAAAGGCGATTGCCCAGGCGACACCCAGCGTGACTGAGCCTGCCAGCGAGGGCCAGACCAGCACAGAAGCCGGGGCCGCTAAAGAGACGTCCACAACTGCAAAGCAAGCTCCACCAGTGGCGGTCGAGGAAACGCCCATTGATTATTCGGGGGAGCCACCGCTTACTTTACACGCCCTGGACGTCGTGAAGATGTTGGGGCCACATAAGGTGCGCGATCCCAAAAGCGAGGAGCCCGATCTCGTGGGTCTCACCCATGGCCTGGCTTTCACCGCGTACGGTGGCTGTGTTCTTGATTGTGAGGCAAGCGTCGTCCCAGGAAAAGGTAAACTGAGTATTACGGGACGCCTCGAAAAAGGCATGCAGGAGAGCTGCGAAGCAGCCGTTAGCTATGTGCGATCAAGAGCCCAGCTTTTGGGCCTCGATTCTGACTTTTATCAGAAAAACGATTTTCATGTTCACTTCCCCGACTTCAACCCTAAGGACGGGCCGAGCGCGGGGGTGACGATTGCCACCAGTCTCACCTCAGCCCTGACGCGTATCCCGGTACGGCATGATCTGGCTATGACCGGTGAGATCACCTTGCGGGGGCGGGTCATGCCCATTGGAGGCTTGAAGGAGAAATTGCTTGCTGCGCACCGCAAGAAATTGACAACGGTTTTGGTGCCCCGCGACAATGAGCCCGATCTGAAAGAGATACCAGACGTCATCAAGGCCGAGCTTCGTATTGTTCTCGTCTCTCACGTGGACGAGGTCCTACGCGAGGCTCTTCGCATGGATGACCCTGATAGCCTCTTCGGAAAACCCAAGCATGCAGTCATGGTTTACAGCGAGGGCGAGGAGGCGGAGGCCGCTTCGGTACCACCACCAGCCGGACAAACGGGGCGCGGTTCGGGGAATCAACCCCCTGCATAATTGAGATTGCTTGGGCTGGGTTCGCCTGCTCCCAATTGATCGTTTTAATTTATTTGTGAATTCTATGGTCTGGGCACTTGCGCAGTGGGTGATGGGCGACTAATTATCATTCTCCCGATGACGGACGGCTTCCAGCCTGACCGTCATCGGGAGAAATTCGATAGAATTCGGGCGCATAGCTCAGTTGGTAGAGCACGGCCCTTACAAGGCTGTGGCCGGGGGTTCAAGTCCCTCTGCGCCCACCC
>CAYWLO010000087.1:0-18051 GCA_964459035.1 uncultured Polyangiaceae bacterium | reverse complement strand
AAATGAGTCACGCGGCGTGACGCTTGAGGCGACAACTACCTTGACACTTACCGGTGGGGCTCGCAATCGTCGCACGAGTCGCTTCAGCTCTCTCTTTACTGGGCGAGGTATTTTTAACTTTGAAGGCTGGGGTCCACGCTGCATACCAATGGAGATCCACGAGAACCCTGATTTATTCCATTAAAAATAACCCGGCACGAACTTCCAGCATGAGGTACTAGCCTCCCCCCAGTTCCTTAGAATAATCTAGCTGATTTACGTGGGAAACAACCTGTTCATTTGCCTCCAATAGCAAGAGTCAAAAGCACTTTTTTCACGTTAAACAACAGGTTGTACACATCGGCACATCTGTTCATAGAATACACACGAGCAGGGACACCTAATCAGGGCTCGTGTGTTTAGTGTTTGATTCGAGTTATGGAGTGTGAACTCTATTTTAGGATCAGGTTACAGATACGTCCGGGCACGAAGATGAACTTTTTCAACTCTTTGCCCTTACTGAGCTTTTTGATGGCTTCACACTCAAGCGCAGCTTCTTTCACCTCGTTCTCGGTTGCATCGCGAGGTAGCTCGAGGCGTGCCTTTACTTTTCCATTCACTTGAATTGGAAGGACTACCCTGTTGTCCGTACAGAGCCCCTCATCCCAGCTTGGCCATGCGACTTGGGCAAGACAGCTTGCTGCACCGTTTCCCCCTTCGTGCTGGAGGGCAAGACCCAAGACGGATGAGAGTTCTTCGGCCAAGTGTGGAGCAAATGGGGAGAGAACAACAAGGAAAGGGGCGATCGCCTCCTGGGGAACACTCTTTAGTCCTGTGAGATGGTTTGTATAAATCATCATCGCGCTGATGGCAGTATTGAACCTGAGCGTATCAATATCGCCTGTCACCTTCTTGATGGTACGGTGCAAGAGCTTCTTCGTCTCCTCTTCGATAGATTGACCTTTTTTGGAGCGTTCAGCCGCAACAGTCACCCGATCGAGGAAACGCCGCACTCCCTGCAAACCGGCGGTCTGCCATGGTTTCACCTGCTCAAGAGGGCCCATGAACATCTCATACAGGCGTAGAGCATCTGCGCCATATTCGGCGATTACGTCGTCTGGGTTGACCACATTACCGCGAGCCTTACTCATTTTCTCAGCCACCGGAACCAGAGTCACCCTCAACTCTGGGTGTGTTGGCTTGCCGTCCACCGTCTCAATTTGAGACTCTACGAGAAAGTGTGCCTCGTAGTGGGCGCCTGTGCCTCTATGTACAAAACCTCCTCGCTCCTTGTCCGCGACAACATCCTTATCGTCCCCCGACAATGCGCGAGCAGCAGCATTTTGGTTGGTCGCCAGGTAAAATCGATAAACCATGCCCAAGATCATGCCCTGGTGCACAAGCTTGGTGAACGGCTCAGGATGTTTCACCACACCGCAATCGAAGAGCACTTTATGCCAGAAGCGGGCGTAAAGGAGATGAAGCACTGCATGTTCGGCACCTCCCATATACAAATCAACTGGCATCCAGTCGTCGTAACTCTTCTGACTAAAAATCTCAGTGGTATTTCGGGGGTCGAGATAGCGAAGGTAGTACCAGCAACTTCCCGCCCACTGGGGCATTGTGTTGGTCTCACGAGCATACCACTGGCCCCCCTTTTGAAAGAAGCGCCAATCAAGAGCTTTCATGAGAACTCCTGCGGGATCTCCCGGCGTAAAATCTTCCAATGGAGGAAGTTCCAGGGGTAGTTCAGACTCGTCCACCGCGATGGGCTGGGAGTAGTCGATCTCGTGTGCGTCGCCTTGACGTGGATCGCCAGTAGTGCTGACCGGGAAGTACACAGGGATAGGTTCACCCCAATAGCGTTGGCGAGAAAAGACCCAATCGCGTAGCTTATAGTTTACGCGACGAGAACCGATGCCCTCGCCTTCTAAGTAGTCTAGAATCTTGGTCATGGCCTCTTGGGTTTTGAGACCATTCAACAAGCCGGATTGAACCGCTACTCCTTCGCCCGTGTAGGCCTCGTCTAGAGAGGACGCGAGCTCACCATCTTTGGCGACGACCTGAACCACCGGCAACTTAAACTTTTTTGCGAACTGGAAGTCGCGCTCATCATGGCCAGGCACAGCCATGATTGCTCCCGTGCCATACGCTCCTAAGACGTAGTCAGCCGTATAGATCGGAATCTCATTTCCAGTGAGGGGATTGATGGCAAGTGCCCCAGTGAACACGCCCGACTTTTCCTTGTTCGCCGTACGCTCGCGGTCACTCTTCTTTCCCGCAGCAAGAATATAGGCCTCCACCTCCCCCCGCTGTTCCTCCGACGTTAGATTTTTGGTGAGCTGATGATCAGGGGCAATGACCATGTATGTAGCGCCAAATAGGGTATCCGGCCGAGTCGTGAAAACGTCCAGGGTCTGCGGCTTACCGTTCTCATCCTGCAGATTCACGATCTGAAAGCTCACATGGGCCCCTTCACTACGACCGATCCACTCGCGCTGTTTTTCCCTCGTCTCGGGCCAGTCGAGCCCCTCCAGCTCGGTGGCAAGTCTATCGCCGTATTGGGTTATTCTGAGCTGCCACTGGCGAAGAGGTTTTCGCTCCACTGGGTGACCGCCACGCTCAGAAAGGCCGTCAATCACCTCCTCATTGGCCAGTGTAGTGCCCAGTTCCGGGCACCAATTTACGGGGATCTCACTTTGAAATGCCAAGTTTCGTCTAAACAATTGGAGAAAGATCCATTGAGTCCAGCGAACATAATCGGGGTCGGTCGTGTTGATTTCCCGCTCCCAATCATAGGAAAAACCAAGAGAGCTCAGTTGACGCTTGAATGTAACCAGATTTTTGGCAGTCGTCGCCGCAGGATGAGTTCCCGTCTGAATTGCGTACTGCTCTGCGGGCAGTCCAAAGGCATCCCACCCCATCGGATGAAGTACATCAAAGCCCCGCATGCGCTTGTAGCGCGCGATGATATCGGTAGCGGTGTACCCTTCCGGATGCCCCACGTGTAGTCCGCTCCCCGAAGGATAGGGAAACATATCTAGGACGTAATACTTTTCACGACCGGCCCGCCGCTCTGTCCGAAATATATTATTTTCTGCCCAAAACTTCTGCCAACGGGCTTCCATTTCTTCAGTTTTCTCACGTTCGGGTAGCTCATCCATGGGTGCCCCGCATAGCAGGAACCGCGACTGTGGTCAGCGGTCCGACCAAGGCAGGGAAATATCACTAGAATTGAGTGTGAAGTCCCCGAACTTCATCCTCCGCGCCATCGCGTCAGATCACCGACGCGTCAGATCACCGACGTTACCCCTAGACCAACCCACCGAGGTTGCATGAATGCAAACGTCCTGGGGCTCGAACGCTAGCAGCTTCAAGAAATTTCATGACACCATGCACTTTCTGGTGAACTGACTAGCTCTCAGGCCGAAGCAAACAGTAGATGTTACCACGCCCTATCCGCCCGCTTTCCACCTATTTACTTACTCGCCGCTGCGTCGAGCGCCTCTTCTTATTGCGCCCATCGACTGAAACCAACAACATCGTTAAGTACTGTCTCGCCACGGCGGCGACAAAGACAGGAGTTGAGGTCCACGTGTTCTGCGCGATGTCGAATCACCATCACTGCATACTAACCGACATTGAAGGACGACTCCCCGAATTTATGCAGCTCTTTCACCGGCACCTCGCCGTCGCGCTAAATACCCTGCACAAACGATCTGGAAACTTGTGGTCGGGCGAACAAACCTCATTGGTTGAGCTCGGTGATAAAAACGATGTTCTTGAGAAGATGGCGTACGTTTTGTGCAATCCCACAACGGCTGGCCTAGTGCACTCACCCCAAAACTGGCCAGGCGTTATCTCACACCGATTAGGCGAAGAGTTTCAAGTATCTAGGCCTAGACAGTACTTCAAGTCGAGCGGAACCATGCCTGAACAGGCTGGCCTAACTTTTTCCCTACCTCCGCAATTGAAGGAAATGGGCATGCGCGAAGCTAACCAACAGCTATTCGCTCGACTGGCCCACAAAGTAGAGATCGCCCGCTCTAAAGTTCAAGAAAAAAACCATGTATTTCTTGGTGTAAAGGGGGTCCTAAAAACTTCGATCCACCAATCCCCCTTACGAGAAACGCGCCGCTGCTCACGGACTCCCCGATTTTCCATCAGAAACCCGTCCAAATTCAAAGAAGCAGTCGAGCGATGGCGCAGCTTTCTTCTTGCATACATTGACGCGCTAGCCAGTTGGAAAGCAGGGAATCGAATGATCACGTTTCCGGACGGCACATGGTTAATGAAGCACTCACACAATGCCGCCTGCGCTCCACCACCTGGGCGGGTGGCGCCGCAGTAGATTTCTTGATTATATCCTCGCCAGGCTTCGAACGTTACAGGAAATGCCGTGCCTGAGAGATTTGTTCGAGAAAACATATCGTCGGGTTCCTAGCTTTTCTCACCTCTTCGCGCCCAAAATATTGAAAAAACCGCCCAATACTCCGTAGGGTTTTAACTTTTTAGCCCGTTTAAGCAGCGCTTGTCTCTATTGGTCACCCGTTCAATTCGCTTGGACAGGCGAGACTGTCGTCGCTGCAGGTTGTCTCTACATTCTCCTGTTCCTTTCTGGGCCACCGTCAAGGCTTCCTCAAAATCTTTCGCGTGATGCTCAAGAAGCTTGACTAGCTCAAACCTCACAGAGTCATCGTCTAATGTCAGATTCAAGCTTCTGTAGTCGCGAAGCGCTAACGATTTTTCCCCCCGGTGTTTGTTCATCCGCGCGCGCAATCGAACTGCCCCGATTTCATCCCCCTCGCGAAGCATCCGATTGAAAGTGATTTCAGCGTACTCCAGCGCCTTTGCTCGCATGAAAGTAGTGCTTAAGGACGAAAGGTCCTCCGTACAAATGCTGTCGAGACATTTTCCGTAGAGACCAACTAACGCCACCATGGAGAGCACATCCCAGGCATTGTGGTCCACAACAGAACGAATCCCCGACTCATCCCCGGTACGAAGAAAATGCCCATAAAGCGGCGGAATTTCCGCCCCTGGGATGTCCTCTTTCGAGCGCTCAAAACCCAGCACCTCTCGCTCAAGATCAATCAGTTTACAGCGCTTCAATCTCCTTTTATGTAACCGACGCCCCACATGCAAAAGGTCCATATGAGGACGCTTTGGAGGTGCGGGCACCTTATTCATCACACAACGAGATTTGAGGAGAGGTAGGTCAAATGATTTGCCGTTGAATGAAACGAGCATCGAGGCCTTCGTCATCAATTCAACCACCCTGGCCAGAAGAGTTACCTCATCTGCGGGATCACGCAGCAGTAACTGCTCAAGAACAAGCTCTCCATTGTCGTTGAACCTGGCAAATCCAACGAGAAATGCAAGAGTTCCAGCCCCCCCTAACCCCGTAGTTTCTGTATCAAAATACAACGCATCCCGCACGCTACATTCGGCGATCTCAGGAGCTAACGCCAATAGCGAGAGCATGCGAGGATTGGACTCAAGAGCCCAGGCAATCGAAACTCGCCCCACACGCAAACCCGTCGGCTGAATCTCAAGACGCTGGCAGAGACTCCCGCCAAGTTCGACTCTCTCCTCGAAAGGTAATCGATTCGTCAGTTCAGAGGTGTTTTCGATCGCTCGCTCTGGAACTGATGAGTCACCGGTGCACGAGGACTTCACCATATGTGCCATTGTCTCCCGGAGGTCCTGCAGCTGCTGCGACGGAAGGGTTGCGGAATACGGTTCTGATTGAACGGTGTGGCCCGGAACGCCCGGGCCCAGACGTCCAAGCCGGGCCTTCAAATTCATAAAGCTTCAATAACCCGAAATAGGGGCGAGAGGAAATCGGACTTCTTTGGACCACCGACGTTGCATTTCTCTCTTTGGACCACCGACGTTGCATTTTGCTGAAGCTGGGCTCTCTGGACCACCGACGTTGCATTTCTCTCTTTGGACCACCGACGTTGCATTCCTCTGAAGCCGGACTTCTACAGCCCTAATTCTTGCATTTCAGACTTGCAATGTTCAGAGGTTATTCTGCGAGCCCTGCGTACTAAATCCAATTATTACCAATAGTTAAATAAATTGTGACAGTATGGAAACTTTCGACATCCCCTCGTCACAAAGGGTCACCTTCTGCTGGAGATCCGCTATATAGGCCCCAGCTCGGGTAAACCTGCTCTCATTGATAGGTTCCCGAAAGCACCCATCGAAATACCTCTCAGAAGATCCAAATGCTAGGGACCATCTTTCAAATTATCGGCGCGCTAGGCATTTTCCTTTATGGCCTTCAAGTCATGAGCGAAGGCCTTCAAAAGGTAGCGGGCACTCGTCTGCGTGCCGTCCTCGCAGGGGCGACGAGAAATCGATTCACTGGTACCCTATCCGGGTTCGTAGTGACTTGTGCCGTTCAATCATCAAGCGCAACCACGGTGATGATCGTTGCATTTTGCAGCGCTGGATTACTCACCCTCACGCAGAGTCTAGGCGTGATTATGGGAGCCAATATCGGTACCACAACCACCGCATGGCTCGTTAGTCTACTCGGATTTAAAGTAAAGATCACGGCCTTCGCGGTACCCCTCATTGGTGTTGGTTTCTTTTCTCAATTCATTAAACGCTGGAGCATGCCCCATAAAGTGGGCCAGGTTCTCGTTGGTTTCGGTTTTCTCTTCTTAGGACTGGGCTTGCTGAAAGACGCCCTGCCCGATGTGAAAGGAAACCAGGCGATCGTCGACATGCTCCAAAATCTGGAGCCCGGCACTCCGAGCGGACTTGCTCTCGCTGTTCTCTTCGGCGCCACTCTCACTGCGCTGGTTCAATCTTCGAGTGCTTCCATGGCAATCACACTCACCGCGGCCGCAAAAGGTTACATCGATTTTCCGACGGCCTGCGCAATCGCCCTTGGCCAGAATATCGGCACGACGATTACCGCTGCGCTGGCGACAATCGGCGCCCCGCTAGTTGCTCGAAGGGCCGCCTTGGCTCACTTCCTGTTCAACTTATTGGGTTCAGCATGGCCCATGCTGATGCTCACGCCCTTCCTTGCTCTAGTGGACAATATCATGCCGGGCGACCCCTACGCCGGTACAGAAGATGCATTTTTGGTCCATATTCCCCTGCATATTGCGGCGTTTCACACGCTCTTCAACGTGATAAATACCGGCATCTTCTTGTCCGTACTGGGTCCATTTGAACGGTTGATTATCAAGTTACTCCCCAAGAAGCTGGGTGATGTTCAGGGGCACGAACTTGTTTACTTGGAGACCGCGTTTGGCTCGACTCCAGAGATCGCAATCGAAGCCGCGGCTAGAGAGACCGATCGCATGGCCGGAATTACCCTCAAGATGTTGGATGATATTGAGCTAGCCCTCGATCCAACGAAAAAGACTGACGATGCAATTCTCAGCCGAATCATGGAGGATGAGGACGTCACCGATGTGCTCGAACACAAGATAACCGAGTATCTGGCCGCTTTGGTTCACGGCCCCTTGTCCACCGCATCCAGCCACGAGTCCTTATCCTTGCTAAGCATGATCAACGATCTGGAGCGCATCGGCGACCACGGGGCTAAAATCGCTGGACTACTTCGACGCTTGGAAGAAAGTGAATCGAACTTTAGTTCCGAGGCCAATGACGACCTACAAAGGATGGTCAATATCACGAAAAAGAACCTCGTTGCCATGCGGACACTCATTCTGCAACGGGATCCTAATGCGCTAGCTCCGGGCCTGGAGCGGGAACGTGCCCTCGACGCCTTACGAGATGAATGTAGGCAAAAGCATCTAAAGCGCATGCTCGAAAGGGAATGCGCGACCAACGCGGGTCTCATATTTACCGATCTGCTCACGAGTTTCGAGAAGATGGGTGATCATGCCTACAACGTAATTCAAGCCACGGTAGGCGATAAAGTCTAAGCTCTCTCTCCCGAGCTTTGAACAGCCCTTTTGCCCCGACGGGTAGAAGGGCTGTTTTCAATTTATTCACCGAATCAAGAGCCCCCACATCGCAACGAAGTGCACCGCAACAGCAGCCAATACAAAGAGGTGCATCGACTCATGGTACCCCCAAATATGTGGGCGAATGTTTCCCCATCGTCTAGCGTACACCAAAGCGCTCATGCTGTAGAGAATTCCCCCTAAAGCGATCAAACCCACGAAACGCGGCCCGGCATTGTTCCACAAGAGGTCAATATACGGGACCACCATCCATCCGAACGCCAAGTACACGCCGGTGCTAAGCCAACGTGGTGCTCGAGGCCAAAAAAATACTTTTGCCACTCCAATGGCTGTAATGCTCCAAGCCGCAATCAGCATCGGACGGCCGACGTCTCCAAGAGCAAGAAGACAAACCGGTGTATATGTCCCCGCTATCAAGAAATAGATGGCCGAAAAGTCCGCGCGTTGAAGAGGTTTCAAATAGCGCTCGGGCCAATGGGGAACGTGATACGCTGCGCTCATTGCAATAGTGAGGCAAGCGCAGAAGGAGTAGACTCCTGCGGCCAAGGTAGCGACGCCCTCCGGGGCGGATAGCACGAGCCAGAGACTCCCCGGTACCAACAGGAAAAGCCCCGCTAAGTCCGGAATACCGCGAAAACGTGGTTTAGTAATATTCTCTCCCGAGCCAACAGATTGTCCCACCAATTCGTCTGACATATCAGTCCCTTTAGCGCGCCTCACCACGCTCCACAAAATAAACAAACGATCGTTCGAAACTTGTCTTCTTCCTCGGTGTGCCCATCACTCTCTAACTCCCCCTGCCGCTATCAACCTGCTTGCCCCGGTTGTCCCCGATTTGGGCAGGATGGTATCGCTCCGGCGCCACAGCATGCTCTAGAAGATCTCGCGCTCGCATGGAGCTATCACAGTCCCCAGATCCACTCGCTTCCAGGGCACGGCTACCGCCATCGAGTTCGCCTCTCCGTTCGAGGAAAACCAGGCAACGCCCGCATCGGTCTATTCGAGGCCCGCAGCCATCGTCTCGTACACATTCCCAATTGCCCCGTCCACCACCCAGAAATTCAAAAATTTCTTCAAGTACTCATCCCCTTACTCAATACTCACCAAATCTCACCCTACGACGAGACACGACACTCAGGCATACTACGAGGCGTACAACTTGCGGTCTCTCCGCTCACACAAAAGCTCCAGGTGGTCTTTCAGGTACGCGACTCCCTTGAAAGAAACAATCGAATGAACCGGGTGTTCTTCGGTGTAGTAGAATCACTCCAGCACAGCCTTCCCATTCATTCACTTTGGTTTAGCGCTCTGCCTCAACGGAGCAATTCCCTTGCTGGAGATCGCTACGAGCACATAGCAGGCGAAGAGTTTTTGAAAGACAGATGCGCATTGTCCAACGTCTACTATCCTCCTGACGCCTTTGGGCAGGCCAATCCAGTTCTACACAATCAGGTCGTCGAACAAATTCACCAATTAGTCTCTCCTAGGTCGCGGGTCGTCGAATATTATGCTGGTGTCGGAACCATTGGATTGGGTCTCGTTCAGAAAGGTCACGAGGTATTATTCAACGAAATCGGTCCCGGTTCATTGTCAGGTCTAAAAAGAGGGCTCGCCGATCTGAACCTCGTCGAGGGCTCAACCGGCCCGAGACCAAGTACAATTCTACCGGGCACAGCTGGACAGTATGCTCAAAGCTACCTGACGACTGACACTGTCATTGTAGATCCACCTCGGAAGGGATTGGACCCCGAACTATTTATCCGTCTGCGAGATACACCACCCCAAAAACTGATCTACCTCAGTTGCGGACAGGCCTCGCTACTGCGTGAATGTGACGAATGGGCGAAGAGCGGCGTGATGAAGATGACTCATCTTTCCGCTTGGACCTATTTCCCTTATACAAATCACGTAGAAACCCTGGTCGTTTTGGAACGAGCCTAGAGCCACCATTCTCAACGAGCTGGCGCAGTCCCATCCCAGCAAGGCGTACAACTGTCCAAGTATTGAGACATCTGTACGCACAAATGTCCGCTCGGACCGCAATTATTTCGTCAATCTCAAAGAGAAATCGATATTCCACGCTTAGAGGACCGCCACGCTCTCATAGTAAAATATTAAGCTGGCACCATAATTGCTTTCTTGGGCGAACCTTACCCAATGCCTGATGCAAGCAACAAAAATTTGCCGACCGAAGAACGTCCAACCTGGCGCCCCCCAAGCATGCGGCAGCCGCTGCAGATCGCAAACAACTCCGCGTCACCATCGAGATTCCAAACAATGCCCCCCTCTTCTCATAGCAATCCCAGGTCCCTCGAAGCCTTCGCCCTCGGACATCACGATGACGAACTGAAACATTTCTCGAAAAGATAACTACTCCCCCGGAGGGCAGCTCACCTGCATCTCCCAGTCAATCAGTGTCGGAACAGAAAAGCCATCCTTGCCCGGCACAAGCACGGCCTCCACACGCAAAAAATCATTGGTTTGAGGCTCGCCACTTGCCTCCAAAATCGAGTCCAACAATTGAGCTCCAGTTTGAGTGTCGCCCACCGCGGCTAGCGGTGGTTGAATCATCCCGCCATTGGCGGAACTACTAGCAGCAACCGCAAAACCATCGCCTGTTGGAACTGACTTTGCACTGTCAAGTCCGCCGAGGGTCTCTGCGGTTTTGATATAAAATTTGATCTGTGAGTCACCCGGAGTGGACGCCTGCCAAGTAAAAAGGCCCCACAAGGGCAGAAAACCCTGCTCGCACACGTCAGTTAAATCAAAGTCTCGATTAAATGTCTCGGACTTTGATCCGCTCCGCGGAATAACAATCACGACATCCTTGGACGCAAGAACCGCCCCATCGGCCTGAGCCGTAACTTCAAAGTTGAAAATCTGATCTTTTCCAAGCACATCCAATTGATCGGGCGCCGAAAATGTGACTGAAAATTCAATCGCGGTATCGGGTAAACATGCCTCAATGACATCGACCGTAGAGGGATCATCAAGACAACGCCTGGTGATGCCATCAGGAGATAAGTCGTGGCTCCCATTGGTTCCATTGACAACAGGCACAACCGCTACCCTATCGACAAAGAGCCCGTATGGTCGCCCCAAACTAGGTGCCGGGCCCTCATCCACGGGATAAGGCGTCAATTGAGGCGGACTTGCACTGGCGGTTCCAGAATAATCAAAGTCAGTCAGATCGTCCGTATCCAGCGTACGAAACACAACATCTTGTCGAACATTCTGCGTTAGAGAAAGAATGGCATCGCTCACCTGCTTCGCCATTGAGTCGTCGCCGCTCTTGCACGGCTTCCCTTTTCTATTCATGGCCAGCACATAGGGACGACTCCACCAATCCGAATTGCTACTATCAATGGCTCCTGTGCGGCGCGCGGCCTCATGAAGGTGCGGATAGGTCCAACCGTCCACCGAGCGATTCGTTCTATAATCAGTGTCGCAGCGATCAAAATAAGGATTTACGGAACCCCCTTCTGTTGTGATCGGCCCCATACCGGAAACATCAATACCTATCACTTTGTAACCGCCATCGTTCAGCGCAGCCATAGAATTTTCCCAACTAGGCACGCCAATGGGAATTTCGTCATCCATCGCGTTCATTTGTAAAAAGAACCCCTTTTCTCCCCCCGAACTCAATGCGGGCGCCATCTCACAGATAGACCTCAAACCGCCTCTGCTACAGGAGTAACTTCTGTAAAGCCCGCTCCCTTTCCTGTAGCTACATGTGTTCCTGGACTTAGGATGCCCCGACTCCCAATTGAGGCCTCCAGCTGAGCTGCTGGGACTCGTCTGCCATTCCCAGCGGGCATCCACGCTATCGTACTCAAGCCCCAACCAGTAACGCTGAACGAAACCCGAGGGCGTGGCCGCAGCGATAGCCGCCTTCTTGGCATCGCTCGGCTCACTGATCATCGAAGCCCCATCGCCCGCGCACGCGGCGTTCGCCGTGTTCCAAGTCGAGATAGTATTTACATACTTGAGACAGGACTCCCCCCCAGCCCAGCTCACTAAATCATAGCCGCTGTCACACGAAGAGGCTGCAATGTCTGGCCTCACCTTTTTTGAGTCAACAACTAAGTAATAGTCGCCTGGGGCTAAAAGCCCACGAATTGAGGCCTGCTCGTGAGTCCCTGGCGCCGCTCTATTTAGCTTACGCCCATAGTCAACCCAATCGTCGGTATCACCACACATGACGCGTTTGTTGTTTGACCTGTCGACAACATAAAGCACCGTGTCTGTTTCAGAGCCATATGTATCGAAATTTAAATACTCCGTATCCGTCAGGGTGAATTCAAAATACGCCTCAGGCGAATTCTTTCCGTCATCGTTACGGCAGGTCCCCTTTGCGGTCGTTGGAAAGTTTTTTGCAGGTTGGGAAAAACCCCTGGTCGTTGAACCGTCCTTAGCCGCAGACCTCGCCCCAGTCCCAGCTAGCCCCGCCCCATTCGGATTGAATGTACCTCGATAGCGAGCGAAGGCGGTCGGATCAATCGTCACCGCGTTCGCTTCTATATTGTTATTTTGCGAGTCTATATTGATGGCGTTCGGCCACGTAGTTCCGCCTTGAATAGGCAAGGTGGAGGTAAAGACCGGCTCGGCACTTGGGTGCCCATACGCAAAAGAACCGCCCGGACCATTTTCTCCGGGGTTATCTGTCATCGCTACTAATATTTTACTGGCGGTAGGAGAAAAACAAGGATAGCCAACCGCTGCTCCAGAGGCCCCCAAAACTGCTGGGTTCGGACAAGGCCGTTGAATCGTAGGATCGTAGTCGGAGGCCCAGGCCACGGCCCCTGCGCCATTTCGAGGCGTGACCCAAAAGTTTGCAGGATCCGAAAAGTCGCTGGGGTCGGCCCCTTGCCCACGATAAAGATAGGGGCCCAAATTGGGTCGGCTAACGTCACTTTGGGCGACCGAAAATATGGAGACAACAAAGCCCTCAGTTTTATTTCTATTTCGAGTCACCCCATTGCTCGACAACCAAGAAATCACGTCTGCGGTAGCCGAGTCGTCCGTCGTCAAGTCCAAAGAATGATTCAACATCGAAATCGGATTGGATAGATCTCCGTGAGGTGACATTTGGTATCCATGAAAATGCCCTACGCCAAATCGAGCATTGGGAAAACGTGCACGAACCGTCTGAATGATACCCGTTGCGCCCCCAACACTAGAACCCAGCTCGCGAACAGCTGGACCCATTGTCCACGACGTATCAATATCGAAATAAATGTCGATGAAATTGAGCTGAGCGGTCAGTGACACCGGATCTGGACCCTCAGAGTCTCCCCCAGGCACAAGTTCGTGATAGATATAGGGGTCGGCGGGCAACTTTCCCGCGCTGGTGAGAATATCGACATTCTTTGAGTCAATCGGGCCGTCAGGGTTTACTGTTGCAGGTACATTCTTAACGGTGAGTCCTCCATCAAAAATGATCCCGTTTCCGGAAAGAGTATCGTCAGCTTCATCGGGAAATACCTTACAGTAGGCATCACAAGAGTTGGAGGGACACCCTTGCGCCTCACCTAGCCCCATTTTTATCGGGTTGAGTCCTCCTCTTGGAGCCCGGCCAAGGGAAAGCCCCGCCAGACCACTAGACTCCGCAAATATAATCCGACACTCACTCCATACCCCTGTTGAGCCACAGGTGCGCATCCCCTCATTGCAAAGAGTGGCGCGTTCCGTATCAACGGTAATCTTGCCGCACGCGTGGGTGTCCCCTGGGTTCTCACATAGGCAACCGGTCTGGGGCTCGCCGACGTCGCAATTGATTTCCTCTGATCCACAATTGTTAAAAATATTGGCGTTTCGGTCGTCACAATCGGGGCCCGACGCGCAACCAACCCCGTAGGTGTCGCGGTCACTATCCACACAGGCTGTTGAGATACTCGCCCCAGGAGCCCCCCAATCTTGTTCGCTACAGGACACCCCCAACAAGAATATCGCGGCAAAGAGAGGCAGAGCCCGACTCCAACCCCTTCGACTACTTCGCGCGCGTTCGATGGAAAATACGCCGGCTATTTTAAGCATCATCAATAAATCTCCCACCCATGCTTTGCGAAAAAACACTTTCGCATGTATTCGAATTCGAAGAGAAACCAAGAGCATCAAGGCGTTGACTTCTCGCCCCCAGCCCCCGTACTGATGATGAACCGACAACCGCTCCACACCCCGTCCTCTCCGCACTTACGCTCCGCGTAATCGCAAAGGGTCGCCCGTGTTGTCACGACAGTAATCTTCCCACAATCAAACACGTCGCCCTCGGCACAGGGACATCCAGTCTCGGGCTCCTTGCCATCGCACTTTGCAGCTCCGCGATTGCAGCCAGACTGCACTTGCGCATCATTGTCATCGCAATCGGTTCCCCCTGAGCAATTAAAACCAAAGCCATCACCATCGTTGTCGACACAAACAGCCGCTCGAAAGGTAGGGGCACCGGCAAAACCATCATCAGTCGCACACCCCGCGACCGAGAAGAAAGAGAGAGAAACCAACAATGCAATCGCAAGGGGCAAGCCCCCTCCACTACCTGCAGGCAGAGCATCAACTACGCTTCTTTTTTGCACACTCATTGTTTTCATAGATACCTGCCAGGATTTGCTTTGCCAGAAAAAGTCACGCGCCAACCGTTGTTCGTCCCCGACGCAATACTTGCGTTCTTTGTACCGAGAACTGCACCCAAGGGGTCAACTCCGTTGAATTGCACAGCCCCCTGATCTTCGTGAATGTACAAAGTAACCGTGGTATCGGTCATCTCGGTACAATCAATACTCAATGAGGCACTCAGTTCGACCTCTCGAACTTCCACTTGGACCCCATCGTTCAACCAAAGTTTGAACAACGCGTAGCCTCGTGGAACATTGAGAGTCTTTGTTCCGTCCGTATCTCCGTCGAGAAGCACTGTTGCGCTCAGGGCTTCCGGCGCGGGCAGCCCCTCAACGAGCGCCTCTGCCAATGAGACCTCAACCGGAGCTTCCTCTAGCTTCAACAGAGAGCCATCGACGGACGAAATACCGCCAAATGCAATACTTCGATCAAGATCCGAGGGCTTGTCCGCCCCGCGCAGCTCAATCGCAAAGGGGCCGCCGGGCAACTCGCCCAACAGATTGTTATACAGACCAATGAACGATCCACCGGGCGGTTCACTTTCACCTAATAAATCGCCACTCCCATAAATATTGGTACCATCGACACACGGCCCGCAATCCTCGTGTGGAGAAACAAGGTTACACAGATCAGGAGAATTGTCAGAGCCACCAGTGGACCACCCGTACGCCCCATTCTTCGACTTGCCCATGGTGCCGGAGCCCACGGGCTCGCAGCTTTCCCCCACACACTTCCCTAGAAGCGCCGCTATCACCTCACCGCTCTCTCCCGTTGTCCCGCCTTCACCGACGCTCCCCTGCCCACCGCTCCCAGTCTGCGACGCTCCTCCCACGGCGTTCGAAACCGTTCCGACACTAGTAGGCAGATAACTGGGAGCCGCCCTGGAAGTCTCACACCCCCAAGACAATGCAGAGCAAACGGCAAGCGCAAAGGCACGTGATGGCAATCTTGAAAAATGATGATGCATACGGGGATAAAAGAAGACGTGCCTATTTGCTGGGGTATTGATTGTAGTAACGGCTTGATCGGGCAAACACACAAGCGCCCATTGCCCTGTCGAGAACTCAACACTAGCTCGTTTTAGTCAATTGTAAATATTCAATTCATTCAAGCACTTACAATGTAGTCCATCGAATCACATACACTCTCTCTACCTCTCTCATCGGACAAAAACCATCAAGTTCCACCACAGTAGCCCGATTTATCACGGTAGGAGGATGTGGTATCTATTTACAATTAGCGATTGACTCACCCAACCGTTCAGGCAAGCTTTGTGGAAAGGTGACGCCTGTGTGGATTCCTGCGTCCATTGAAACCTCATTGTAATATGCGAATTACTCATACGTGGACTCTGCCCGCTTTTCGAATTGATATGCGACATTCCGCAGCGTCTCTCTTGCTAGCCTTTGCTTGTGGCTGTAGTGGTGACGATTCCGCTGGAAACTACGACGCATACTCCGGTGAGGGTGGTGCTCTGCCATTTTTTGGCGCCACGACGCAGAGCGGCGCTTGCGATACAGAAGCTTCTCGGCGCACGTGCTCGGTCTATGTACAACAGGCCAACGGGGTCAAATCTTGCTTTCAAGGGATTCAATATTGCGAGCAGGGCGTCTGGACGCAATGCCTCGAATCGACAGACTCTGAGGAAACCAAGGACGCCAATTAAAAGCTTAGGAGAAGCAAAGGACCGTCCGTTGCCCTGTTGTGAAGGCCGGGCGAAGATCAATAAAAGAGTTGAATGACGACTCTCCTGCCCATCAAGAGAGCTCGGTAACCCCGAAACCGCTCAAAGGGAGGCGCTCTTGAGAGCCTCCGATCACCGACTGCTGCTACGGGCGCTGCGTGATCGCCGTTCGGGAGGGCGCGCACACATTAATCTTGCTGGTAGCGACTTGCGCGGCGCACAGCTATCCGGGGCCGATCTAGTAGAAGTCGACCTCAGTGGAGCGGATCTACGGCACGCATCCTTGGCTGGAGCTCGTCTCATGAGGTCCAATCTACAAGGTGCACAACTTTCCCATTGCCGCTTCGACGGCTCCGATCTAACTGATGCCAATCTCAGTTTGAGCGATCTCAGTGAAGCTACGATGGACGACTGCGTTCTAGCCGGTGCGGACTTACGTGGTGCCTCTCTCAAAGGACTCCTTGGAACACCACTCTCCCTAGCGGCGAGCTTAATGGATGACGAAACCATCGAGCGCTCCGCCATCGATGATCGGGGGGTCAATTCCCTCGTCAAACGTGGAGTCCTTTTCGAAGAAGAGGAGACAATTCCTTCGAGCATGCGCTCACTCCTCGAAGAGGCGACGCTCTCCCTCGAAGAAGCACTACGCAGCTCGGAATCCGCAGAGCGCCACCGGGTGGCTGACCCAGACACTTCGTTGCCGAGCTCACGCCCTTTCAGCTTTGAGATTTTGTCCTCGCGAACGTTGGGTATCCGACGGGATACGGCCCCCCCTTCTTCTCAACGCCCCCTTCCCATCGTCTCCGCCGAACAAATTGAACACTACCGGCCACCCGAAATAGGTGAAATTCATTTGGGTGTATTGCTCAAACGAGAACTCTCCTCTTCGCTCATTTGCCGCACATTCGTCGGAACAACCAGCGACGAGGCCGTGGTAGTTTACAAGACGTTTAACCCAGCATGTGACGGGGCACCTTTGCACCTCCCGGCGTTTCAGCGAGGTCTGCGTGCCCTCAACCATGTCCAACCAGCCAAAGCAGGACAAGAAAATTTTAGAAAGGCGCACGTCTCTTCCCTGCTCACGGTTGCCAATGACCTCACGGCATTCGTAACCCCTTACTATGAAAATGGAAGCATCGAAAATCTCGTCGATGTACATATTACTCTAGAGGCCGCACTCGAGCTCTTTGAAAAGATCTGCGAAAGTTTCGTCTATCTACACAAGCACGGTGTATTGGTACGTTCAGTGAAGCCGGGGAAAATTCTAATCAACGGTCTAGAACCCGTCCTGGGGGAAGTGGATATGGTGGATCTCCCAACACTTCGCCAACACTCGGGGGATCTTGATGGCTACGGTCCCTATGTTGCACCCGAAGAAATTGGAGGACAAGGCACCCGTAGTCCCACCGCATGTGTCTTCGTTCTTGGTAGGCTTTTTGAGTATTTACTCACCGGAAAGCGTCCAGTGACCCCCTATGGTGCCGTGCCTAATTTCCCCGCCCACATCCCCGAGCCTTTAGGGAGACTCGTAGCTCGCTGCACAAGACTCAACCCCATCGATCGCCACCCATATGTTGAAGATGTGTTGGAAGCGATTCATAATTTTCAACGAGCTGGCACCACGGCGCACCTAGAATCGTGGATCCGTCCAGGAACCTTGAGTCTCCTCAATCCGCCCCCCCTCTCAATTATGGCTCTAGCCCCGAATCACAAGAGTCGAGCGCCCTTTCGTTCCAAATATTCCAATTCAACTCACCCCCAGACCCAGGGCAATCGCATGACTCGCCTAGCGATATCAACAAGTTAGCTCGTTGGGCA
>CAYWLO010000086.1:0-18116 GCA_964459035.1 uncultured Polyangiaceae bacterium | reverse complement strand
CTCCGTCAGTTTTCGTGAGGCTGCTCAAGGTTGGCCCTCAGAGTCGGCAATGAGGAAGTCCTCTGAGGTAGGTTTTCTGCCGATATACTCTGCCCAACCAGTCTCCATCCAGTTGCACAACACACTCTCCAACTCACGGTGAACTGGAATCCTCCGCTCTGAGTATTTGGTCTTTAAGCGACCTAGTACCAAAGGTCGGAACTTCGTGCCGGGTTTTGGTACCCATGAGACAAAAAGTAGTACCGAGGGCAAATAGGGAGGCTATTGCGGGTTTCATCAGGCCCCCACTTCAGTTGGGTCTGGTGAAACCCGGCACGGACTTCCGGCACGAGGTACTAGCCTTGATGGCTGATCCTCGTAGGGAAGAGCAAACTGCTTGGGGATGTCGAAGTACGGGATGCCACCTTCTCGACAAACGTCTTTGAACTGAAGTCCATGCTCTCTCCGTTCTCAGTCCTGGAGAAAGCGGGCTCTCAGCCGAATACCTGCCAAGACGAGCAGAAAAGAATAGCGGGGGGAGCTACACTCGCTGTATCGGGGCTTACCCATCTTCCGAAGGCGGCTCTTCCTCCACTTCCTCATCCCGAACGACCCAGACCTTCTTCAAACATTCTGCGAGGGGAGCGAGCGCCTGCTTCTCTTTCGGTGGCGTATAAAAAGGGTTACGTGCGGCGGATTCACGCGCTAGTGCCCGGTGGGCATATGCAATAGCATCAAGGTAGCGGGTGTTTTCTCCGTCACGGTCATGGTGCAACTGCCAACCCTTCTGCCAGGCTATAGAAGCGATGAGCAGTCTTCCAATCCTCCCGTTGCCATCCATAAACGGGTGAATCTCAAAGATTCTTTGGAGAACTCCAGCCATGGCCAAGAAGGGGCCATCGGAATACTCCTTACTCAAGTGCTGATAGTGGTCGAAGAGGCGAAGCATCGCTTCGTTGACCTCTTCGGAAGGATACCCGCTCCGTCTGTGAATCCCGGCCCCACCGAACCTGACGTAGGAGCACCGAAACTTGCCGGCAATCGAGGGGATGGGCTCGAACACCTCTGCATGCGCAGCCTTTACCCAACGAACGAGATCTGCAGCGCCAGTTGGAGGCTGCGGAGGCTCTAAGTTTACTCGGAGCAGGTTGCTGCCGATCTGATTATTCAGAACGACCAGCTCTGAGATGCTCTTTCCTGGCACCAAATCGAGCAGATTTAGGTCAATTTGACCGCATAGTCGCTCGTTCTTCTGATATTTGGAACACGGACCTTTCCAGCCGAGTGGCTTTGACTCGTCCGGGTTGAGGTCGGGACAACCCTCGCACTTCCCCGGAAGACGCTGAGTTTTAACGCCCAAGGGCTGTAGCAAGCTCTCCAAGAGAACCGGATGAGACCTGAGGAAGACCATCTACAGCCAGGCTCCAGGAGCCTGCTAGGTTTCGAGGAGCAACGACGGGCGCGGCGTACTTCTGAGCAAAGTGCTGGAAGATCTGACTCTGGTCGATCTCCCAACTCTGCGTTGTACCAACCCATGGAGCCTCCAAATGAGACTCTTCCCTGAGCTGCCAAGCCGACAGACTCCCGTAAACCCGAACAGCATCACGAGTGAGGCCGTCAAGAGGCGCTGCATTCGGATCTACTGGAACCAAAGAGGAACCAAAGCCACGGAGAGCTTCGAATACTTCACAAGAAACCGGCCCATGCTTCCAAGCGAGGAAAGGGATCGAACCAAGAGGCATAGCCCCTTCCACCAATGCTGCTCCGTACGCATAGAACATCAGCTTCTGCAGCTTCAGTGGCGTGACTGGTCCCGAGGTGGCCAGCACTCGCTGGGCAAAAGACAAAGGCTTTTCCATAGGGCTGCCCATTCGGACGGCCGGTTGGAAGGCGTTTGAAGTCTTGACCTGATGGTAACTCATGGATCAATGTCCAGTATGCACATTGATGCATATTCAACCAAGACAAGAACAATCTTTTCCTCGCCCAAGGCATCTACAGCCGCATTTTCAATGACCCTATGACATTTCGCGTCTGATCTACTCAAGCCATCAAGTGTGAAATCACTCGCGGACTAGATCGATCTCACCCCCAATGGGAGATGCTGCTGTCGCCGTAACCGTCCGAACAATCCCCCTCGAACAAATTGTTCTCGCTAATGCGCCATCTCCTTGAGGTCTTACTGGGCCTTTTCCAGAGATCTGGAAGTAGTTCGTCGATTTTTCTCGCCGGATGGGTTGAAATTCTTCGCATTCTTCCGTCCGTATTGGTGATGGAATTGTAACCAGAAACTGAACCCCCACATGCACGCCCTCTTGGGTAAATGATGTACTTCAATGCTCGTTTCATCACCTAGAACGACCCCGCCTTCGGTTATTCGCTCAAATAAACGAGATGACCAGGGCCGTCAAATCCTTTGCGTAGTTCGACGAGATCTACCCATAAATACACGCAAGTTTTTGCGGGAAAGCTCAACACTTTCGCAAACCTTCTACTAGGTGAAGGACGTAGTTCACCTCCGCGCCTTGAACGAAACGTAGGGTGACCCCGCCTACAGAAATCTCAAGAATCTCACGCCCGCGCCACTGCCATTTTCCAAAATTCCCTACTTCGAATCTTTCGCTTGATGCCTCCTGACAATGGACTCAATATTTGCCTCTGTGAGGGGCTTCGCGTCGGACGGTTACGCCGTAACTGAGCGTTACTTGAGGGGTCTTCCATGAGCACGATGAAAAGGCGCACGAGTACGTTGTTCTATAATGATTACGGCGATTGCGACTGACCATATACCAATGGCTATGGCCATAGTGCCCAGCTTGAATCGCATCACTCGTCGCAACTCAGACCGTACAAATTAAAGGACTTGCACGCTCAGTGAGCCCTTCGTTTAGCGTTTCTCAAACTTGCTAACTATAGCCGCGTCGTTTAGTATTTCTACAGAACACTAAACGAGTGACTAACTATGAGATTCCCACAACCGCCACCATCCTTTCCGACCGAAATGAGTCAGGCTCTCTTAAGTAAGTTAGTGCAGGGCAAACCAGCCCTCGAGGACGGTCGCTACCTCCCTTGGAACGAGCTGAGGCGAAGGCCACCTCCCAAGAATTTCACAGCCGAAGAATGGTGGTGGGCTGTCCGCTTCATCAGAAAAAGTCAGTCCGTCAAAGTATCGGCCATGCAGGGCTGCTACCCCGTAGCCTTTAGCTTCGTCGAACTGTCTGGAGTGAAGCGAGCACTACATCGCCTCGACCGTACCAACGTCGAGCACGAGATATTCGAAGCGCTGGGGAACGAAAGTGCCAAATCCGAATATCGTATGAGGCAACTTCTTGAAGAAGCGATTTCCTCAAGTCAGGTAGAAGGGGCTCGCCCCACTACAAGAGAGGTGGCGCGACAGATGGTGAGGGAAGACCGCGCACCCGCATCCCCCGATGAGTACATGATCCTCAACAATTGGAAGGCGATGCAAAGAATGCTCGCCATCCACCAGGAAGGTCGAGCGCTGGGGAGGGATGACCTACTAGAACTCCATTCAATCATCGGTGAAAACTCTCTCGAAGTAGAAGGTGCCGCAGGAATGTTCCGTACCCAAGAACACGATGTCACCGTGTCAGACATCGAGGGCAACATCTGGCACACCCCGCCGGACGCCAATGGCCTAGAAAAGAGAATCGACGCCCTTCTGGAATTCGCCAATGCGAAAGAGGACCACACCCAAAAGGGAGGTGAGTTCATTCACCCCATCATACGGGCAATTCTGTCCCACTTTTGGCTTGCCTACGAACACCCTTTCCGAGACGGCAACGGACGTATGGCCCGAGCCCTTTTCTACTGGAGCATGCTCCGACAAGGTTACGAATCGGCCAGCTTTCTTTCTATCTCCGGTCCCATAGATAGAAAGCCGACAGACTACTACCTCGCGTTTGCCCACACGGAAGCCGATGAGGGGGATCTGACGTACTTCATTTTACATCAACTCGGTGTCATTCAAGAATCCCTGGACGAGCTTCACGAGCATCTCAGCGCGCGAGCAAACAGAATCAAGTTGCTCTCGAAGCGAATTGCAAAGTTCGACCAACTCAATCACAGGCAGCGCTCACTCCTTCTCCATGCAGTCAGGCACCCTCTCCAGGGACAGACCGTGGAAGGTCAGGCTGCGACGCACCAAGTGCACTACATGACGGCACGAAAGGACCTCGCCGACTTAGAAAAGTTAGGACTCTTGGAGGCCAGAAAAATTGGCCGGACAAAGCGCTTCTATCCGCTCGAAGGCCTCGGCGAAGGGATCGAGAAGGCATCTTCCTGAGGACCGAGAGCACACCTCAAACAGCCAAAAACACACGCCTTCAGCACAAACCCGTCATGGCGCCCAAGTTTTTGAAAACCAGCGAGGTGCAAGCCTCCAGGGGTTCGAATCCCTTCGCCTTCGCAAAAAACCCACTCTGAAAAGGCTGGATACTTTCTATTTGGGGCTGGGTTGACCAAGACGTTTGGTTTGCCCGTTACCCTACAAACGTTGACCTTTGCCCCACTCATTTCGCCAGCGTTCTACTCGCTGCCTTGACCCTGAATTAGGTTAGCTCATCGACTTCAACAACGGGGAAGCTTGGCAATGAAGCCCCTCGAACTGTTAAACAAGTAACTAACTATGAGATCCCCTCAACCGCCACCATCCCTTCCGATCGAAGCGAGACCGGCTCTCTTA
Source organism: uncultured Polyangiaceae bacterium (assembly GCA_964459035.1). Taxonomy (GTDB): domain Bacteria; phylum Myxococcota_A; class Polyangia; order Polyangiales; family Polyangiaceae; genus NIC37A-2. The sequence continues at coordinate 13,432 of CAYWLO010000086.1, read as the reverse complement.
GGCAAGTCTAGGACAAACTACCCCTCAAGGACGGTCGCCACTTTCCTTAGAATGTTCTGAAGCAAAGGCCCTCTCCGGAAATTCAGCCCCGAAGAACGCTGGTGGGCAGTTCGTTTCATCAGTAAAAGTCAGTCGAGCAAAGTATCTTTGATGCTGGGCTGCTAGCCCGTACCCTTTAGCTTCCTCGAACTATCTGGAGTGAAGCGAGCACGACATCGTCTCGACCGTACCAACGTCAAGCACGAGATATTCGAAGCGCTAGAAAAGAGAATCAACGCTCCTTATTTTAGCTCAACATTTTTTGTTCAGAGTCCGAGGGTCCGGAAGAAGACCACTAACTTGTTGCTCATTGGGCAACTAAGAGCGTGACCTTCAGTCGAACCGCTAGGGCTCGTCCCACTGAAAACAGAAAATGGCGAGCACATACGTCAATATTTCTCAAGTTGAGAAATATTCAAGTTTTCCTAAAGTCGGCCTTCAATCGGCCGCGAATTGTGCGTCTAGCTAGGTGTCGAGCATTTGACGCTCTACCGGGGTCTCCCGGGACACCCCAAGGAAGGGGAATATGGCTATTAATATCAACACAAACGTCTCTTCGATGGTTGCCAGAAGAAATCTTCTGGCAAACCAAAAGATGCTCTCCAGCAGCTACAACCGACTTTCAAGTGGTCTTCGAGTGAATACCGCAGCGGATGACGCGGCTGGGTTAGCGGTCAGCGAGAGCATGAAGGCTCAAATTCGCTCCTACAACGTCGCCGAGCGCAACGCTGCAGATGGGGTGTCCATGGCTCAGACCGCAGAGGGAGCGCTAGGCGAAGTTCACTCCGTCTTGGGCCGTATGCGAGAGCTGGCGATGCAGGCGTCCAACGGTACACTCTCCTCTACAGACCGTGGCCACGTGAACGTAGAGTTTCAGGCGCTACAATCTGAGATCACTCGTATTCAAGGCTCCGCAAAATTCAATGGAGTTGGTGTTGTCGCAACAAGCGCCACCCCCATTACTTTTCAGGTTGGCTTAGACAACGTAGCCGCTGATCAAATCACTGTCGCATTCGGCGGAGTTTTGATGACCACCGTACTCGCCGCAACCACCACAGTGGCCAGCTATACCTCGGCGCTCGCATCCCTGGGACGAATTGACGGAGCTATTTCTTCCGTTTCAGGATCTCGTGCCACGTTTGGTGCCGCCATGAATCGCCTCGATATAGCTGGAAATAATATTCAAACGATGCGACTCAATCTCTCAGCGGCCAACGCGCGCATCAGAGACGTCGACGTTGCGGAAGAAACAGCTCGACTTTCCCGCAACCAAGTGCTGACTCAAGCAGGAATTGCAGTTCTCGCCCAAGCAAATCAAATGCCTCAATTAGCAATGAACTTGCTCTAATCATTGCTCTGCCAATTATTGAAGATACAGAAATGAGCGGGTCATTCCAAAAGTAAGTCTTCGATTGCGAAAACTTCTACATGCGCGACGCAGATCATCGAACCGGCGAACCGGACACAAGCACACATCTACTCTCTCTCGGCTAATTCTCGCAAGAGTATTGGGTTCACGCAAGACGTCCTTCCCTAGCAGCGCTACAAGAACACGTGAACTCCATCGACTACCGCGCTGTCCGACGTTATTTCGAAAAAGCAGGAAGCAACTCCTCGGCCGCTGCAAGCTATATGGCTCAGGACGAAGATCTTCCTGAAGATGCTCTGCGCTATCGCTTCAAAACAGAAATCAACATCATCAGCCACTGGTTAGATGAAGCGCCCCCGTCAGCAAGCGTCCTTGATTTGGGTTGTGGAGGTGGAGCCTGGTCTGAATATTTCTCGACCCGCTACCGGTCTGTCGTTGGCATCGAGGGAAGTAGCTCGATGGCCCAGTCTGCAAGAACACGAACAAGTTCCTGCGGAAACGTGGATATTTTGGAAGCAGACGCCCGCGCAGAATTGCCCGAAGGGAAATTTCACTTGGTCTTTCTCGGCGGCCTGTCAATGTATCTAAACGATCCAGATCTTATCGATTTGCTGAAGCGTATCAAAGAACGCCTTTCTCCTGAAGGAATGGTGATCCTCAGAGAAAGCACCGTGCCTCAGACGGCTCGAGCTGCAACGGGAAGTTACGGAGCGCTTTACCGAACCCCAGAAGATTACCAAAAGCTCTTTTTACAAGCAGGATTCCCCCGTGCACAATCCCGACGTAACTTGGGATATACCGCAATGGAAACGGCCATCGAAATGGTGAACGCTCGGCGAAAACTTCTCCCCTTTCTGCCACGACGTTCCCCCTTACTCGGAGCAATGACCTGGTGGTCTTTACGACTGATTGCTCCTTTGAGTTTTAAAGCAGTACCCCTTGTGGTGGATCGTCTAAATATCACTTGGCCAACGCTACAAAACCACTTCTTCCGGCTGAAGTCGTAACGTCAGCCAAACAAAGCCACTGCTACAGCGAGCGGTAAAAGAACAGCGTCATCCCCAACACGTATGTCGCGATGAGATAGTACCAAAAGCCGACAAGTTTTGGTGAACGAAAGCGCCCAATGTTCAGGAGCGCAAGCAGAACAACAACGGCATAAAGCACACCTGGAAACAAACTCTCACCCAGCGGTTCGCGCATTGCGAAGAGGGCGGTCACAGCGATAATATTTGTGTCAATCGGCAAGCCGCTGTACTCGCCCGAGTTCATACCGATCACATTGAAGTGAGCGAGTCGCATGGCACCTGCAATCATCAGCGCGCACGCGCCGGGCAAAAACCACGGATTGAACTGCCCAACCGAGAGCAAAAGCATCGCCGGTCCCGCCCCGCTAGAGACGAGATCGACGAGGGAGTCTAACTGACCACCGAAAGCTCTATCGATATCCGTGCGACCCAAGGTGCGTCGAGCAACAGGGCCATCGAACCAATCACAGAATAAAGCCCAGAGTAGTGCAATGACGGCGACAGTTGTGGCTCCCCGTGCGCTTGAATAAATTGAAAAAAAACCGCAACAAAGACCCACGAGCGTGATGAGATTCGCCCTGTCATTGAAAAACGACAAGGCACTACGTCGAGCACTCACACTGATCATTCGCCGAGGATCGCTTTCAAGGCGATAACGAATTTTTCGTTCTCTTCTTCGGTGCGGCTCGCGATACGCAAATAGCGCTCGGCGTCGGGCATGGCCTTGCCTGCGCAATGTTTCACGTAAAGCCCTTCTTCAACAAAAAGACGCTTGGCTATCTCCGGACCAGTCGCGCTATTGTCTACGCGAATCATGACAAAGTTCGCTTCAGGTTTGTATGCGAATACCCCTGGAAGCATTTTTAAATCCTCGTAAAATTTATCGCACGTAACGCGAACCTGACCGCAGCTCTTTTTGAAGATACGGCGGTAGCGGGGTGCGAGTTTAAGGAATGACTCGGCAAAACCGTTGATATTCCAGATGTGCAGTTCGGACTTCACGGCTTGCCTCATTGTCTCATTTGCAGTGAGCAAATAGCCAAGACGAAGCCCACCAATACCAAAGGACTTGCTGAGACTCTTGAGAACTGCAAGGTTTTTCACCTTTTCGATATATGGCTCAACGCTGAGTCCGTCAAAATCGCTTGCAAAGTCTGCGAACGACTCATCAACCACCAACATACAGCCATGCTCTTCAAGCTTTGCGGCAAGGCGTAAGATGTCATCTCGGGGCACGGCAAGAGAGGTCGGGTTATTGGGCGTCACGACGACCGCTATCTTTGCCTTCGATGCGATGGCTTCCACCGCGAAAGCATCTACATCAAGTTCGAAAGAAGGTGAGGGCAAAGCGAAGGGTACGAACCCACCTTCTTTGGTCGCGTTCTCATACTCATTGAATGAAGGTACCGGGCAAATCAAGGGACCAGGTAGCCTGCCCGAGATGATGTTGATGAGTTCTGAAGCGCCGTTGCCCACGACGATATTAGTAGGATCTTGTTCAATGAGCGTCCCCACGAGACGCGCAACTACGTTTTGTCCGACCGGATAATTCAGCACCAAATCGCGTAGATGGCTTTGGAAGTGCGCAAATACTGTTTGAGGCGGATAATAGGGATTGTACAGATAGGCGTGGTCAACAAAGCCAAAGCGCCAATAGCCACCGTGTTGCTTGCCCACGTACTCATATTGCGTTTCAGGATCAGAGAATAGGTACTCCGCCGCCTGGCGATCGCTCTCGTCATCAATCTCGAACCATTTTAGATCGTCGCAAATAACAGCATCGAGATTATTTCGCCCTCGATGAGCCAGAGTAATCAATACCGATTCGTAGTACTCGTCGTAGTCTCCAGAGGCGATATAAGCCTCAAGCTGGGGCAAAAAATAGCGCTTCATGAAGTCACTACGAAGTACATAAAGGTTGGCTGTCTTGAAAACCTTCGAGTAGTCAAAGCCTGACGCTTGATTCTGATTGTCGAATAATGCCTCAATTCGGCCGTGTGCATCCACTGTCACGACCGTGCCCGACATCCAACTCTCGTGACGCGAGACTACAGCAGAGCTGCCCTCTCCGTTGGACAAGAGCCTCTCAAGCACCGCACGCTCAAAAAACACGTCAGCTTCAAGCAACAAGACATCTTCGCTCAAGTGCTCACGAGCCAACCACAATGAATAAATATTATTCGTCTTTGCGTAGTCCTTCGACTCGACGTAGATCATCACCATACCGAGATGCGTCGGGCCATAGCGGTCCATGATCACCTCACTCTTATGACCGACAACGACAACCACCTCTTCAGTTTTGAGCGCAGCCAGATGTTCGAGAGTGTTGTCCAGAATGGGGACGCCGGTCACTGGCACCAAGCATTTGGGGTGCGCGTTAGTGAAGGGTCGTAGACGGTCACCAAATCCTGCCGCGAGGATCACAGCCTTCCTAACGCTCTCTACAGTCGATTTCGAGTTTTCCATCTAAATACAATGATCCTTTGGTAGTCTTTATCTAAAAAAAATGACTGCCAGATTTCGCGGTACGAGTGTGCACCTATGTTTCTCTCCTGAGGTCGCAAATGACCGATCGTGCAAGGTCGCCACCGATCCTCCGACCCGTCGGGCACTTATGTCTGACGTGCGGGGGAGAGGCCCCGCTTCTAGCAGGTGTGGTCATCGATTCAAAGTGCGCAGACTGCGCTGGTTTATCAAAACTTCGGTCGCCATTACTCAGTCAAAAACGAGTCACTCATATCAATCCCTTGATCGCGCCGAAACTCAAGACACTGCAGGCTTCCACGCTCAAAATCGCGGCAGGTATCGCTGCGTAAGTCGTAGATTTGGCAGGCAGAGGAGAACTTTTAGAGCCATAGCGCACACAGGAGCCTTGCTCGTTCATCTTGAAAGCCATCTGGCTGAAATCGCCTGCGTCTAACTGAGCAATGAGATCCGTGCGCTCCGCACGTCGAAACCGAACGATGTCGTTCACGGTGACCAGAATTGTACCTGGGCGCTGAAAGCAGCACGCGCCGCAGGTGAGACAGTCAACATCGTCCATAAAACTCAGTACGCTTACGAACCGTAGGGGCAACCACTCAGGCAAATTGTTCTCGCAAATTACGAGACCGCATACGGTTCTTCGCGCTCATGAACTGACAACACTTGCCTCCTGCCTGCCGCCACTCCTACACGTTCGAAACAATTTTCGTACGTCTTCCCAACGTCAAATGCCAATTGAAGCTCCAATGAGTTCGAGGGGTAAGTAGGGTAAAAGATGAATAACTTGGTTAGAAAGGACTCAACAGACTCAGAACTAATTTGGCATCGACATGCCAAAGGAACGAACATCATCACCTAAACTCAAGGGATCAAATGATGATATCCCACCACGACTCTATCAAGCCCCTCTCTGCAACCATGGAAAGGATGAGCACCGCCGCCTTCTTGTCCACCCATGCCAGACGCCACGCTTCCTCCGGGTTCGGTTCCTTTGCTTCCTACACCTCCAAAGGAGGAAACTGGCGGGGGTGTATTGGGGACCTCGGGGCGTTCAAGCGCCGGGGCGTCACCGCGTAGCAGAGCAGAGAGGTCTCCCCCCAGATCGTCAAGGGAGGTACCGTTCGGGTGGTCATCCAGAACGCGCCCTCCCCAAGAGATGAGCGAAGGCGTAGGAAAAAAGAAGGCGCTAAAAGTATCGAAACCCATCAACAACTTACAAGTAGAAACAACGCAGCCACGCCAGGGTGCTAAAAAAACCACCCCCTCTGCCTTCGTCAAAAAGCAGGGCAAACTGCACTCTTTTGACGAATTTATACACAAACAGTGCAATTTAGCACGTATTTTTTTGGCACACCGGGGTTTTCGAAGTCCTGACGCCCTAGTTCGTGGCAAGTTCAAATGGGGCACTTGCCACGTTCCTATTGTCCTGACAGTGAGTAAAAAAGGGGTGCCTATAAAAACGTCAATAGATGTAATGCCGAGCCCAATAGAGGGTGCGCGCTTGGTCCATTAAGAAACTATTGAACACAAAGACAGAGGCCCCGTAATGGCCCAGCAATCACCCCACATCTGAAGAACATGCAGCTTAGAAACATGCACCTAAGAATCTCGCAGCAAATGTGAGAGAACCATGTCTGTTACCTCGCCCACTAAACTTTCGTCACTCAAGCCAAGTGGTTCCTCCATAATCGCTGCAAGCATCGTCGCTCTCACCGAGTGATAGAGCACAAATGCGGCCGCATGACGATTTTTTCGCTTGATTGCAAAAGAGGTCATCTCCAAAAAAGAACGCAACATTTCTACAAGTCGATGATCAAAAGCTTGCACCCGCTCGGTGGGCGCGACTCTTAAACCGTCAATTGCTAAAAGCCGATGTAAGCCGGGAGCCGCTCGATAGAGTTCAAGTAAACCGGCTACAATGGCATGGGCTAAATCGCGAGGTGACGAGAACGCTGTGGGGCTTAACTTATCAGCTAACATAGAGCCCGCCCGCTCAAACTCTCTTTCTTGCAAAGCGTCGATAATATCGTCCCTGTCGCCAAAGTATTGGTAAAGGGTACCCACGCTCACTCCGGCGGCCTCCGCAATTTGACTGGTAGTGACGGACCCGGATTTTTCTCGATCGAAAACCCGAATGGCTCCGTCCAATATGGCCTCTACAGTGACTTTGGAGCGAGCCTGTTTCGGGGTTTTTCTTGCGCCGCGACGCTGCTGAGAAGTGTTCATGAGAAACCTGAATGCATTGCGAATTGTGTGAGGGACCGTCACAGACCACGATCTGTCTTGCAGTAACACAATTGTTTACCGGTAAGGGCCGGCACAATGAATGCCTCATTTCTAGTACCCCAACAAGAGATCGCCCCATAAAAACATGACAATTTCATCCCCCCTCAAAAACCAAAAAGATCGGCGCACACTCCTTTGGTCCCTCGTGTTTTTTCCATTGCTTCCAGTGATAGGTATTACTCATCCCCAGTGGGTGCTCTTGCTCTCTCCTCTTGCTTTGTACCTTGGCTTTTGCGCTGGAGTACTCAGCCACTATCACAACCACCGAGGAGTATTTCGACAGCCTCTCCTCAATCAAGTTTACTCTACTTGGCTCTCCATATTTTATGGGTTTCCCATTTTTTCATGGATCCCTACTCACAATCAAAACCATCATAAGTTTATCAACGGTCCGGGAGACACAACAAGTACCCTGCGCCGGGGGGAAAAAGACAACCTCTACGAGGCTCTGACTTACCCCACTCGCTCCAGTATTTGGCAAGGGCCAGCCCTCGTTTTCTATTGGAAAAAGCTTAACAAAAAGGGCTTTTGGGGGCTCCGTTGGGCAATCGCTCAAGCTCTCGCTCTCGTCACATTTCACATCATCGCTCTCACCTGGTCCCTTGTACAAAACGGACTCAAAGAGGGTCTGCTTGCCTATAGCTTACTCGTCCTATTGCCAGCTCTTTGGGCTCCGTGGTCCATGATGTTCATCAACTATGTTCAGCACGTGGGTTGCGATTACACCTGCCCCAACAATCACTCGCGCAACTTCGTCGGATCCTGGGAAAATTGGTTCGTTTTTGATGCAGGACTCCACACTGTACATCACGAAAACCCCGGAGTGCATTGGAGCCACTATCAAGAGCTCCATGATAAAAGGCAGGAGCGAATTCACCCTCGACTCTGTCAGCGCAATGTTTTTAGCTTTTTATGGCTGCACTATTTACTTGGAAAGCGCATAAAAATTACCAAACCGCTCTCAAATGCTACATCTTCAATAGCTCAGTAACTTTCTCGGCAAAAAGGCATCCTATGACGCCCCCTTAAAATGAGCCACATCAGGTCCATCTCCTCCTCAATATGGTCTCAAAACCCAACGCTAAACCCCTTCCATCACCCTTGCTGGTTTCTCCTTATCTTCCCTCAGTCCTCCTTTAAGGACCCCAGCCTCTCCCCTGGAACTTCTAGCCCTCCCCCGCTTGAGGAGTACTCTTTCCGCTTCTGAAAGGATCCAGCCAATGAATAAAAATCTCAATCCATCTCGTATCATGGAGACTGTTACCGCCTTCTGGCCTTCGAAGGTGCTTTTGACAGCAGTGGAGTTCGATCTCTTCACGGTCCTCTCAACGGGAGAAAAAAATGCAGCCGAGCTAGCACGCCAATTAAAAATTCACCCTCGACGATCCCTTGATTTTTTTGACGCCCTAGTCGCTTTGGACTTTCTGCAAAGAAAAGGCAATGGAGACAGTGCCCTCTATAGCAACACCGACGAGACAGAAACTTTTCTAACAAAAGGAAAAGCTACATATATGGGAGGCATGCCCGAGATGCTGAACGCACGCCTCTTTGGGATCTGGAATTCGCTCGGGGAAGCCCTGCGCACAGGTAAAGTTCAAAACGAAAGCAAGACAACCGGCGCTTCGGTCTTTGAGGCCCTCTACGCCAACCAAGACCAACTAGAGCAATTTCTCTCGGCGATGGCGGGCTTTCAAACCGGTGCTTTCATGGCTCTTTCGGAAAAGTTCGACTTTTCAAAACGAAAGACAATCGCCGATATTGGTGGAGCCAACGGCCACCTTTGTAAGATCCTTTTAGGGCGACACCAGCACCTTCAGGCTACACTATTCGATTTACCCCCCGTCATACCCATTGCAGAGCGAGAAGCAGAAAAGGCGGGTCTTCAAAAGCGTCTCCAATGTGTGGCGGGTGATTTTTTCGCAGACGCTCTCCCTAAGTCAGAAGTGATCACGATGGGCATGATTCTTCACGATTGGAGTGAAAAGAAAAAGAAGACTCTCATCAAAAGTGCGTTTCATGCATTACCCAAGGACGGAGTATTCATTGCCATCGACAATATTATTGACGACGAACGACGAAAAAATGCATTTGGACTGATGATGTCCCTCAATATGTTGCTCGAATTTGGGGCAGATGGCGGCTTTGATTATACCGGCGCGCAATTTGATTCCTGGTGCAAAGAAGCCGGTTTCTCACGTACCGAAATTGTCCCCCTCGTGGGTCCAGTCAGCGCTGCAATTGCTTACAAATAAGTATTGAGGATGCGGAACAGGGTGCAAAGGCTCAAGCGCTTCATGCATTGACTCATTGAATCATTGAATGGAGCGCTTGGCTGATCTCCCTTGCTTGAGGAGATGCCTTTTGTAGTTGTTTCAAAAGAATGATGGCCTCCGCCTTGTTGCCACCTTCGCTCAAGGCAATTGCGTAGACGTAACCGTATCTACGCTTTTGGTTGACCAGGGCGAGCTTGTAAGCCTTCTTGAGCACGGGTAACGCCTGAGAATATCGTTTCTGACGCACCAGCCAAAGACCACGAGCATGGTTGAGAGCCGCATCATTTTCAAAACGAGCCAAGCCATCGGCCAATACCGCCCCCGCCTCTTTCTCTTGGTGCCGTGAGCGTAGCGCGTCCGCCCAATTTACATACGCAGTCTGAGAGATCTGAAATCGACGCGTTGCTTCGCTATATAATTCAAAGGACCGATCCCAATGACCCAATCGTGCTTCTATTGAAGCCAAAGCTAAGACTCCTGAAATTCTATCGGACTCATACTCACGAGCGCTTTTTGCTTCCAAGAGTACAACCCGTAATTTCGACTCATCTTCTGGTGATAAATGGGGGATTGAAATTGCGGCCATGGCCCCTGCAATACGAACGGTCCGCAAAGAATCCTTCCAAAGATGACGCAAGAGAGGCAGTTTTAGCTCAGGGGGCAAGGGGCCACTCGCTTCGGCTGCAGCCGTACGCAATAAAACATGCGAAGAGCGACCTGAGCGCAGAACCGCGTCTACAAATTCTCTCCCAAGATCGGCCTGCTCACTCAAACGCATCAAGCCTGTCGCCCTCATGATAGGGCTCTCTTGCTCATTGGCGACCAACGCAGCCAACAACTGATTACTCGTAGAATACTCGTTTTTTGCGGCAAAAAGCGCTAGGGCCGACTCTGAAGGCGACTCGGGGCCATGCACCTTTTCAATTGCCCGAGCCGCCCAGGCCGAGCCCTTCTCTTGATGACAATTCGCACATGCTTGAGGTGATGAAATTTTCTGACTCTGGCGTGGACGAGGAATACCAAAGCGATGGTCACGGCGATCGTCTACACCCATGTAAGTGCGCGTTGGCATATGACAATCAACACAGAGAGGCAAAGGCTCGTTAGGCTGTGCCCACGCAGCCTCGTGCATTGTATGAGAAGCCCGATTGTAATTTTCTGCATCGTGACACTTGAGACAAATTGTCTCCTGGGGCGCTCTTAAAGTACCAGCATGGGGCTCATGACAATCGCTACAGGTTACCCCGGCCCCATACATTTTGCTCTGTAAAAACGACCCGAAAACGTATACCTCTTCTTGAATCTGTCCATCAGAAAAATACATTTCGGCATCAAGTAGACGCAGGCGGTAGCGGTCAAAATATTCTCCCCCTGAGGCCCCGCCCAAATCGGCCCGACGAGAATGACAGGGGGCACAGCCATTGAGTTCGGCTTCTTGATAAGAAGGATCGCCCCCTTCGAGGTGGGCAATCTTTTCGCCCGCCCTGCGCACCCACTTGCGAGCTGTACTCCTTAAAGAGCGGGAAAAACCTACAAATTTGCCCTTAAATGGGTCTTTGGTTTTTTTCTGCTCTTGGGCCCAGTCTACATGGCGAGACGCAGGGCCATGACAAGCTTCACAACTCACATCCAATTCAGAAAAGCTTGTATTGTATGAGTCCTGCTCAAAATTGTAGTTTTTTTGCACATTTGTCGAATGACAATCTGCACACATAAAATTCCAATTGAGGGCGTCGCCTTTCCAATGCAATGCATCTCCCTCGGGCACGTCTACTTCCTCAATAAAGTACCAACGCTCACCCCCCTGAGTTTTGGGGCGCACATCGTAAGCTGCTGAAAAAGTCTGCACTCGCCCCCGCTCACCCTGTACAAGATATTGCTGCAAGGGCTCCACTCCAATAACCCATTGAACCCGATGACTTCCTCCTGATTCAATTGTCGCCTTGCCGTCGGCTGTCTTAAAAGTTGCTTGCATATGAGCCCCTTTTAATTTTTCTCCAGCAAATGGCGCGGCCACGGTGCCTGCGCTGGGTACTTCAAGAGCGCAATCGTGTTGGCTGCCCTCATATGCCTTTGCCTCAGTCGGATGGCAGGTCGTGCAGGAGGCGCGACCCACAAATCGAGGTAATTCGGGCTGCAAGGGAGTGTCTTGAACAGAAGGAGCCTTCTTTGCGGGGGGGCGAAGGACTTTCATGGCAGCTTTCGCAAGCAAAAACTCCGCCTAAAAGCAGACCGCTACTGAAGATGCCCAGCAGAGAAAAGGAACGCATCGGTCTCACCCGCCCGAGGCTACAGGAAGCAAAATATTTTCCTAACCGGCAACAACTGACCGCCCCTACTCACGTCAGTATTCTACTGTATTATTCCTCGCGCCATTCTCTCCAAAGGCGCAAACACTCACCCCGAGGCGACCTCAATCATGGGTGACTTCTACCCAATATATCTTCTCTCAGTACAGTCGACCCGACGATTCGATCAAAACCACAGAGATCCTCCCTGCAAATAAGCGCCCCTTGACGAGAATTAGTAAGCGAATGTATAGATCGACAGTCTACCTTCAATACGAAAGACCATATTCGATGAAATCATACACAATTGCACTTTCTCTAACTATTGCACTCACGACCATCGCTTGCGGAAGCAGCGATAACGGTTGCCCCAGGCGCTAGCGGGGCGGATGGCAAAGATGGAACCAACGGCGTCGATGGCGTCGATGGCGACAATGGCGACAATGGCAACGATGGCAACGATGGCAATGACGGCAATGACGGCGGTCATGGAACCAGTGGCGTAAACGGTGGTGCTGGCGGTGCTGGCGGTGCTGGCGGTGCTGGTCCCGTGGGAGCCGATGGCGTTGACGGCAAGGACGGAACCAATGGCTCCAATGGAACTAGCTCATTGACTTCGCTAACCCAGGTCACTCCTGAATGCACTCGAATCTCCACGGGACTAGACAACGGAGATGGAAACGGGATTGCCAACAACGGCGTCCTCGAGTCCGGAGAAGTCGATGACACAAGTAATGCGGGGGACTGTACCCGAATTGCCTTTGCGACTTCAACTTTTGTACCCGGCGACGTCGGCGGTGAAGCAGAAGCGACTTCCACCTGCAATCGTCTTGCTGCAGCTGCTAGACTTTCTGGTTTTTACCTGCCCTTCATCACTACGGCAACATTCTCACCGAGCGCAGACTTCAGCAAAACGGGTCTTCCCTATGTTCGCGTTGATGGCGTTCAGGTCGCTGCCGACTTCGCCACCCTCGCCACTGGTGGCCTCGACGCAGCCATTAACCTCGACGAAAAGGGTGACGCAAGACTTGGCGAAATATGGACTGGTAACGGCTGCTCCAACTACACCTCGACCGCCGGGACAACAAGAGTAGGCCTGAGTAGCGACACAACCCTATCTTGGAGGTCTCGCTACACTCAGTTCTGTAATCGCAACAACGTAGGTCTTTACTGCTTCGAACAGTAAACCAAAAAGTTTGGGAATCTCAGCGCAACAAAAGGGGTGACAGGTGTGAATTTGCGCCCTTTTCTTCTTTGTTAATTCACGGCAAGTGGGGCACATCAATGTCGCGTCGAGAGCGCTAGGTACCACTGCTATGCAATGAGTGAAGTACTTAAGAGCCGAAGTCACAGGCATGCCTCTTCTGTTTCAAATAATTTTTACGAGCATTTTTGGTAGAAAGTCCGCGAAATTTGATGCAACTGGTGTGCGTCCGCCCGCAGAACTACGAGGGTTTCTTGGAGATCTACTCAAACTCTACAAGGCAGGAAAACTACGTACGGTCATAGAAAAGCGCTACCCATTTGATGAAATGATTGAGGCCCACGCCCACGTCGACAAGGGCCATAAAAAAGGCTGCGTCGTTGCTTGCATATGAGCCCCTTTTAAATTTTCTCCAGCAAATGGCGCGGCCACGGTGCCTGCGCTGGGTACTTCAAGAGCGC
>CAYWLO010000085.1:0-18497 GCA_964459035.1 uncultured Polyangiaceae bacterium | reverse complement strand
TTGTCTCATGGGTACCAAAACCCGGCACGAAGTTCCGACCTTTGGTACTAGGGTGCGTGCTGCCGGAAGAGATGGCCACGCAATGAGCAGAAGGTTCACCATGACCGTATGCCTTGATGTGGTGAGTACTTCGTGATGAAATTCCAAGTAGGCTGAGAAACCTGTCGCTCCGGAGACTCAGGAGCAGGTCTTGCCCCTCAATTTCAGATCAATCAAAATCAAGCAAACGAGGTTCACTCACATGTTTTCAACAACGCCCAAGAGTGTGGACGAGTGTTGTCTCCACAACGGGCAAATAAGAAAAAGCTCGCAAGAACCGTTGAGTTCAGCGAGCTTTTTTAGTGGAGCCAACCGGGATCGAACCGGTGACCTCATGACTGCCAGTCAAGCGCTCTCCCAGCTGAGCTATGGCCCCAAATTTCTGGAAACCGCACAGCTCTTTCGTCTGGCGGGGGGCGAAAGCTGGCACGATTTATCGTCCTTGGCGAGAGAAAAATGGAGGAAATGAGAATTTGCACCCATTTTATTTGGGAGAGGTAGGGGAGCCAGGTGAACTGGGCTCCGCCTGCGGGGTATTTACAGCATTTCCTTCGGTATTTTCGCTGCTATTGAGAAGCACAAAAATTCCGACCAGTAGGAAGAGACCGGCACCAAGAGCCGTGAGCCAGAAGGGGGTATTGGGTTCATCTGGCTCGAGCTCATGACTTGGAGCGGGAGACAGACTGGTTGTGGGGGCTGCGCTATGACTCATGGGAACTGAGTTTATTGGGCGCGGCCGAGCCTGAGTCAAGAAGGCGGAGGGTCTGGCTCTCTTTCCCCATACTTTATGCCTGAACTGATAGACAACTTCGTCTCTTTTGCACAAACTACCTTGACCATAAAATTTGGCAGGGTCTAAGCTCTAGAGAGCTGCGCGAGGTTCCCCTCTCGCCAAAAGCGAAAAAAGCAGGATGTCAGTACAGCAACAGCGATATCGAGTCATTGAGCGCATCGCCGCCGGTGGCATGGCCGAGGTTTTTCGCGCGGAGAGCGCGGGGCTTGAGGGCTTTAAAAAGAAAGTAGCCATTAAACGCGTTCTTCCTCATCTCGCGGGAAAGAAGGAATTCATTGGGATGTTTCTCGATGAAGCTCGTTTGAGCGCTCATCTCGGGCACTCAAACTGCGTTCAAGTTTTTGATATCGGTCAAGGCGACGACACTTACTTCATTGTGATGGAGTTGGTGGACGGAGCCGACTTAAAAGGCGTGATCTCTCACCGCAATCAAGCGGGTAAAGTCATCCCAGTCGAAGAAGCGGTACTTATTTGTGTGCGAATCTGTGAGGGACTCGCCTACGCTCATGAATTAGAGAACGATAAGGGAGAGCCCCGCAATATCGTTCACCGCGACATGTCCCCGCCGAATGTTTTGATGACACGCCACGGTGAGGTGAAAATCGCGGACTTTGGCTTGGCGAAGGCAAATTCCCAGCTGGAAGAGAGCCAGCCAGGTATCATTAAGGGCAAGTTTGGCTACCTTTCGCCCGAAGCCGCTCAGGGTAAACCCGTTGACGCGCGAACCGATATATTTGCAGTCGGAATTATTCTTTGGGAGATGCTGGCAGGTCGTCGACTTTTTCAGGGAAAGAGCGATCTCGAGACGGTTAAACAAGTACAGCGAGCCGTGATACCCGATATTCGGGAGATCAATCCCACCGTTCCCGAGAGCGTGTGGAATGTGTTGCAAAAGGCGCTGGCAGGTGAACCTGATCAACGCTACCTCACAGCTCGCTCCTTAGGCGACGACCTCAATCAGGTGTTGTTCGCTCTACCCAGGGCCGTATCCTCTTTTGATATCGCACAGTTAGTTCAGGCTGTTCAGCGCACCCAGAAGGCGGAAAAAGCCCAAAAAGCGGCGCAAGGCTCGTTGATTGGTAGTCTGATTGACCAAGCGCTTTTCGAATTTACCTCTCTAGACAGTACCGGTAGCGGAGGAGAAAGCGGGCAATCGGCCTCACCATTAGATGTACACTCTTTCGTGGGTGATCTCAGCTCCCTAGGCGCAGACGAGCCCCTTGATTGGGGAAATAGTCTGGGCTTGTCTACTGAACCCGCTGGGCCAGTAAGCGAAGGTTTGGAGTTGGGAAATCTCTCGGCTCTCGAGGAAGATCGCGGAGGCTCTCATCCTGAAATGGCGGGCGTGGCGCAGGTGAAGATCCCACCCGAGGCCCCGATACCCGTAAACGAATTCAAAGAGATCACGGGACAATCCAAAGGAGGCAATGGAGGTCTGATTGCGTTCTTAGTCCTTCTCTTTGTGTTGGGCGGGGCTGGTGGCGCCTACTTTTCTGGCGCCGTGCCTCCCCAGCTCTTACAAAAAGTTGGTCTGCCCGCACGCTGAATCGAGCTCACGGTTTTTGGAGATCGTGAGCAGGAGGGCTAGGAACACAAATCAAAAAAGACGCCACTCAGGGAGGGCGTCTTTTTTGTAGAGTGCGGTGTTTCTCCACTCTCGCTGAGTTTCTTGTGAATCATTCCTCTCATGGAGGAAATAGATCACTAAGAATAACTACGATTCTTCTGTGTCGAGATCGTTGATGCTTTTGTGTGTAGCAGCACGCTCGACCTCGGCTTCTTCTTGACGCTTACGTCGCTCAGCTTTGTCGCCTTCTTCACTATCACGCTGAGATTGCTTCTCGTTTTCACGCTCGTTTTCACGTCGAGCGCGGTCTTGAGCAACTTTTTGAAGGATAGATTGCTTGGGCGCCAGGAGAAGGGCCATGGTACGGCCTTCCATCGTGGGACGTAGCTCAACTGTCGCGAGATCTTCCGTCTTCTGTACGATCTCGTCCAATTGTTGTCGGGCGCGCTCGGGGTGCGTAATTTCACGACCACGAAAGCGGCAGATGACCTTCACTTTGTTGCCAGACTCGAGAAACTTTCTTGAGTTGCGCACCTTAAAATCAAGATCGTGCTCATCGGTCTTGGGGCGGAGTTTAATTTCCTTCACCTCAACAACCGTTTGCTTACGCTTGGTTTCACGCTTCTTCCGGCTTTCGTCGTACTTATACTTTCCGAAGTCGAGAATTTTGCACACAGGAGGCTGCCCTTTGGGGTTAATCTCAACTAAGTCGAGATCAGCTGCCCGGGCGCGCTTGATGGCCTCTTGGGTCGTCAAAACGCCCAAGTTGGAGCCGTCAGCGTCCACTACCAAAACTTCAGGAACTCGAATCCTGTGGTTTACCCTGATTTGGGGTCCTCTAGAACTCCCTCGAAATCGCCGCCGCATTGCCATCTATCGTTTACTTCTTCTTTCCAGTCGACTGTATCGACGTCCACAATTAATAGGTAGTCGACTTCTCGTTAAGCGAGAGGGACGACTCAAGAAAACCATCAGCCCGTGGAGCGAGACGTTTCGCGGCATATCCTGCGCGCGAAATGGTCCCTTGGCTATGCTGGCTGCCACAAAAAGGTGATCAACCGTGTAGTTTGGCATCGAAGCCGCCATCACGAAGTTAAAGTGAAGGGCATCGGGCCGATTTTAGTGCATTCTTGCTGCAAGCGAAAAAAATAACACTTTTTAGAATCATTTTTGTTATTTGCACAGAGCGTAAAAACTTACGGGAGGATTAAAAGGGTAGGCGCGGGCGGTTTTGAACCGCCGACCCCTGCCTTGTCAAGGCAGTGCTCTACCACTGAGCTACGCGCCTTTGGGTCGCTGAACCAAGCTTTTCTAAGCGCCTGTCCAGGTCGGTGCACTTAGCTTTCTGTTGCGGGGCTGTCAAGAAAGATCGTTCTGGTAGGCGGAGAGGTCAGATACTGACTATCTGTCTAGGTTTATCTCTTCCCCAAAATGTTGCTTTGCAAGAAGGCAAAGAGTCGCCTGTTGCTGAGCTAAAGAATTCTGGCTAGAAGCCCGCCCCCATCCCCACGAGTTACGTGGGGTTCCCTCGCGGAGAAATCACGTTGACTTCTGCTTTGCAAGATATCCCTAGCTCGACGGCATCGTCCAGCACCAGCGCCCCAGCGGGCGCCACAACAGACTCCAGCGGACCTGCGCCTGAAGCTTCACCATTTGGTGGAACAGGCTTCATGCTTTTGATGCTGGTTCCTCTCATCGTCATGATGCTGTGGCAGTCGCGTTCACAAACGAAGCGCCAACAGAAGACGATGGCAGAACTGAAGAAGGGAGACATGATCTTAACTCAAGGTGGTCTCCGAGGGAAATTGGTTGAGCTGGGCGATCGCTACGCAAAGGTAGAGATTGCTCCGGGCACCAAAGTGGAAGTATTAAAAAGTTCCGTCCTGGGTAAGGACAACGCTGAGGCTGCGGCCCAGTTAGAGAAAAGGTAAGCGGGAGCACCGTGGTCACAACAGTATTGATGAGTGTGCTTGGGGCGTACGCGCTGGTTCTAGCCTTAATTGGTCTAGTTCAGCGTCCGTTACGTGGCAAGACTTGGATGGCAGCCCTAGCAGCTGGAGCCGGAGCTATGTCCGCACAGAACGATTCGTTCTGGGGCATGGCAGGTTTCGCCTTGCTTGCATTATGGTTCGGCTTTTGGGCCCTTCCATGGGGTGAGGAAAATTGGCGCGCACGTTTTGGATTTGTGAGCGTGGTTGCCACGGTTGCTTTCTTGGCGCTTTGGCCCACTTTGGACAATATGACGGGTGGCCGCATGATGTGTCCTCGTTGGGTTGAGGACCGCATTGAAGCTCGCCTCGTCGCGGGCCTCGATCTCCGTGGTGGCCTACGACTGGTTTATACAGTCGACGTCGCAGAGGCCGTCAAGGACAAGCGAAATGCCTTTTACGAGGACATGCGCAGAGAGCTTGCTAAGCTCTATGCCGGTCACGCCGGAGACGATGCTCCTACTGAGGAAACTCTTGCTCAGCTTCGTGAAGCGGTCGAGCTCAACGCTCCGCGTTTACGCTCCGACACTATCACCCTCTCAATCAACGAGGGGCACGATGCTTCGAAAATCGACGCTCGATTTCGCAACTTGTTTAAGCCCGATATGGAGCTGGTCAAGTTGGAGGGTAAGGGACAATTTGAGTTCACGATTCTGGAGGCAGCCGAGAGCGCAATTCGTGAGACTGCAGTCGCTCAGGCCCGCGAGATTGTTCTACGACGCATTGACTCAATGGGGTTGCGCGAAGCTTCGGTTTCTACCCGCGACGAAGACATCATCATTGAGGTGCCCGGTGAGAACGAGGAGAGCTTTGACGAGATCCGCGACATCATCAGTCAGACAGCCCGCTTGGAATTCAAGTTACTCGACGACGAGTCGCCTTTCTTCTCCCAGTTGAGCGAATCAACGGATCCAGAGTCTCTACCCGAAGGACTTTCTTTTGAGCAGGAGCGAGCTCCTTTGGGCTTGGACGCAAAAGAAGAGGAGATCTCGGGAGTCGTCGCTTACGCTCGTATGGGCAAAAAAGACAACGAGACGATTCAACAGACTTATGAGCGCTTGCGTGATTGGGCTGCAACCGTTGATGTACCTCAAGATCGTGAAATCGGATTTGAAGTAGAGCGCAATATTGTCGATGAAGCGACGATGGAGGAGGCCGAGACCGGTTACCGTACCCATCTGCTCAAGGCGCGTGCTGACATCACCGGCGACATGATTACCGACGCTGCCGCTGGGGCCAACAATGACCCCAATGGTTTTGGTGGCTGGTCAGTCAATCTGCGCTTTAGCGATAAGGGCGGCAATATTTTTGGTCGCATCACAGGCGAAAACATCAATCGTCGATTCGCAATTGTTCTCGACGGCAAGGTGGAATCAACTCCAAATATTCGCGGGGCAATTACGGGTGGAAGCTCGCAGATCACCATGGGGTCAAGCGACCCTCAGGTTCAATTGCGTGATGCAAAGAAATTGGAACTCGTTCTGAAATCCGGCGCATTGCCTGCTCCCATCTCTCCCTCAAACGAGCAGCGCATTGGAGCCTCTCTTGGCAAAGACTCGATTCGATTGGGAGTTGAAGGTGCTGCTGCTGGCGGCGTTCTCGTCCTGCTCTTTATGATTCTTTATTATCGACGAGGCGGCTTGATTGCTGACGTGTCGGTTCTCATGAACCTCTTCTTGCAGCTCGCTATTCTAGCAGGCTTTGGGGCCTCGATGACCCTACCTGGTATTGCAGGTTTGGCTCTAACTCTCGGTATGAGTGTAGATGCAAACGTGCTCATCAACGAGCGCATCCGTGAGGAGTTACGCGATGGTCGTAGCGCTCGCGCTGCCGTTGAACTTGGATATTCCAAAGCCTTGAGTGCTATTATCGATGGTCAGTTGACTACGCTGATCTCCGGTGTGGTGCTTTTTCAATACGGTACGGGACCCATCAAGGGTTTCGCCGTCACGCTGATTGTGGGCGTGTTGTGCAGCATCTTTTCTGGCGTTGTCGTCAGTCGAGTGCTCTTTGACCTCTGGGTGCGCGGCGCCGGAAAGAACGCGAAAATTTCGCTCGGGTGAATCATGCAACTCTTCCCTATTGGTAAAGTATACGACTTCATGGGTCAGCGCCGGCTATTCGTCGGTCTGAGTCTATTTCTTGTTCTCGCTTCTATCGTCTTGCTCTTTGTGCCCGGTCCCCGTTTGGGAACCGACTTCATTGGCGGAACCGAAGTGGAGCTAGCCTTTGAAAAACCCGTCACGGCGAATCAAATTCAGGAAGCAGTCCTCAAAGGCGACTTCTCTCGACCTGACGTAATTCGCGTCAAGGACGACACCAACGCCTTTCGATTCTTGGTGCGGGTGCAGGAGGTTTCTTCAATCCCCGAGGGGCAACAAGTGGAGATGCAAAAACGACTCTGCTTTGGCGACAAGTTGCCCGAAGGGTGCGAGCACCAAGCGAATGAGGTGAAATTTAGCCCCGGTGGCGAGAAGGTCACAATTCGTTTTGAGGACGCCCCTGACCTTGCTTGGGTAGCCTCTCAATTTGAGGGCCTCGAAGGCATTCGCTTGCGCAAGGGAGAAAATAATCCCAGCTTACAAAATATCCGCGACCACCGGGTTGAGGTCTATTTGATGAGTCGTGGCGATCAGTTGATGAACACCCTGCGGGAAGTTCTTCCTGAGGGAACCGTGCCGGACTCTGCATTACGTACCGAGTGGATTGGCCCCAAAGCCGGCGCTCAACTACGCAATGCTGCAACCAAAAGCATCCTCATCGCCCTGGTTTTTATCATGGCTTATGTAGCATTTCGTTTCGACCTGCGCTTTGCTCCAGGTGGCGTCATTGCCCTTGTCCACGACTCAGTGGTGACTGTGGGTATTCTCGTGCTTCTTGGTCGTGAACTGAATCTAACTACTGTGGCTGCCGTACTCACCATTATTGGTTACTCGGTGAACGATACGGTGGTTGTGTACGATCGCGTTCGTGAAAACTTAGGCAAGATGCGGGGGAGTAGTTTTTCCCGTCTCATCAACGTAAGTATCTCCGAGATGCTCAGTCGAACTGTTCTGACCAGTGGCACTACCATCATGGTTCTTATGTGCTTCTTCATCTGGGGAACAGGAACCTTGCGTGACTTTGCTTTGACCTTGATCATTGGCATGCTGCTTGGAACCTATTCTTCAATGTACATAGCCTTGCCTTTGACCGATTATATCGATCGAAAATTCTTTGCTAAAGTAAAGAAGGCTAGTGCAAAGGCTCAAGCTGCACGCGCTGCAGCTTGAGGGAATCGCCATAGAGTAAGTTATGAGAAAAGAGGTTTCTCTTTTCTCCTCAGTGAGAGTGGATGCCCAGTGAATAACGCCCGACGTACCCCCAAACGTCTGTTGACGAAAACTGTGGCATCCTACGTTGCCGAACGAGGAATTGAGGAAGGGCCTTCTTTAGAGGACTTTCTTGACCCTCGTTTGAACGCTCTTACGTCTCCAGAGAAGATGAATGACCGTCTGACGATTGCTCGGCGCTTAGCCCAGGCGATTCGCGAGAAGACAAAGATTGTAGTTTTTGGAGACTATGATTGCGATGGAATGACGGCGACGGCGATTTTATGCGACGCGATTGAGGCTTTGGGGGGCACTGCCCATGCAATTCTCGCCAGTCGATTTGATGGCGGCTACGGCGTATCGAAACGTGCGCTCACCAAGATTCAAGCGGCAGAGCCTGGTTTGGTTGTGACATGCGATTGTGGTTCCTCCGATCACGCTACTTTGGGGGTTCTCACTGAGCAAGGTATCGACGTTATCGTAATCGATCACCACTTGGTTCCCGACACCCCTCTTCCCGTCTTCGCATTTTTGAATCCACATCGACCCGAGTGTGCATTTCCCTACAAAGGAATGGCATCATGCGGTCTGGTTTTCTCGGTTGTGGCGGCGTTACGCAAAGAGCTAGGAGTATCTCTTGATCTTCGTCAGTGGCTCGACTTGGTGGCGATTGGTACCGTCGCCGATGTGGCCCCCCTCACCCAAGACAATCGGGCTCTAGTACGCGCCGGTTTGCAGACTTTGCGAAATTCTGAGCGAGCTGGAATTCGAGCTCTTGTAAATATAGTTGGCCTGGACAGAGACTATCCTTTTGTTGCGAGCGATATCGGCTTTCGAATAGCCCCTCGGCTCAATGCGCCAGGGCGCATGCAAGACCCCGACTTGGCCTTTCAGCTTTTACGCGAGAGAGACCCAAGTCGTGCCGAAGCGTTGGCCGAAGAAGTGGAGCAATTGTGCAAGACTCGCCGCGTCATTCAGGCAAAAATCGAAGAAGAAGCCGAGACAGAGATCCGCGAACTCAACTTAGCCGAGGCCCCAGCTCTTGTGATTGGCCGCGAAGGTTGGAACCACGGTATTGTGGGCATCGTAGCTGGGCGCCTTGCTGAAAAATACAAGCGACCGGCCCTTGTCGTAGGCTTTGAAAATGGTGTGGGCCGAGGATCAGTGCGTGGCCCCGCTGGCTTTCCTCTTTACGATGCTCTGTGCGCATGCGAGGGGCATTTGGAGCGCTTTGGCGGGCATCAGGCGGCCGCTGGCATGGAAATCAAAGCGGAGAATTTGGCCGCTTTTCGAGCCGCCTATGAACTCGCCTGTGATGAACGCAAGAACTTTGAGCCGCCTCTTGTTTTACCCCCTTTAGATTTGCAACCCGAAGACGATTTGTCTGACGTATTGGCAGATCTCTACTTATTAGAGCCTTGTGGGGAGCAAAATCCCGCACCAAGCCTTGCCATCAATTGTCGAGTACGTGGCAGTCGCGAGGTGAGAGGGGGGCATCTTAAATTGGACCTAGAGTTGGCCAACGGTCGCCGCGTAGGAGGTTTTGGACCCAATCTGGGCGGAAAGGCAAAAGAACTCGCGGGCGAAGCACGCGTAGTGGGACAATTGCGCCCCGATAGATACCGAGGCGGAGACGCTGTTGAACTCTTAGTGACGCAAGTTGATTGCCATTAGTATTACTTCGCGCTTTGCTCTTGTGCGCGAGTGCCGTCCAATTAAAGAATTTTTCCCGATGGTGATGCAGTGAACGATGACTTGATTCAGTTTTCCGGCGTAAAAAAGCGCTTTGGATCAAAGATAATTTATCGTGGGCTCGATTTATCGATTCGTCGTGGGGAGGTCTTCACCATTTTGGGTGGTTCGGGGGTCGGAAAGAGCGTGCTTCTTAAAATGCTCATTGGGCTGTTGAGCGCTGACGCTGGCTCGATTATTTTCGACGGTGACGATGTGACCAAGATGAGTGGAAAGCGCCTGGAGAGAGTGCGCCAACGCATCTGTATGCTTTTTCAAAGTGGCGCTCTTTTCGATTCGTTCAGCGTGGGAGAGAATGTGCGCTACGGACTTGATGAACACTTTTATGCGACGATGACGCTGGCCGAAAAAAACGACCGGGTCGCCTGGGCCCTCGGTCTCGTTGGCTTGCCTGGTATTGAAGATATGTGGCCGGCAGATCTTTCCGGGGGAATGCGCAAACGCGTCGGTCTGGCCCGGGCTATTGCGGTGCAACCCGAGGTGGTGCTTTACGACGAGCCGACCACAGGGCTCGACCCTATCAACACCGCGCGAGTGAATCATATGATCATGGGGCTCCAAGAGCGACTCAACTTTACGAGCATTGTTGTGACTCACGACATGAAAAGTGCGTTCACTATTAGCGATCGTTTGGCGATGGTGCAGGGGGGGCGCATTATCCATTCAGGGACGGTCGATGATTTTCAGCATGCGTCTGATTCACGGGTTTCCGACTTTATCGAGGGGCGGGCCCCAGTAGAAGAGGACGTCGAGACTTTGTTGAACGCCTAAGTTCGGCCACTCCTCCCCCCGAAAAGAAAGTGATTTGAGGCGTACTCAGCACCTCCCTTGCACCCGGCTTGACGGAATCAGGGTGAAGGTCTCTGCTTCCCAACAATCACTCTCTTTTGCGAGAGTTTGCTTTTATTTTTCTTATTGAATTGGGTAGAGCTGGATGGCGCCGCGGGATGTAAAAGTTGGCCTCTTTGTACTGGCATCACTGATTGTGCTGGGGGTGGTTGTGATGATGATTGGCGACGAGCGTCAACTCTTTGCGCGTCACACTGAATTTCGCGCGGCGTTCAAGGATGTAAATGGTCTGATGAAAGGCTCTCCTATTCGCATGGGAGGGGTGGATATCGGCACTGTGGAGAAACTTGGCTATGGAGGAAACGCTGACGACGACACAATTTTTGTGAAATTGAGCATTGTCGAAAGTGAGTCGCGACGTATCCGTGTTGACTCAATTGCCGAAGTGAAAGGCAAAGGCTTTCTTGGTGACAAGATGATCGTGATCACAGTGGGAGACGAGAGCCTACCCCGTCTCAAAGCGGGTGAATTGGTGAAAACGAAAGAGACTCATGATCTCGATCAGATCATTGGAGATCTCAAAAACGTTTCCGCTGGCGCGGAGCGAGTGATGGAACACCTAGAGACTGTGACCGAGTCTCTTGCCCAAGAAGAATTTCAATCGGATCTCAAAAAGACCGTTACGCAGCTCAGCTTGATGACGGAGTCTATCAATAGCGGCGAGGGCTACATCGGGCGTCTACTGAATGATGGTGCCGAGGCCAATCGCATAGAAGGAACGATTGAGCAATTTCACGCATCTGCCGCAGAGTTAGAAAAACTACTCTATAGTGCTCGGCAAGTCATGGACAGGGTACGCACTGGACCTGGTCTGGTTCACGAAGTGCTCTATGACCAAGGAGGCTCTCACGCTTTGGCTCAGGTCGGTGACGCCGCTGAGGAGGTGGGCCTGACTCTCAAGGGGATCCGTGAAAAAAAGAGTCTCGTCAACAATATTCTTTATGGCGAAGAGAGTGGGGATATCATGAAAAACCTCACGACGGCGAGCTCGGACTTACAGGCGATTGTGCACGATGTGCGCGCTGGCAAGGGTACTCTCGGCGCGTTTCTCTCCGACCCTTCTGTTTACGAAGATATTAAAGTCTTGCTTGGAAATGTGGGGCGCAATCGCTCTCTGCGAGCCCTCGTGCGCTATTCTATCAAACAAGACGAGGCCAGTGGAAGGGTGCTTGAACCCAAGGCCGAGACCCAGGCGAGTTCTTCCGCTCTTTCTGAGCCTTAATTCAGTAGGATTCGGGGCTCACCCTCGACGAGCAGAGCCTGCTCTCTATACTGGGGCCATGGCTCTTATCTCACGCGTCGGGCGAACTTTTATTCTCCTGACGGTCTTTGGCCTCGCTTCACATTTTGCCCTCGAATACGGAACAGGGGGATTGTGGAAGGGGCTTCGTTCTGCTCATGCCGTGGTCGGTGGTGAGGCGGAGGTTAAGTATGATCTCACACAGCTGCGCGCCGTGAACGCAACTTTAGATCATATTCGCAAAAAGTATGTGGAGCCCGAACGAGTCGACCCTCGGCAGATGTTTTTGGGGGCCCTCGACATGATTCAAAAGAGCGTCGCCCAGGTGATAGTCTCTCACGAGAAAAATGCCGCGACGGTCACCGTGCGGGTAGAAGACGAAGAAAAGAAATTTCGCGTCGCCAACGTGCAGGGCCATTGGGACGTGGCTGCCAGACTACGCGAGGTGTTTTCATTCTTGCAAAAGAACTTGCGTGGCAAGGACGTCAAGCTTCCTGACATCGAATATGCCGCCGCCAATGGTATGTTGCGCACCTTGGACCCTCATAGTGCGTTTCTATCACCTGAAGCGTTTAAGGAGATGAATGTTTCAACCTCGGGACATTTTGGCGGACTAGGCATTGTAATCAGCATCCGTGATCAAATGTTGACCGTGATGCGACCGATGCCCGGTACACCTGCAGGGCGTGCTGGCTTGGTTCGATTGGATAGAATCACCAAGATCAACAACGAGTCCAGTTTGAACATGCCTCTTTCGGACGCTGTCAATCGTCTAAGAGGAGAGCCCGGTTCAAAGGTCACCATTTGGATCCATCGCGACGGAAAAAACGGTTGGAATGGTTCTCGACCTTTTGAACTTGTGCGCGAAATCATTCGCGTAAGTTCCGTCGACCATCAAAAACTGGACGATGGCATTGGCTACGTTCGCATCAAGCAGTTTCAGCAGACAACGACCCGTGAACTGCACGAAGCCTTACGCGACTTGGGAAATTCCAAGTCGTTGCGTGGCTTAGTTCTTGATCTCAGAGAAGATCCGGGCGGGTTACTCGATCAAGCGGGCAAGGTTGTCGACACCTTTTTGGATGAAGGGGTTATTTTTGCGACAGTTGGCGCCAGTGAGGGGCGTCACGAACAACGGGCCACCAAGGCCGGAACCCAACCCAACTATCCGATTGTTGTTTTGGTGAACGAGGGCAGTGCAAGTGCAAGCGAAATTGTTACCGGCGCCCTAAAAAATCAAAATCGAGCGGTTGTGCTCGGGCGCACTACTTTTGGAAAGGGCTCAGTTCAGCTGATATTTCCTGAGGTAACACCAGAAAATGCCGCTCTTAAACTTACCATCGCTCAATATCTAACTCCTGGAGACATCTCCATTCAAGGAACAGGCGTCACTCCGGACATTGAACTCGATCCGATGACTGTCGATGTGCAGGAGATGGATATGTTTGTGAACGAAGGAAATATTCGCGAACGCGATCTGCAAAAGACCTTGGTGGCAGGTGGTCGCCGGGTTCAAGACAGGCCGACCTATCAACTGCGCTACAATTTGGGCGAAGCCACACGCGCGGAGATCCGGGAGCGCGGCTCTACCTTGGACGACGTATTTTCCGTAGATGCTCAAATTCGTATAGCCCAGACTCTTGTTTCAAAAATGACCTCTGGAACGCGCAAACAGCAGCTCGATCAGGTGGCGGATCTTGTAAACGAGCTACAAGAAAAAGAGCTAATTGAAGTAGCTAAGGATCTAAAAGAGCTCGAGATCGACTGGTCAGCGCCTCCCGAAGACTACCAAGGAGGACCTCCTTCGAAGAAGTTAGCTATTCGCCTCAGCACAGATCGCAAGAAGGACACGGCATTGGCGGGCGAGGCGATGAAACTCACCGTCGAAGTGACCAATCACGGTGCGCGGGCGCTGTATCGCCTCAGAGCCATCACCAAGAGCGATTCAGGCTACTACGATCAAAAGGAACTTGTTTTTGGTAAGCTACTTCCTGGCGAAACTAGAAAGGCTGAAGTGCCTCTTGGCTGGTGCGAAACCGAAGGGCGCAAACCTGGGTCGACAAAGCCACTTCCCTTGGACGCTAAACGAGTCTGTCGCTTGCCCCGCGATGCCTTGGCCCGTCAGGACGCTGTGCAGGTGCGCTTCTTCACAGATGGTTCAGACGCGCCGGATACAATCGCATTTCACCCAACCATCAAAAGTCTACCTCGGCCGGTTTTTGCCTATAGCTATCAGGTGGTCGACAATCGAGGCGCCGCCAATAGAAATGGTCAACTAGAGAAGGGCGAGGGCGCTACTATTTACCTCCACGTCAAGAATGTAGGTGCAGGACCCGCTTTTGAAACTCAGACGAATATTCGCAATCTGACTGGTGATGGTGTTTTGCTCAAGGCTGGCCGTTTTGACGTATCAGGCATGAAACCCGGGGAGTCGCGAGACGTAGCGTTCACATTGGATTTGCTCAAAAAAGCGACCCTTGATGAATTGAAACTAGAGGTGAGTGTTGCCGATCGTGACTTGGGGGCCTTTTCTTCCGAGAAGATAACCATCCCGATCTTTGGCGCAAATACGGCTCGAAAACTGAAGCCAGCCTCGGGAGTTCGCAAAGCTATCTCCGACGTATCTCTCCTTGCCCAACCTCATGCCAATGCAGACAAGGTAGGTTCTCTCAAAAAGGGAGAAAAGGTGCATCTTTTGGCGAGCTTTGGCGAGTTTGTACAAGTCCGCCTCAACAAAGAGCGCTTTGCTTTTGTTAAAACGACGGACCTTGACGAAGCCTCCGGAAAGGCTGCGACAAGCCTGGCATTTAGCCCTGAACTATCTCGGGCGGCACCTCGCTTGCAGGTAAAGGTGCAAGCGTTGGCCACACGCGGCGACTCGATTCATCTCGAAGTCTTCGCCTCCGATGAGAGTGGCGGTGTACAAGATGCTTTCATCTTTGTAGGTAATCGCAAAGTTTTTTATAAGCCAAATCCTCAAAAGTCCGGCAAAGAGATGAAGTTTACCCTTGAGGTACCCCTCAAACCAGGTGTGAATGTCATCACAGTTGTCGCGCGAGAGAACAAGGACGTATCAACTCGTCATCGAGTTGTTGTGAGAAAGGACGGACCTCAGGGTGAAATATTAGCTACGCCTCGCAACAGCATTTTTGGTGAAGACTGGGATTTTGGCGCTCCTTAAGGGGCCCCTAACAACCCTCGACGTTCGTCACCTTTATCTAAGTATTTGAAGCAATTCGCGATCTATTATGCGCCTTCATATTAACATCGACCACGTAGCCACCCTTAGAAATCAACGAGACGTTGATTACCCAGACCCTCTTGAAGCTGCACGTATTTGCATGAATGCCGGCGCCGACGGCATCACAGTTCACCTGCGCGAGGACCGTCGACATATTCGCGACGCCGATGTGGATGCTCTCCGCGAGGCACGACTGGGACTATTCAACTTGGAAATGGCCGCCACTTCGGAAATGGCTCAAATTGCCTCGCGAGTGGTGCCGGACGTCGTGACTCTTGTGCCAGAAAAGCGCGAAGAGCGTACGACCGAAGGTGGGCTCGACGTGTTGGGCGCTGAGGACTCAATTCGTGAAGTTGCTCAGGTTTGTCGCGCCAAGGGCATCAAGTTGAGCCTTTTCATTGAGGCGAGTCCCGAGCAGGTACGTGCCAGTGCAAGAATAGGAGCCGCGCAGGTTGAATTTCATACCGGGCATTATTGCGATGCTCCGGTTGAGGAGCGGGCAGCCCTCTTGGAGCAGCTGAAACAAAGCGCAATCATCGCTCACGACCAGGGGCTAGAGGTTGCAGCCGGTCATGGCCTCACTCGAAAAAATGTAGGGGAGATCTTGTCTATTCCCCACCTGAAGGAACTCAATATTGGCCATTCGGTAGTAGCTGACGCTGTATTGATTGGAATGGAGCAGGCTGTAAGACAATTGCGTTTAGCTCTCACCAATCAACGAGGTGTAGGTGCAACGTCTCAGCCTCGGTCTTCGGAAAATGCGGCGTTGCGCGCAAAAGTGAGCTGAAAGATGCGTCCGGTCGTCGGCACAAATTTGATGGGTGCCTTTGACAAGGCGTGGAGCGAGGCAGGGGTGCCTGGGCTTATTTTGATGGAGAACGCCGGGCGGGGGGCCGCTCATCTGATTGGTTTAAAGGCGCGCCCACGTCCACCGGGGCAATCGCCTCGTCCGGGTTCGGAACTCGCCGGAAGTTGTATTCGCTGCGCCGACGAACGGGCTCTATCGGGGCTCAAGGTTCTCGTTTTTTGTGGCTATGGCAACAACGGTGGTGATGGCTTTGTTGTAGCACGTCATTTGGCCATGCGAGGCGCCCACGTGAAGGTTTACGGTCTATGCTCTTTCGAGAAACTCAAGGGTGATGCCGCGACGATGGCTCAGGCCTACCTTGCCTTAGGGAGCGAAATATTAGAGGTGCCTCCTGCAGGGGAGCTTGATGACCTGGTACAAGGTGCTGACCTGCTGGTGGACGCGTTGCTCGGCACTGGGCTGAGCCGCGAGCCCAAGGGCTCCCTCAACTCTTTGATTGAAGCTATCAACTTAGGGGAGACTCAAGTGATCTCTTTGGACGTTCCAAGCGGGCTTTGTGCTCAGACAGGTGCGACGCCTGGGGCCGTGATACAAGCCGCCCACACGGTGGTTTTTGGGCATCTTAAGAAAGGCCTTCTTACACCTCGGGGTCACGAGGTTGCCGGTTCGATGACTCTATCGTCTTTGGGGGTGCCTCCCTCTTTTCCTCATGGCCGCAATTGCGACGGTTACTTACTAGAAAAGAGCGATCTAGCCCGTCTGTTCAAACCAAGAAGCCCGCGAACTCATAAGGGGGAGGCCGGCCGCGTGGTGATTACGGCTGGCAGCGAAGGAACTCTTGGGGCGGCGCGTCTTGCGGCGCGGGGCTCGTTGCGTGCCGGGGCGGGTTTGGTGACGATTAGTTCTTCGACAGAAGTCGTCGAAAAACTAGACCTACTCTTGGTGGAACCCATGACTTCAAGGTGGGGGCCTCATACCGCAGCTCTTTTAGAACAGGCTGGCGCCCTCGTTGTAGGTCCCGGCTTGGGAAAAAGTGAACAGGCAACAAAAGCAATTGTTAGGGTTTTGCAGGTGGGAATCCCCACGGTACTCGACGCGGATGCCTTGAGGTGGTTGGCTACAAAAAAAATATCCGACGTTGCAGGGGCATCAGAAAACTTGTGGGTACTTACCCCTCACCCAGGCGAGGCAGCCGCTCTCTTGGGGGTGTCTATTGCCGAAGTGGAGTCCGATAGATGGAACGCCGTCTCACGACTTGCTCAGCTTTACCATTGTGTAGTTGTCCTCAAAGGGTCCCGCACTTTAATCGCGGCTCCAGGGGCTATACCTTGCGTTTGTGCCTTTGGCTCTGCTGCCATGGCCACCGCGGGCTCGGGTGATGTCTTAGCGGGTATCATCGGGAGCTTTTTGGTGGGGGCAAAGAATTTACTTCAAGTATCTAAGGCTGCTCAGTTGGGCGTTTGTGTACATGCTTTGGCAGGGCAATCGTGGGAGAAATCTCATGGTGAAAGAGGTTTATTAGCCTCAGAAATTGCAGATCTTGTTCCTGATGTATTGAAGGAAATTCGCGCTCAGTCCCCCTAGAGCGTCGACCGGTATGCCGGTTGTCGCGACCAGCAGTACGTGGAGAGCGCCGATGATTGGGCACAATTGGAGGGAGTGCGGTATTTTGGCCCACCTCTACAATCCGTAGGTGGGCCAAAATGCGGCGCATTTCCTTCAAACGGCGAGGCGCTCTCAAGCACTTGCCACGAATACAGAATTGACGAAGAGCGCAAAGTAGAGAGTGCACAAAACCATGGTAAACTGCACTTTTTATTGTCCAAGGCGTGAAATAAGTGCAATTCAACACGTATTTCTAGATTATTGTGTCAGCGCCACGTGAAAATGTCTGCTTTCTCCAAGGTAGAAACGTTGGGCCCCAGGGCGTGAAGAGCGACTCATACTGAAGGGCAACGAGCACCTCGTGCCTTTAGAACGTGCCGAGTTTCGCCGCCCTTGTGATATATTCGGCCTATGAAAGAGGGCAATGCCCAGCAGATTTCCGCTACAGAAGCCGACTGGTCCCGCGAGCAAGCGACGGCGTACGCTCCAGGCACCCACCTGCTCTCAGCCATTCGTGCTTA
This sequence comes from uncultured Polyangiaceae bacterium, assembly GCA_964459035.1. Classification (GTDB taxonomy): domain Bacteria; phylum Myxococcota_A; class Polyangia; order Polyangiales; family Polyangiaceae; genus NIC37A-2. Next base: position 783 of record CAYWLO010000085.1, on the reverse strand, counting down.
TCAGCGTACTCTGAACTCGCCAACGATTTTTTCCTCGACCAGGCGGCGCCTTGCTATTTTACGGCACCGATTTTGGAGTGCTGTTGCTGGAGCTGATATTCCACTGACAAGTTGCTTGGGTGGGGGACTTCTTCTTCCTCACCCCGCTGGAATCGTGATTCATCCTGCAGCTCAGATCGGTCCGAATTGCCTAATATTTCAGAATGTTACTCTAGGTACGGGAGGAAAAATTGCGGGTGTGCCCACATTGGTGGGCCATGTTGACGTCGGTGCGGGCGCAAAAATATTGGGGGGCGTTGTCATTGGAGCGCACGCTAAGATTGGCGCGAACGCGGTCGTTCTTTCGGACGTGCCACCTGGCGGAGTTGCTGTGGGTATTCCAGCACGTCTTGTGAGAGCGTGACTTGTTGTGTCGTTTCCCTGGGCGTGAAAACTCCTCGACCAGCAGTTTGGCGAGAGCACGCGATGCACTTGGGCTGGGTGCCAACTATCTTTGACGGCCTGGCGAAGAGTACGCCTCGTCTCCCCTGACTCTGACAATTTGTCAATGGAGGTCCTGGCGCACTAGAAGGACGGATTGGAGAGGGGAGCCAATTGGACCGTGAGATCGTCCCATTTTCCCCTTGAATGCTCCCTCGATTGGGTTGGCATAAGAATTGAATAGGTGGGGCTATGCCTGTTTCCCCCCCTCACCTTGCCCCCCCCTCTCTCATCAAATACTCTCATCATGTTTCTAGTACCAAAGGTCGGAACTTCGTGCCGGGTTTTGGTACCCATGAGACA
>CAYWLO010000084.1:0-18922 GCA_964459035.1 uncultured Polyangiaceae bacterium | reverse complement strand
AACGAGGGCATCAAAACAAAGACACCGCGCTTTGCGATACGAGATCCAGAGCGACGCAAAGCAGCGATCTTCAGATGGCGCGGATTTCTGCTCGCCTACGTCGAGGCATTTCATCAATGGCGCCTTGGTAACCGGACGATCCGATTCCCCGAGGGCACCTGGATGATGAAGCGCGCGCACCGCGCAATTTGTGGGCCGCCACTGCCAAGCGACCCCTGAGCCGCGCTGCTGCTCAAAAAGAGAGTCTGCCGCGGGCACCAAGGCAGGTTTTTGTCTGGCGGGTGAATTTGGGTTCAAGTGGGCGTATTTTGGGCGGCATCGGGGGGACAAATTGCACGCGGCCGGCTCTGTTTTTCAGAAGCGGCCGCGTGGTTGTATCTTTATGTCTACTTTTTCTGAATCAACGTCGGGACGCTCTAATCGCTGGCGGGTGAATTTGGGTTCAAGTCGGCATATTTTGGGCGGCAACACGGAGTCGAAGGGGCCGAGTTGGGCCGAGTTGAGTGCCGGGAGCCTCAATTCGGGATCGTACTTGTAGAGTTATGTCTACTGAGTCAACGTCGGGACGTTCTAATCGCTTTTTCAGAATCAACGTCGGGACGATCTAATCGCTTTTTCAGAATCAACGTCGGGACGATCTAATCGCTTTTTCAGAATCAACGTCGGGACGATCTAATCGCTGAATCTACCGCACCCAAACCATCAATAGCCCCACCTCGCACGGCATCGCCGCCGGAGGTCCCCATCGCAATTGAAAACGTCGGGACGATCTAATCGCTAAACATCGTGAATCGCTCTCGATTACCACCCGCCTTCTGGACATAGTTCATTGCGGCCTGCTCTTGGAGCGTGAGGGGGGCATTTATGTATTCCTCACGTCTTTCCTCCCACTCCAAAGCGCGCTTCGCCTCTTCCTTGTTCCCCATCTCCTCGAATCCAGACATCCACTGTTTACTTTTTTGAGTCAACGTCGGGACGATCTATTCGGGGTTCCGTGCAATTACCGCAACTTCGCAGCAAGAATAGGAAGCTCACCACCAATGCCATTGAACTGGCAGTAAGCAAACGCAGTCTCAACATGCGCTTGCTAGCAATCGCTCGAACCACAGGATCTCTATCCTCCGCGGAGTTGCTTTTTGCCAGATCCGACAACGAATTGTCTACACTTTTCCCAATCCTCTCATGTGTCATCGCGCGACTCTTCCAGATATCTCAATTCGCATCGCGTTCTCCATCACTCCAGCGCGCTGCCACATTCAGCACCGAGAAAGGAGTAAATACCGCACCCAAACCATCAATAGCCCCACCTCGCACGGCATCGCCGCCGGAGGTCCCCATCGCAATTGAAAGCGTAGCACTTCCAAGTGCAATAGAGGTTCCTGTCATCGACATCGCACCTGCAGTTTCCAGCGCCGTAAGTCCTTGGAACACAGCAAAAGACTGAGTAGCCACCATAGCTGCGGTTCCGAAGGCGCCAACTGCACCGCCCTGAACCGTAGACTTCAAATATCCTTCCAGAGAAAAACCATCACCCCCGTTTTGATAGTTGTTGTATCCGTACCCAATCTCTCCCAATCCGCCAAGCCCGGCTCCAAGACTCGCTCCGCCAGCGATCAACGCCGTAGAGCTAAGTCCAGAAGCGGTCCCCGTGAGACCCGCATAGCCAACTACACCTGCAGTAGCTAAGCCGAAATACAACAGTGGCGCTGTCGCAACAACCGCAGTCCCCACCATCGTCACTTGTTTCGCATCCTCAAGTTGCGAAATTTCAGATTGAGTGCTCTCTCCTGGAGCCAACTTAACTTCAGGCATCACGGCTTCAACAGCTTTTACAACGAGTTCTTGACCAGGAAGAGAATCTGCTTCGTTTCGCTTGTTGACCTTTTCATCCACGGCTGCGGCCTGCGCTTCGTATCGTTTAACGCCGCTTTCGATCTGGTTGTACGATTGGTCTGCATCGCTCGATGCATCTTCGGTTGATGTCGAGCCATCCGACTGCGACACCGACCCATCCGACTCTGAAGCACCCCCGTCACAGGTTTCAGTCTGACCTGCACCTGTGCATTGCAGACCAAGTGGGTCAGTACTCGCAAGCACCGTCCCATGCACATAAGCATACAAATTAAGATCAGCCTCCCCCGGAGCATGCACCGCCAGCGGGTCAGCAGAAATCCACCGACCCAGCAAAGGATTCAAAAACCTCTTCCCAAAGTACTGCAGCCCGACCTCTACATCCTCTTCTTTCCCAGTAAACCGGTAGTCCTCCCTAAAGTTCTTCCACCTGTCAGGTCGGTAATCACTCTCAGCGCCGCCATAGGCCTGAAACGTAGCCCGCTCCACAAGCTCGCCGGTCGCTTTGTCCAAAACGACGCTCGTTGACCCAAGATGGTCCCCCAGCTCAAAAAATACATGCAGCTTACTGGTCGAAGCGTTGACCTCGCCGGCTCCTCCGGTCGTGAGCACGCCCTCTTCAGGCACCGTGTCGTCCCCGTGATAAACGAGCCGCGCCAAACGCACGCCATTGGCCATCAAGTAAGCAACTACAGTCTCCGAGCTGACCTCAAAGTCCTCCTCTAAAGCATCTGGACCATCAGCAAACCCAGCCCCAAATTGAGTCCGGCGTAGCTCCATGCTCGCAAATACATAAAGCGTGTAACTGGTCTCACCAGCGCCATCGACGGCCTCTTTGATCACACGCTGATCGGATGCATCATAATAATGACGCAGGTCCGCAGCTAAGGTGCCTGTTACCGCAGCATTCACTCCCGAGTGATCGCCATCCCAGCGCCGGGCGCGGACCAATCGCCCTACTTCGTCCCACTCGTAGACAAACTTCTGATTACAATCGCCGCCCAGACACCCACCATCGCGCAACAATGACATCGCGATCATGTTTCCGGCAGCATCGTACTTCGCTTCTAAGCTCCCACCCCGAGCGCCGCCTAAGCTGGCGCTTTTCATCTGGTAGGGTTTGTTGGCGCCATCATCACCAACAGTCTCGCCTAGGCTTCTATCGTAAAAGCCATTGGCATCGTCACCGGTCTTTTCGTTGTTTCCGAGCCAATCGTATTCAAACGTTTGCTCCAACATACGCCGGTCGAATTTAATGTGCGGGCTCGGCTCGGCCTGTCTCGGATCGCGCTCAGCCTCCGGCGTGTCTAACTCATGCTGAAACGGGCTTTTCCAAACATCGTCTCCAGCCGCGTACTCATATTTGATACGCGTGGCTCGGTACAGGTCATCGTACTCGAGCTTCTTCGTCACGGGCTTGGCGCCAACGGGCCAATCGGCAGGATCTCGCCAATCTCGAATTTCTACCGGATTGCCGACAATATCATAAATAAAGTCTTCATCCTGGAGCACCAGCTGCCGCGTGGGCTCTCCCGGTATCACACTGGACGAATTCGGATTCGCCGAGTCCCACGCACCACTCGCAGGCGGGCCACGATAGGTCTGCACCGAAGATATCCGCCGGCGCTCATCGTACAAATACGCCGTGGTCGTCTTGGCAATATCCCCATACTGGATCCCTGTGACCAGGTTATCCGCCGTACGAGTGATCTTCTCGACCAGGCTGCCGTAACTACTCCCGGCAGCCATCACGGCCCCACGCTTACTGTACGCAGTTGTGACATAACTTTCCCCCTCGCTGCTCAGCAACTCGGGCACACGTTTTACCAACGCCCCCCCTTGCTCTCTTGTCAGCGACTCCAAACCGGTGCTGGATCGCACCTCTCTATCAGCGGCGTCAAAGGCCATGGTGCGCTGGTAAACTCGCCCTGCATAGCGTTCGGCTAACTCCGGTGCAACAGCCTTTCCCTGCGCATCCAGCTCAATCGGTGCAGCCAATTTAGTTTGTACAAGAGGAGTCCGCCCACGCCCATCATAGGTCGTAAAGCTCGCGCTCCCTCTATCAAATACAGCAATCGCGCGCCCATTAGAAAAGCCCGTATTTCTATTTGTCGAGCTCACCCAATCGGGGGTACCTAAGCTTGCATTGGCGTCAGGTGCTACAGCCTGAAACTCTGGTGGTAAGTTACTTGAATCATCATAAAAGTACGCGACTTCAAAGTTTCTATAGTCTCTCCCACCAATAGGCTTGGAATACTCGGCATGCTCGGCCTCACAAGGCACGTAATCCTCACCTACAATTCGCCCTGCGCCATCATAATAAAAGTTTTGCCCGCATCCACGCGCATCGCTTGTTGCAATCAAGTCCCCGGCTAAATTGTACTGGTAGCGCCACGCTTCAATACCCGCCTCACTCGCGTCGACAGCAGTAGAAAACCCGGTAGAAGTATGGGCATCCACATTCAAAAGCATGCGCCCCAAGCTGTCATAGCGCATCCAGCGCGTTATCTCTTGGCCACGGCCAACTCTCTTCAAACTGGTAGGCTCACCCGTGGGCAAATAGCTCGTGACCACGTGGCGCTCCTCCAACGCCCCCGATGCTCTAAATCGCTCAGTGGTGCGCACGGCCCTCCCATGCCCATCTTTACGAGTGCTCGCGTAACTTCCTTGATGTTGGCCAGGAGTCAAGTCTGCGGCGTCCCAAAGGTCGGTACTTAGCGCATGATACCTACTTTGCAGAGTAATCGTGCCATCCAAGTCAAAAGTTTGTACCTGGCGACCAAAGGCATCATAACGCTGGCGCCCATACTCTGTTGTGGGTCGCGAGCCATAATCAAATCTCATCGGGTCGGCGCCACTCCAAAAGAAGGGCATGTACTTTTTACTCACTGCCGACTTTTGGTCCCACTCAATCAAGCTACCCGCTATCCACGTGCCGCCATCATTTCCGGCCCCCCGCCCCGTAGATGGATCGGCCTCACTCAACGTGACCAAAGTACGACCAAAGCCGTCGACATAGGCGTAGCTTTCTATCCAATTCTGCCCATCAGCCTCCGAGGCGCCGTCTTGGGTCTTTGTGTGAATCACACTATGCTTCAGGCCAGTTTCCACACCATCGGAACCCATGGGTAAAGTGTACTCAATCACCACACTAGGTAGGGTTTGATAACTCGCTCCTGCCACACTGGGTTTATGCAAGCTCGTAATGCGCCCAAATTCATCATAATTAGCTAATGTGGCACGCAAGTTTAGATCCATCGCTAATTTCACTGCACCCATACCGTGATCGTAGCTTGCGGTGGTGGTCAACAAACCTCCAGCCCCCGAGGCACACGCGCTTTGCGCCGAGTCTGCACCAAGGCTCACCAAGGTGTCAGCAATAGAAAGGGACTCGCTTGTTGCAAAAAGGCTATAGTCTCCACTGCCGCCTCCGCCATACGTTACCTCTGCGCAACGACGATTGGCGCCACGTGTACGCACCGCTAAGCCAAGAGCATTGTAGGCAGTACTACTCACAATATGCCTTCCGGAGGTAGCTTCCTGTCCAGGAGTACCAGCCCCACCTGTACGGCGAATCGCCCCGCCAGCCTCTACGCCAGTCAATTCAACACTTGTACTAATAGGTTGGCCCCAGGCATCAAACGTGGTGAACGAATGCTGGCGTTTTTCTCCACCCCCGCCTTCGTCCACGTAGGTCTCCACCGTGCGCCACATCCAATGACCGTCGTGCGTAAGCAATTGCGGCACCGTATGTTTTACAATGCTCTTGTCGGGCAAAAGTCCAAAATTTTGCGCACATTCACTACCGCCCACACAACCCAAGTTGTTTGAGTCTAGTTTGTTGCCAAACTTGTCCACGGTACTCACCGTACGTAGATGGGCCATACCGCCCGCGTAGGCGCTGGGGGCGCTAGCTTCGGCGTTGGGATTTAGGTGGTCGTCATCGACAAAACCTCGACGCTCAATGGCCACTCGCCGCGTTTTCCCTGCCGCCGTATCATAGAGTAATGAGTCAGTTTGGCTCAAAAACGCATGACGCACAGCCCGCCCATCAAGGCCCTCGTAAAGCGTACGAATAGTGTACTCGTTTTCCGTCGAAGCAAGGTGCACCCCCTGGGCGTCCATCTTATGGGTCTCCACTGGTAAACCTTTGAGAGCCTCGTAAGCGTTGTCTTCCCAACGACGCGCCGGTGCACAATAATGAGTCTGCCCCTTTCCATTCCATAAAGATCCATTTGCAGGATCCATGCATTGACCAAGCAAAAACACACTCTCACTCACGTCTGTTGGACTATTTCCGTCCCCTATACGACGTGCACGCGCCCGCGCAAAACCGCGAAACTCCCGCTGCCGACCTTCGTAAACAGGATCGCGGTATTCATACTCAGTAACGTATTCAGCCGGGGGACGCCCCCGCAGAGTGATATTGTCACGCTCAATAACGCGCTTGACCACATGGGCAATCGTCGGAGAAAAGCTACACCAAGCGGCGGCAAATCTATCAGTCTCGGGAGCGCTCCCACACTTCGCACCGGTAGCGGCTGCCGCTAACATCTCCTCGGTACTGGTCGAGTACTCAAGCTCAGTGCTTTTACCCAGGCCGTTCTCCACTCCCGTTAGCAGGTAAGGCTTCTTGCCCCCCTGCAAATCGATGTACTTATAGTCTTTTGAGTCTCCGTAAAGAATGTCGGGGGTGCCACTGCCGTTCACGTCCATCAACCGCACACGGTTGTTAAACCCCGCGTGGTAAGGCGTGCCATCAAGGATCTGTCGTTTGGTCCACCCTTGGCCATCTACATTCAGCCAAATATCTACGGCATCAAAGCGAATTTGCACCAAGTCGGCAAGGCCATCACCATTCACGTCGTTTACGCGTAAAGTGCTTCCTTGAATGTCGCTGTATTGAGGAGCATTGGACATCTCCTTGTAACGATTTGCTCCAAAGGTACCCGCCTCACAATCGTCGCGCTTGCCTGTTCCCCAAAATCCATTGCCGCGACCAGGCCAATATTGAATATCTCCACGCCGCACGCGTACAATGTCCACAATGCCGTCACCGTTCATGTCCGCTAGCTTGGTGTCCGCGTCACTCAAACGCACCGGCAGCGCACTATGAGGAACACAGGTTCTCACGGGATCATTACTTATTGTCGCACTGCGCGCACCTGTACGCCAAGCAGAACCAAACTGACCATCCCCCCCCGGGTAACGACCCAACGAAAAGAATGTTTGGTACTCGGTTCCCGTACTGACCACCACATCGACAAGGCCGTCAAAGTTGACGTCCACCACTTGGGTGCCGCGGGTGTCTTTGCCAAAGTCTATTTTAACATTCTGATTGCTGGCGGTTTCAATAACTCGCCCAACCCAGGCCCACTTTCCATCAATATTTTGCGGATCATAAATTGAGTACTTTTTAACTCGGGGCATGTGGACGAAATTCACCCGCCCGTCGCCGTCCAAATCTTGGGCCGATAAATTGAGGTTCTTTAAAGTAATGGAACCCGCATTGGCGCCCAGCACCCCGTCCACACTCATATTGGTGTCCGGGCCAAAACCATGTACGCCGCCCTCGCCATTGAAGAAAACAGCGTGACCGTTTTGGTAAAGCCCCGGTGCCGTCACAAGCACATCAGGCAAACCATCACTATTGATATCGTAAAAGTCGGTAAGAGCCTCATCTATCGAGTGACGAGGACTATTGGCCAAACTTTGTGCACGTCCATCAAAAGGCATGTAGCCCGTTAACGAGGACCTTGCCCCCTTGCCGTCGGGCTCAAAGCCCTCGACTTTGCTATAGGCAAACTTCATTGCCGGCAAGCGACCGCACCCGGTAACTTTCGCCAAAAAACCAGCGGCTTCCCGTGGGGTTTCGCTTGAGTCCTCACGAGTTCCGCAGCGGCCCTCCACCTGAACCTGCGTCAATAGACTACGATGATAGTCCTCACTATAAGTCAAATGGTAGCGTCTGACCTGGCTACGCGCTGCGCTTGCTCCCGCCAAAAACTGCTTTGAGGCTACGTCTAAACGCACTAAGCGTTGACTCGCAGCAATTCGCCAGCCCGAGCGATAGCTCTCTGTGCGATCGGGTTTATTCTCCCAAGCCAAATGCGTGTGGTGTGCAAAAGCATTGACGTCAGTCGAGCTAGCGTCCAATGCTGGCGTGGTATCATAAATATCGGTAACGTACGACTGACCCTCGATACTCATGTAGTCATAAACCACTAAGTTTTGCGGTACCGTGTCCACTACAAATTGATCGTATTGCCGGCTCAAATGCCAGCGATAAATCTCCTGGGCATTATTGGCATTGCGCTCTAAAGCCTCTTGTCCCGCCAAATGCAAACCACCCGGCGCCGGGCCGTTGTTGTTGACATCACCAATCTCCATGATGGTGCCGCTCTTGTCTTGTACGATCCAACTCTCATGGTCGGCCGCCCAAAAAAAGCGTAAGAAAGAGCCTTCTACCCGTGCGCGAAAATATTGATACCCCTGAGCCCAACTGGGCATGAGTTCACCGGTAAGTGCCCCAGCACAGGCGCCGCGATCCCCAATTGTACAAATGGGAACCAGCTCTTGCCCGCCGTTAAAAACAAAGCGGTCCTGATCGGAGCGCCACTCTGCCCTATCGTGGTATTGGGGCAAACCTCTATCTGTTTGGCGCGCAATAAAAGGTACGCCCACGCTCCAGCCCTGACCAGCAGGTCCGGTGCCGCCTGCCGAAGAATAAGAAAGCCCTAACGAAGGCTGCGCGCCTCCACGTCCCTTCATCAAAGCAAAGGGCACGCTAAACGTAGCAATACCCGTAGAAAGTTGAGCAGAAAAACTCTCCTCCATGCCTTTGATACTGCCAGCCCCTTTCGGAATAGAGATGGCCTGCGATGTCACTCCCGACTTATCCCCCCCAGTGGGCAAACCTAACGTCTCTGTATCAGCGCCCTCCCCCTCGTTTTCGTCTTTTTCTGAAGGCACTCCCTCGTTTTCGCCCGGCAAGTCCGACTCACCATCAGCATTTTGAGCAGGCTCGCGCTCAATACCTCTACCCGAGCTAGCCCGAGCGCCGTCCAAAGCCCCACTCTGGTCCTCGTCCCCACCAGCCCCCGCAGCAGCCGAAGCCCTGTCACCGGCAGTAGACAAACTACCCCCACCAACCCGCGCATAGTCCTCCAGCGGCACCATCTGCACGGGTTCTTCATTGGCGGCATCTTGAGCATAAACCACAGCCGGCGCCACCGTCATCCAAATCTGTGAGATCAGGGTAAGGGTAGCTGTTAAGTAGCGGGGGGAACAAACGAAAGGCATCAACTTATCAATCGGGAGATCGCTATTGGGCCGGCTAATTATTTCTTGTCCAATAGCGATAGTCGAGTACCAGTTGAACATCTTCAAGGGCCGCAAAGTTCACGCCCGGTTCATCCCAAATCCTCACCACAAAGGTTCCATCAATAGGACGCCCCTGTAATTCGCTGCGCATGTACTGTTCAACTTGGTCACGGTCGCTCGTCGCAAGAGGATTCGTTATATAGCGCTCGTTTGCGAGCCCACGAGCATGTTCAATATTGCCGGAAAAGAGCTTGGCTTCAAATTCTTGACCAAAATGATTGCGAACATAGTACGGACCGTAGTGCTTCACACTATAAGGAACGAACCCTGAGGCGTAGCAGGATTGAGGCGACTCACTGCTGGAGCAATCCCGCAAACCTGTACCCACAAAGTTTATCCCAAGACGTTCGATTCGATAGTTGAAGTTGCCCTTTGCGAACCCAGCACTTTCAAGCTGCTGCCCCGATTCGATGGCTCGCTGGCTCAGATGAAAAGAGGTTTCCCAATAGCACTCTTTTTTGACCTTTCCCCGACAATCCGAGGAGAAACCATCAGGGCAGAGGAGCTCACACCCCTTGCGCCATGTTCCTCCCGTGCGAAAAACCTCTCCGTTGGTATCGGGACAAACGCTGAGCAGTACGGTGTTAGTTGCACCCGTGTTGTGGAATACGCCAGGTTGAGTACTGAGGCTATCACTCTTTTCCAGCATGGGTGCCGCGACCCGATAGCTAGCTCCCCCTTCGGTACTCGCCGATTGGAACCCAACGCGAACCTCGGCCCCCTCGCTCAATTCGAAACTCACAAACGGCCGGGCCCAGGTAAAGGCTCCAGCGCGCACGATACCCGAATCCACGATCTGCACGGGAACCCCTTCTTGGGTAACACTCCCAATTTGCTTACTCGGCGTGTCATCTCCACTGTACCAGGAGAACCGATACTTTCCGGGGCCGAGAAGAATAGTCTGACCAAGTAGAACTTGGTCGTTCCATCCACAATCCTCAGCTGTTGTTGATGCCCCTCCGGCGCCTCCCTGGCCATTTACACCTTCAGAAGACTGACAATTTGACGTACCAAACTGCACGTTAAATCCCCTTACGGAAGCTAACCTTGGAACTGGCGACAAAAACGGACGTTGAAGTTCTTCGGCATTTCCACCAGCGCCCATGGCATCAGAGACCTCCGCACAGCGAGTACTCCCGCCCCAAGAGTTCTCGGCACACCCGGTAACTGACCACACACCGGCACCAGTCCCACCATACTCTAACATGTTCAGGTCACCGGCATGAAGAAGGAGATTTTCACCTGGAACCTCGCAAGAGGCTCGTGTTTTAACAATATCGTCTCTCAACGAAATAACGCTTGTATCCACGCCCTCACTAAAGTCGTATTCAAGACGATACGACTCCACAACATTACTGAGTTTTTCTACGTAGTCGCCAACAAAGCTGTCGGCGAAACTGGGCACAGCTGAACCGTCGTCCTGCTTGAGTTGAGAGTAATCAATTGGGCTGCTGGCGCAGACTGACGATTCCCACCTTTGAGGAGCAACCACCAAAGGCAGGTCCTCCGTCATATCCGAGAGATAGACACCCAAGCGCTGCTCTATTGCCCGCTTTGCCAAGAATGCCAAACGTTGAGCATTGATGTGCGCTCGTTCGTAGCGCTCCTTCGAAAGATTTCGAGAAGCAACCAACCCGGCAACCGCGCTCCCCTCGTCACTCATATACCAAAGGGCTCGATTAAGAGCCCTAGCAGCGCGGGAGCGTTCGGACTCAATCATGCCCAGGGCATTCCCAATTTGCTCAATTGATCCTGACATGAGTATCTCCTGTTGCTCTAAGGAGGTGGCCGAGTCATCGAACGAACGATTGAAATCTGCGACCGCAGAGGCAACCTGCGCAGCGTTTTCTCCACCTTCTAGCCTCAGCAGCTCATTAGCCAGTCCACTTTGAACCATACTATTGCCACAGGTCGCAGCGGCAGCTGCCCCAGCCCCCCAATTCGTTGCACTAATCGCACTTGCCATCGAGGAAAGGCAAGAGGTCACGTTCTGAGCTTGTTTGGCCTCAAAATTCACCGAATTCATTTGTTCCCGCAGGCCCAATATTGCCATTTGCTGGGTAAATGACTCCATATCATATCCCAAACCACGAACGGTACGACCAATTGCCGGCCGTGATGCAGCTAGATCGATGAGCGCCGAACGAAGAGATGAATAGGCAGCTCCTAAGGTGCCCGGCGCGAATTCTACGTCACCTCCCTCAAAAAGTGGCTTCGTTGCTGCCTCCGGAAAATTCGTCAAAATTGCCCCTGCAGCTTGAGCAAGAATCTCATCCCCCTTGCACTGCATAAACCTACCGATAGGCTCCAGATCAGAAATCCCAGACACTTCGGGCGGAGCGCTCCCACAGTGATCGCCAAAAGCGTCACCAGCTAATACTTCGCACAGCAACTCTAGTCCGTCCAAGATCGCATCCGACTTTAACGATATCAGGTGAAATTCGCCCACGCGATAGGGTCGATCGCCAGCAAACGCGGACCAAGCAGTACGGGGCACTCCTAAAAACTCCTTGTGGAATAAGGCACCGTCGCGGTCATCCGAAAGTGTACTCCTCTGAAAACCATGCCAATATAAACCTTCCCACGCATAGGAAGGGCAGCTGGCAAAGAGGGGACAGCTCCCCATGCGGTCAGCATCTAGGTGCGTCCACGGGAAACCAAACATGCCGGGATGGCTACGTTTAATAACATCTCGACTCACAAAGTCATCACGGAGCAATGAATAAAGAATACCATCACCAGCCCCAACCGAACCAAGCCCAGCAAAAAAATTGGCGTAGGCGGATTCGGGAATCAGCAAACCAAATTTAATCAGTGCTGGAGTGAATGTACCATTCGCATGAATTTGGCGACCGGGATACGCTCTCGGTGCCCCGTCTATGTAGGAGAAGCCCACATGGTGGAAGAAGTCCGGACGTTCGTCTCCCTGAAGATATACGAGAGAGCTTCCGCGTGCGCCCACACTCAGCGTTAAGGCCCCCCCCGTCAACATCGATTGCGCTGAAGAGGAAGCTGGATCGAGGTAGTACTTGAGTCTTAGTAGTTGGGCAGAGCTGTCAAGCATTTCTAAATCAGAAGATAGCATCATCGGCAATGTAGCCTGCCCCAGTTGTACGGCCTGATTCTTGAGGCTATTTACACGCCTGCCCTTGTGCAACTCTAGATACGGCAGCTCGGGGTCACCACCAGAATAGCTCATCACTAAGGCGTTACCGACAGCGCTGACTAGCCTGTTTGTGTATTCGTGAATATCAGTAAAGCTACTACAGTCCTCGATCTTCGCGCAAAAGAGCCCATCGCCCTCCCTGCAGTCAGCTACGGGTGGCTTACCTTCACAAGGCCAACCCTGAGTTATGCCAGTCGAATAGTTTCCGGTCGACAAAACCACATCGTCATCGACTAGCACATCGATAAATCCCCCTGGTGTGGCCTCCACCTTAATTCGCTTGCGAGCCTCTCTCAGCGCACTCTGGGTAAAAATACCACTGCTTCGAATCCCCTCTATAAGTTCTGTAGGATCACCATTCAAGCCTTGCCGACGAATTTTTCGAATGTCCCCACAAACTGTGGGAGCACGCGGCGGCGGAAGCGTACTCAAGGTATCAAAAAGTCCTAGGCCATCCTTGGGCCCCAATATATATGGCGTCGAACGTCGCCCAGTGCCGCTAACTATTCCAAATTCTTTCTCTAGGTACTCTAGGCAGACTTCCTCTGAACTAAGTGCTTTGATGTCCCCATTCTCGAGTTCTCTAATCGCGTCCGTTACGACGATAGGACACTTCTCCGACGCACAAATCTTGCCGTTGAGGCCCTTGGTCGCACAAATCGAAAAGTCAGCGTTGGGGTCGTCTGAGCCACCAAGATGGACGGTTGCAACTTTGTTAGAATTAGTGACGCAATCCGAGAGCTTCTCAAGTTCAGGGTCCCCTGAGAGAATCACTGCTAGATTGGCAATCCCCCTGCCTCCTATGCAAACATGGGGGATCTTTGCATTCTCACTTGAGAGAGGACAGGTTCCGAGGTCTCTAGCTCCTTCCTCCCCTGTGAGGCGTCCGAGCAGAAGACTAACGTCAGCAGCCGTACCACACACATTTTGGAATTCCTCCAGAGCACCAGCGATTGCCTGATCCCGCGCAGACTCAACTGAATCGACAGTGGTCTCAGCTCCCAAATACGCGTTAGCCAAGGCGTCCGCCTTATCGGCTGCCTGGGAGGCCAATGAAATATAATGTTTCCAAGAGGACTCAATACCGTCCCCATCTTCGGCAAGCTCGTTCTCCAGCGGCAAACGTTCGTCAAAACTTGCGCCGGCACATTCGACCCGCGACACGGTACAGTGATCCGGATCTGGTGCCAAAATGCGAGCAGTCTCTCGGCGAATCTCCTTGCTGAATGGCACTGAACGACAGCGTCTACCATCAGTTCCGATTGGAGCATCGCGGTAGGGCACAAACCCAGCCAAGCTCTCAAAATCACCCGGGCCAGGCGCATCTGACTTAGCTGCGAGCAGATACACACGCGCCCCAAGGTCTGTCTTGAAGTCGTACGACCCACCATACCAATGCGACCCCGCCCAGGCTGGAGATTGTCCCGCGACTCTTAAGGGCGAAGCTACGTGTTCACTCGCGTTAAGAAAAGCCGAATCACAAGGGGCCCCCTCAATCGACCCAGTAACGGCGCAACGCAGGGCGTCCTCGCCTTCGAAGAAGTGCAAACGGGACGGCACGATGCTCCCGTCAAAAATTCGCGCGTGAATATAAGTTCTCTCGTTCCCCGCGTCACAAATCTGGATTTCTCCCTCGTACTCAGTACCAGCACTCAGTGTCGCGCTGATTGCATTCAGCGCTGGATTTGTAGCAGCCCTAGTTGCTGCCAATTCGGAAGACCTAACGGCACCATAGAGAACCAGTTCTCCGAGGGTCGCCGTCCGGTCCAAAGGCATGACTGGTCCCCAAGTAGGCCAGTCGTCGAGGCGCCAACCTGTTCCCCCAACGACATCCGAGCTACCCAGTGGGTGATCAGTGAGTGCGAGCCCCATCCAGTAAACGTCTGGAACCCGAGGGCTTGTCATAGTGCCAGCGTATTTACTGAAGCCAGGGGCAGGGTGTTCTTCGTACTTGGCGGTCAAACTTCGAGAAAACGCAACAATCTCTTGAGCCAAGTACGCCCTCGCTTGTGCAAAGTCGCCGTAGCGTAGACCAAACACTTCCAGAAGCGCTCTGTCCAGCGTAGCGCCTTCAAAAAATTCCAAACGCTGCTTGACACTTCCCTTGGGCAGAGTGCCGTCCACGAGGTCTTTAATCGAGAGGTCTTCATCAAGGACATACGCCGGAGCAATAGCAACCCGGCGAAGGATTTGAAGGGCCGCGTCTCCTTGGCCCGAAAGTCGTGATGCACTACAGAGCGGACTTTGAATATTGCCCTCGATACCCGGAGAGCCCCCGACTACTAGGTGTGCAGCCGCAGCCCTAGAAAGCGCCGCGCCCGATTGAGAACGCCGCGAGGAAACCAGAGCATCCGGAGACGAGCCTCGTTGAGCATTCGCAACTGCAACTGTGACGTCAATAGTGTCGTGAAGCGTGTCGTACGAGTCCCAGTAAGCGTCAAGAAAGTGTGAAGCAGCAAATCCCGCCAAGGTAACCTCTGCTGGGACGTCCCAGGCGTCCGCAGCATGATCAGAAGCCAGCTTAGTGTCCACGTCGGTGCACTTAGTTAACGGAAAGGGCCTACCGGCGTGCGTCGCCGGATAGGTTCTTGCTTCAAGGACTCCGCGGGCCGCCTCCAAACGCCACTGGTCTGCCAAGGCTGCTTTCTCAAGAAAAGCAGCTCGAGTTGCCTCTGACTGTGGAGGGAAGTCATACTTCCGATCGTCTGCGCCGGTGACGCGGGTACGAGTATTCACGCCCGATAGAGAGCGAAGAGTGTCACCGATACATTCAGACTGACGTATCATTGCCATG
Source organism: uncultured Polyangiaceae bacterium (assembly GCA_964459035.1). GTDB lineage: Bacteria > Myxococcota_A > Polyangia > Polyangiales > Polyangiaceae > NIC37A-2. The sequence continues at coordinate 3,728 of CAYWLO010000084.1, read as the reverse complement.
AAATATCCGCACGAATCGTTAACAGCAGGTTCTACGTGCGTCCACTTCTTGTGTGTACTGTAGTCCGAAGGCAGAGCACTACCGTAAGGGCAAAAGTTCGCGATGTAGTACTCGGTAAACGCTCCACTTGACATCGTCCGTTCCTCGCCCGACAAGACATCAATAAAGCGAACCATCTGCATCTTTCGTAGGCGTTCCTCTTCGGCAGAGACATCGTAGGAAACTGGCTCCGAGTTGAGTAGCCCCCCCTCGGGCGGCTCCCCAGAAGAACAAGCCGCCATAAATGGTCCAAACGCAACGATGCCTCCTATTAGTAACCCACGCACTCCGCATTCTCTCCTCATCATATCTTCATCAACCTCGTAGCGCGACGGCGCCCAAAAACTCGAATAGCAACGGCGCCTAGCAATAACAGATTCGCCGCCATATTTCCCCGATGGATCCCCCCTACCTGACAGCTGCATCCGTCATCGGAAGCGTGAGGCGGCACGCATACGTGGAGTTCGTCTACGCGGGCACACTGCCAACCAAGAGGGCACTCAGCCAAACCGGCACCACACTCCCTGGTACATACAGCTCGATGAGAAAAACCTTCTAGGCACCGCTCGCCGATACACTCGTTCGCTTCAAGACAAGCGGCGCCAAAGGGAGCGATATCCGAGACGCACTCCCTATCCTCCAACTGACAAGACCATGCTCCGACTGCGCAGTGCTTATCAAGGGTACAAGGAGCTGAGCAATACCCATCGCGTGTGCACTGAGACGACTGGCACTCCACGTGTTCACCACAGGGATCACCGAGCAGCCCTAGCCCCGATGTGCAGTCACCCTCCACGCACACAAGCCGTTCAGGACAATCAGCGTCGGCTAAGCAACCACACCCAGCCCCAAAGCACTTGACGGGAATATCCCCACCAGATGAGCACTCCCTCCCTATGCATCTTTCGTCAGGGGCGCAGAGCCCCTGCGTGCATGCCGACAAGCAGCCCGCCTTCGTGCACTCTTCCCCTGGAGCACATCCTGTGAACTCGCATGAAACGCCGGGGTAAAGGTAACACGCTCCATTGATATCGTCCTGAGCGAGTTCTGATTGGTCGGGAGAATAGGCCGGGTTCATCGACACTTTATAACTCTCGTCCCCAGAACAGATTGGCCCCCCCCCAATTAGAGCGTCAGCTAGTTCGCAAGGATGAAATAAGCCTAGAATATGACCAGCTTCGTGTACGATTACGGCGCGAATGTCTCGTTGTAATTCCGCTGATCCTCCAGGCACCTTCCACTCTTGGGTGTCAGCATTCAGATAGAGATCGGCCTCAACAATTTGCCATCCATTTGCTTTTTTCGAGTACTGCAAATCGGACACGGCCGAAGCATCTTCGGCAAATCCCCGTTCAACCCACCCAAAATGAACCCACTGCACAGTATTGCGAGCATCATTCGGGGCCGCCGGTGAGAGCGACGCTCCTTCCATTGAAAAACTTAACTCGCTGCAAGAAACATCTTGCCATGTCTTAAATCCCGCCACCATCTCGGAAATGGCTTCCCCTTCGACAATGCCAACCGGAACATCTCCATAGATCTCGTAGCGGAAAATAGGATTATCCCAGCGAACCTTTTCTGTCCCTTCAAACTCGGGCAAATCGCCCGCCGTGCGAAACGCAAAAGCAGAGTTCGAAGAAAAAAGCACAGCTAAAAGAGCCAACACTCTCACAACGAGCTGAGAAACTTTCTGTGGCGGAGAAATCAAGCAAAACATCATCTCAACTCCGCTCCCGCATCGCCCTGGGTCCAGACACTCACAAAGTCCCAACCAGCGTCATCATAAGTGGACTGCGTGTTTAATTCACTCGCCGTAACCAGGCTCACACCGCTGGCAGAAGCGTCGCTCGCAAGAGCATTTAAACCTACGTTTGCGACACTGTTGGCAAAACATGCATTCAACACAAGCGTTGTTCCAGCGGTTTGCGCCCCTAGGAATGCGCCCGCCGTCCCAGCTTCACCTGTATCGCTTACACGGGCGCTACCTAACGAGTAGGCATTGGTCACGCTGCCTGCCGACATTTCACCGGCAAGACCACCTACCGTACTCTCGGTCGCAGTTGCGTTGCCCTGCGCATAGCTGTCAGCAATTTCTACTTCTAGGCCCCACCCAAGCAAACCACCTACCTGCCCTGAGCCCTCTACATCGCCTCGTGCCGAGACACGGATAATTTTTGAGTAGCCACCCGCGCCAATTGCTCCACCTACCCGCTTGCCAGTACCTACAATCGACGTGGTTGCCGCGCAATTGATGATGTCTTGGCTAGAGCTCAACGATCCAATCAAGCCGCCAATGCGCTCACTGGTGCTACCACTCACCTGTATGGTGCCATGGCAGGAACTCTCTTCAACACGGCCTGCGTTGTCGCCAATTAAACCACCCACGCTCGACGCGTCGGTCACACTGAGGGCAGCGGTCGACGTACAGTTGCTTACCGTACCCTGGTTAAAGCCTATCAGTCCCCCTACCCCTCTGCCCGCGCCTGTCACGGTGCCGCCGACAACCTCAATAGCGTCGGTAAACCCAGACACGCTGCTGCCTAGGAGCGCTCCCACATTGTTGGTACCGCTCACGTTAAAATTGTTGGCAACCAAATTGGTGATGCGCCCATCAGTCTGCCCATCAAGTACCCCGTCACCCGAGACGGCGCCAAAAAGACCTACGTTGTCAACGCCGACAAGACTATAATTGCTCAACGAGTTGCCAGCACCATCAAATGTCCCAGTAAACGGCCGCGTTTCTTCACCTATTTGACCCGACAAGGAGCTCAAGTCGAGATTATCCATGAGGACATAATTGCTCGACCAAAGAGTGGGGGTGTCCACCACATGCTGTAACTGCGCCACCGTGCAAAGGGGATACGGGGCGGCCGGTGTACCAACGGGAATCGACGCCATACCCTGGCTAAAGGGTGGGGTGTTTTGTTGACTGTATTGATTGCAATGTTGAGGCTGCTCAAAGCGAATATTGTCAATCAATACGGCTTCGCCAGAATCTGCACCCCAAAAAGAATGAGTCAGCTTAAGATAGCAATCTGTAGCCCCCGAGTTCATTGTGCTCACCACGCTGTGCACTACAGGTTTGCTTACAGTGAACCATTCACCACTCGTTTTATTCCAATACTGAACCAGATACTGGCTATAGACACCCCGACTAGGGCAGTTCAATAAGAGTTGAAGACTGCCGCCCAGGGCTCCACCAGCTCTAGGCGCTGGAAGTTTTAGATCCATCAAAAGCAGCGCCGAGGGCGATACATCATTCGCGCCAAAGGGCACACTTTGTATGGCGGCACTGGCAGTAGAAAGTGACATCGATTGCAGCCCCTGAGTGGCTTCGGCACTAAAAGTGCCTCCAGCTGACCACTTACTTGCGTCTTCAAACCCAAAGAGCGGGGCGGCATCACCGGTGATGCCGGCGGGCCCCGCAGAATCGGTGCCGCCGCTACCTGCACTGCCGCCCGTGTTGCCGTTAGCGCCTCCTCCAGATCCACCGGCTCCTGAATCGCCACCTGTAGCAGTACTGCCGCCAGCTCCTGCTCCGCCGCTACCGCCCGTGCCAGAATTTCCTCCGCTGGCAGAACCACCAGCTCCACCGGTTGCAGTGCTTCCACCGCTACTTGCAGAGCCTCCTGCGCCAGTGGCCCCACCGCTGCTTGGAGCTCCTCCAGAACCATTGGTCCCGCCACTCC
>CAYWLO010000083.1:0-19027 GCA_964459035.1 uncultured Polyangiaceae bacterium | reverse complement strand
CCGACTTGGAATTGGCTGATGCAACATACCAAATGTGACATGGACTACACGGCCAGTTGCGTGGGCATCAACGCGCTGCCCTAATCACGGAGTTCGCCCCCCCCAGCGCGCCACAATAGGGCCATCGGGGGACGGGGCCGTCGTGATGAGCTCGAATCATGCGGGGCCTTTGGGTGGGAGCCAAATAGAACTTTGGAAGCTACAAAATCCTAGCGCTTAGTGAGTAGCATGAGCCCGTCTCCCACGGGGATCAAGCTACAATCAACCCGTGCATCTTGAACCAGGCGCTCGTTGAGATTGCGTAGGGCAACCGATGAGGCTGTTTGACTAGTTTTTTTGGCGAGGGAGCCACCCCAGAGCATATTGTCGAGTACGATGACTCCGCCGCGACGTATAAGTCGTAAGCATGCTTCGAAGTAGTCTGAGTAATTTAATTTGTCGGCGTCAATGAATGCGAAATCGTAAGAATTGCTCTCACCTTGCACGATGCGCTTCCGCAGGGTCTCTAAGGCTGGTGCAAGTACGAGGTCTATCTTGGCCTCGACGCCAGCTTCTTGCCAATGAGTGCGCGCGATGTCTGTCCATTCTTTACTAATATCGCAGGCGAGCAAATAGCCGTCCTTGGGCAGGGCGAGAGCGGTTGTCAGCGAGCTATAGCCGGTGAAAACCCCCACTTCAATGGCGCGCCGGGCTCCTACCAGCCGTACCAACCACGCTAAATAGGTAGCCTGGCTGGGGCTAATTTGCATCATGGCTAGCTCAAGAGGCGCGGTCACCTTTTCTAGTTTTTCTAGAACAGGATGCTGAGGTGAGTGTGCGTTGAGATATTGCTCGACGGAGACGTCGAGTCCAAGGGGGCTACGGGGCATAATACGGGTCGCTTTGTTTCAATGAAATGGGACGGTAGAAGTATAGGTGATCCCCCCCGATAGAACCCGTGCATTGCCGATGAATGAGATGTTTCACCGTTTATTGAGTGTGGTCGGGGCAATTTGGTACCCGAGTTCTTTGAGCGATTGGGCGATAGCATCGTTGGAGACGTTTCTACGTAGGCGCAGGGTGGCTGTTTTCTTTGGGTAAGACACCCTCACCTCTTGCACTCCTTCAATCGACTTGAGCGCCTTGATTGCCTGTTGGGTACAGCCCTCGCAGGTCATGCCCGTCACCGTGAATACACGCTCTTCTAAGGGGTACTGTTGTTCGGGGGAGGTCCTTGTTTTGCTGGGGGCGTCGAGGGGGGAAGTTGCGAGAAAAGGTGCACGAGGCTCCTCCTCTTCTAGAAGGTAGGTGACATAATGAGGGAAGGCGGCAAAAAGCAGAACAAATGCCGAGGCAGAGCCAAGCAGCCACCTGTTGAGGCGCAGAAGCTTTGGGCGTTTGGTACTACATGCTTCACCCGGCGCGCATCGAGAGCCGCGTACGAAGAAGACAAAGTAGAAGCCGCTCATGAGCAGTAAAACGGAGAGGGCTAGAAAATGGTGGCGGTACCTTTCAAAAAAGCCGGCCACGCCAGCTGCGGAGGCGCCCACCGCGATCAGGAATAGGGGCAGCCAGCAACAAGCGGACGAGAGCAGGGCTGCGAATACTGCGCCCACCAAAGAGAGACGCCCGGTTTTTGTAGGGCTTGAGGCGGCAGCGTTTTGCCCTGGCGGTTCTTCTTGGAAAATACTTTCTTTGCAGCAGTCGGGGGTGGCCGTTTTTGAATTGTCGTCAGTGTTTGATGGGGCAGAGAGAGTTGATGCAGCAGACTGCGCAGCTCCTCGCTCGGATTGATTTGCCTGAGAAGTAGCCAGAGCCGCCTTGACCACTTGGCGAACATTGCCCAAACAGCAGACTCCTTGAGGGTTCTTGATGGCGCAGGCGTCGAGGCCGGCTTTGCATTTTTCTTTGATTTCTGCGGGTACTTTTGAGGATCCGTTCTCCCCGACCTCTCTCTCTAATTCACTGACACTATGATGAAAGCAATAACAAGCGAGGCGCTCTTTTGATGGAGACTTTTGGTAGACAAGCTGATGAAGATCTTGAGTTTTATAGATCGGCTGCGTGGGGGAGCCAAAGTAGACAGCATCACAATCGACTTGCGCGCAAAAGTGGTAGCCTTCAAAAGGCGCGGCCTGCGCGACTGTTTCGGGCAAGAGCTGAGATTCAAGTGTGATAGAAGTCAGTTTGCGGCCGCGCTGGGCGCACAGGGGGCAGACGACCGGAGGTGTTCTTTCGCTCATCATTGTTTCACGTAATGAAGAGCAAGGGCCGTGCCAGTCCAAGACACGATAAACGAGACGCTTTTGTGTAGCGTGGGCTCTCTTTAACCCAAAATGGGTTATATGGCCCCTCCTAGCTGCTTAAACTACCCCAAAGTGGGTATTATGAAGGGGCTCTCTTCTTTGAGGTTTGGTGATGAACAAGGGTGTTTAGTTGGATATTTCCCGTAAATGGTATTCAAGAGGCAGTCCTGTCGACCTAGGGAAGCTATTGTAGGACTCGCTCTTGGTGTAAAACCCCATTATGGGTAATTTGAAGGAGCGCGAAGGAGCGCCCATTGCAAAGAGTTCGTCGATGCGCCGTGTTCTTGACCTGGCTCAACGGGTGGCTCACTCGGAGGCCACGGTGTTGATCACCGGGGAGAGTGGCACGGGCAAAGAGCGCTTGGCTCGCTTTGTTCACACAAATTCCCAACGCGCTCAAGGTCCCTGGGTGGCCATTAATTGCGGAGCGCTACCGGAGCCCCTTTTAGAGAGTGAATTATTTGGCCACAAGAAGGGAGCCTTTACTGGGGCGCTGAGTGATAAAAGGGGGCTTTTTGAGGTAGCCCGTGGAGGAACACTTTTTTTAGATGAGCTGGGTGAGATGAGTTCCAATATGCAGGTAAGGCTCCTGCGGGCGCTTTCTGAACGTAGGATCCGCGCAGTGGGTGGCTTAGTAGATAAAGAGGTGGATGTGCGCATCATTGCAGCGACTCATCGTGACCTGGAAACGATGGTCGCGGAGGGAACGTTTAGGGAAGATCTCTATTATCGTCTGCGGGTCGTGCCTTTACAGATTGCTCCTTTGAGAGAGCGTAAAGAAGACTTGTTGCCTCTTTCGCAGATCTTTATGGCGCAGGCATGTCGCCTGAACTCTTGCGGACCTTGCTCCCTTTCTTCGGAAGTGCTGGATGCGTTAGTGGCTTATGCATGGCCTGGAAATATTCGTGAGCTTGAAAATGCTATTGAGCGGGCGGTGGTTCTTTCTGAAGGCAAACCTAAGGTGGAACTACATGATTTACCCCCCGAAGTGAGGGAGAGTAAAAAGGGTGTCCCAAGAGAAGACACTTTGCACACGGAGGAGATCCTCAGTTTGGCTGAAGTGGAGAAACGCCATATATTGTCTACTTTGGCGCGCCTTCAAGGAGATCGCAGCGCGACGGCGCAGGCCCTGGGCATCGGAAAAAATACTCTTTGGCGCCGCCTGAGAGATTACGGAAAGGTCAAGTCGCGTAGCTAAGGTTTGATAGATAGGCTTTCGCCACCACCAGCTTGCCCGTTGGAGGCAGGGCACCAGGGAGTGCCCTTAAAAGAGAAGGACCTATTGGACAACAACCCACTGACAATTGCTGCAACCCGGCGCGCCGTCACATGCTTCGCCTTTGTTTGTGTCGATGCGTCCGTCCCCACAATAGGGGGCAACTCTGCACGTTGAGGTGCACTGGTTCGCGCCATAGGGATCGGCTTGATTGTCTCCGCCCCGATCGCATTCTTCGGGACCATTTTTGGTGCCGTCACCGCAATAGGGAGCCAGGGTGCAATCGGTACCGCAGGTGCCGTACCTTCCATCGTTGACTCCGTCGTCACATTCTTCGTTGAAGGGGCTTTGCGTATCGGCGATGCCGTTGCCGCAAGCTTTTCTGCATTGGGAGTCACATGCGTCGGCGGGGGTGCCTGGTATTGAAGCGTCGCATTCCTCTCCCGTGTCGAGAGCACCATTTCCACAGAGACTCAGTGGGATCCAACCCGAGCAATCAGTCTCGCAGGAGCCAGGGAGTCCGCTGTTGACTCCGTCGTCGCAAACCTCTGTGTTGGTGACCGCGGCGTCCCCGCAATAGCGTACGGGGGAGCATGCTGTAGTGCACTCGCCAGCGCCGTCAGCCTTGTATTGGTAGCCGGAGACGTTGGCGTCACCAGCGTCGCATTGCTCACCGGCTACGCTTTGCAACACGCCGTCTCCGCAGCCGGGGGGCAATACACAGTTGATACCGCAGGTACCGTAGGAGCCGTCGTTTTTGCCGTCGTCACATTTTTCGGGGCCGGTTTGCACTCCGTCACCGCAGAAAGGACCGTTGAGGCAGCCCGCTTGCATTCCCACAGCAGGAAGACAGCCACCGTAGGCGCTGGTGAAATTGCCCAGGCCAGGATCACATTGTTCTCCCGCGTCAATTGCGCCATTTCCGCACTTGAGAGCACACATGAGATCGCATGAACTGCTCAAGGTGCCATTGAGTGCTCCCTCGTCGCAAGCCTCGCCCGCATCGACATTGTCGTCGCCGCAAAGAGCCGGCAGGGTACAATCTGCATCACAATTGGCTCCGTCACATTGCTCGTAGCCAACTGCCGTCAGGTTGTCTCCGCAATAGGGGGCCCATATGCAGCCCGAGGCGCAAGCGTCGGTTGATGTGCCAGAGACCGAATAGAGGGCATTGTTGTTGCCGTCGTCGCAATCTTCGTTGCCGGAGCTGGGTAGGCCATCGCCGCAGAAGGGGGCGAGGGTACATGATGTCGTGCAACCGGCGTAGGCTCCATCGTCATTGCAGCCAGAGCCGTCCGTGCAGCGACCGTCAACGCAGGCGGACATATCGGTACAGGGACTGCAGGCGTCGCCGTTGTCGCAGAGCCCTCCTGTGCAGGTGGACATATCGTTGCAGAGAGTATTGCCAAGATCGCATTGCTCGTCGCTGGCGTTGACCCCGTCTCCACAGGCTGATTCGCATTTGGAGGTGGCCAAACTGAAGCCGCTGAGAGTGAGTCGATAGTTTGAACCGCCGGTATTGCGCTCGGCTTGAAAGACTACGATTTCATAGACGGAGCCATTGTTTAAGTTGAGTAAGTTTCCGTCGATGTCTTGAGTGCTGGCATCGAGAGTGACGGCGTCTTCAGTAGCGCCATGGGTACCGCTGATGTCCACGACCAATTTACCGTTGACAAAAACCCAGACGTCGTCGTCACCGCGAAAGGTGAGATTTGCCCCCGCAGCGGCGTCGTACTCGAACCAATAGCGCACCTCACTGGTGAAGGAGAAGTTATGGCCGCCACTTTGGTTGCCAAAACCTTTGCCATCAAGAGGGAAAAACGCTGTAGAATCATAGACAAAAGTGCCTGAGTTAGGTGCCGTTTCTGGAAGGACCAATACATCACGTAGGGGCGTGTTGACGGTGGCATCGTCTCGGTACCATTGACTGAAGGTGAGAAAGTCCTGGGCGCCGTAACCACAGAACCAATCGCGATCGTTGATGTATCCGAGATCGCGCGGGCCCCCGCTGCCATCTTTAAAGCCTTCACAATCGGCCACCACATTGCTTGTGCCTACAGGTTGGGTGGAGGCGCCGGGTGAGAGAGGGCTGCAGCCATCGCCATCGCATTCGACATACCACTTAAAAACAGGTTTTCCTTGAAGGGACTTGCCGTCTGGTGTGGTGTCGCTGCTGGTGCCCAGAGTAGTGCGTACCCAAATGACTTCTTGTGGGGAGCGATCGATTGGATCCTCACTCCATTGAAATGCGCCATGGGTGGTCGGGTCGAGAGGATCCCAATACTTAAAATCTCGGTATACGACGGGTAAACGGATCTCTGCATCTCCCTTTTCTTCGCACGTGAACCCTAGCTCCACTTTGCATTCGTCGGAGCAGCCGTCGCGATTGCGAATATTTCCGTCGTCGCATTCTTCGCCGGCGAATTTGATACCATCGCCGCAACGGGAGGTGCAGGCTGCTGGGGGTGCGCAAGTGGGCTCCCATTTGCACTCGATGCCGCAACCGTCTCCTAAGTTGTTGTCCAACTCGTCACAGGCTTCGCCGGGGTCGAGGACACCGTTGTTGCAAAGGTTCTCGTCGGGAACAATTCTGCAGGCCGAAGAACAAATGACGCCATTTGCCGAGGTGCTGGTGCCGTTGTCGTTGCCATTGTCACACTCCTCGGCTCCGGCGATGACGCCGTCTCCACAGGCAATAGCGAGGCAGGCACCATTGGCAGGGCAAACCCAACCGCCTTCTATGGTGCAGGTGTTGGAGCAACCATCTCCGTTTCTGTCAGCGCTTGGCAAGGCGATATCCCCGTCATCGCATTGTTCGGTGCCCTGTTTGGCTCCGTCTCCACAGAGGATTGCCGAGCAGGCTGCGCCTTTGAGCTTGCCGCCTTCAATTGTTGGGGCTGGACAGAGGTAGCCGTCCCTTACCTTGCAACTATCGGTACAACCATCGCTCGCCATCAAGACTGAGTCGTCGCATTCTTCGCCAATTGCTACATCGACGTAGCCGTCTCCACAGACGGGAATGAGGGTGCAAGGAGAGCCTGGCTGCGCGCAGACAAAGCCCGCGTCTACAACGCAGTCAGTACAACCATCACCAGCGTTTTCTGGAATGTTGGCATTGCCGTCATCGCATTGTTCGCCAAATTCTATAATGCTATTGGGGCACTCGGCTCCGGGGGTTGCGGGTAGGCAAGTCCCGCCGATACCGGCGGCGGTTGGGCAGATAAAACCAGGGGTGACACTCAGGCAATCAGCCTGGCACCCGTTGTCGAGTTGGTCGCCGTCGTCGCAAGCCTCGTTGCCTATCACTAAACTATCGCCGCAAACAATGGCGCAATTTTTTCCTTCGGGGCAGGCGTAGCCGGGTTCAACTTGGCACGATGCGCTGCAGCCATCACCGGGTAAGGTGGCGCCGTCGTCACATGTTTCTCCAGCAACGACAACGCCGTTGCCGCAATATTCGCTGATGATGGGGGTACAGGGCTGCCCTAACACGAGGCACTCGAAACCTGTTTCTACTTGGCAGGTGTCCGAACAACCATCGAGTGACACTGGGGTGGAATCCCCGTCCTCACAAAGTTCACCTTGACTGATTTTTCCGTCGCCACAAACGATGACTTCTACCTCGACGCAGCCCGCAGTATTGCACGCCCAGCCAGGCTCAGTTTGGCATTTTTCGTCGCAACCGTCTCCTGCGGCTAAGCCTCCGTCATCACAGAGCTCTCCTGCCACAGGCTCATAAATTCCGTTGCCACATTCTGCATTGAGGGTGCAGAGCTCTCCGGGAGTTTCGCAAACGAAGCCGGTCTCTAGGGTGCAAATTCCTGTACAACCGTCAGTGGGTTTGCCATTGCCATCGTCGCACTCCTCTTTTCCTTCTACTCGACCGTCGCCACACGCAGGCCCTGAGTTGGTGGTATTGGAGCCACCAGTTGAGGAAAGGGTGCCCTTGTCTCCGCCCATGCCCCCTTGAATTGCAATATCGTTATCGGCCGGCTTTGAAGAGCCGTCTTTTTCCTCGTCAGGTACACTTGCCGAGTCTTCAGGCGAAAAGAACTCGGGAGAGTTACTGCAGGCGATGGTGGAGGCGCTGAGTAGGCTAGAAAGAAAGAGGGGGCGGAGCTTCATTGGCGGATCGCTTTATTTGGAAGGGTGAGGGCCTTTACCTCTCTGCATGAAAGTCTTCATGGGGTGAAGGAGCTTTCATATTACCTACGGATGTTTGCCTGGTAAATGTAATATTCTGACCACAGTGAAGTTTGCGTGGAGATACGCGTGCATTGGGCGTTTTTGGTTCGCCCCGTCGTGGAGGGTGTTCAAGAGACATAACTTCCTAAGAACTAAGAAAATAAAGACGGTTTAAGTATTTATCATAAACTATGCTAACAATCTTAAACATGGACCCCGCGAGAAACCCCTACGCACCTGGGGCTGGGGTAAAACCTCCAGCGCTGACTGGTAGAGATCAGACCATCCAGGACGCCCGGATTGCTCTCGGTCGGATCGGCAACAAGCGACCAGCTCGAGGTATTATTCTGTATGGACTTCGTGGGGTCGGAAAAACCGTTCTTCTTCGCGAAATGCAGAACATGGCCAAGGGTTTAGGGTTTCAAACATACTGGCTAGAAGCGCCAGAAAAAAAGTCCCTGCCAGCTACGCTAGCCCCCGCGCTGCGGTCCATATTGCTTCGACTAGGAGGAGGAGAAGCTTCGTCACAAGTAAAGAAAGCTCTGGGGGTGTTGGCCAGTTTCGTTTCGTCGATGAAGATGAAATACAATGATCTTGAGTTTTCTTGGAACCTCCCGGAAGCTGCAGGGATAGGTGATAGTGGGGATCTTGAAATTGATTTGACAGATCTATTCTTGTCCGTGGGAGAGGCCGCCCTCGAAAAGAACACAGTCGTCTCATTATTTATCGATGAGCTTCAGCACATTCCTGAAGAGCAATTGGGCGCATTGATTAGTGCTTTGCATCAGACAAGCCAGCGGGCGCTCCCGGTTACGCTCATGGGCGCAGGTCTTCCTCAGATTTTGGCGAAGAGCGGAAAGGTAAAGTCCTATGCTGAGCGACTTTTTAAGTACGTAGAGGTTGGTGCGTTAGAACCTGATGCCGCTCGTGCTGCTCTCACCAAACCTGCAGAGCAGGAGGGGGTTGAATTTACGCAAACTGCTCTTGATTTTATCATTAGAGAAACTCACCGATACCCTTATTTTTTACAGGAGTGGGGGAGTCAAGCTTGGGATATCGCCTCTTGTTCACCCATCGACATTCAAGAAGTAGAGCGGGCATCTGACATAGCGGTAGCTGAGTTGGACGCATCTTTCTTTCGGGTGCGTTTTGACCGCATGACACCGGCAGAAAAAAACTATGTTCATGCGATGGCAAGGCTTGGCGAGGGACCTCATCGTTCTAAAGAGATAGCGAAGGGGCTAGGAAAGGACGTAAAACAAGTGGCCCCTTTTCGAAGCTCGTTGATAGCAAAAGGTATGATATTTAGTCCGGCCCATGGCGATACTGCCTTCACAGTTCCGCTTTTCGATCAGTTCATCTTGCGAACCTGGACGCCGGACTCTTGAACTGGCCGCTGGGTCTTCGCCTCCTAGTACCAAAGGTCGGAACTTCGTGCCGGGTTTTGGTACCCATGAGACAAAAAGTAGTACCGAGGGCAAATAGGGAGGCTATTGCGGGTTTCATCAGGCCCCCACTTCAGTTGGGTCTGGTGAAACCCGGCGCGGACTTCCGGCACGAGGTACTAGGAGCTGAGCTCAGCCCCCCTTACGCGGCGCAATGAACGGGAGTTTTTTCCTCAATCCTTTAGCCATTCGATGAGTTCTTTTGCGCTGAGGGAACCGACTTTTTCTCCTCCCGCAAGAAGGGAGTCTGCGAGGGACTTTTTGGATGCGTGTAAGCGTAAGATGTCTTCCTCGATGGTGTCGCGTGTGACAAATTCGTAGACTGTGACGGGACGATTTTGTCCAATGCGGTGGGCGCGATCAGTGGCCTGAGAGGCGACAGCAGGGTTCCACCAGGGGTCCAGATGAATCACGAAATCAGCTGCTGTAAGATTGAGTCCGAGGCCGCCGGCCTTCAAGCTGATCAGAAAAAGTGGAATCTCGCCGCCTTGAAATCTATCAATACTCTCTTGGCGTTGCGCTTTGGGAGTGGAGCCATCTAGGTACTCGTAATTGAGACCCAACTCCTCCAGACGTTCGCGCGCCAAGTGTAAAAAATCCACATACTGACTAAATACAAGTACGCGGTGCTTGTTTTCTAAAAGCTCGGCTGCCAAGTCTAAAAAAGCGTCCAGTTTGGGGCTTTCATCTGGTGCGTCCGGGTAGACCAACCGTGGGTGGCAGCAATAGCGACGCAATCGAGTGATCTCTGCGAGGACCTCCAACTTACTTTGTTCGCTACCTCCGCGCTTGTAGAGTTTATTGTAAATTTCTTTGCGCAAGCCCGCATAACGAAGACTTGCCTGTTCGTTCAATTGCACTTCCTTTCTTAGTCGGGTCAAAGGTGGAAGCTCCTTGAGAACTTGATCTTTGGTGCGCCTCAATAGAAAGGGGCGAATGAGACGCCGCAGAGCGTCGCGCGCGCCATGGTCGTTGTCTCTTTGAATGGGGTTTACAAAATGCACCTGAAAGTTGCGCCAATTACCGAGTAGGTCGGGGTTGATGAAGTGAAAAAGGCTCCATAAATCACCGAGGTTATTTTCTACAGGCGTGCCTGTGGCGGCGATGCGGCAGCGAGCGGGGAGAGAAAATGCGGCCCGCGCACGCATGGAGTGAGGGTTTTTAATGAACTGAGCTTCGTCGAGTACAATTGTATCCCAGTCGATAGTTTTGAGATGATCTCTATCCTCATTCAAGAGAGCGTAACTTACAATGAAAACTCGTGCGTGCTGACTTTTATCAGACGGATGTGATTGTGATTGGTCAAATAGTTTTTGTCTCTGAGCGCCGATGTATTCGGTCCCCTGTAGGGTGGGAGCGAAGCGCGCTAGCTCTCGTAACCAATTGGTGCAAACGGAGGTTGGTGCCACAACCAAATGAATTTGCCCCGGTGGCCTAGTAAGGAGATAGGCGATGATTTGTATGGTTTTTCCTAGGCCCATATCGTCGGCTAGGCAGGCACCCAAACCGAGATCGCCCAAATGACAGAGCCAAGAAACACCTTGAACTTGGTAGTCTCTCAGGGTGGCCTTTAGTTCGGGAGAGACCTTTTTGGGGGCGTGCTCCTTTTTCTCAAAAAGGGCCATTGCTGCGCGGCTCTCGTTGTCGAGGGTGAGCTGGGAGCCGCCTTCCTCGTCTTTTTGGCTTAGAATTTGAAGGCTTGCGAGGCGTGCCGCACTTAATTTGAGCTGATTGGGCTGATTTTCTGGGCTTTCGACTCCTTGCAGGCTTGCTAGCACCCGGCGCACTCGTTTTTCTACCTCAATGAAGTCTCCATTTTTTAATTGAATGAAGCGCCCCCGCACTAAGGAGGGCATACGAGTGAGTTCGGCAAGAGAGAGGTGAGTTACATTGTCTAATTCAATGCTACCGCTGAGCACGTACCAGCCTTTGCGAGAGCGCAAGGTGGCATGCAGGTTTTTGGTAGACACTTGTCCTCGCAATGCGAACGCGTTGGACTGAGGCCAATCAAAAGCACAAGAAATTTTGCTAGCACGAACCTGCGAGAGCAAAACTAAGATATCGTCTCTTCCTAGAGTCCAATTGTGTTCGTGTGCTTGAGAATCGTTTGCGGTGCTTTGGCAAAGAATTGAGCATGCAGCCAACAATTCGGAAGTCTTTTTTAACTCGAGATCGAAGTCGCGTTCGGTACGTAGGTTGCGGCCATTGTGAGTGGCGTTTAATAATGCAGGACCAGTTCCAGTGAGGAAAAACCTACCTTGGGGCCCAAAGGGTCGTACTCCTGATTCGACAATCCATGCGCCGGCTACTGGGGTGAGGCGTAAGGTGGGGGTTGAATCAGCTTTTTGGGTATTTTTGCTCTGCAAATGGGGGCTTTTAATCGGAACCCCCTCGCGCAACTGACCCAAGACTGCCAACGCTTGATTTGCTTGAGCATGGGGTACTCTTAAATCGTCCTTGAGGGTTACAATGATATCATGCATGGCGGGCGAGACCTGCACTACGCTCAAACGCCCCTCGCTCTCGGAGAGAATATTGAGGCCAGGGCCTAGCCCGGCAGGCGATACACAAATGCGCAGATGGAGGGGCTCTTCGTGAGTTTCGACCTGACATATTCCTCGAACAATTTCGATGGCGAGACCGCCTCTGGCAGCGTCAATGACGCGTGGGTGCTGTATCAACGCTTCGAGGGTCGCGGCGTGGGGTAAATCTCTTTCTTTGATGGGCGCCAACCCGTCAGAAAGCGATGGGGCGAGGGCGTGCTTCAATACCTGAAGAGCTCTTTGATCTTCGTGGGGAAATTCTGCTCTGAGCTTGATGGCCTCATTGAATGGGATGCGCCGAATGGTGGTCCAACCCCAGCCTGGATGATGTTCCTGAAGACCAGGGTGGTTGAGGCTGGCAGTTTGGGGTGAAACATACCATTGAAGGCGTAGTTTTGTCGTGGGAGTTGCAATTTCGACGGCCACTTTTTTGAGGGCTGAGAGACCAATTTGCCAGGCCTGGCGAACATGAACGACTTGAGCCAAATCGCCGGGGCGTGCCTCAAACGACTTTGTTTGTGCGGAACCTTTCTGAGGTATTTCGGATGAAAATTGTTCGTTGTGCAGTGAGAAAGAAAGGACCTGAGCTTGGCGCGCCATCCATGAATAGCCGGCAGCAGACCAGAGACTAGCAAATCGAAAGAGGCATTTTGACCAGGAGCGACGAGCCGTTTCTTGACGATTGAACGCGTAAACCGTGAGACCTAAAAAGAGAATTTCCCAAGCGCTTGCTTCTGGTGGAATTTTGTAAGGGGAGAGAGGTCGCAGCTCGCCCTCGGTGTCGTCGCGGTAACGCAAAAAAGTACGAAGGCCTCGTTTTGCACTCTTGAGCGCTGTGTCTTGGGTTCTCCCGCGCCACCATTTTTCGGCGGCGTCTCGTTTTTCTTGAAGAGGGTTTGCTAGGAGCAAGAGGGCTAACAATGGAGACCACCCAGGAATGTCGGGTAGCCTCGCACCGGCAAAGGCCCGACCTTGGTCCAGTAGGTTGTTCGCGAGGGAAACTTCTCCTTTTTGAAATTGTAGGACGGCACCTAAAAAGAGCTGCGAGCTCGAATCGAGCTGACTGAGGATCAGTTGGGTGTTTTCTTCTTCTTGACGGTGCAGCGCGTGAGAGGTGCAGAATATCAAGAGCAAAGGGTCACCTTCGAGCTGTGGGTGATTGCTTTGCACTGCCCAGCGGTACAGAGGGGTACAAGGAGCCAAGGGGCCCAAGGCGTAACAGAGGACTCGAGCGACGATTGCCGGGGTGCGTTCCTTCCACGTGGCGCAAAGCCAGGCGGGATCAAAGGCGAGGGTGGTCGAGTTCAAGAGATCTCGCTCAAATTCTGGATCTTTTCCGACGACGGCGTCTGGTCGAAAAATGAGTGAGCCAGCCTGAAGGCGAGCGCTTTGGTTGGCCACGCTTCGATGGCCCAACAATTCACTGAGATTGACGAGGAGCGGACGCAATAAGCGCTGTTTGTCGGTTTCTCGTAGCGCGACCTGCCCCAGAGAGCCGGGGATCTTGTAGCCCGGTTCGGTCGTTCCCTTGGTTAAACTCACGGGGCGCACCTCGCCCTCTTGGAGAATAAAACCTTCTTTTAAGAACTTGTTGAGGGCAGTGCGTGAGAAGCCGAGGCTTGTGAGCGCTGAGAGCCCCAATGCCTTCTCGGCTGCAATGGCGGCAAAGAGCGACCAGTCGGAGGGGGAAAATTGCTCAGAGCTCTTCAGGAATTGGCCCAAGAGAGCATGGTCCAAGGAGAGTTCACCGTCGAACATTGTCAGCCTCACTACCAGAGATCTGCATTTACCGAGGAAAGAATTTGGCAGGGGGCTCTGGGGGCCGTAAATGAAGCTGTGCCATCAATTCTCGTCATTTTTGCTCATCCTGCTCTTGAGAATTCACGAGTGAACCGCGCGTGGAGGAAAGAAGCGCGCCAAGTACCCGGTGTGACCTTTCACGACCTCTATGAAGAGTATCCAGAATTTGATGTGCAGGTCGATCGCGAGCAAAGACTATTGGAGAGCCATGATGTTTTGGTCTTACAGCACCCATTTTATTGGTACAGCGCCCCCGCATTGATCAAACAATGGCTCGATCTCGTGTTGGAGCATGGGTGGGCTTATGGAGAGGGTGGCGAAGCTTTGCGGGGTAAGAAATTCATGAGCGCTATCACCGCAGGCGCGCCCCAAACAGCATACAGTGTAGATGGTTTTCATAACGCGACGGTTCATGACTTTCTTTTGCCCTTTGAGAGGACGGCGGCCCTCTGTCAGATGCAGTACTTGAAGCCATTTTTTGAATATGGAACCTTGCAAATGAAAGATGATGAGATTGTTCGCTCAGCGACAAGTTATGCCAGTCTTCTTAAAAATATTTGCGCGGGTGAGCCGCACTTCGGGAAAATGACTGGGAGTTTTTCTGGGGAGAGCAAGTAGACCATGCACGGCGAAGACTTTTTTCTTCAAGCGTTTATGTACCTTGCGGCTACGGTCGTGGCTGTTCCGGTTGCGAAACGTCTCGGTTTGGGCTCGGTGTTGGGTTACCTCATCGCGGGAGTTCTCATGGGACCCTATGTATTGGGTCTGATTGGCGCCGAGGGGCAAGACGTCATGCACTTTGCCGAATTTGGCGTCGTGATGATGCTTTTTGTGGTCGGTTTGGAGCTTGAACCCAGTCTGTTATGGCGCCTGCGTGGTCCCATATTGGGTTTGGGTGGGGCTCAAGTTTTTGGCACGACAGCACTTGTGGCCGCTCTTGCATTTTTTGTCGGTACCTCGTGGCAAGTAGCTCTGGCCATTGGCATGATCTTGGCTCTTTCATCAACTGCAATTGTTTTGCAGACTCTCAACGAAAAGGGGTTGATGAAAACCCACGCGGGGCAGAGCGCTTTTGCGGTATTATTATTTCAAGACATTGCAGTAATTCCCATGTTGGCTTTGATGCCGCTCTTGGCCACAGGGCATGTTGGGGGCGAGGGACACGAAAGTGGGCAGGGGGCAACTTTTCTTAGTGGCTTACCTAGCTGGATGAGTACTTTGGTGGTGCTGGGGGTGATGGGCACGCTGATTGGCGGGGGGCGTTTCTTGTTGGCTCCGCTTTTTCGTTTTATTGCCAAGGCCCGTCTCCGAGAGACGTTTACGGCTGCTGCATTGCTTTTGGTCATAGGCATTGCGCTTTTGATGACGAAGATTGGCTTGAGCCCCGCCCTCGGCACATTTGTTGCTGGCGTAGTATTGGCTACTAGTGAGTACCGTCATGAGCTAGAGGCGGAGATTGAACCCTTTAAAGGCTTGCTTTTGGGGCTCTTCTTTATTGCCGTTGGGGCGTCCATCGATTTTGGCCTTGTGCAAAGCCAACCATCGACAATTTTGGGTCTAGTGGGCGCGCTGATGCTCGTAAAATTCGCGGTACTTACCCTCCTTGCCCGAATTTTTAAGCTGGGAATGGATCAGAATATGCTCTTTTCGTTTTCCTTGGCCCAGGGAGGTGAATTTTGCTTTGTACTTTTCTCCTTTGCGTCACAAAATGGAGTGATCCCCGAGAGCGTATCGGGGCCCTTGGTTGCGAGCGTTGCTTTGAGTATGGCGCTGACTCCTTTGATGATGATGTTCAACGAACGCGTCGTACAAAGGCGTTTTGGTACCCAAGAAAGCGAAGTGAGGCCGCCGGACGAGGTGCACGGTGACAACCAGGTGATTGTGGCTGGCTTTGGACGCGTGGGGCAGGTTGTGGCTCGCTTACTTGGCTCTGCAGGCTTTGAATCTACCGTCTTGGAGATTGATTCTGATCAGGTAGATCTCGTGCGCAAGTATGGACGTCGAGTGTATTATGGTGACGCTAGCCGGGTCGACTTGTTGCGCTCCGCAGGGGCGGATAAGGCAAAACTTCTCGTTATCGCCATAGACAATGAGGAAAAAGCAAAACAATTGGCCCTAGAAGTGCGAGCACATTTTCCTCATCTTGCGATTGTGGCGCGCGCAAGGGGGCGTGGGGACGCTTACGATCTTTATGATGCGGGGGTCGAACACGTTTATCGAGAGACACTTGATTCGTCATTGCGCATGGGGGTTGCGGCATTGCGTATTTTGGGAATGCGCGCCTACCGGGCTCATCGTACTGCCCGTTCTTTTCGTCGTCACGACGAGCGTGTTGTGCGCGAGACCGCCCGGGAGCGCCACGGGGCTGAAGATCTCTTTACGCTGATGCGAGGTAAGAGCGAAGATCTCGCCCGTGTGCTCAAAGAAGAGCATGAAAGCGACCCATCAAGAGAAGAGGGATGGGATGATGAGCCTCTGAGAACACCGAAGCTCTGAGTCGAGCCTCCGCATTCAGGGTGCGTATCATTTTTGTGGCTTGAGGAGTGGGGCGAGATGAGGAATTCCTTTGATATGCACGTCGTGCTGAGAGAACGGAATTTCTATGCCCGCGGCGTGAAATGCTTTGTAGACGCGGCGATTCAGATCGTCGACCACAAGTTCGCGGTAACGGGGCCGCTCAATCCATACCAGGAGCTCGTGTACCAGTCCGGAGGCGCCAAAACTTGAGAATCGCACCATAGGGGTTGGAATAGCGCTCACAAATTCGGCGCCACTAGCGCAGCCGAGCATCACGTCTTTCACCTGATCTACATCGCTGCCATAGGCGCATTCAACTACTATTGAGACCCGCGCCTTGCGGTAAGGCCCCCCACTTTCGTTGACGATACGTGCGTTGCCGATCAGGCTATTGGGGACAATGATTTCCACATCGTCCAAGGTGAGTAAACGAGTGGAGCGAAAGCCAATGGCAGTAACAGATCCGCGTAAATCACTGTCGAGGACCACAAAGTCTCCCAGTTTATAAGGGGCGTCGGCTACAATAAAAATGCCAGCAAAGAGATTAGAGAGACTATCTTTTGCGGCAAACCCGAGGGCAATACCGACGACTCCTGCAGAAGCTAACCAAGCGCCGACATTGATCTCCCAAGTGAGCAAAATAGCGTAGGAGCCAATGGCTATTGCAGCCAGTTTGCTAAAAATATCAAAGAGAGGTTGGGTCTGAGGTTGTACAACCGAATGCTCGTGGGCGTCTTTTGCCAGAGCTCTAAAGGTAAGAGAGCCCACTTTGGAAAGAGTAAATGTCCAAATAATAACGGAAAGACTCTTGAGAACACCGTCAAATATCCAAACTAAATGCGCGGAAAGGGGAGCAGTTCGAGTCGCCCACGCCAGGCCAATAAAAATGGTGCTCCAAAAGATGGGGCGCTGAAAAGCAGCCGCGATACGATCGTCAAGTAGTGTCTTGGTGCGTTTTACCAAAGAAAGAACTACTCCACGAAAAAAGAGCTGTATAAAAAAGGCGCCCAGTACTGAAGCGACAACGAGGGTGATTGCTCGAACCCAAGGCTGGGTCATCCATACACTCATTGTTTCAGTGTAGACGAGGGCCAGGTACCAGCAAGGGGCCAGCGATCCTCATTGCATGCAAACAACGACGCAGCCTTTTTTATGGCCCTTGTCGACGTGGGCGTGGGCCTCAATCATTTCATCAAACGGGTAGCGCTTTTCTATGACCGTACGTAGTTTTTCGGCCTTGTAGAGTTTGAGTAGATCTCCAAGAAACCCTCGTAGCTCTGCGGGCGGACGCAGACCAGTTGCATCAAATTTCGCGGACTTTTTACCAAAAATGCTCGTAAAAATCATTTGAAACAGAAGAGGCATGCTGAGCACGGGGGACAGATAGGTTCCGTTGTTCTTCAGAGCTTTTTTTGAGCGTCTGTAGGAGCTTTTACCCACAGTATCGTAGATGAAGTCATAAGCAGAGACGTTCTTCGTAAAATCGTGGCTTGTGTAGTCCACCACAAAATCAGCTCCGAGAGATTTTACTAGTTCTAGGTTGGAAGTACTGCACACGCCGGTGACTTCGGCTCCCATTGCTTTTGCCAATTGTACAGCAGCGGTGCCCAAGGCTCCTGAGGCTCCGTTGACGAGGACCTTTTGGCCTGGCTTAACTTGCGCCATACGCTTGAGAAAGTTGTAGGAGGTCATGGGACCATCACAGAGTGCACAGGCGTCCTCAAAGGTGAGATTGTCGGGCTTAGGTAAAATGACTCCGTTTACCGGAACACAAACGTATTGCGCGTGAGCACCAAATTGCATGCCTGACTCCCCAAACACAGGGTCGCCCACATTCAAGTGCTCGGCTTGGCTACCCACCTTGCGCACAACGCCCGCAAAACCAGTGCCGCCAATGGCCGCTCTTGGTTTTGTGAGACCGAGAAAAAGTCGGGCATAGGCAGGGTCGCCCCGACGCATCATACTATCTGCCGCGGTGACACTGCTTGCAAAAACCTCCACAAGTACCTCATTGCCAGCGGGCTCTGGGCGCTCTACCTGCGTAAGGGCCAGTACATCTGTTGACCCGTATGCATTGGCCACCCAGGCTTTCATCGTGGTGGAGCCTGAGGCAGGCTTGTCGGCGAATTCGATAGGTGCGTGAGCTTTTTCTCGGGTGTTCATATTCAATCCTTTGCTAGACTTACGCTGTAAGTTACGCCGATTTCTTATCGATGCAAGATAAACTTACACCGTATGGTACGACAGCTTCAGAAAGCCTCTGAAGTGAAAAAAGAAGTCGAACAGAAAGAGAAGCGACGAACTCCTCTCAGCCGCGAGCGCATTCTCCAGCGCGCAATCACCCTTGCGGACAAGAAGGGCATTGATGCTCTATCTATGCGCTCCCTGGCAAAGGCATTGAGCGTCGAGGCGATGTCTCTTTACAATCATGTAAAGAATAAGGACGCCCTCCTTGATGGCATGGTGGAACTTGTAGTTGCAGACATTGCCGTGCCCGAAAAAAAAGGCAGCTGGAAGGCGCAAATGAGGGAGCGCGCACTTTCGGCTCACTCTCGACTCACTGAGCACCCTTGGGCGGCTATGCTACTTATGTCGCGTATCAACATTGGCCCCTTTATGCTGAACTATGTTGACGCTACCTTGGCATGTTTGCTTCATGGTGGTTTTACCTATGCTCAGGCCGACCATGCATGGAATACATTAGACAGTTATGTGTATGGTTACACGTTGCAAAGTTTGAATTTTCCTTTTGCACCAGACGAGTACAAGGATGCAGCCGAAGAGTTTATGCCACAGCTTCCTATGGAGCAATATCCCCACCTTGCAGGTCTTTCTTTGGAGGTGATGGAGGGACGTCATGATGGTCTACATGATCTCACATTTGGTCTCGACTTGATTTTGGACGGACTGGAACGTGTGCTTTCTAAGGAGCCGTGAGAGATGTATTTTCCTAGAGTTCTCACCTAGAAAAAATTTATGAATCCTGTAGCCTCGGGCGGGTGAGACCGATGCGTTCCTTTTCTCTGCTGGGCATCT
>CAYWLO010000082.1:13688-19099 GCA_964459035.1 uncultured Polyangiaceae bacterium | reverse complement strand
TCCGCCCTCTTGATAATGGTGCCAAGCTCCAGACATTTGTCTCTAATCCTCTTAAGTGGGTGTAGCTGCGTGCGGTCAGGTTCATTGAGATCACATCCATTTGGATCCCTCTGAACCGTCACCGGAAGCCCGAAAAGCTTTCGCTCACTCGATACACCCGGCAAGTTGCCGCAATTGTTGGATAAATTGCCAAAAACCGAATTGTACCGGCTCCAGACTGTGCAATCTTGCTGGAATTCACCCTGGCTCGTCAAGTGCAGAGAGCAGAAACTCGCAAAATTCTACATACATCAGAATATTCCAACCAAATTTGAGCAATTTTGGCCCCCTGGAGCCCCGCGGAGCCCAACTGACCCAGGTCGACGTCAATTCTGACCACCGTCAGCAGTGTAATTTAACATAATGAAGTGCGCACCCTTCCTGCTGGGACCGTCACCCTGAACCTGCTCGCCCTCTCCATAGAGTCGATTATGGGGCGCTGCATCCGACCTCACCTGAAGAAATGATCACGACTCTGTCCCCACCCTCTGCGCGTAAACAACGGGAATTTGTCCTACTTCAGAAGAAGGTCCAAAATTATTGCTTGGGTAAAACACGAAAGTGCTCCGCCGGCGGTTGCGAACTTTAGATTTGGCCCGTTATAGTCCAACACAGCCTGATGAGAGTAGGCGGGGTGTTTTGTCCAACCACGGTGGTGGGGCTGCTCTTCAGCATATCTCGTTGGGACTGAGGCCAAATTTGGCCATCCGGATTATCTAGGAAAAGGATTTAGGGGAATGCACATTCTGCTACAGGCGGGTACAGGCCAACTCGATCAGCTCATCTCGGCGTTCAAGCACAATCCGACCTTCATGGTCATGAATCTTTGCTGTTCTGCCATTGTGATTACATTGGTAATCGAGAGATTTCATTTTCAGCTCACCCGCTACCGGGTGAACTCAAAAGAATTCTTCGCGCAGATAAAGAAGCTCGTCATGGCCGGAAATATCGATCGCGCCGTCAAGCTCTGCGAAGCGGGCGACTATCCAGTACTGCAGCTCGTCAAGTCAGGTCTCACACATGCCAACAAGGGCGAGGACCAAATTGATGCAGCTCTGAGTGAACGACTTTCGGAGCTGAAGCCCGAAGCTGAAAAGCGTGTTGGCGCATTGTGGTCTCTCGCCAACATCGCCACTCTCATCGGCCTTCTCGGAACGGTGTTTGGTTTGATCGCCACCTTCGCGGCAATCGCTAGTCCCGATCTCTCGGCGGCCGACAAACAAAGCATGCTTGCTAACGGAATTGCGGAAGCAATGTACAATACCGCTCTAGGCCTCGGCATCGCGGTAAGTTGCATGATTTTTCATATTCTTCTGCACACCCGTGTGAAGAGCATCCAACACGATTTGGATACCGTCATGGAGCGCACTTTCAATCTCCTGACAATTCATCGCTCACAATCCTAAGTGTAAGAGTCGGGTAGTCTCGTGTTTTGCCTTGAGTAAAACTCATAACTACCTGACCTATTTGTGGATCTGTAGAATGAGAAAAGTTAGAGCACCAAGAGTGAGATAATGGCAGAACTAAGTGTAGCCCAACGCGGCAAAATTCGCCGTCTGAGCCGACCTAGGGAATTAGACCCTGATGAGGAAGGAGGCGAACTCAACATTGTACCCTTCCTGGATATCATCGTGAATATCCTCATTTTCGTGCTTGCGACCGTCGTAACCACGTTCACTTCAACTATCGAGACAAATCCTCCCGCAGGGAGGAGCGCGGGCGTCCGCGCAACGGTAAAGAAGTCTCTCAACTTGACGGTGATCATCGTTAACGACGGCTTCTCTCTCAAAGCAGCCGGCGGCAACGTGGCGTCTGGGTGCTCGGGTCAGGGTCGCGGGCTCGCGGTTCCTCTCAAGGGAAGTCAGTACGACTTTACTGCGCTCAACAAATGCGCGGCGAAATTGAAAAACGCTAACCCTGAGTTCGCAGAAGAAACTCAGGTATCTATCGGGGCCAATCCAGGTGTTGCTTACGGTACCCTCATCGAGACAATGGATGCCCTCCGCACGACGCCCGACGGCAAGGCTCCCCTCTTCGACAAGGTGAACTTTAAGGTGAACAAATGAGTGATGAAGGGCTGGCTGCAAAGCCGAAGAAAGCTAGTTCAGCAAAGTTTAAAGCCGCGTTGCGTCGGGAGATACGTCGTCGAGCTGGCGAGCCAGAGATCAACTTCCTCAACATCACCGCGATGTTGGACATCATGACCATCATCCTGGTTTTTCTATTGAAAAGCCTGGGCGAATCTGCAGGCGCGGTTCCGCAAAGTGAAGACTTGCGCCTCCCCATATCGGTTCTCCAGACCGAGGCGTCTCAAGAAGGGGTCATTGTTACTGTCTCCAAAACGCAAATTCTCGTGGGAGACAATCGAGTCGTCAAGCTGCCCAGTCGTGAATCAATGGTCCAGACGGGCGTAGGTGCTACCAACAAGCGCAACGGGCCCAATGACCTTTATATCACCCCACTGGGTAATGCTTTGGCCAAGGCAAGAAAGACGGACAAGATCTTGCGCCAGCTCAAGGGCAAGGATCCTAGTGCCTCAGAAGCCATCATTATCGCCGACAATACCACTCCTTATCGATTATTGGTCGAGGTGATGTTTACCCTTGGTCAAAACGAATTTGGTAAATACCACCTGATGGTAATGCAGGGTAAAAAGTAGCCCGATTGCTCCGTTTGCCCGGAGCAGCCTAGGAAGCCTAATGTGTTTCATAAGATAAGATCGGTGTCATTCCCGGTCTTTTTCGTTTGTATGCGCGAGAGCCCCTGCGAATGACTGCGAATGACTGCGAATGACTGCGAATGACTGCGAATGACTGCGAATGACTGCGAATAATACCCTCGTTGGGACACAATCCCATTAAAAGAGGCCCAATTGCTGTTGAAGGAACCCATTCAATCAGCTAGCTTCTCTCGGAAGCCACTGCTCAGAGCGAGTTGCTTTCGGGCGGCGCCCCGGTGAATCGCAGCGTTTCGTTGTGATTCTAGTGTTGTCGTCTCCTTGGAAAAGTGAGCGGGGAAGCTTGAACTCGTCAATGCTCCCAAGGTTTTCGCCAAGAAATTAGGCATTTAGAACTACTCCATTGACCCTCCCCTTCCTCACTCTTGCGTCCTATCTCGGCGCCCTCGCCATCGCGAGTTCGCTCATGAGTTGGGCGGCGCAGGCCCAGCCAGCACGCGAAGATGCCAAGCGGATCACCAATGCTGCAGAGCGAGCGGGTTTGGCTCATTTGGTCGCACCAGCGCGACTCGCCGCCTCAGGTACAGTGACCCTCACAGCGCTTGCCGGCGTCTGGGGCTTCTCGCAGGGCAATCCGCTTACATGGTTGATTATGGGCCCCCTGCTCGCCCCCCTGGTTGTCGGAGCTTCTCTATTCTACTCGACTCGTAAACTGCTCAATTGTACCGGGCAGGTCATGGGTATGGCGTCCACGAGTAAACAGCTAGCACTCATGAGCAAGACTGGATTGGGGGCTGTGCTCCTACTTGAGTCTACTGTTGCTCTCGTGCTTCTCGGGCTCCACCAAGTCGTTGTGAGCGTTTCCGACGCCGCCCTCGCCAATCAGGTCGTGACCATTTCGGCAGCATCCTTGGGCTTAAGTATTTTCATTTTTGCACGCGCGAGCGTAAGCGCAGCGGTTTGTGCAGAGTTGGCCAGTCAAGATGCCTCCCAGGCCCCACACCCTGGAAGTCTTGCGCTCCTCGTCAATTCCATTTTTCATTCCCCTTTATTACAATTATTGACGCTGGCGGCGGTAAGTCTAGTGGGACATGTGGGGCTACTGCTTCTGGGGAGTACCCACAAAGGAGACTCTTCTCTCAATGTAGAGCTCTTTTCACATCAGCTCAAATTGTTGGGGTTATTCGCACTACTTTTATCGGTTTTACTCGTACGCACCAGCGATCGCGAGAAAGGTAGCTCGGCGTGGCTTCGTTCCTTCGCCGTGTTCGTGCTGCTCATGGTTTGCGGCGTTTGGTCGATGGGGCAGAGCTTGCCCGCTACTTGGTCCATAAGGATCCCTGTAGCCCTCACATTGTTCTTTCTTGCCCTAGGAGTAACTCTTTCTCAACTTCAAGTCGCCAGATGGTCCCCTCTACCCGAGGGGCATTCGGTTAGCGTTTCGCGAGGCGCTCTCGCCCGGGCTCCTGCGATAGTTGGTGGGGCAGTCCTGGTACTTGCTTTGGTGCTCTTTGCTTCACTTCCAGTTTCCAGTCCTACTCTCTCTCCCCAAACCTTGCTCCAACTCCTCCTTTCGGCGACTTTCACTCTAGTTCCGCTTGCTCTCCTTTGGAGTTTAATTGAACTCTTGGCTCTAGGTGCTCGTCAAAACACCTCACTGGCCAACGGGTTGCCTGTCGAACAGGACACCTCTGAAATTCTCCCCGCCCCCCGCAGCGTAGAGGCAATGCCCTACCTCGGCTTTGTTCTGACAATCTCCTTGTTGACTCTTCTGTCAAACACAACCCCCCTTGCCCCGACCCTCGTCATTTTCCTCATTGGATTGGGCGGCATCATCGGCACGATGCTCATCGCCTCTACAGTCGGTTTCTCGGAACGTGCCAGCGACGCCGGGGTGACTGCAGCACGTGCACTGGTCAAAAAATACACAACTTCTGCACTTCACAACACGGCCGTGGACTTCGCAGGTATCATCCTCCTTTGCCAGGAAGCTGGTCAAAGATTCGGTCGGCGCACCCTCGGCCTCAGTTTACTCTCGACGCTCCTCAGCCTCTGCGTGCTGCTTTTTTCTGGCTCTGCCGCATTCCAAGCGCTTGCGCTTGGTCTTTCCCTAGGAAGTTTACTTCTGGGCTGTGGCGCTCTTCTTCTCACTTGCACTTCTGGCGATATGTCGCGGCGAGCTCCAGCTTCGCTCTTCTTCATCCAGGGCCTCGTGCAGCTGCTTTGGCTTCTCACAATACGTACCACTCTGTGAAAAAGCATTTTCTAATCGGCGAAGAATCGCCGTACTCGTTCTAAGAAAAGGTTCCCAGTGTCCACTATATCCGATGCACTCTCCACGCTCTCTGACAGGGGCCTCCGTCGCCTCCTCGGCGCTAGAACATTTCTGAGAGGACTAGACTACGACAAGCGTCGACTCGTCGAAAAAGTTTCCATCCGAGAAACGAACGCCACATGTAGCGTTCGTGGTTCTGACTCCCATGACTACGAAGTCTGTATTCGACTGGGAGGGGATGGAATTACCTCAAGCTGCAATTGTCCAGCTTATGCAAAAACCGGTCAGCACTGTAAGCATGTTGCCGCCCTGTTGATCAATGTGCGCAACCGCTCCCGAGTCAAATCGCCAGGCCCCCATCAAACGGGTGCGCCGGTAAATACAAGGCAAGATCAGAGACAAGATCAGAGACAAGATCAG
>CAYWLO010000082.1:0-13588 GCA_964459035.1 uncultured Polyangiaceae bacterium | reverse complement strand
GGGTGCGCCGGTAAATACAAGGCAAGATCAGAGACAAGATCAGAGACAAGATCAGAGACAAGATCAGAGACAAGATCAGAGGCAAGATCAGCGGCAAGATCAGAGTAAGGCGAGCCGGCGCAGAGAACGACGACGACGCAACCAAAATCAACAAACTGCCGTACCTCCAGGGTTTACTCCACCGTCTTCGATGGATGCAACAGCCCGTCCAACAGGCATCGGTGCATGGATGGCCCCTGCGGATTCCCTTCGAAGACTTGACCTTGAGTTTCGCATTCACGTTCGCACCGGCGGCCTCACTGTGACTATCTTAGATCTTGAGGCGCGGGCAGCTCTTTTGCCTAGCGTTGCACTCAGCTGGCAAGCAATGGCCCCCACCGAGGACCGCCCTGCCCTACGAATACTTACTCGCCACGAATCGGGTAATCCGCGTCATCCGGCTGTTGATGTTCGAGGTGAAGACGTCGCTGAACTATTACCCCTTCTCGTAGGAAGAAAGGTTCTTCTTGAACCGGCTCTGATGCAATTGCGCTTCGCGGACGAGCCTTTGAGGCCAAGATTTGATCTAGAGATGGTTGGTGCCGACACCATCGTCGCCAAATGTACCTTCGAAAAAGGTAATGACAGCCGACATTTTCAACTCAGCTCGGGTGGTTGGTTCGAAGGTTGGCCCGGTTGGCATATCGACACAAACGAGGGAATCGCCCGCCCCATCGACAAGCTTGTGTCCCCCGCTTCCTTGAAGCGCATGTTGAATAACCCAACAATTGCGGAGCCTGCCTCCGAGTTGATTTCGGTGATCACCAATGCACTGCCAAAAATTGCGTTGGACGTAGGCGCTCAGCTCCCAGAGCTATCACAGGTCGCGGACGTGGTTGATATGGACCCTACTTTCATATTCCGCGCGGGCGGGGACATTACAGATGCGGAGGCGACCCTCAAAGCCCGATACGGCGATCAAGAAGTAGAGGTACGAGCAGATGGCATTTCGCCACCAATTATCGTGCTGCCTCCAGAGGAAGGACAAAAGCGAGCAAAATGTATTCGTACGGATATCGTCGCCCAGCAACTAGCCGTGCAACTCCTTCTTCAATTCGGTCTCTCTCCAAGTGAAGAAGGAGATAGATTTATTGCTCGGGGGTCTGCGGCGATTCAGTTTTGGTCCGAAGGTGTCAGCGCGCTTCCAAGCGATTGGCAGCTTTATATTCCCGAATCTATGCTGGGGGCGCGCATGCGCTCAAAGCCAATAGCGATGAAAGCACGCGTAAGTAGCGGAGTTGATTGGCTAAATGTTAATATTAGTTGGGAGGCCGAAGGCGTAAGTATTGATCGCGAAGAGATTCAACGCTGTCTCCGCGAGGGTAAAAAATATGTACGCCTCTCGGACAACTCCTATGCAAACTTAGATGCGACTCGCGTTCAGTCACTCATCGATCGGGAGGTTGAAATTCTAGCTTCTGCTAGCTCCGCTGGAAAGCTCCCCCTCAGCCAAGCGGGTCGAGTGCAGGAACTCCTTGAGCAGGTCGACGCGAAGACGGTAAATGCTGCTACCAAAGAGCTGTTTAAGAAACTTGCTTCCGTTGACCACATAAAGAAGACCAGAAAACCGCGTGGCTTGAAGGCGACTTTGCGCCCCTATCAAGAGCAGGGGTTGTCATGGTTGCGCTTTGTTCACGACATTGGTTCGGGAGGGGTTCTCGCCGACGACATGGGGCTCGGAAAAACCGTGCAGACGATTGCCTTATTGCTCTCCCTGAACGCCGGTAAAGAGACGGGACCGGTCAAAGCACTCATCGTGGCGCCCACCTCCGTGGTCTCCAACTGGCAGAGGGAAATTGAGCGCTTTGGCCCTGCTCTCAAGGTAGCTCTTTGGCATGGTGCCAATCGCAAAGAAGTTCAGGACGATCTTGCAGATGCCAACGTGATCATCACTAGCTATGCCCTGCTTCGCAGAGATTTAGAGCTCCTGAAGGGACTCAACCTGCAATACACCATTTTGGATGAGGCCCAGGCCATCAAGAATCCGTCGAGCGCAACCGCTGCGGCGGCCAAAGATCTGAACACCCGGTATCGTTTGGCCCTCACCGGAACGCCCATCGAAAACCGACTCAGTGAGATTTGGTCGATCTTTGCATTCGTAAGTCCAGGGCTCCTCGGTCCCCTCGCAAAATTTGAGGAACGCTATGCTCGTCCTATCGATCAGGGGGATATGAAGCAGGCTGCGCGCCTTCGCGCGGTCATTCATCCATTCATCCTTCGACGCACCAAGGGCGAAGTAGCCCGAGACCTACCTGAGAAGTTAGAGTTCAACAAACTGATAGACATGGCGCCTGAGCAAAAACTCATCTACCAAGAGGTGCTTCGCGAAGTACGAGCTACGGTGATGGGCGAAGTGGAGCGGGTAGGAATGGCAAAGAGCCAGCTTCATATTCTAGCGGGGCTCACCAAGCTACGTCAGGCCGCCTGTGATCCTCGCCTTCTCGCTTTACCCAAAGAATTGGGTCCCGAAGACAGTGGTAAGCTCTCGGTCTTAAGAGAGCTTGTCGAAGAGGTAGAAACGGGCGGTCATAAGGTACTCATTTTCAGCCAGTTCGTGTCGATGTTAAAACTCGTTAGAACTGCGCTTGAGCAAGATAATATCAAGTACGAGTACTTAGATGGCAGCACAACAGATCGCCCAGCACGTATCGCTCGATTTCAGGAGGACCCCAGCGTCTCGGTATTCCTCATTAGTTTGAAAGCTGGAGGTAGCGGCCTCAACCTCACCGCGGCCGATACCGTAATTCACTTCGACCCTTGGTGGAATCCGGCCGTCGAAGATCAGGCCACAGACCGGGCGCACCGAATTGGTCAAGACAAGGTCGTTTCGGTCTATCGACTCATAGCGGCTGGAACTATCGAAGAGAAGATTCTGCAACTCAAGCAAAAGAAGAAGGACCTGGTAGCATCCGTTTTGGAAGAAGATCATGGTGGAGGCAAACGCCTCACCAAAATCGATCTCGAAGATCTCTTCAATATCGACTAGTATCAAAGACCGGTACTTCGTGGCGGCATTGGTCCCAAGGAGACAAGAAGTAGTACCGAGGGCAAACTAAAGAAGGCACGAGGTACTAGAGCGGCGACCGGTTTACCGCTTGTCGCGACCAGCAGGACATCTAGAGCGCCGATAAGTGGGCGCTATTGAAACTAGTGTGGCATTTGGGACCACCTCTACAATTCGTAGGCGGACGAAAATGCCGCCTATTTCCTTCAAATTGGGAGGCGCTCTAGGTTAGATGCCCAGCTAGAAGGGGGGCTGCGAGAAGCGAACCCTCCTTTTTTACTAGCTGCGCATGCTCACGCTCATCAGAAGCCCTAAGCAGACCATAATTGAAAGAACACTACTGCCGCCGTAAGAAAATAACGGCAAGGTGATTCCTACAACGGGTAAAAGCCCCATCGACATGCCCAAATTGAATGCGGTGTGCCAAAAGATGATTGAACCGCTCCCAATGGCAAGCGCCGCACCAAAGCGGTCCTTCGCCTGGGACGCTATATGAATCGACCAAATAATAAGAAAGCAATAGAGCGAAAGTAAGGCAACGCAGCCAAGAAATCCAAATTCCTCAGCAAATACACTGAATGGAAAGTCCGAGTGCTGATCAGGAAGAAAGCCAAACTGATTTTGGGTTCCTTGCATAAAACCCTCGCCGGTAAGCCCGCCATTGCCGATGGCAGTTTGAGACTGCAGCGCATGCCATCCTGTGTTGGCGGCATCAGCTTTAGGATCGAGAAAACTCGTCACCCGCCCACGCTGGTAGTCTCTGAGTCCGAATTTCCACATCAGAAAAACGGCGGAACCTCCACCAAACACACCTGAAAGCAGACTACTTGTACGAATACGAGTAATTGCAACGATAGCAACGGTGGAGAGTAGATAGATAAGTGAAGTCCCGAGATCGGGCTGCATCATCACTGCAACCATCGGGACCGCCATGATTACAAAGGGGATGAGCAAGTCAAAAAGCGTTCGTGCTTCGGTTCTCGCGTCATTCTGCACGTGGCGAGCCACCATGAGAACCACCAGAGGCTTCATGAACTCACTGGGTTGAAAGGTAAAACTCCCGAATCGCAACCAGCGGGTCGCACCTCGCACATCACCGGCTAAGACAAATACCAAAGCTAGCGTCAACAGACCGCCGCCGTAAAGCAGAGGAGCTACGCGCGCTAGATGCCGATAGTCAATTGCCGCTAACAACATCGCGAAAAGGAAACCAATTACGATCCAATAAATCTGCGAGACGTAAACCCCAGCCAAAGCAGCATGGCGGGTCGCCCCCACGTAAGCACTCGTCGCACTGTAGAGGTTGATGACGCCAATAGATGTAATGGCTACGACCACCAGCAAGAGGGGCATATCGACTCGCAAGCCTGATCGAAAGGATACCGTATGACGTGACATCAGTTCTGTTCCCTCTCTCTGTCCTCGTCAGAGGCTGTATCTGTCTTCTTCTTGAGACGTTCAGCTTTAAAACGCTGCCAGTCTTTCACCACTTTCATAGCGACTGGCACTGCGTTCTTTCCGCCGCCCCCACCATGCTCAACAAGTACAACAATGGCAATCTCTGGTGATTGTGAGGGTGCATACCCGGCAAACCAAGCGTGCGATCGATTGAAGTATTGAACCTGGTTGCGACTGAGTTTCTTCGAGGCAACCTGGCTGACCTGAGCTGTTCCGGTTTTCCCGGCCAAGTCGACACCCACGATACTACTATCGTGCGCTGTTCCGTGGCTATCTGTAACCACTTCGCGCAGGGCAGCTCCTAGGAGATTCAATTCGGGCGGCTCGATCTCTACGAGCCTACGCACACGGGGTGGAAAGTCCTGAACCACCGTGCCATCGCTCGTTTCGATACTCCGAACGACTTGAGGGCGATAGAGCGTACCGCCATTGGCAAGCGCCCCATAGGCTAGAGCAAGCTGGAGCACATTGACGGTCGTCGCTCCCTGCCCGATGGCTGCAAGCAGTGTGTGCCCACCGAAGAATGCACCGCGATAGCGACGGGTGTACCAGGCTCGGGTCGGCATACGTCCGCGTGCCTCAGGGTTTACACCGATACCTGTTTTTGCCCCAAAACCAAATTGAGAACCAACTTCTGCCAAATTATCGATGGTCAACATTGTGCCTAATTCGTAAAAATAGGTATTGCAGGACTGCACAATCGCGTCGTGCAAATTAACGTGCTTGTGTACGCCAAGGCACTTGAAATAGCGCTTTCCGTATTCGAGCCCCCCGCGACAATCCGCTTGAAAACGGGCGTCGATTACCTTCTCCTTCAGCCCCGAGAGAGCCGAGAACGGTTTGTAAGTCGACCCCGGTGGATAGGCTGCTGAAATAGTTCTATCCAGCGTCGGTTTGAGAGGATCGCTGTAGTATCGCCGAAACGCATCTCGGATGGGTTTCTTGCCAGCTCCTCCCGAAACAATATTCGGGTCAAAACTGGGCTTGGAAAGCGCAACCAGCACACGCCCAGTGCGCACATCCACCACGACGACAGAGCCAGCGAGATGACCTCGCATGGCCCTTTCTGTCGAAGCGACCAGATCGATATCGAGGGTGAGGGAGATGTCACGCCCAGGGGATGGCTCCCGCAAGCTATCTTCTCCCAGATACCGCTCCTCGATGTCCTCAATACGTTCACGACGAGCCTTCTTTCGAATAAACCTACGAAAACCACGCTGCCCACGTAAGTAACTCTCCCAGCGACGCTCAACGCCCACGGCGCCCAAGCGATCCCCCGCTCGATATCCAGCCTCTGGGTGCGCGGCCAAGGTATCCGCGTCGACCTCACGCATATATCCAATCATGTGCGCGCCCAACGACCCATGGGGAAACGCCCGTACTGAGGAAGAAACCACACGCACTCCTTTAAGTTCTCGCCGATGAGTTTCTAAGGCGGCCACTACATCACGGCTTACATCGACCTGAAGGAGGGTTTGCTGCTGGGCACGTTTGCCGCCTTTTTCGATAATCTTGGTGATGCGTTCAGTCAGCTCCACGGCTTCTGACTTACCCAATCCCATCAGCTCGATCACTTGGGACCATGTCTTGTCGAGATCTAACTTCGAAGGCACCACATGCACGTTGTACGCGGGGCGATTGGAGGCCAGGACCTTTCCGTGGGCATCCCGAATCACACCCCGGGTCGTAGCGAGACGAGTTTCGCCAATTATATTCTTGCGTGCCTGGGAGTCATGAAGATCACCGTGGAGCACCTGGAGAAAAAATAGACGGCTGATGAATGCAGTAAATGAGAGAAATACCACCAATACCAACCAACGATACTGGCGTCGAAATTCCCCGACATCTGAACGCTGAACAACAAGAGCCACGGCTACTTATATCCCCCCAGAGGGCCCACTAGATCCAGTCGAACCGAATCCTTCGACGGAAATTTTATGGGCTACCGCAAATACAAAGGGAGCAAAAATTGCCGTTAGAATTGCACGAGGTAATACGATATCGGCCAGTTCAAGGGGACGTCGGTTGTCCGCTCCGAAAATTGCTAAAAGGGTGAGAACCATCGCGCTCTCGGCCAAAGAAGCGGTGAAGGCTAAGGGCATTCGCATCATTGCCGACTGAGTGCTTACTCGAGAACTAGCAGCGCGAAATGTCCACCAAACCGCCACCATTGTGAAGCGAAAAAGAAAGGCAGGTCCCCCCCCCAGAATATCTACGGCCCAGCCCAGAGCGCTAGCAAGCAGCGCTCCCCGCGCCATCGAATGCTCATGGATACCTAAGTAGACCACGAACGGCAAAATAAGCGAAGGCGTTGCTCGGGACAAATAATGGCCCACCGGCCAGGAGCCCAATGAAACACTATCGAGACCAGAGAGAAAACGATGAAGAGTGCCCTGAAGCACAATCGCTGCAATACCAACCGCAAGATAGGCCAAAGCCCGCATCCTCTTAGCGTCCCCTCTTCTTAGAAGGACAATCTTTCACCTTACCAGTGACCACCAAGACCTCCTCCATCCGTGAAAAGTCGACCGTTGGCTCAGCCAAAACTTCCTGATATTCGCCAAAGTCACGCTTCACTACTTTTGTGACGCGGGCAACAGGGATCCCCTTGGGAAAACGACAACCGACGCCACTGGTCACAAAAACATCGCCCACTTCTATTTCGTCGGAGCGTTGAGCGTACGCCACCTTTACTGTGTAGCTTGACTCATCGCCGCTACCTCGAACGTAACCTCGCGCTAGCGTACGAGGAACAACAACGTCTACGCCAAACCCTGAGTCCGCTATTAAAAACACAGTCGCGGAGTCACCGTGAACACGTTTAATGAGTCCCACGGCTCCGTCGACGGCAATCACCGGCATATTTTCCTGAATCGCTGCGCCACCATGGTCCACAACGACGTGGGCTATCCTAAAAAATTCGGTGGGCGACTTAGTCGTTACAAGAGCACTCACCGTTTCAACAGGAATATTCTTACGCAAGCCGATGAGTTTGCGTAACCTGTCATTTTCTCGTCGAGTCTCAGCAAGAGTATGAACTTCTTGCTCGAGACGAGCCACTTCACGGGAAAGACGATTATTGTCTCTACCGACATCCCAGAGGTAAAAATACTCGCCCACCCACTCGGACAAACCTCTGCCAATCGAAGAGGCCAAATACTGAACGGGCGCCGCGATTTGCACCAGCGCTCTGTCGACCCCGTTGAGTTCCTCAGGCTTCCGAATAGACGCTCTCAAGAAGAAAAAGGGTACGGCCAAGAGAAGTACGACTAAAAACGTATCTCGATAGCGCTTGTAAAATCCCAAGGGTTGTTTCCTACAATCCGCACGACCTTAACCGATCGTGACTTCCTTGAGGAGATGAAAGTGATCGAGAGTCTTGCCGCTTCCCAGCACAACTGCGCTGATAGGATCGTCACTGACCATCACCGGTAGTCCCGTCTCTTCGCGAAGAAGAACATCCAAGTTTTTCAACAAGGCTCCTCCCCCGGTGAGTACAACTCCCTTGTCAACAATATCAGCTGCCAACTCGGGAGGAGTTCGTTCGAGCGCAAGCAAAACAGCTTCGACAATTGCGTTGATTGGCTCGGCAAGCCCCTCGCGGATCTCGTCCGAGTTCACAACGACTGTTTTGGGAACGCCCGCCACCATATCCCGCCCTTTGACCTCCATCGTGAGGAGCTCCTCTGGGGCATAGGCATTGGCAATGCTAATTTTGATTCTTTCGGCAGTTTGCTCACCAATGGCAAGATTGTACTTACGCTTCATGTAGGCAACGATGGCTTCGTCCATCTTGTCGCCTCCCACACGCACCGATTGAGAATAGACAATACCGGCGAGGGAGATCACCGCGACTTCGGTGGTTCCTCCACCAATGTCGACGACCATATTTCCGCTGGGCTCGGTGATGGGGAGACCAGCACCAATCGCTGCCGCCATGGGCTCTTCAATAAGAAAAACTTCTCGTGCACCAGCGCTCTGGGCACTTTCCTTGACGGCGCGTTTCTCCACCTCAGTAATACCGAAGGGAACACAAATGATAATGCGTGGTTTTACCCAGCTTCGCCGATTGTGAGCACGAGTGATAAAATATCGAAGCATCGCTTCGGTGATCTCAAAATCAGCGATCACTCCATCACGTAAAGGTCGAATCGCCTCGATATTGCCCGGAGTACGACCAAGCATCTCCTTGGCTTCACGGCCAACAGCCAACACACGCTTGTCCCCACGAGAATCGCGAGCCACAGCAACCACTGATGGTTCACAGGAGACGATACCCTTACCCTTCACATAAATGAGAGTAGTTGCGGTGCCTAGATCGATGGCTAGGTCGTTCGAGAACAGGCCATAAAGCCAGTCGAAGATCATGCGGAAATTTGTACTCCGGAGAATTTGATTCCGAAAAAGGAGGTGAGTTCAGCCGCCCACCGGGGCGGGCACTGTTGTTAGCACGCACACGAGAAGAGGTGCAATGCATCACGAAAACGGTGTAACCGATTAAAATTACAAGATATTTACTAGTTTACCACGAATACTTCGCCGCAAGCCAAAAGAAACTTTGCTTGAGGTGAGATAGTTTGCAGTGTTCAAATGAAGAAAATAGCCCCAGGACCTACCTCGGCCCCTGTATTTCCAGTCAATTGAGGAAATTAATCGTCGTCGCTCTCCCATTGATGCCAGCTTCCGCCACCACCTCGCTTCTTTCTAGCGCCGCGAGCGCCTCCAGCAGCTTGCGGTGCACTATCGCCGCCCCGCCGATCGCGCTCTTTGCGCTTTCCATCGTTGCGTCGACGGCCTCCGGCACCAGCCGAGCCACCAGCCGAGCCACCAGCCGAGCCACCACGAGCTTCACTTGGGGGAAAACGCGGGGGAGAATCGCCTGAGTCTGACGAAAATGAGTTGGATGGTCGACCATATCCACCAGAAGGCGAAGGAGGAGCACCGCCACCCCCGCCCCATGGTGGACGTTCGCGATCGCCGCCAGAAAAGGAACTGCGAGGACCGCGTGGAGCACCATAGCCTCCACCACCAGATTGAGAGGGAGCGTCACTGCGATGACCTCCAGAAAATCCACCTGGACCGCCTCGAGTCCCTCCACCTCCACCTCCGCCTGCACCTCGCGCTTGTGCAGGACTCACCACGATTTGCCGACCGCCCAATGTGGCGCCGTTCATCTTTTCGACAGCTAAATTCACTTGTTCAGCATCTGGAAGAGTGGCAAAGCCGAACCCGCGTGGGCGACCATCCGGCCCAAGAGGAAGTATGACTCGCGTGACCGGCCCTACCCCTCCCTCGGCAAAGAGATCTTGGATCTCTTGTTGGGTCGCGTCGAAAGGAAGCTTACCCAAAAAAACAGTGGGCTCCTCCTGACGAGGAGGACGTTCGCTATTTCCACGAGCCGGAGACTCCTGGGAAAATGCTCGAATGCTTAGAGGGCGACCACAAAAGTCAACGCCCTGCAATTCACTACGCGCACGCTCGGCATCTTCTTCGGTCGACAGCGTGATGAACGCAAAACCTCGAAGACGACCGGATTCACGATCGCGTGGGAGCGCCAAGCTTTCAACTTGATAGCCACCAGACTCAAATATTGCACGAAGCTCCGCCTCCGTCGCTGAATCAGCGAGGCCACCGACGAATAGCTTCCGTGCGCCGTCCGCACTCATTTCATGATTCCTGATTACCGAAACTCTCGTAGCACTAACTATTTTTACGCTCTGCCTGTTCTTAAACCAGCGGCTTGAGAACTGTGGGTTCAAAAAAAGAACTCACGAGAACGTCTCAGGACAATATAGGCTGTTCTGGTCGGCTACAAGGACAGAACTAGTAAAAGATTCAAAAGTTTCCCATAGGCGATCACTTAAGCAAGTATACTTTACCTCAAAAACTAGTAGCTAACCATTTGTAATTAGTAACTTAAATTCATTGCTAATGATCAAAGTAAGATAAATGATGGATGATGCTGCTCCCCTATGGTGAAAGTGAAATCATCGTGAAGACTTGTATCATTCTCAATCCCCGCGCAGGCGGGGGCCGCGGCGAAGAAGCTGGTCGCGTCTTGGCAGCTCAACTTCCACAGGCCGAATTACTTGTGACTCAGTCCCACGGCGATGCGGTCTCTCTCGCGCGCCGAGCCAGAGAGCAAGGGACGACCACTCTCATTGTTGTTGGTGGTGACGGTACCATTCAACAGGCTGTAACGGGCCTATGCCTGGACGCAACGGGAGCTCTTGTGGAGCACCAAACCCAGTTGGCAATCGTGCCAGCCGGCACGGGAGGTGATTTTCGCAGGACCTTCAGCTTCGATAACTCGTTAGTTCAAGCGATGGGGAGGATTCTCTCTCCTCGGCCACAAAAAATCGATCTTGCCCGAGTCACCCACCGATATCGTGGACAAGATAGAACATCGGTCTTCGCCAACGTACTCAGTTTCGGCTTGGGCGGCCTTACCGACAGTCTGGTTGCAAGCGGGCCAAAGTGGTTGGGGGGTCGCGCCGCCTATTTTCTTGGCGCGGTTCGGGCAACAGCTGTCCATCACCCCGTCCCCATCGAGCTAACTCTCGACGACAAAGTCGTCGAAGTGGCCGCTTTTTCCAATGTTGCGGTCTGCCTTGGGCAGTATTTTGGCGGTGGAATGCATGTCGCCCCCCTGGCAGATCCGTCTGATGGATATTTGGACGTCGTGACGATGGAGCTTTCAAAGCTCAAAACACTCTCACTAGCAAAAGACATCTACCGGGGAACGCATCTTCAACGTGAGGGGGTCAAGCACTACCGCTGTCGAAAATTGCGAGCCGCTCCCACCCGCAACGATGAGTCTCTACTTGATATCGACGGAGAACAATCCGGTAAACTCCCCATTGAGGTAGAGCTCTTACCCCATGCGCTCCAATTGCTAAGCTAAGACTCTCGTTGAGCGGGCTTTGAAGGCTGCTTCAATTTCCGCAACGGTTTTTGGTGCCCCGATAGATAGATTTTTGGGCCCGGCAGCCGTGATTAGAATATCGTCCTCTATGCGTATACCAATACCCCTGTAGGCTACGGGCACAGTGTCATCGTCTGCAGCAATATACAGTCCTGGCTCGACAGTAATGACCATCGTTGCCTCCAAGCTGCGCAATTGTCCCTCCTGGTGATAGGCACCCACGTCGTGCACATCCATCCCGATATAGTGGCTGGTTTGATGCATATAGAAATGCCGGAGACGCGCAGTGACACTCTTTTCGTCATTGAGATCAATCTCGGACATCAATCCTTCGGCGATGAGCCCCTGAGTCAGTGTCTCTACCGCCGCGTTGTGCACGTCCTCCATTGAATTTCCCACGCAAGCCTTGTCAATCGCCACCAGCTGGGCGCGCAATACGATCTCGTACAGGCGTTTTTGTACCTCCGAAAACTTTCCATTTACTGGAAATGTCCTCGTAATATCTGCCGCTAAGTAGTCCTTTTCTGCTCCTGCGTCGATAAGAACTAAGGAGCCATCCACCATCTCGGACTCGTTCTCGTGGTAGTGCAATATAGTACCGTTCTTACCGCTGCCTACGATGGACCCGTAGGCTGCCCTACGTGCTCCGCCCTTGCGAAAATACGCGTCGATACCGCTTGCGAGATCCCATTCGTTGCGCCCCGGTTGGCAAATACACATGGCATGGGCATGGGCTCCGGCTGAGAGAGCGGCGACCTCACTCATTTTTTCTTGCTCGTACTCGCTCTTCAATAGACGAGCCTCGTGAACGAGACTGCGTGCGTCAATCAACTCAGTGGGCGCGGTAACTCGCTGCTTACGCAAGCGCCGCACTGCAGCCACTGCATCGAAAACTGTCCTATCCCAAGCAGGCTCTTCGCCAAAAAGGTAATGAAGCCGGCGTCTATTTTTAAGGTACTCAGGAAGTATCTGGGCGAGCTCTGTAATCGAGTGAGCCTTCGTCGCCCCATATATATCTACAGCCCCTTCGGTGCCCGCGCGGCGGCCATCCCATATTTCTTTTTCACGATCTCGCTCGCGGACGAAGAGGATAAAGTGTGGCTCATCGGCAAAAAGCAAGAGCGCGGCCTCGGGCTCCTCAAAACCCGTCAGATAATAGAAATCTGAATGTTGCCGGTAATTGTGCTCGACATCGCCATTGCGCACATACACCGGTGCAGAAAAAAGAAGCAATGCATCCCCTTTTTCAAGAGCAGCGGTGGCTCCCAAGATCTCAGAGAGTTTTCTTCTTCGCTCTTGGAGCTCTACGCGAAATCGATCATGCATTTATGTCTTCTAACCTTTTTGAGGCTGCTTTCCTATCAAGAGAGCCCGAAAACGACTCCAGTCGTTGCCCCAATTCTCGCAAGAGGCAGGGCATCAAGCCCATAACGAACGAACAAGCAGAAACATCAGATAGACAGGAGTATTTAACCCAACGGACAGTCGTCCGGACTGTTCAGTAGAAATACAGTGCACCCGAGAGAATTGACGAGTTCGAATGGGCGAGCTAGCTGTCCCCCGTGACAGAGAAAGAGCAAGCCCAATCCCCTCGTCGTCCTCTTACCGCCGGCGGAGAAATCGATGCGTGGTGCACCAAGTGTAAGATGGATCTCGGCCATCGAATCGTTGCGATGGTCGAGTCAGCACCCAAACGTGTAATGTGCATGACCTGCAATTCGGAGCACAACTACCGGGGACCCAAGAGCGAAACGGCTAAGACACCCCGTAAAAAAGCCGCGACTAAAAAGTCAGCAACGGCCAAAAAGACCGCCGCTGCCTTTACGCGTGAAGAATGGGAGGTGCGCGTCCGCTCAGGAGGCAACTTCAAGCGCTACACGATTAGCGAAACATTTGAGGACAACGAGCTGGTCACTCACAAGAAATTTGGCGACGGTTACGTCACCAATTCAAATGCTGCGACCGGCAAGGTCATCGTTGCTTTTGTGGACGGCGAGAGGACGCTGATCCAGGGCGCTCAGCTCTAACACCTCGGGGAGCCGGGCTGGTATTTGTAGCCCGGCGTCCACGACCTTCGGGTGAGCGGCCCTCACGACCTTCGGAGGAACGTCCGCGACCTTCGGAGGGGCGGCCCTCACGACCTGCGGGGGAGCGACCACGAC
>CAYWLO010000081.1:9071-19191 GCA_964459035.1 uncultured Polyangiaceae bacterium | reverse complement strand
CGCCCCCGCACTTCTTAAATCATTGACGCGACATCTTTCCTGACACAGGGGGATACGGTGAAGGGAAATTGCGCCATTTATGGTATCCAATCGGTGTCGGCCTCATGCCATGAGCTAGAAAAGATTTGCCTCGAAGAAGAACGTCGTCCTGGTAAGGAAGAGCTGAAGGATGTCGAAGACTCCTGGTCCGCCTTTGCGGAGCGAGTGAGACTCTTTGCCGACCAAGGAGAAGAGAATATCGTTGAGGTGCAGCACCCTGAGCTTGAGGTACTCATCAAGAATGCCAAGGCCCGCATGCCACACTTGAAATTGGTTGAGCAATTAGAAGCCCTCAAACATGAGCCAACAGAGATCCGTTTTGGTCGCATCGGCGAGCAAGCTAAACGTCTAGCGAAACAGCTTGGTAAAGGAACGGTCACAATAGAAATTGAGGGCAACCATGTGCGACTGCCCGCTGAAAAGTGGGCCGACTTTTGGAGTACGTTCGTACACGTCGTGCGCAATGCTTTGGATCATGGGATAGAAACTCCAGCGGAGCGACTAGCCGCAGGAAAACCCGAGACTGGAACGATTCGACTCCTCTCCAAGGTGGACGGTTCCTGCTTTGTGATAGAAATGACTGACGATGGCCGTGGGGTCAATTGGGATAAGGTTCAAGAGAAGGCGCAGGCCGCGGGTATGCCTCATGAAAGCCGAGAAGACTTAATCGCTGCAATCTTCAGCGATGGCTTGAGCACAAGGGACGAGGCCACGACGATGTCCGGTAGAGGGGTCGGCATGAGCGCGGTAAAACAGGCTTGCGACGAGATGAATGGTACCGTAACCATGTCTTCAATTGCCGGGGGTGGAACTACCGTGCGCTTCCGTCTTCCAACATCGGGCAACGATCAATTGAGTCCGATGTCGGTGCGCGGGGGCATTCGTCCAAGTATTGCGCCAGCCCCGCCGAGCTCAAGTAAGCTCACGTTCAAGGCGGGTTGATACCGTCGGCCCAGGGTCAAGAGGCTTTGGTACGCGTGGGCATCGCGCGTACCAGTGAGAATAAAGGGAGTCGCGCTCTAAGCAGTCCAGGGCAGACTAATCTTAAACGAGCTACCTTTACCAACCGTGGAGGCGATGACTATCTCTCCGCCTAGGTTTTCTATATTCCGACGAACTACGTCCATACCGACTCCGCGCCCTGAGATTGCAGTAACGGCTGCGGCAGTAGAGAAACCCGCGGCAAAGATTAGTTGAAATGCCTCGGCCTCAGAAGGCGTCGATTCGGGCTCGAGTATTCCTTTCGAAATGGCTTTCTTTACGAGCATCTCGGCGTCAAGCCCCTTGCCATCGTCTTTCAGTTCGATCACGATGCGTTTGGTTTGGCTATGCCCCTCGTAGTAGGCGCTCAACTGAATCGTACCCATGGGAGGCTTCCCTGCACTGCGGCGGTCCTCTGCGTCCTCGACGCCGTGGTCGACTGCATTGCGGATCATGTGAACGAGAGGATCGCCCAATTTCTCTAAGATCGTACGCGCAATGAGAGTCTCTTCACCATCGATGACTAGGCGCGCAAGTTTGCTGGTTTTCTTGGAAAGATCCCTCACCATGCGAGTCATCTTCCCAAAGAGTGTGGAGACCGAAACCATTTGCATCAACGCGGCAATTTCGGAAAGTTCACTTGAGATGTGAGTGAGGTTGGATAGTGGATTTTCTTCCTTGCTCAGGACCGAGAGCTCCTCCGTGGCTTTTGCTAAGCGCGCTACTAAGTCCACCCCAATTTTGACGGTACCTTGTACCTTGGGTGGCGGATCAGCTCGAGACATAACCGGCTGATCCGCAGGACTTGCCGGCTCTGGAAGAGGAGCCCCCTCGACAGCTGCCTCAAGACGAGCAATTTGTGCCGAGAGGGAGGGAGTCCCTGGAAAGGATAGTTTTTCTTCAACGGCCGATCTCACGGCGGCCATTTGTTGACGCATCAAGTCTGTGGCTTCAAAGACGACGTCCAAGGGCACCCCCACAAGAGCGAGTTTTCCGTCGCGTGCCTGGGAGAGCAGGGTTTCTGTAGTGTGCGCTAGGGCAGTTACCTCATCGATATCAAGAAAACTGCTGAGCCCTTTGATCGAATGAAACACGCGAAAGAGGGCATCGATGTCGTCCTTGCCTTGAGTGCCGCTTTCCAACTTGAGCAGAGTCTGATCTGCTAGGTCAAGCCCTTCGTCGCTCTCTTGGAGGAAGTCCGTTAGAGTTTCCAGGGTATCTTCGTCGCGCTCGACAGTGGTCTGCGGCTTGATTTCGTTACTGGAGGCTCCGCGCGGCGTAAACTGTGGAGCCGGCTCGGGCTGAAAAAGGTGTACCTGACGATTGGTCAGTGCCGTCGAAAGTGAATCGATGCGCGCCCGTACCCAGTTGAGCGCGTCGACAGGCTCCGCCAGTTCGTCGTTGATGATACTCATGAGTGTATGCTCACAAGAAGTACAGGCTGCCACGATATTTTCTCGCCTCGCCCCTT
This sequence comes from uncultured Polyangiaceae bacterium, assembly GCA_964459035.1. Lineage (GTDB taxonomy): Bacteria > Myxococcota_A > Polyangia > Polyangiales > Polyangiaceae > NIC37A-2. The sequence goes on along the minus strand of CAYWLO010000081.1, from coordinate 16,700 downwards.
CAGCGCATTCCATCAATTCTTCCAGGAGGGCAACCCCTGCGGCGATGGCTCGAGCATCGCCCACTTCGGCTTCCCCGAGAACGGCCGCCACCTCGCTTGCAAGGGCCGTCGGGTTGCGTTCGTGCCAAACTAAGAGGAGCTCGCCATCGAAGTCGGCACCATAAAATCTTTGAGCGACGATTGGTATCGCCTGGGGTACATACGTGGTGCAGTCCTCGTCGAGCAGAGGGAGAGGTACGCCAAACTGGATATCCCCGGCATCTCGTGCGCTCCGCTTGACCATTCCGGAAACGATATTCACAATTTCTCCCAAAAGGTCGACCACCTCATCGGTGGCGGGTTCTTCCTCGTCCTCCATGCCGAGAAGTAGGCGCCCCATGGCCAGGCTGTCCTTCTTCGTTCCAAAGATACCCAGCTCCCAGCTCCCAGCTGCGCGTACCAGACTGATACATACCCCAAAGCCCATCGACTGGGCGGTGAACTTCTCGGGGGCCCCACGGGGCTCCACGGTGGTCCCAAACATGGTCCCACACACCTCTTGTATCGCATCAATTGCCACCAACATGTTGGTGGGACACACAGGAGAGGTGCTGTCTGCCAAATTGACGGACGCCCCTGCCGCAATTTGCCTCTTATTCTCTACGATTGCCTCTTTCATGGATGCCCCCGGCTACTGGGAGCCTTGAACGATCAAACGACCTGAGAAGAGTCAATCTTTAGGGGTCATCTCAGGAATCGTCTTCTCATTGATTGCCCAGACTCGGCCAGTTTCAATCGCCGGCTCCTAGATCGATTGTAAAGGCGGAGGTCCAGACTTCTCGTTCTGCTTCTTGATGTGCTTCAAGCTCGTCCAAGAGTTCCCCCAGCTGGTCGCCTGTTGCACGGGCGATGGGGCCTCCCGCCGAGAGTTGCTCGATGGCCAAGAGGAGGTGTGCACGGAATTGATCGTGTTGCGCTGCGAGGGCACAAGCCCGGCGACGAAATGCTGGACGTTCCGCTAGGACTTCTGACATATACCCGCCATCCTCCTGCTCTTCGTCAGTGAACGTATCGTTTGCTTGACTCAGTAACTCGGCGGTTTCTTGGGCTAGCTCTGCAAGAGCGCAAGGAGGGGAGGAATCTAAACGAGCCCGAAGGTGGCGCACACTGGAAACTAAAGTTGACTCTTGCATCGGCGTTTTCTCCTAGAGAGGGTTAAGGGATCGCCTATTACCCGAAATGAATAGAACGGCCGCTGGCGGTCTGCCCTGAAACCACTATTCGCAGTCAGTTGTACTAACTGATTGCAATTGTTGTCCTCAATTCGCTCATTTGCGCCAAGGGAGCATCATGAGTTTACCATCTGGTCCAAAGATCTTCGAGTGAGCTCCCACTATCACGATTTGGTCTGTTGCCTCCGTACCCGTATTGCGCAGTTGGTGGGCAATACCAGCCGGGGCTATTACGGTGGCTGGGGCTACAAATGGTATCACTTCGTCACCCACAAGCACCTCACCTTTTCCTCTCAGAACGATAAAAACCTCTTCGGATGAATGAGTGTGTAGAGGCGTGGTTCCCCCTACGGCGACACTGGTTCTCCAAACCTCAAAGGACTTCGCGCCCTGGCTCGTCGTGGCGATACCGACAAGGCTGTTGCCTTGGTTTCCAAATGAGGTCAACTTGCCGTGCTTGACGACGATGACGCGGGGAGTATCTGAGCTTTTTGTGTTCGTTTTTGGCTGCGCACCACCCTGCTGATTGCTGTGATTGTGGGCGACACCTTGACAATCGGAATGCCCACCTTCACGCGGACTCGTTGGAGTCTCCATGGGGCCGGAGGTAAGAGCACTTTTTGAGCACTCGCATGGGGAGACCGATTGAGGTCCGTGGGCTTGTTGATGAGAGGCGCAGGCTGGCAGAAGGAGGATTGCAAAAAGGAGAGTTCGCATGCTCACAAGCATATTCACGATTCTAGTGAAAGTCTCGACTTGTACTTCTCAAAGTGTTCATCGTATTTCCGAATCGTTCAATATGTCGAACAACGATGTGAATTACAGGAACCTCATCAGACTCCAAAATTTGTTCTTGGGGGGTGGGTAGGTGCAAACGTGAGTCTCGTTCAATATGTCCATGAACAAGAAGAAGTTGCGAGTTGCGCGCCACATGATCATATTGGGCAAAGACATTTTGGTAGACTATCAAACTACAAGTCCCGGTTTCGTCCTCCATACTGATGAATACGACCCCACTTGCTGTTGCAGGGCGTTGGCGCCCCATTACTAACCCCGCAACGGACACCCGAGTTCCTTTACGCAAATAGACAAGATCTTGTGCACGCGTGACGCCCCATTTGATGAGTTTAGCTCTATAGTGAGCCAAGGGATGGTCATGCACGCTCAATCCTTTACGTCCGTAATCCATTACTAATTGCTCAGCAGCGGAAAGAACAGGCAAGGTAACAACTTGCTCCTGTTGAGAAATGTTTTCAAAAAGACCAGGAGAACGAGGCTCTCTGGCATGCCACAGAGCATTACGTCTGCCCTTTTTGAGTCTCTCTAAAGCGCCGGCTTCGGCCAAAATCTCCAATTCAGCTTGTGAAAGTTGTGCTCGCTTTTTCAGATCATGAAGCGACGCAAACTTGGCCTTTTCTCGAGCTTGCATCACTCGTTTCCCAGCTCCATCACCAAAACCTTTAAGCACACGTAACCCCAAACGTAATGACCGCTGGGCCCCCGGTGCATTGCTTTTAATCCTGGTCAAAAAGGGAGCACTCGATGAGGAAATGTCTTCCAAAGTGCAATCCCAATCACTCTCAAACAGGTCAACATCACGCACGTCGACTCCATGACGTTGAGCGTCTTGCACCAAAGAAGTTGGAGGGTAGAAACCCATAGGTTGAGAGTTCAACAATGCACAGGTAAAGTGAGCCGGGTAATGGCATTTTTGCCACGAAGAAGCGTAAACAAGCAAGGCAAAAGAAGCCGCATGGGATTCGGGAAAACCGTACTCACCAAACCCCTTGATTTGCTCAAAAAGAGCAGTGCCAAATGCCTCCGAGATGCCCTTTTTTCTAAATCCGTTGAGAAGTCTTTTACGATGCCGCATAAGACGACCATTTTTCTTCCACGCTGCCATATCGCGGCGAAGTTGGTCTGCCTCGCCGCCCGAATACCCCGCCCCTTCAATCGCAATTTGCATTACTTGCTCCTGAAAAAGTGGAACACCCAATGTGCGTTTTACAATGGGCCAAAGATCCGGATGAGGACAGGTAATAGGTTCTTCTCGATTTCGTCGCCGTAAAAATGGGTGCACCATGCCCCCCTGTATTGGGCCAGGGCGTACAATTGCCACCTCAATGACCAAGTCATAAAAGCACGCGGGACGCAGCCTAGGTAACATGGCCATTTGGGCGCGACTTTCGATTTGAAATACACCAACAGTATCCCCACGAGAGATCATTTTATAGGTACTCTCATCGTCAGGGGGTATCTGAGTGATGGCCTGCAACGGATCGAAGTCCCCTCCAACGGCAGCTCCTTTTAGTCCTCCTGTTTCGCAAATGAGTTGAAGCGCTTTTTTGATAGCCGTCAGCATTCCCAGAGAAAGCACATCAATTTTAAAAAAACCAAGCGCATCAATATCGTCCTTGTCCCATGGAATCACGGTGCGATCCTTCATACGCGCGTTTTCGATGGGAGCAATTTCGTAGAGAGGACGAGAAGAAAGGACAAATCCTCCAACATGAATGGATAGATGCCGCGGAAAACCTCGTAATTGTTCGGCCATCGCCACTATTTGTTTTACTCTTGCGTCGCGAATATCAAACCCAGCGTCTGTCAACCGAGTCTCGTAGGGGTCACTCTCGCTCTCGCTCTCGCTCTCGCTCTGCCAGGTAATGGTGGAGCTCAAACGACTCGCCTGTTCAAGGCTAAAACCAAACGCGAGACTCACATCCCTTATTGCGCTCTTTCCTCGATAACTAATAATCTCAGAGACCATTGCCGCGCGCTCACGTCCGTACTCTTTGTAAATCTCCTGAATTACTTCCTCCCTACGCTCATGTTCAAAATCGACATCAATATCCGGAGGTTCAGCACGCTCCTCACTTAAAAAACGCTCAAATAGCATATTCGAGCGAGTAGGATCCACAGCTGTAATACCTAACATATAGCAGACTGCGCTATTTGCGGCGCTCCCTCTTCCTTGACACAAAATTTTGCGCCTTCGTGCGATCTCTACAACGTGCAATGTTGATAAAAAATAGGCTGCTACATCAAGCTTCTTGATCAGCCGGAGTTCTTTTTCTATTTGCAGGCTCAGTTGAGCATCTATACCTGTTGGAAAACGCCGCCTCACGCCTTGCCAGGTAAGAGTCGCCAAACGTTGATCCGCGTTTTGTCCTGCGGTCAATTCGCAAGGAAAATGGTAGGAGATTTCCTTCAAATCAAATTGGCATCTCTGGGCAATGATAGAAGCTTGATGAACCCACCCAGGCTGATCACGAAAAAGTCGCAACATTTGAGACTCAGATCGTAAATACGCTTCACCATTGGCACGCAAATGAGCGCCGGCATCATGTAGACTTACTCCGTTTTTTATACAGTAGAGTAAATCGCTTAAAGGTTTTCTTTGAGAGATGTGTGAGTTGGGGCGTGCACTTGCGACTATGGGAACTCCCCATTGTGAGGCTAACTTGAGAGCCCACTGCTGCCGAATACTATCGAAACCGTCCAGATGACGATAAATAGCTAAAGAAAGCCTGCCACGAAAGTTTTGCTTCAGTTGTTCAAATATCGAGTCGTCGCGCCTCCAAATTAAGCCTCTGGGATCACGTGGAGCTATCACAAGGACCTCTAGCCCCTCGTTGAGTTCGTTGAGCCAAGCTCCGTCACAAAGACTCTTGCCTTTTTCTTGCCCTTGGTGACATTTTGTCAGAAGGCGACAAAGAGTTTCGTATCCTTTTGCGCTCTGTACCAAAAAAGCAAGGGTGAGAGTGCTCCCTTCTTCGGGTAGAGGTACATTTGCGCATTGAGTTTGATTGGCTAAAGTGAGTTCTGTACCTGTTATAAAAGAAAGAGGGTGAGACTGAGCCGCCTTCCAGGCGCGTACCGCCCCGTAAATGCCGCCGGTATCACAGAGCGCTAGCCCAGCTAGACCCAGTTGTTGGGCTTGATTCACCATCTCCTCGGGGTGAGAAGCACCGCGTAAAAATGAGAAACAGGAACGCCCTAAAAGTTCGACAAACACGATTTCTTCAACACGACATTCCGGGCAAAACACTGCCCTTTACTGAACATGCTAGCAGTGATTATTCTCAGGGCAATGTTCGCGCTTTCAACACCTTGTTTTCGAACCCCCGCCAATTCAAGCTTCATAGCGAGTCGCGTTCCAGTACCATTGGAACCAAGCTACGCTCTCAGCGTGAAACATCCCATGCTCTCCGCACTCTCTCGCACTCCTTCACTGGGAGCGCTCCTAGGCACCCTCGTATTGGGAATTCCAGCCTGCGCTCAGTTGACTGATGCAGGCGAAGGGGGCTCATCTCTTGGCGGACAAAATAACTCCTCGACCAACAACAATAGCTCTTCGGGAGGTTCAACATCCACAGGGGGCTCGACCGGTGCCGGCTCGGGAGGTTTCACCTCCACAGGCGGAGGTGGCTCGACCTCAACAGGTGGTTCCACGATCATTGAGGGGCCCTCCACGGGAGGCTCTTCCACTGGCGGAACAACATCCACAGGCGGCGGCTCTTCCACTGGCGGAACAACATCCACAGGCGGGTCAAGTGGTGGTACACCTCTCGATTGCACGGGAATTCCCGAGTGGCAAGACATGGCCACGACCCAAGGAATAACAGAAATTGGTGAGAAAATGCAGAAAGATGGAGTCGTCTATTCGTGCAAACAGTATCCCTCCTGGTGTGACATCAGTGGAACAACCTCGGCATATGCCCCAGGAACTGACGTCTGGACGAACGAGGGCCCCTGCCAGTAACGGGCAGGACATTTTTCTAGTTAGATGTTAGGCAGACAAACTGGTTCCTAGAGCTCACCCACCCACAAGAGACTCACAATTTTCGCGAGCCTCTTCTAGCATCCAACCTAAAAGCGCATGGGATTGAGTTAATCGAAGGGGAGCGCGCCCTAGCTCCAGGGGTCTTGACCTGGTAATCTTATGCCGCTCGAGGATACCGTCTAGGCCCCCCCACCCCTGATGCTCTTCGAGAGAAGAACCGCTTACATAAGCCTTTCTTTGGGCCTGAAAGTTCTGCCAGTCGCAGTACGCGCCCTTCAAAAGAAGAGACTCAAAGCCCCCAGGGACCAATTGCTTCAAGATGGAAAGAGTTGAAGCATTCCAAGCGACAACGATATCATGAGGGCGTAGAAAGTCTTTCAACGTCCCGCACGCCTCGTCGCGGCTCACTCCGCGAGCGTCGAGATCTTCAGGTGCGAGAGCAAGGTTCTGCAGAAGTCGCTCAGGAGGCCGCACTTTTGTTTTCAGCAACAGCTGCAATGAAACAGATTGGTCAAAGCGAAGAGCGTGCACCACCAAAGGCTCTTTGGGCATGCCTTGAAATTGCGGCTGAGCACCCTCGCCTACAATCGTTTTGGTGCGTCTTGTGCCTTCGGCATACACCAGCACCAATCGACTAGTGTCTTGATGTAAAATAGTTGAAAAAAGATGACGGCGATCTTTACGTTGGCGAAAGCGAGTATCCTTTTCTGCAGGAATTCGTGCAGCCACGTTGCGATCAATCATGCGCCGAAAGGTGGCGCGTAGGCTCTCTATGCCTTGGGTATTGGGCTCCAAAATATTCAGCACATAGGCAATTGATTCTATCGTCGAGAGATAGTCAGCTTTTGGCTCCTTACGTATTCTGTATTCGCTAGGCGAACTGGGAGTAAAACGAATACGCCTATAAGAATGTAGAGCAGGAATATCTCGCAGAAGAGCCTTGGCGTGATGCCATGTTCCGTCAATAACGATGATCTCCTGAGGAAACTTTTCAGGGGGGATTTCCTCCAAATTCTCGGCGTCTGCACTAGGGTATAAAATTGCCGCATCCGGACTAATAGAAGCACGGGCAAAGCTTTCGGCCATTCTAGAAACCAGGGCTGCTCTCACGACCTGCACATTCTGTAGGCTATGCTCGGCAATACGTGTCGTATTGAGTGGATGATATTCTTCGCGAGGATGCTGAACGACAATTACCTTCGTTCGGTTCTCCACTAAGCGAATATCCTCGCAATAGCAGAGCCCTTGGGGGCGAAAACATCTATAACAGGTGGCGCGGGGCTCTTTTGGGTGGGGATCAGTCAGGGGAAATCGCTTGTAAGTATTGATTCAGGGCCCCGTTTACCACAATCTCCCCTAAGTTCAGGTGTCGGTGGCCATTTTCGCGGTACCCACCATGAATTTAATTATTTAGGAGAATATTTCGTGCGCTTGCCAGCCTTTCGTGTCCTCGCCCTTACGTGCCTACCCTATTTACTCGGCCTCTCCCCTGCCCTCGCTCAAGAAGCGGACAATCAGGCGAACGAAAATGAAGGGGCGGATGAAGACGAAAAATCCGATGAGTCTGAGGCAAACAAAAAAGAGAAGTCAAAGACAGAAGACGAGGACGAGCACGAGGCAAAGGACTCGGACGAC
>CAYWLO010000081.1:0-8971 GCA_964459035.1 uncultured Polyangiaceae bacterium | reverse complement strand
GAGGATGACTCGGACGACGAGGATGACTCGGACGACGAGGATGACTCGGACGACGAGGATGACTCGGACGACGGGCATGACTCGGCTCAAGAAGGTGCCCCGCATGCCACGGTTGATGCCGAAGCGCTCGAAAAGTCCAGCGAAACACCACACCTCCAGTCACAGCAAGCCCCTCAAACAGGCAAAAAGAGTGGCTCGTCTCGTGAGCCCTTAGAGATAGACGATAGAGACGAGCAAGAACCCACAGAGGCTATCGACGCAGAAAAGGCCGCGCAGGCTGCCGCTGCGGCCTTGATAGACATGCCTGAACAGGGCCCTTCTCTGAGCCCTGTTCAATTCACAACCTCGACTTGGAGCCGCTTTGAGATACGCGAAAACTACGATAAAATCGGAGTCTCTTCGGGGCGCATACAAGAAGGCGAGTTAGTGCTCTTTCGCGCTCGTCTGGGGATGCAAACTAACCCATTGGCTATCTCCGATGGGGCAGACGTCATTCTGCAATTTACGCCGCAAGCAACAGGCAATTGGGGGCAAGACGGTACGATTGGCTCGGCCGATCTAGGCATTTACGAAGGTTATTTCAAGATTCGCACCAAACGGCTCGACGTGCAGGTCGGACGCCTCATGATGAGCTATGGAGACGAGGTTGTTATAGGAAACCCAGATTGGAACGAAAAAGGAAGGGCTTTTGATGGGGTACGCGCTCACTACAAAATGAACAAGGGATATGTCGACTTCTTTGGCACCCAAGTAGCCGAGGCCCATCCGGTAGAGCAAAACAAATTCCTTGGAGGGGATCTCTACTTTTGGGGGGCGTACGCAGGTGTCGGGGAATACATGGGCTCGGGTGATGAAAAAATCGATCTCGACTTCTACTTGCTGGGCCTCTCTGGAATCAGCGGTGACAAGGCTGTCGATGATACAGGAACCAGACGTTTCCAGTCGGGCGGAACCCTCTTTACTGGCGGAGCTCGCGCCAAGGGGCAAGAAGGCATCCTCGATGTTCGAGCCGAGGCTGCCCTTCAATTCGGAAATCAGACTATAGAAACAATGGTACCCTTGGGAGAATCCCCTCCTCCCTCGCAACAAGCCCTAGCTTATATGGGTGACATAGAAGTCGGCCTAGCTCTCTCTGAGAGCTCACGTATTTCTCTTGGTGCAGCCATTGCAAGTGGCGATAACCCCGAGACCGAGGGCAACGAAGGCTGGAACGAGCTTTTTCCCACGGGGCATAAGTTTTTGGGCCTCATGGATGTAATTGGTTCAAGAGCCAATATTCTGAGTGGAAACGCCAAACTCCAACGAGGAATTACGCAAAATCTCACTCTCAAGTTGGACGGACACGTCTTTTTACGAACCGAAGATCAAGCTCTGCCAGGTACACCAGAAAAGGGTTTTGCGGGGGTCGAGGTCGATACACAATTGGTTCAAAAGCTAGGAAAGTATACAAAGGTGCGAGCTCTGTACGGTCTGTTTATTCCTTCAACCGGCCACTATGCAAGCGACGATTTAGTCAGCTACGGCGAGCTACAAGCCGGCGTGACTTTTTAGGCTTTTTGCTCAAAGTGCGGCTTGAAGCTGCGGGCAGCACCCACCCCTCAAACCGCCATCAATCAGGCAAATATTGAAAAGTTTGGAGCGTGCTATCCCTTGATTTTATAGCAAGTTTGCATAAATACGTGGTAAAACGCACATAGTCTGCAATTTTGGTGCAGTTTACCACGTGTTTCTTTCGCACACCCTATAAACCGAATCACGTTAGCCCCCGCTTATCATTTGCAGTGCGCCCGTAGTGGGCTATCTATCGAACCTCAAGCGTCCCGTGACCAATGAGAATGAATTAGATGATACTTAGTGAAAATACCGTCGTTGGGCAATACGATGTGATCCGGTTCCTTACCAAAACCGTTCGCTCTGAGCTCTATCTAGGTAAGCATGTTTCTCTTGGGTACCGCGTCGTGATTAAGTTGGCGCGCTCCACAGAAATCGGTTCAGTGATCGATCAAGAAGTGTCGGTCTTACGAAGACTGACTCATCCCACCAACGTGCAAATTCTTGATGGGGGAACTTTGAGACTGGGTGGCGAGGCACACCCTTACTTGGTCGTTGAACATATTGATGGAATCACCTTGCGGGAATTGATGCGCTCAACCCGCAGACTCTCTGCACAACGGGTGATCTCTATTACTCGACAGGTGCTCGCTGGTTTAGAAGAAGCCCATACCCTGGGGCTGGTACATGGTGATATTAAGCCAGAAAACATCATGCTAGCCCTCGGCGAACAACTTCGCGACCAGGTCAAGTTGATAGATTACGGAATAGCGGATGCCCCCGGTGCCTCCACGGGGGAAACAAAAGGTACCACAGCAGCTCGCTCCGCTATTTGGGGTACTCCACGGTACCTCTCACCCGAGGTAGTGCGTGGGGTACCCCGCGGTCCCCAAAGCGATCTCTATAGTATTGGGGTGATCATGTACGAGGCGATTGCCGGCTCCTCACCCTTTGATGGCGACGAGCCGGAGAGCCTACTCGCCGCGCGTCTGCGTGACGAACCCAAACGTCTTGATGAGGTGGTTCCTGTCGCTCCTCAACTGGCTAACATTGTTGAACAGGCTCTAGCCGCTCGCCCCAGCGCGCGCTTTCGCTCAGCACGCGAATTCTCCGAGAGCTTGCTTCAATGCGATCGACAAGAATTGAGTCGGTATCCGTTGGGCTCACCCTTTGTGGGTGAAGAGAATACAATGGATACGATTGAGATTCCTCCAGAGATTCCTCAAATTCCGGTAGCCGCTCAAACGACCCCCACAAAGCAGGGTAAGTCTTCGGGATTAAAATCTACGGGACGAGTCGTTGTCTGGGCGTTGTTGGGTGATCCGGCAATGGACAAACCCGAACTGGGCGAGGCCCTCAGGCAGCTCAGCGACAAGGTCGATGTGCGCACCCTCGATGATGAAGGCCGTGTCATGCTTCACTCAGAATCATCAAAAGATGAGTTTGAGCCCCCTGCAGTTGTTGTGTTTGGAGATATGCATGTCCTTTTGGGGGACGCTTTGCTCACGAAGCTGGCAGAATTCGGGGAAACGATGCGCATGCTTGTCTCAACTCACGCCAATGTGGAGCTCGCTCAAAGCACCATCAATAGTATCGGTCTCGACTATCAGGTCACCCTGCCCGCAACGGCAGAGGAAATTGTTGAATCAGTCAACGCCGCAATAGCGCGTGCACTCGCACGTCGACAACACTACGATTGCCTACGTCTCGCAGTTTTCGACATGGACGGGGACATCGAGCGAGCGAAGCGGCGGCTCGGAAGAAAACCAGTGAACAGTCCCTTAGCGGCTAGAAAAGCAAACAACCTATGAACGATATCGTCACCATCGACTGTCGGGGCATGCGCTGCCCCGCTCCTATTCTCAAATTAGCGAAAACAGCCAGAGGGGCCGGTAAAACCCCCCTTACCCTAGAAATTCTTGCGGACGACGGAGATTTTCCAAACGATCTTGACGCATGGTGCCGAACCGCCAAAGCCACGGTACACGAAGTGATTGATGAGGACGGCGTCACTCGTGCAGTTGTTGGCCTGAACGGAGCTCCTGGGCGTAGTACAACCAGTGCTTCCCCACCAAATTCTACTGCGCCTAACGCTTCCCCGCCCGAGCGTCCCGCTTTCACCCCTCGCTCTGCGCCACCCCGAGCACGAAACGGGGCGCCTACCACGCAAGTAGCTCAAACAGTGCAGCCTACCCCCGCAGCGATCGCAACTCCAATCGCTTCACCTGCGGCAGTCGCAGCTCCAATCGCATCTCCTGCAGCGGCTGCAAATGGCATCCCTAGTGCAGATCTTGATCTCCGAGGTCTACAGGCTCCTCATCCCATTCTAAAACTATCCGAGGCGCTTGCTCAGCGTCCCGGACAGCTCCTCACTGTTCATGCGGACGACCCTAGTTTTCTCGCCGACTTGATGGGCTGGGCTGCGGCAACTCGCGTAGTGGTTCGCAGCACCCAATCGAATGCACAAGGGGCCCTTGTTGAACTTCAATTGCCAGGTCAGCCTCAAGCAATCATTGCGGCAAGCGAGGCATTGCCCGTGGCGCCCGCCCCTGCTCTGCAGGCCCTCGCGCCGGTCGAGCAAACCCTGCCAGCAACCGTCGATGACGACATCCCCAAGCGAGAAAACCTAGCGACTCTCCTTGTAATTCACAACGACTTCGAGTCGCTCATGGCAGCTCTGATGGTCGCAAGCACCTCGGCAGCACAGGGTATGGACGTATGCGTTTACTTCTCTTTTTGGGGCGTCAACTTATTGCGCGGAGAAAAGCCAAGAAAAGACGAAAAGAGTTCAGGCATCAGCTTCTTGCAGAAAATGATGAAATGGATGATGCCTCGTGGTCCTAGCCGTCAAAAGATGAGCCAAATGCACATGGGTGGTGTGGGCAAAGGCATGATGCAACACTTCATGCGTAAGAACAATGTGATGTCCCTAGAGCAATTGATTGAGTCGTGTGTCGAGCAGGACGTGCGTTTCGTCGTCTGCTCAATGAGCATGGGCATCATGGGTATCGAGCGACGTGACATTATGGACTTGTCCAATATCGAGTTTGCCGGGGTGACCTGTTTTACCGAAATGGCACGAAAGTCCGCGATGAGTTTGACCTTCTGAGATAGCCTCTACCCGCTCCCTCCATACTACGAGACTAATAGACAATGCTTGGCAATACGAACACGACGAGTGGGAATGGCGGTGGTACGCGCCGCTATCGAAAGCTACTCGAACTCGGTCATGGGGGCATGGCGGATGTATGGCTGGGCATGCACAATGGCCTCGCGGGGTTTCGCAAGCTCCTCGTTATTAAGAAATTACGAGATTATCTCGTCGACAATCTTCAGTTACGAGAGATGCTCCTCGAAGAGGCGCGTATTGCAGCAAGGCTCAATCACCCCAATGTGGTACAGACATTAGAAGTAGGTGAGGAGGATGACGAGTTTTTTATCGTCATGGAGTTTCTTGAAGGCCAAAGTTTAAAAGCTGTTCGCCGGGTCAAGCCTATGCCTTTGGCAATGGAACTCACCATTATTTCCAACGTGCTTGCTGGTTTGGAATACGCACACGATCTCTGTGACTTTGACGGCACCAAGCTATGTCTTGTTCATCGAGACGTGAGCCCCGACAACGTATTCGTTACCTATGAAGGGCAGGTAAAGCTCGTAGATTTTGGCGTAGCCAAAACAAGAATGTCCTCTTCGGTGACTCGGGTTGGGCACTTTAAAGGAAAACTCGCATATATGCCCCCCGAGCAGGCATACAACCACAGTGTCGACCACCGCGCCGACCTGTTCGCCGTTGGAGTTATGCTGTGGGAAGCAATTACCGAGACTCGCATGTGGGAAAACACCCCAGACGAGACTGTCATTCATCTTTTGGGCACCGGGGCCATTCCTAAACTTGCCGAGATCAAGTCTGACGCCCCCGTCGAGTTGATTCAAATTTGCACCCGCGCCCTCGCCCCCAATAAAGAAAGTCGTTATGCGTCGGCAGCCGAGTTTCGAGCAGATGTTCAGACCTATTTAACGACCATTGGCGGCCCAGTCGACGCAAAACTGATAGGTGCCCATGTGGCTGGCAGTTTTGCCAAAGAACGTCGACATATTCGTACAGTAATAGAAGGGGATCTCAATCGCGACACAGAGCGCGGCACTGGTCCTCCACCTCTCCCCCTTGGGCGCAGGGGTGGAGCTAGAAAGAAGTATCAACTTCCCGACCCCTATAGCATCAGCTGGCGCGTAACCGATGAAAAGGGAGAGGTCTATGAAGGAGTGCACGATAGGCTCGATCGCAAAGTCCGCATCGAAGTCTGCCCCGATATTGAAGATGTCGAGGCATTTGTTCAATTGATGGACGGAAGCGCTTCGTTAAATCATCCCAATACTGCAAGAATCTTACACGTGGGCGCCCTAGAGGACTCAGACGGAGTCTATGTTGTGCGCGAACATATCGACGGCTCTTCTCTAAAATCGCTCATCGCCGAGAAAGAGGGGGCATTGGGAGGAATGCGCATGCTGGGCCTTGGTATTCAAGTTCTACTCTCCCTCTGTGAGTCCCATGCAAACAATGATTGCCACGGTCGGCTTGAGCCTTCCAACATCTTCCTGTGCAAGAACTCTGGCGGTGGGGAGCATGTAAAAGTCAGCGGATATGCAGGAAAGATCACCCGACCGAACGAAGAGATCAGTCGCCGCTACCAAGCTCCTGAAGTATTGGCCGGTAAAAAGCCAACGGCGGCGTCCGATGTATTTTCGACTGCATTGATTCTTTACGAATGTCTCACAGGAAACCACCCATTCCACGACTTCGATGAAATGGCCTCGGCTTATCGGCAAATGCACGACCCTTTGCCGGAGGCAACAGAACGCATTTGGGAGGTCGACGGCCTTCGCGAGTGGCTCGAGCGTGCCCTCAACAAAAATCAAGGTGAGCGCTACAAAGACGCTCGCGAAATGTTGGCCGCAGCCTCATCGATAGATAGTGATGCGTTGAGTCGAGCCGCACAAGAATTGGGCGACTCTGGTTTTGACGGCTCACTGGTGCGAGCGGACTACGATGTTGTATTGACCCCCCCCGAAACGCGGGTTGTGCTGAAGGTAAATCGCAACTCCCTCGCGTCGCTCACCCGTCCCTCTGTTTGGGTGCTCTCCGATGATCCTGCGATACGCAACCCCCTGGTGACGGTAGCCTTGGCCGAATTGCAGGAACGTGTAGACCTTCAAGTCATTACAGCCGAACGTTGTGCTGAGCTACGCGTACTGCTCCAAGAAGGTAAAATACTCCCTCCATGGGTTGTTGTTTTTGGCGATCTACATGTGATGCTTGGAGAAGAATTGCTAACTCAACTCTCCGAGAGTGCGGAGGTTTCAAGAATTTTGATCTCTACGCATGCCAACGCCGAAATGTTGCAAGAAAGCATCAACGCATGTGGCCTGGACCAGCAGGTTTGTCTCCCTGCTGAGCCCGACGAAGTGGCAACTGCCATAGACGAGATGCTGGCGCGCTCACACCGCCAACGAGGACAATACGATCAACTTCGCCGCTCATTGCTCACCAAACGCGAAGAAAGAGGCAAGCTAAACCTCAGATTGGCAGAAAAAGAAGTCACCCAACGAGCCTCGTCTACGCGAAGCACCAGCGCAGCCGATTGTTAAGAAGAAACGAGTCAAAGATGAGCACTATTGAAACTGGCAAGAATATAAGCCCGGTCGGGTTAAGTAATGAAGTGCAGACTGCGATTTGGGATGTGCGTAGCTGGGATGAACGTCGTGGAGATATTGGCTTCATTCCGGGTTCTCGTTGGGTCGGCTCGGAGGTCGATTTGGCGGCACTCCTACCTCTTCTTTCTACAATTGATCCATCACAAGCGATTGTGTTGGTATGTCTGAGTGGCAGGAGAAGCGCTGAGATGCGCGACACATTGGAAGCTGCCTGCGGACGGACTTTTCATAATCTTGAAGGAGGTATGTTGTCGTGGCGTGCCGAAGAGTTACCGACATCTGGAATCGCTCTCCTAGAACAAACTGATATTCCAAAAATTGAATCCTTAGAGGACTTTCCCAAATTAGTGCGCTCCTGCTTTGTTGCCGAATGGGCAATGGTGGTGGAAGATACTGATAATTTTGATCCTGTTGAAGCCGTACAAGAGATCATTGGCGATGTGATCAATACGCAAGATGTCTCATTAGAAGCTGTGTTCGATGCTATCGATAGATTAGCAGAATTGGCACGACGTTTTGGACATCCTCTAGATCATATCGCTTTCAATATCGATAGAATGAATGCTGCCGCAAAGGCGTGTCTCAATGCTTAATACAGTCAACTCAAGTCAATCTGGCCTCGCCCCTGTCGATTCCAAAGGATCATTGCGCTTTTCGTTGCGCTTTTTGGTCGGTCCAGCCGAAGGCAGAGAGCTACATTTACGGGCAAACGAAACGATCACCATTGGGCGTTCGGTTGATGCCGATTTAGTGTTATTTGAGGAGTTAGTTTCCAGAAATCAAGCGCGTCTCATTGGCGGAGCCACATTGCGCCTCGAGGATCTAGGTTCAAAGAACGGAACCCTTGTAAACGGTAAGCGCATAAAAAATGTAGTTCTCCGTGAAGGTGATACCGTAATGTTTGGTTCCTCGGCGGCGGTAGTAGAGGTTACGGCCGTTGTGCCCATGCAGACCTTGGAGTCGAGCGATGGGGACGAAGAGGATAAAGAGGACGACTCGGCATTTATTTCCCAGTTTTCAAGCATGAACGCTGCCACCATGACGGGCTTGATTGAAGAACTTTCCCTGGCAGAGCTGTTGCAACTTTTTGCGATCTCAAAGAAAAGTTGTTTAATTTCCGTTGCAAACGGGACTCAGGTTGGAAGCATATTTGTGCGTGACGGCGTTGTTGAATCTGCTCTCATCAACGACAAGGGGGAAAATGCTCCTTTGAAAAATTTCATTCGCCTCATGGCCTGGACAAAAGGAAGTTTCAGCGTTCACCCCTTGGGTGATTGGAGTTTCGCAAAAAAACTCGACATGGGAATTTCGTCGTTGCTCATGGAGGCAATGCGTCAACAAGATGAGTTAGCTGTGATTCTTGGTAAGCTTGCCCCCGAAGTAATTTTGGAAGAAGGCCCCGGGGATCTTTTGCCAGCAAGTCTCAGCCCACAACTTATGGAGTCACTTGCGCTAGCACGCACGCACCGTAAAGTTCAGGCTTGTTTGGATGCAAGCGATGACACCGATCTCGATACGGCCAATTGTCTGCATGTTCTTTTAAAGAAGGGTTACTTGCGCACCATCTAACACCTAGAGATACAGGGATTGGTATCGTAAGCATCCTACCCCAGTGGAGGCTCAATGCCCGGCGTGTTTCGAAGGCATGAGGCACTAGAGCGTCTCTCAGTTTGAAGGTAATACTCGGCACTTTCGCCCACCTACAGAT
>CAYWLO010000080.1:14979-19226 GCA_964459035.1 uncultured Polyangiaceae bacterium | reverse complement strand
GAACTCGCTCAACCCACTCATCACACTTCGTTCTTGCCATACACGTGATCGTGCAAGCGCGCGGGTGAACTGCTCAAGTACGGGGTTGGTGCAGGGGGTACGGTTTATGTGAAACCAACCAATGATCCGTTGACTCGACCGCGAGAAAACTTCTCAAGTTTATCACCAACTCATAGGATTTGGCAACAAATTACCCAGTGATTCTGTTGGGGAGACCAGATTATAGAGGTGGTCCCAAAATACCGCACTAGTACCTCGTGCCGGAAGTCCGTGCCGGGTTTCACCAGACCCAACTGAAGTGGGGGCCTGATGAAACCCGCAATAGCCTCCCTATTTGCCCTCGGTACTACTTTTTGTCTCATGGGTACCAAAACCCGGCACGAAGTTCCGACCTTTGGTACTAGCTTCAATTGTGCCCACTTATCGGCGTTCTAGATGTCCTACTGGTCGCGACAACCGGTCAACCGGTCTCCGCTCTAGGTAGTGAAGAGCGCCGCATTGACTCGACGCAGTCGAAGAAGTGGCCCCTTTGAGTCTCGCTTGGTGTAAGTAGGAAGGCTCTATAGAGAGTCGAGTGTATTGCCCTGAATGGACTTCCTTGACTATTGAAGTGCTTGCGCGAACACTTGAGTGATGCTCAACAGCGCACGCCTCCGTGATGGCGGCATGAGTCGTTTTTCTCAAAAAAGAGCGGCATTTACTGCCCTTAAAATGCGTCGAGGCGTCGAGGCGTCGCGCGGCCACGGTGGGTCAATTAGCCGACGGATCTCCTATGAGAATAATGGGAGTCGAGAGTTCAAGCTATGAGTTCTATTCGCTTGGGTATTCGCGAAAACCTCTCCCAGTTTTCCCTTTTGGTGGTGGTGAACGCTTTTGTGGGCGCGATGGTGGGAATGGAGCGCAGCATTCTGCCCGCCATCGCCGAAGAAGAATTTGGACTCGTAGCGCGGAGCGCCATTTTATCATTCATTGTGGTTTTTGGTCTAACGAAGGCCCTGACGAATTACGTGGCGGGTAGCTTTTCGGATAAATGGGGGAGAAAAGTCGTTCTCATAGCCGGCTGGCTCATTGCTATACCTGTGCCTTTTCTACTCTCTTGGGCGCCCTCTTGGTCGTGGATCCTCGGGGCCAATGTTCTATTAGGCGTGAGTCAGGGGTTAACATGGTCCACCACTGTGATCATGAAAATCGATTTGGCTGGCCCAAAGAACCGCGGCATGGCGATGGGGCTCAACGAGTTTGCCGGCTATTTTTCTGTGGCTCTTTCTGCCCTCGCGACAGGCTGGCTGGCTTCACGCTATGGTCTTCGACCGCAACCCTTTCTGTTGGGCATCGTCTATGTGGCGCTCGGCCTTGGACTCTCCGTATTTCTAGTTCAGGAAACAAGCCATCATGTGATCCATGAATCATCTATGACATCGACTGATCCAAGGGTCGATTCGTTGACTGCCCGTCAAGTATTTTGGAAAACATCGTGGACTGACAAAAATTTATCAGCAGTGAGTCAGGCTGGTTTAGTCAATAACCTCAATGACGGCATGGCTTGGGGGCTATTTCCCTTACTTTTTGCCGGAGCGGGAATGTCTTTGAGCGAAGTGGGCGTCCTTGCGGCAATCTATCCAGCGGTATGGGGTTTAGGACAGCTCTTTACAGGAGCATGGTCTGATAGGATTGGGCGAAAGCGTTTGATCGTGGGAGGTATGTGGGTACAGGCAGGGGGAATTGGGGTTGTGGCAAACTCCTCCTCTTTCACAGGATTTGTGTGGGGTGCAGTTCTTCTGGGAGCTGGCACTGCGATGGTCTATCCGACTCTGCTTGCGGCGATAGGAGACGTCGCTCATCCGTCCTGGAGGGCATCTTCAGTTGGGGTCTATCGTTTGTGGAGGGACTCTGGCTACGCCGTGGGAGCTCTACTCACGGGGGTCATAGCTGACGCTTTTGGTTTGTTTGCGGCTACTTCTTCGATAGCATTTCTGACATTTTTCTCAGGTTTACTATCCGCTTTACGTATGGACGAGACTCATCATGCCCCTTGAGTTGAAGAACTCAACTTACACCTTTTATGTTAGGGAGCGGCCAAGCCAATTTGGGCTAAGTGGGGTATTTTCTTCACCAGACGGCGCCTCAATGCCTTTCCACCCCGTCCCATTTCTTCACTAAGAAGATCGGCTAGGGAATAATTGTCCAAATGAGCAAGAAAGGCTTCTGTTGCGTCGGCGAAAAGTCCTTTGAGGCCGCATACAGGGGTAATATAACACTCAATACCGTCTTTTTTTAGGCAGGGCACTACGCCTAACTCGCCTTCTACTAAACGAATCACATTTCCGATGTTGATTCTATCGGCAGTACGCCCAAGACAGATACCCCCGTCTTTTCCTCGAGTGGTCTCAACAAAACCATGGCGTGACAGCGTTTGTACGACTTTGAGCAAATGGTGCTCCGATACATCAAACGCGTCGCCGATATCGCGGGTGCGCAATTTCTCGGGAGCGGCGACCCCCAGCACGAGAAGTGTGCGCAAAGCGTAGTCTGTATGGGTCGTGAGTTGCATAGGCTCGTCTCTATACTCCTCTGTTTTGAGCTACTTTGCCATCACGAAAGGATCGCTATGAATATTTTGCATGGCAGCCCCATCCAAAAAACATTGTTTTCTGAGCTTTTGCACTAAATCGGGGTTGCCGCACAAAAAGACTCGATGTTGTGAGCAATTGGAAACCTTTTCCTTTATCAACTCTGCCAAAGGGGTGGAGTGGACGACCTCATCTGGCTCTGGGACGCTTAAAGCACTGAGATGAAAAGAAAAGTTCTCGTGGAGAGACGCGAGAGCCTGTAGCTCCTCCCGGAGATAGAGTTCGCTGGCTGTGAGGGCACCAAGAAAAAGCTGAATTGGTGCTGCGTGACACAAGGCGAGTGCTTGTTGGACAATTCCCCAAAGGGGCGCCGCTCCCGTGCCAGTGCCTGCCAGCAAAAGAGGCTCATCTTGATATTCTTCAGAGTAAAAGCAATCGCCAGAAGGGCCGCGCAAAAGTAATTCTTGCTCCGTGCCACCTTTCAGAAACTGACTCATTCTTCCATCATTGAGGACTGCGACGTGCAATTCAATCATGTCCTCGCAGGGTAGGCTGGCGATTGAGTAGGAGCGCGAAAGCTTGTCGCTCGGGCGAATTACCTCGATAAATTGCCCTGCCTCAAAACTTAATTCAGGGGGACGGAAAATCTTAACTCGGATGATCTGAGGAGAAAGGGACTCGACGGAGACTATGCGAGAGTGGAGGAGCGGCCGTCCCGCAGCGGAGATAATTTCGATATCTTCCGCCGCGGGGCACTGACAGGCGAGGAAAAAATTCTGCTTGCGCAGACCAGGGGCGACGCCTTTTTGAGCGAGGGCTGGCACATTACCCGAGCCTTGTATCAGGCAACTTTGGCAAACTCCGCTGCGACACGAAGAGGTAATTTCGATTTGATGTCTTTGCAGACAGTCAAGCACGCTCTCGTTTTTCCGATATGCGAGGCTTTTTCCAGCAATTTTCAGCTCGCCCATCGTGGCTCAAGCTCCGATAACGTCAGGCTTTGTACTCATGGCAATTGCGGCGGCCTCACCGATTTCTGTCTCAGGTACGCCCAACTCCTTCAGGGTAGCTCCTAAGTGTTCCATGACTGCACTGAAGTGAGTCTCTGTGAGGTTCATTTTTTCATGGGCAGCTCGCATGTCTTTGCCAGAATAATCAGCTGGTCCTCCAAAGGCCATGGTCAAGAAAGCCTTCTGTTTTACGTGCTGGGCTTGCATGTCGATCGTATCAAAAAATTTGCTGATGCGGTCGTCCCCTAGAACCTTGCGGTAAAATAGGTCCACAGCTGCATTCACCGCAGCTTCTCCACCAATGCGATCGAAAAGATTTTTCTCTGTCATCTAATATTCCCTTGAAGAAGTAAAACGTATACCTCTTTGAACAGGTAGACGGATTACTTCTTTGAATATTAAGAGTCAAATTTTGCGATTCGAAATTTTTCTTGATGACGAAGGTGGTTATCGCCGCGCCCAAGCTGTTCTAGTGGTGTCTAGGGCTCGAAACCTTTTCTCGGCGAGGGTGAGAAAAAGGGTGTCCCACATCAATACCGGTCATGCCGGATGGACTCACCGCGTCGGAGCTCGGCCCGCCCTGTTCATTCTCAATGCTTCTATTTGGCTCACTGGCTCACTGGCTCACTGGCTCACTGGCTCACTGGCTCACTGGCTCACTGGCTCA
>CAYWLO010000080.1:6036-14879 GCA_964459035.1 uncultured Polyangiaceae bacterium | reverse complement strand
TGGCTCACTGGCTCACTGGCTCACTGGCTCACTGGCTCACTGGCTCACTGGCTCATTGGCTTCTGGGCAGGGCCGCGGTGAAGGCACTGGTGGTGTGGCGGTAGGCTCGTTGGGGGAGCGGAGCTCGGGCCGCAGGCTTCAGCCCGAAGCAACTTCCAGGAGGCGCGATCTCTTACCAGCTATCTACGCGGAGAATTGCGAGCGCTTACCCTGTTCACCGTGCGTCGCTTCAACGCAGCATCGAAGCATCGCCCATAGCAGCTCACTCTTCTTTGAGCGTGACTCCATGGGCGGCTCTTGCTTGTGTGCGATTCGAATTACTTCGAGTCTCCATATCTCCTTCTGCTGGTAAAAATGAGACCTGCTCCCATCAAGAGCACTGCCGCTGCTCCGAAACCCGCGGCGCTTAATTCTGGAACATCGCGCGGTTTTCTGTGATCATCACCATGGTGTTTTGGACCGTGTTTGGAGCCGTGGTGTTTTGGGCCATGCTTGGCGCCGTGGTGTCGCGCGCGAACATTGTGTCCCCAGTTCTGGCCGTCATTGCAAGTAAAGCACTCGGTATCGTCGTCTCCGGAACTTGCTTGAGCACTGACCGAGAATGTCAGCAGCCCTCCAACAAGTAGTAAGCTAGCAAGGGTTGGCAATCTTCCTGATCTCATTGATCTACCTCTTTCGATTCAAAAAACGTAGCGCTGTCAATTTGACTAGAGACACCGACACGTGGGGGTATGTAGGCCCCGTCGTCAAATTGTAGGAGAGTCGTCGGCGAGCGCTAGTAAATTCGACAGGTTTTGTACGAAATGCTGTCGATGGGGGTTTTTGCCATGACTTCACCAATGGTTCCAATTCCCCGTGACCAATACTCCAAGAGCAATCACAAGGTTGCTTGCACAATGAGCGGCGACTGGGTCCGAGAGTCGACCACGTCGGCGCAGGAGCAGGGCGTAAGCAATACCCGTTGCGAAAGCCAAGGCCCATTGGGTGTGCACCAGCGCAAAGGCAATTGAAGAGGCGACGATTCCAACGGCTGATATTTGGGTGAAGGGTACCTTCCAAAAGTCACGCCGAGTGAAGAGACGGGGAAGGAAAGCACGAAAGGCCAATTCTTCGCAAAGAGGAATGAAAATACTTGCGCCAATGATTCGCAGAAGAACCCAAGAGTTAAATTGCAAGGGTGATAGAGAAGTAAGAAGAGGATGAGACGCGGGGGCGCCAGGTGATTGATATTGTACGATGGTGAACCAAATGAGGCCGACGAGAAAACCAACTGCCCAGGCAAAAAGAGAGGGGGGCTGCAAATAGACTCGGTAATGATCGCGGTATATCCAAAGTACCGTGGCCGCTCCTAGAACCCGCAAGAAGTAAAAGGGGTCTACCTGAGCGCTCCATGCCGAGCTGAGGAGCCCGATGGTGATCCAAATGAGGAGAGGGAGAACCAGAGGTGTGGTTGGATTAGCTCCTTCTTTTTTCCTCGATGTGCGCGAGAAAAACGAACTGTAACGGGCGCCGATTGCGATTGAGAGAGTGATGGCGCAAAAGAAGATCCACCCTACTTTTGAGTGAAAACTATTGACGGCTACCTCCGGATCGAAGCGGGCTCCTACAACCATGAGGGAAGCAATGCGTAGAGCGTTGCCCAGCCAAATTGCCCCTACGCCCAAGGGTAAAAGAAAGAACGCTCGCGGGAAGCGCAATTGACTGCGTGTTTGGTGCAGAAACGCAGTCATGAGCACTAAAAAGAGCCCGATGCCTTCAACTCCACTGCATTCGGGCGCGACTCGTACCATGAACTCGTCAAGTTCTAGGGTGAGCTCAACTTCGTTGATCTTCAGGTGAAATTTCAAAACCAAAAGAATGAAGGCGACTGTTTTGAACGTGGCGTAGGCTAAGGGCTGCCAAAGAAGTGTGGTCAGCTGGGCTGCACTCCAAGCGAGCGCACCGACGCTCAGAGCAAGCACTCCTATCTTTGAAGTGCTTCTTGCTACGATCTTCAGGCCACCAAATATGCCCGCGCAGAGTGATAAAGAAGTGAGCGAACCCAGGGTGAGCCACGCGCCAAGCCACGCGAGTGCTTGCCCCGAAGGAGTCTCCGTCTCTGCAAAGATTGTTGAGGATATATAAAAGAAACACCCCAAAGCGAGAGTATGAAAAAAGAGATAGAGAGGAGCAACTGAAGGGATGATCTGATGATTCGAGGGAGACTTCTTTTTTAGCTGAGGAAATAGAAAGTAGGCGCTTGCTCCCACCAACAGGAGGGGACCCAACTCCCCCGCATAAGCCAGAATTTGCCACCCACCCCCTCGTTCTTTGAGGTTGCGCGCGTCGAATAAGTACGAGAAAAATAAGTACTCGATGAGAAGAACTGCACCAGCAATTGCAAGGCGTTGAGCCAAGGTAGCCCTGTACTTATTCGGAGAAACGCTTGCTGACATGGAGAGTCGCGGGGACTTGGCTGGGCGAGAAGTCATTGATAGCTTGACCAAATCCTCCTCGACGATACCGGGTTTCGTGAGATGATCGAGCTTCAGCCCGCTGTTTCAAGTGGAGGACTGAGAGTTGGCTCAGCTAAGGCGCTTTCTAAGCGTTGTTCAAAGTCATCAATGAGGCCCTCCCATACCCTTCTTTCTCCTAACTTTCCAAAGGTGACCGTGATTTTTCTTTCCCCAAGGACCCCGGCCGCTCTGTAATTTTGTGCGAATTTCATTGCGAACATATCTTGTGCGCCCTTGGTTATTTTTGAAAACTCATGAATCTCAACAGTGGCTCCCGAAAAAATCGTGACCCACTGTCGCTCGATGGGGCACGGCAAGATGTAGTGAATGCGCACTTTGGCGGCGCAATCCAAGGTGCGCACTGCCTTCACTCCCATGCTCTTGAGACTCACTATTCGGCGGCGTCCTCCAGGGCGACGACATCGTGTACTTCAAATGCCGTCGCCGCAGATCCCATCGCTTGGGAGGAAACTATCTTAGCTCCGTAGGCATGGGGCCCGCGAAATATTTTATCGTAAAACGCAGGAGTGAGTTCAGGATCTTCTTCGATATTTCCTATGTAAACCAAGTCCAGAATTCCCATGGCCGCTCCTTGAGCCAAATAGGACACCGGATGCTTCGACTGCCCATACATGCCTAGATAGCCGATGCTCTCATAGTCATCCGTAATCGTAAACTGAGCACCAGCTTCACTTACATTGTTCACTTGCCATCGTCCCCAACCGAGAGCGTTAACAGCGGCTGTCATCGCGTGCACCCAATCGGATTTTGATTGAAGACTGGGTTTGATTAGGGCCGCCCACTCGGGTGATTTCATGATGCCGCCAAATGTGTTGAACGTGCAAACATGCCCCGCTTCAATTAAAAGGGGTTCTGCAATCTCTCGTGCAGCGTCTGCGTCCCCTACTTCTTGTGCTGCACGCCTAAGAAACTCAAAAGAAATTCTGTTGTAATAATTTGCATATTGGCGAGTCAGGTACACGCCAAAGGCATCAATATTGCCGTTTTGGTCCCCAACAATTTCCATTCCGGTCAACGCTTTGAATATGCCCTCGTAATCAACGGGGTTCTCTTCAACCTTGATTGGCTTGTGGTGGGTTACGGGCCCCACGCCGATAGGTGCAAAGACAGTGTAATTGGCCGTACCGCATGTGAGTTCAAACACACAATGCTCGGCGCCGCTCGCGCAACAAACGTCGTGGGAGACCGCAAGAGTTCCTGGGGGTAAATTGTAGATTGCCTCCACGGCACCAGTTATCCACCCTTGAGCAAAGTGGCAAACCGGCGCCTCGGCGGTTTTAAATTTTGACAACCAAGCCATGGCGTAGTGAGAGTTGGGGGAAGGTACACGGCCCCCATTTGCTGTCGCCTGGCTTAAATCAATCACTCCAAATCCGGCCCATCGATAAAGTTCCTCTGCGGCTGCTTTACGTCGAGTCGAATCATCAATTTTTTCATCAATGAAGTAACGCGTGAGCTGTGCATGGGAGACTTCTGCGGCAGCACCGATTAAAAATGGATCTGAATTGAGCCACGTAGCATCTTGGATACTACGCTGGAGATAGGTGTTGTAATGATGGCAATGAAAAAGCATGGGCTCGCCGCCCACAATGCATCGTCGATGTGCCGCGTCTAAACTAAATTGAATGGTCATCTGTAGAATCCTTCAGTCAAAAACTCAGGCTGCAATGGGACATCTTTGCCCCACAATTTGGTTGGCTGCGTGGATGTAAATCTTTAAAAACTCCGAAGAAACCTCTGTTTCTGCCGAGACTTTACGCAAGACGACCCGTTCCTTGATAGCTCCCACAGTCACCATCACGTTGACTCGATCGATTGCTTTGAGCTCTCCATTTTTCTTAGCCCACTCCATTACTCGCCATAATTTTCCAGCCATGGGCCGCACTACGGCAAAGGTAAATCGATATTTAGCGGGCAAGCGCAGTGGGCACGTCAGTGCGCCTCTCATTTTGAAGGAGATGCGCGGTATTTTCGCCCCCTTCAGATTGTAGAGCTGGCCCCAAATGCCGCAGTAGCTCCAATTGTGCCCACTTATCGCCGCTCTAGTACCTCGTACCGGAACTTCCTGCCGGGTTTCACCAGACCCAACGGAAGTGGGGGCCCAATGAAACCCGCAATAGCTCCCTATTTGCTCTCGAAACAGCTTTTTTTCTCAATGGTACAAAACCAGGAACGTTCTGAAGGTGTTTGATACTAGCTCTTCATAGGCGCTTCATTTCGATCTATCGTCTAACGTACTTATTCGGCAAGTTTCGTCCTATAGAAGCTGTTTTTCTTGTAAAAGGAGCAAATGAACTATACCGCATTCAATAAATATTGTCAGGAACTTGCTGCCACTCACCATGTGATTCAATGGGGCGACTCACACGTATGGAAAGTAGGCGGAAAAGTATTTGCTGTGGGGGGCTGGGGAGACAACATACCCAGTTTCACTTTTAAGACCGCGCGAGAAGACTACGACTTTCTTGTCCAAGTGCCCGGTGTCCGCCCGGCTCCCTACCTGGCTTCTCGTGGGATGAGCTGGGTGCAAAACTACGCCAAGCCTGGCCTTCCCGATAAAGTACTTAAAGAGCACTTGCGAGAGTCCCATCGTATTGTCTCACTCGGGCTCACAAAGAAGCTACAGAAGCAATTGGGATTGAATCAATCAGCGCGCCATGAGTCCCGGTTGAAACCGTAATTCTAAACTAAGTACATAAATGACCGAGGCGCAAAACCAACCTCGTTGCCTTTGAGAAATTTAAAATACGTGGTAATCTGCACTTAAATTCAAGCATCTGGGTAAAAATGTGCAGATTACCACATCTCCAGAATTTTCGCGCGAGATCTTTAGTCTTCTGACATACTCCTGTTGCATTTTCCATGATCTAGTGTGAACGGAAACTGAGTGGGGGTGGAGTGCCCCCAAAGAAGGTTGATCAGGCGATGGCGAGTGATCTCTGGCGAATGAAGCAGCTGATGACGGACATGCAGACCCTGACTTACTGAAAGGTAAAGTCAGGGTGTTTTCCTGCGATGACTCTCTGTTGGATGGATCGGTAGGCTGCACTTTCTTCTTTGAATTCGATGGTGTCTACGCAGCCCTCGAAGGGGGCGCAGACTTGATTGGTTTCGGAGCAATCTCTTGTTTCCGCAACCATCCCCTCAGGTGAACAACGCAACTCAATTTGTTGCGCGCAGACAACGGGAGAGGTGAAGGGGAGGCAGTTTCTGTCTTGAATGAAGTCAGAAGTGCGCAGGCCTACCAGCCAATTGGCGGGATCAAATTGAACGTGGAGGGCTTCGTTTACGTGGGTGATTTCTTGAACGAACTCTTCGTTCTGAGATTTTCTAATCACCGGGAGCCCCTGCTCTGTCTCTGGACCCTGTTGCACAATCAGGTGAACAGAAAAAGGCAGTTCCAGTGACTCGATTTGCGCATGACCCTGCAGGACAATTGAATACCCACCCAGCTCTTCAACAGCCGAGAGACGCAGGTTCTCCTTTTGAGTTAGGAGTGAGGCGATACCATGATCGTACATCCAAGAGCGGGTTTCGCCACTGAAACCTTTCAATATTCCAATTGTTTTGGATTCTTCGTCGAGGGTGTCCACCACGGCACTCTCTAACCATTGCATTCGCGCGGTATCGCAAAGGTGCCCCGCTTGATTTCCTGGACAAAGGTAGAGGGGGCCAAAGGCTGCGTCGCTTTGAGTCAATGTAATGGAGAGTGAATCGCTCGCTGCAAAGTTGTTTACTGGGGAGCCCGATGTTTTCAGTTCGAGCTCGATTGACTCTTGAGACGTAGGGGCGCAGCTTGGTAAGAGTAAAACTACTAAAGGTATGAGAACAAGAGAAGTGAGTGGTGTCATAGGGTAATTGCTAAGTTTGCCATAATACTCAGGGGAGGGCCTGCGTTGATATGTTTTTCCGCAATGCGCGACGGTGCAGTGCTTGGATCCCAGTTTGAAGTATAAAAGTAGTCGCGGGCCGAGTAATTGAGGTTAAGAAGGTTGAATCCTGAGATCGACAGGTCAATTCGATTCCACAAAACGCCAAGGGACGCGTCGAGAAGGGCGGTTGATTCTCCTGATAGGTTCGATGGCAGGGGGCGTGGGGCCAAGTAGGTGAAGCCTAAGCCCGCTCTGCCTTCGAGGGTATGGGCACCCAATTTACGCATGAGGGTAGTTTTCACCGTCGTATCGAGACGAAGAACGAGGGGCGGAACGTAGGGTAAAGGTTGCCCTTTGGTAAACGGAGGGGCTGGTTCGCTTGCGGTGGGGGGCGGTGGCTCTAGGAGAGTTGCGTGTACGTAGGTTGCCGACAGAGAACTCAAAAGCCAGTCTGTGGGCCTTAACTTTGCGTAGACAACAGCGCCTGTTCTAAGACTTGCTCCCACTCGGGTAAGGACTCCTTCAGACGCTTCAAAAACTGAGTCATTAGAGAGATAAGTCGCGTAGGCAGATGCGGTAAGATCTATGTGCTCCCCAACAATGAATCGAAGACCCGCATCACCCGATTTAACTTCGGTAAAAGGTGCAGACTCGCCGTCTTCGAGGGTGCGAGCTTGAGCGGAGCGATATCCTTCACCATAGGCTGCCATCAAGCGAAACCATGGCGTTGGGCGCACTTCGACACTGGCACGTGGACCTAAATTGGACCCGATTGCGCTGCGACTAAAACCAGGCAACGACTGGTCGGAAGGTCGAGAGGCGGGGGTAAAGTTGCCCAGCTTGTCCTCTACATCGTAGGAGAGGATGGCTAGGCGCAAACCGGCTCGTGCAAAGACATGGGGGCCCCATTGCCAATCGAAATCGGTCCAAATTGAGGTGCTTGTTTGCACAATATTGGCATCGATGCGCTCGTCCCAAATTTGATTGTGAACGGTGGCATCAATTAGATTTTGCTTTTGTTTGATTGAATAAAAACGTCCGTCGACGCCGGCTTCGAAAGTTCCGTGAGAATTTGCAGAGAAGTCGAATGCCTCACTACGGTAGCGCCCCTCCATTCCGACGTTTTCGGTGTAATTGCTCTGCTCTATCAGATCCCCTCGCCCACTTTGTCCTGGCAGGGCGCGTGAGGTTTCTAAAAAGCCGGTGTAGTTTAAAGCCGAGCGGTAATTGTCTCTCCCGGCGTAGAGCCCCAGTGTTCCGTTTGCATGATTTTTTCCACGGTAGTCAGCAAAAATACCTGCCATGAATCGTTGATTGCTGCCCCCCTGTGCCGTGGCCGTCGCGAAAGGATAAACACAGTGGTAACATTCATTTCCTTCGTCAATATCGTCCTGTCGCAGTACGCCTGCCGTATCGCTGTCTGCAGCGTAAACAAAGCCCACCGCTCGGTACGTGAGTTTACCGGACCCAAAACGATGCTGAACAATGGCAGTGGCGCTTTGTGCGCTCCTATTGTCTCCGTATCCTCTAGTCGTCGTATAGTGCGCAGCCCCCAGACTCTCCCGCTGACCCTCTTTGGGAGCCCAAATCATTTTGAACCGCTTGGTGTCGAAAGAACCATAACTTACTTGAAATTTGAGGCCCCGTTGCTCTTCGTCAACTCCTAAGCCCACGCGCAAGGTGCCCGCTACCGCGAAATCGCCCTGTCTTGGGTCGCTCACACCTTCTGAGATAGAAATCTGATCGACGACATCTTCTAACAAGAATCCCATGTTGGCGTAGCCCTGACCATGAATATGGGAGGGAAGATTGATAGGAAGCCCCCCTACTTGAAATTCGATATCTTGTCCGTGCTCGGCGTCGAATCCTCGGAGGGTATAAGAAGGTGCCAAGGCGAGCCCCTCCCCCTGCATGACGGTCAAACCGGGAGCGGCTCTTAGAACGTCGACCCCCGATTGGTGGGGTGCGGCCTTCAGCACTTCGCTGTGAATATAGAAATCACTGGCAGAGCGCCGCTCGCTGCGCAAAGCTCGCTCACCGTGCACAGTTACCTCCTCGGTATTTCCCTCGGCCTTGGGGGTCGTGGCGGGCGCGGTTGTGTGCCTCTCTAATTTTTGAGGGGGTCGTGACGGCGACTTGGTGCTAGGCACAGTGGACGCGAGGGGCGGGGCCATAGGGACCGCGACTTTTATGCGTGCTGCAATAGGAACGTTACCCCGGAGGGCTGGGGAAAACCTCCACTTATGCACCGCGTCTTGAGCTGCGGCGTCCACCGCTGGAGAGACTGACTCGCTGATTTTCACGTCTTGAGCTCTGCCCTCGATAGAGACAGTAATGGTGAGTAGCACCGTGCCCTGGGCGGTAGAGTGCTCGGGATAGTCAGGTGGTGTCTCCTGTAGAAGTGTTGGGCTTTTGATGGAAGCCGAGCCCATTTTTGATGGATCACCCTCGGCGC
>CAYWLO010000080.1:0-5936 GCA_964459035.1 uncultured Polyangiaceae bacterium | reverse complement strand
TGGGTTCGACACTTTCGGTGCTGGGTTCGACACTTTCGGTGCTGGGTTCGACACTTTCGGTGCTGGGTTCGACACTCTCGGCGCTGGGTTCGACACTCTCGGCGTTGGGGGACACCGACTCTTCATCGTCGTCTTCTTTTGCCTGACTGATGGTGGGAGCAAGGTAAACGAGAGAACTGAGGATGAGAAATAGTTTTTTATATGATCCCCCAAGAGGGGATAGAGATAGTAGATTAGTCATCAGGGATATTGTGAGAGCTGTTGACCTTCTTTTGCCGGCAGTGGGGGCACTCTCCCACTAGTTGAAGGTCGGCATCCTGTAGAGATTGATGCCAGGCGGGATCTTGCGGAAGGCTGAGAACGAGGTCGTGTACGCAAGAAACTTGGCGACAGGTCTTGCAGGCGAAATGCGGGTGAATATGAGGTTCTTCGTGAGGTCGGCTTGATTCGTAGCGTGTAATGGAGCCCACTTGACTGGCTACTCTAGCCAGTCCGACTTCGCGTAACTTGATGAGGTTGCGGTAAAGAGTGGCTGGGTTCCATGCGTCGTTCTCAATTTTCGAGACGACCTCTAGGTGGGAAAGAGGTCGTGATTGCTCACGTAAGAGCCGAAGCACTGCGAGACGCGGAGGAGTAACGCGGAGGCCCGCTGCGCGGATCTCCTCGGTGAGTGAATGGTCAGTGTTCATGTTGCGGGTGTTTGCCATTGAGGGGGCACTCCCCCTCTCCTTGAAAATGCCCCTGGGTTTGCAATTGGGCACGTAGATAGGTGAGCATGTCTGATAGGGGGGTAATGGGCGAGCCTCCCAGTTGAAAACGATCGTCAACTTCTCCTAAATCTCGCGGTGCGACGGCTTTTAATTCAAGCTCTGTCACCGTGCCGTCCAAATTGAGGTCACAGTCGGCCATCCATTGAGCCAGGCGAAGAACGCCGCTTTCTCCCCCTTCTGGAAAGCCGTTGAAAAAAAGATGGTCCCCGTGAATTGTGATTGCCGCACTTGTCACAGAATCGTTTACGGTGGCGACACCGGATAGCCCGTCAATTTCGCAAGGCCCATAATTTGCCTCTGCGGAAACGGCGAGATGAAAATTGATGTTTTCGTTAAGAAAGCAATCGTCTCCAGACGAGTTTATTTGCAGAACTTGTGCGTTCTTGGGCACGTTTGCGAGCGCCTTGGGGGGGCAAGAAAGACCACTACTTTGCGAAAGTTGGCCCTCAATCAGGTAGTTGAGAGAGCCGTCAATCAATGTCTTGAAGTCTTGAACTGAGACGCTTTCGTGTCTTTGGGCGTTCTCTATGAGCGAGCTGTAGCCAAACTCCCAGCGTCCTTCCGGCAGGTTGTCTAAGGTCCAGAGTTCGAGTCCAGAGCCGTCTACTTGCGTCAGATCGACAGCGAAGATTGTAGGGGCTTCCATCTCCATTTCGCTGTCGGTGGCAAGATGGAGATCGATGTCGCCCAGGGCAATGATGTATTTCTCGAAAGTGACGTCCCAACCATCTTGGATTTCTGCGCTGGAATTGCCGGCGCGGATCCCCGAGGTGATGACGTCCTCGGCTTGGAGAAGCACGCGCAGATTCGAGCGGCTCTCGGTAGAATCAATACCGGAGCACGCAGATTGTACCCCTGCCACTAAGCAGAGTGCGGTCAGGAGGGGGGATAATTTTGAGAGCTTAGAACTTGTTTCGCGTTGCATCTGGCCTGCAATTATCAGAGCCTTTCCGTAGATGCAATTGCATTGCATTTGCAAATGAAGTCCAGAAAAGCAACCTCGTTACAATAGCTCATCCAAATTTGAGGATTTTGAATCGGCGAAAAAGCAACCTCGGTGCTTTTAGAAAGCTCAAGAATACATGGCGTATTGTTCGCAAGTTGCGCGGAATGCTCAAAAATATGCGATTAGCCAGATATGCTCGCCTCAGCCTCTGGGTGCTTCAGTTCAGAAAGCACTTACTGAACTTTCCCATCAACCTTCCCGGGGGCACCCGGACGTGGGCGTTGGGGAAGGGCTCGTTTCCTAAGCAACCGACGGCTGCTGGATACAGGCGAGAAGGTCGCGTCTGTCCTTTACTTTGCTGCGCTCAAGAGCGTAGCTGAGCGTGGTAGACTTTGATTGGGTGCTTTTCTCGTATTTTTCACCCACGACGCGTGAAGACAGAAGGCTCTTGAACTTTGCGGTGAGCACTCTACCGGGCTTCTGCAAAACTATGAGTTCCAAGAATATGACTGCGTTACATATTTTTCGTACCCGAAAATACACCAAAGCCATACTTGTAGTTATGACACTCAGATTTACCCACTTGTAGGTAAAATAAGGAATCAGTCATGATCAAATTCGGTTCATTCGGTCGCTCTCCCTCTCTTCAAGGGCTACTTTTCGGCGTCATTCTCTTCTATTCAAATTCGGTTCAGGCTCAATCGATCTCTCTTTCGTCAAATACAATTTCTGGAATTCCCGGAGACACAATCACCTTTGACTACGGGTATGATGTAGGCTCAGAGTCGAAAGACAGAACTGAAATCAAGTTTGACGGAGCGGATCTCGGCCGTAGTGATGTTCATGCCGGGACAACCAGCAATGTTGTGAACAGTCCGACCGTGGGGGGCGGCAGGTTTACATGGACGGCGACGCCGGGCACGCATGTGTTTCGTATGCACTTGCGCACGAAAGCCGCGGATGGCACGAAAAAGTACATCACGGACATGAAGGTCGTTCAGATCTCCGGCTGGGAAACCAACGAATTTTCCCATCCAGGGTTGCTCTTGTCAGAAGATGAAATTGACCGAATTAAGGAAAAGATTAATGCGCCCGCTTCAAGCGCGACCAAGACCGCTTGGAACTCGTACAACGCACGATGGAACTACACGAGTGAGTACGGAGGCTGGCAACTCGCAGCGATTACTCCTACCAACGACGTCAAGCGAGCTCACTATCACGATAGCAATCATCTGATTGAAAATGCCGTCGCATGGGCCCTCAGTGGCGAAGACAAATATGCCGATGCCGTGATCGGTATCCTGAATGCATGGGCTGCCACGACCGAACAATGGTGGGGACCCGATGGCGGCGTTTATCCTTTCTTGACCACGACTCATTACATGGACAGATGGGTCATCGCGGCGGAAATCATGAGGGACTACAAAGGCGGGTATACTGGCTGGCTTCCCGAGGACCGCGCTCAATTTGAGCTTTTCGCGCGCAACGTCATGGTGCCGGTCACACTGGGTTGGTGGGGTAACTTGGGTAATCCTCTGGGCTCTTCCAATCAACCATTGAACGTCGCCAAGGCACGCATCGTGTTGGGCATCTACTTGGACGACAAGGCATTGTTCCAAAGTGGTTACGACCACATGTTCACCACCATGCACCTATCGCGGAACCTCAACCCTGGTTTGGCCGGCGCTCTCAATCAGTGGCCTGCAACCTCGCCTATCAACAAGAGCGGCACTTCTCTGAGCATTTTTGAACTCTCCATCGACAAGGGCGGGGAGTACACCGAGGTCAACCGAACTCCTGCTCCGAATCTTGGGCACATGGGCATGAGCAACGAGGCCATTCAGCTCATGGCTGAGGCCCTCTGCCACCAAGGATTCGACATGTATGACATGCAAGTGGGTTCAGAGAGTTCGCCGCGATTCCTACAAGGTCAAGAATGGCTGGAAAGGATTGAAAGCCCAGGAATCACCATGCAGCTGCATACTAGCCGGGGGAACATTACCGCCACGAATCCTACACGGGACTACGAAGCCGCATACAATCACTACAAGTATCGTAGCACGGGCAATTACGATCTCTCTGCGTTGGAAGCTTATGTGGCGCAGAAGCGCGCCGCTAGTACCAAAGGGCTCGATGTCTTGATTCATTCAGATCTCTCGAAGGATGTGGGACAGGTAGACTGTCAAAGCGTGCTGCCGCCTCCCACTTGTGAATCTCCAGCGACCATGTGCGATGGCACTTGCGTTAGTACATCCAATGACGAAAGCCACTGCGGATCGTGCGGGAATACTTGCGCATCCGATCGAGAATGTACGTCTGGCTCCTGTTCCTGTACGGGACTGCTCAGCGACTGCGGAGACTCATGCGTTGACATTCAACTTGACAGCTCCAACTGTGGGGCTTGTGGAACGACCTGCGATGCAGGAGCCACGTGTCAGGGCGGGGTCTGCCAAGGGGAGACAGGTCCAACCTGTGGTGATGGTACATGCGATGTAGGAGAAGACTGCTCGAGCTGCAGCGGGGACTGCGGAGGTTGTTCCTCCAATGTTCTTCCCATCAACGCGAGTTTCGACAACGGCGCTGAAGGTTTCACCTATAGTGACGATGCTTTCAACGACACCAACGCCCCAGCCTATGCCTCTGGTACGACAGGCGCCGGTGACCTCACGATCAAGTTGGGGGGAGTTGATTCGATTAGAACCAGTTCTTCAGGCGGGTACTCAATTGATTTCACTATGTTAGAAGCCGCAGAAGTGAACATCGCGATCAGTTACACTATGACCGTTGCTGCATTTTACGAAGGGGACGAGTTTGGAGAAACTTTAGCAACGATGGATGGCACCCTTTTGGGAGAAAGCGGAAAACTGGCCCACGAAAATGGTAACGGCGCTGGTGACAATACAGGAACATTTTCCAGCACGATCTCGCTTGCCGCAGGCGAGCACACGTTCGTGGTTGGCGCCTACAACAATAAGAAAACCGCTGCGAATGAAGTAACCACAGTGAAAGTTCACAGCGTTGACATCGTCGAGAGCGACGGAGGAAACACTGGGCCTGTTTGCGGAAATAACTCATGTGAATCAGGAGAAGATTGCACAAATTGTACAAGCGACTGCGGCACCTGCCCCACCGAAGCCACCTGTACCGAACGCTGTGGCAATTACAATTCGAGCAAGTCATGCCAATGCGATTCACAATGCACTCAGTTTAATGACTGCTGCACTGACTATTCGTCACTTTGCTCCACTTCACCTCAGGCCAAAGTGATGACTTTGGGTCCTCGTGGAGAAATCGTGGATACAGAGTCGACTGAGGTGAACATCGAGAATGGTTTGGATGTACTCAGCATGGTCTCTGTCGGGGAGCCCGCGAGTTCCACCGAGCCCGTACACGATATTGATGGGAGTGATGCAGCTCATGGGTCGGGTGGTTGCTCTATAGAGTCACCCCGTCCTGGCCGCACACCTACGGGTCTGCTGCTTCTCGCCGCGAGTCTTCTAGGGCTTGTGCGGCTTCGGCGTCGACAAGAAGATGTTAGCTGAGTCCACGAGAACGCGTCATTGAGCGAGGGGGGGCAAGGGCCGAGGCTTTTGCCCCGCTTTGTTGGTGTAAGGAGATTTTCCTTCGGTAGTAGAGACGCCTATTGAGTCGAAAGTTGATGCCGGGCGCTAGGAACACCGCGCGCCCGGTTTCTGGAAATTACTGCTGAGGCGTCTTGCTAGTCTTTTTTGCACGACCGAACAAAACCGTACCTAGAGCGAGCATGTAGCACGAGAGCCTGGGGGATAGACCCAGGGCAAGCGCATCTTAATTAGCTTGATTTGTCGGGGATGCCGGCCTGAAGCAGCTTGAGGAGGTAGTCGTCGTCCAACGCTGCGCGTCGTCTCTTCGCCTGGATCCCTCGTTTTTTGCAAGGTTCATCGCGATCTTTCGAAGTAGGGCTATATTCTCCGGTCCGTGCTCCGTTCGAATACGAGACTCGTCCTCACGAAATGCTACATCGAGACACCAACGCAGCTCATTTTCGATGCTCCAAAGTATGCGCACCATTGAATTGAATTCCTCAGCGCCATACTCGTGACTGCTCCAATAGTACTGTGTCTCTTTTGACCTATGTGAGCCAACTGTTCGCTCACGTTCGATCATGATGAAAGTACCCCCTGCGCCAACCCCGTACTTGAGCAGCTCACCCGCGCGCGTGCACGATCACGTGTAGGGCA
>CAYWLO010000079.1:0-19904 GCA_964459035.1 uncultured Polyangiaceae bacterium | reverse complement strand
AAGAGAAGGAAGCCCTCGCTGCAGGTGCTGACTTCGCTGGCGCCGATGAGTTGGTTGCGCTTGTCCAAGGTGGCATGCTCGACTTTGACCGTGTCATCGCGACTCCCGATATGATGGGAGCTGTTGGTAAACTTGGTCGTGTTCTTGGACCGCGTGGTCTTATGCCTAACCCCAAGGTTGGCAGTGTGACGATGGACGTCACTCGTGCCGTATCTGAGGCAAAGGCTGGTAAAGTTGAATACCGAGTAGACAAAGCTGGCGTGGTACACGCTCGTGTTGGTCAAAAGTCATTCGACCAAGAGAAACTTGCCGAGAATGTCCGCGCGATGGTTCTTGAACTCGTCGCAAAAAAGCCAGCAACGGCCAAAGGCATCTATCTCAAGAGCGTCATCGTTTCTAGTACGATGGGTCCTGGTATCCGCGTCGAAACGGGTTCTGTCACTGCTGTCAGTGAGGAGGACTAAGTTATGATCCGCACAGAAAAAGAAGCCGCGGTCAGTAGCATTCGCGAGAGCTTTGCGGCCATGAGTTCTGCTGTCTTCATCGACTTTGGTGGATTGACTGTTGAGCAAGTAACCTCACTGCGAGATCAGTTTCGCGAGAAAGGTGTTCAGTACCAAGTTCTTAAGAACACCTTGATCAAGAAAGCTCTTGCTGAAGAGAGTTATGTTGAAGAGCTTGCTTCGGTTGCCCTCAAAGGCATGACCGGAGTTGCATTGAGCTTTGAGGAGCCCAGTGCTGCAGCCCGTATCATCAAGGAGTTCGCCAAGGCGAACGACAAACTAACCATCAAGGCTGGTTTGATGGACGGTGAAGTTCTCGGAGCACGAGCTGTTTCGACACAACTTGCCACTTTACCGAGCAAAGACGAGGCTCGCGCCACGCTTTTGGCTCAGTTCATGGCTCCTGCACAGAGCTTTGTACGTCTCATCAATGCGCCCGCGCAAAACTTCGCTCTCCTTTTGGAAGCGAAGAAAATCAAGGACGCTGGCTGAACCCTTTGGGCTCGCCAACATCCATTCAACCCGAATTTCTTTCTGCGTCTTAGCAAGCCCTTTGGGCTTTCGGCGGCGCCGAAGTCAAGCTGAAAACAAAACTAACGAACGCTATAGACCGCCTTGGGATCACCCCAAAGCGGCAGTTCAAGGAGCAAACTAAAAATGTCTGACATCTCTAAAGACCAGGTCGTAGATTACCTGTCCAACCTTCCCGTTATCCAGATCGCAGAGCTCGTAAAAGAGCTCGAGGACAAGTGGGGCGTAAGCGCTGCACCCGTAGCTGTAGCTGGCGGCGCAGCTGCTGCTCCCGCAGAAGCTGCTGAAGAGAAGACCGAGTTTGACGTCATTCTCGTAGAGCCCGGCCCCAAGAAGATCAACGCCATCAAGGCTGTTCGTGAGATCACCGGTCTTGGCCTCAAAGAGGCTAAGGACATGGTAGAGAGTGCACCCAAGGCTCTCAAAGAAGGCGTAAGTAAAGAAGACGCTGAAGAAGTTAAGAAGAAGCTAGAAGCAGCTGGGGCCAAAGTCGAAATCAAATAATTGATTTTGAATCATCAGTTGGCTTCGAAAACCACGCACAGGACCCTGCCCTTCGGGATGGGGTGCCTGTTGCTCGTGGTTTGTATCGTGCAGGGGATTGCCCAGCGGGGCGACATAGCGCAGTTCAGCGCTATCGGTCGATCCCGCTAGGTGCGTTTGGAGAATCCGTAAAATGGCGTCCAAGGTTCAGTCAAACTTCCGACATCGTATCAATCTCGGAAAAGTTAGTTCCATTGTTGAAATTCCAAATCTGATCGGAATTCAGAAGCGGAGCTACGACAAATTTTTGCAATCGGACACAGATCCCAAGGAGCGCGACGAAGTCGGCCTTGAGGGTGTGTTCAATAGTGTGTTCCCAATCAAAGATTTTGATGGGACCGCGGAGCTTGTCTATGTTGGTTACAACTTAGAAAAGCCAAAATACGACGTGGGAGAATGTCGGCAGCGAGGTATGACCTTTGCTGGCCCGATCAAAGTCACCACACAGTTGATGGTCTATGATGTGACCGAGGGCGGTCAGCGTATCGTTCGCGACATCAAAGAGCAGGAGGTCTACTTTGGTGAGATCCCACTCATGACCGAAACTGGTACCTTCATCATTAACGGTACTGAAAGGGTCGTCGTCTCCCAGCTTCATAGAAGTCCGGGCGTATTTTTCGACCACGACAAGGGTAAGACGCATTCCTCCGGGAAGTTGCTCTACTCCGCTCGTGTGATCCCTTACAGTGGATCATGGTTGGACTTTGAGTTCGATCATAAGGACATTATCTATGTTCGCATCGATCGTCGCCGCAAGATGCATGCGACGGTTCTTTTGAGAGCTTTGGGCCATAGTGTTCAAGATCTACTCAATTACTTTTACGACTCTGAGACAATCACCTTGGGTGAGGACAATCGGGTTGACAAGAGCATCGAGTACGACCTTCTGACGGGTCAACGAGCAACCTTGGACATCATGCACGAGGGCAAAGTCCTCGTTCGTAAGAATTCTAAGTTCACTCGTTCTACCATCAAGAAGCTTCGCGAAGCTGAACTCACCACTCTCCCCATGGGAGAAGATGAGCTAATTGGTAAGGTTTGCGCGTCCGACGTTGTCGATCGCGAAACCGGCGAAGTCCTCATGGAGTGCAACGAGGAAGTTACCGAGCTTGCTATCGAGCGTCTCCGCGAAGCCGGGGTGACAACCTTTACCGTTCTGTTCATTGATGGACTCAATGTTGGTTCCTATTTGCGTGATACCCTCATCGCAGACAAGACAGAGACCACCGAGGACGCCATCATGGAGGTTTACCGACGCTTACGTCCAGGTGATCCACCAACGCTTGAAACGGCAAAGCTGCTCTTCAACAACCTCTTCTTCAACCCAGAGCGCTACGATCTCAGCGCGGTGGGGCGTTTGAAGCTCAATTACAAGTTCTACGGTGATGTTCCTGTAGAAGAGCGTCCCGCACTAGATTTTCGTGTTCTAAAAGAGCGTGATATCTTCGAGACTGTTCGCCATCTCATCGAACTCAAGAACGGTCGCGGTACCGTTGATGATATCGATCACTTGGGGAATCGCCGCGTACGTGCCGTTGGCGAGTTAATGGAGAACCAGTACCGAATTGGTCTAGTTCGCATGGCTCGCGCTATCAAAGAGCGTATGAGTGTCTCTCAAGAGATTGACACTTTGATGCCTCATGATCTCATCAACGCTAAGCCTGTAGGCGCGGTGGTGAAAGAGTACTTTGGTAGCAGCCAGCTCTCCCAGTTCATGGATCAGACGAACCCCTTGAGTGAGGTGACCCATAAACGTCGTCTCAGTGCTCTAGGACCAGGTGGTTTGACTCGCGAACGAGCTGGTTTCGAGGTTCGAGATGTTCACGCAACTCATTACGGTCGTATTTGTCCCATTGAGACGCCGGAAGGTCCAAATATTGGCCTGATCGCATCTCTTGCGAGCTACGCTCGCGTCAATGCGCACGGTTTCGTCGAGACACCCTATCGTCATGTGAAGGAAGGCGTTGTTTCAAACGAATGGAGTTGGTTTAGCGCCCTCGAAGAAGAAGGAAAGTTCATCTCGATGGCCTCTGCCCCTCTTCAAGAGAGTGGTAAGTACGAAGATTCAGTTGTTTCAACTCGTTTGAACGGCGATTTCCGTATGACCATGGCGGAGCAGGTAGAGCTCCACGATATCGCGCCGAATCAAATGGTAAGCGTTGCGGCTTCGCTTGTTCCTTTCTTGGAGCACGACGATGCTAACCGCGCTCTCATGGGCGCAAATATGCAGCGTCAGGCTGTTCCTTGTCTTCGCAGTGAGGCCCCTTTCGTCGGAACGACGATGGAGCTGAATGTAGCGATGGATTCTGGGGCATGTGCTGTTTCACGCCATGACGGTGTGGTTGAAAGTGTTGATGCTGAGCGAGTTGTTGTTCGTCCCACGGGAGAAGAAGGCAGCGGAGTTCCGGACATTCACCATCTCATCAAGTACCAACGCTCCAATCAGAGTACCTGTTACACCCAAAAACCTTTGGTTCGTCCGGGGGAGGTTGTAAAGGCAGGCGAGGTCCTAGCA
This sequence comes from uncultured Polyangiaceae bacterium, assembly GCA_964459035.1. Taxonomy (GTDB): domain Bacteria; phylum Myxococcota_A; class Polyangia; order Polyangiales; family Polyangiaceae; genus NIC37A-2. The sequence goes on along the minus strand of CAYWLO010000079.1, from coordinate 15,812 downwards.
GACGGTCCTGCGGTAGATCGCGGTGAGTTGGCTCTTGGTCAAAACGTCATCGTAGCCTTCATGCCTTGGCAGGGGTACAACTTCGAGGACTCCATCCTTATCAGCGAGCGTATCGTGAAAGAGGACGTATACACTTCGGTGCATATTGAGGAGTTTGAGTGTGTTGCCCGTGATACGAAACTTGGCAAAGAAGAGATCACCAAAGATATTCCAAACGTAGGTGAGGAAGCTCTCAAGGATCTCGACGAAGCGGGTGTCGTACGCATTGGCGCTGAGGTTGTTGCCGGGGATATTCTTGTCGGCAAGATCACTCCCAAGGGCGAGACACAGCTTTCTCCAGAAGAGAAGCTACTGCGCGCCATCTTCGGTGAAAAAGCCGGCGACGTACGCGATAGTTCACTCAAGGTTCCGCCCGGTTGTCGCGGAATCGTGATTGATGCTCGTATTTTCTCCCGCAAGGGCACCGAGAAAGACACTCGTGCTCAGGCTGTTGAAAATGAGGAGCGTGCCAAGCTGGAACGGACTCGCGATGAGGAAGTCAAGGTTATCTACTCCAGCTTTTATCATCGATTGGTACGTATTCTTGGTGACAAGACTACGACTGGAAAGCTTGTCGATGACAATGGTGCAACCCTCCTTGAGTCGGGTGTAGTTCTTTCGGACGCTTCCCTTTCAGTGATTCCACGAAAATACTGGGGTGAAATCCCTGTCGAGAGTCTATCGGAGCGTATTGCTCAGTTGATTGTCGACTTAGAGGAGATCATTGGTGTTCGTGAGGAGCATTTCCGAGACAAAATCGAGCGCTTGAGCCGGGGAGACGAATTGCCTCCTGGTGTTATCAAGATGGTGAAGGTTTACATCGCCATCAAGCGTAAATTGCAGATCGGCGACAAGATGGCCGGTCGTCACGGTAACAAGGGTGTGGTGAGTCGTCTTCTTCCCGAAGAAGATATGCCATTCCTCGCAGACGGTACTCCCGTTGATATCGTGCTCAATCCTCTCGGCGTGCCGAGTCGAATGAATGTGGGGCAGATTCTTGAGGTTCACCTTGGGCTTGCTGCGCGTCAATTAGGAATCAATATCGCTAAGGTGCTCGACGCTGGCGGCGATATTGAAAAGCTACGTGAGCGAGTTCTTATCGCTTACAAAGCGGACCCCGAGTTTCAGACTTTCGTCAAGAGCTTGGACGACGCAGAGCTTCTCTCTCTAGCCAAGAAGTTAAGACGAGGCGTCTTCATGGGTACTCCCGTGTTTGATGGCGCGTCGGAACTTCAAATCAAAGATGCTCTGGAGGCTGCGAACTTAGATCGTTCAGGTCAGCAGATTGTGTTTGATGGTCGTACAGGAGAGCCTTTTGACAATGAGGTAACTGTGGGCGTGATGTACGTTCTTAAGTTGCATCACTTGGTCGACGACAAGATTCATGCTCGTTCTATCGGACCTTACTCTCTCGTTACTCAGCAGCCCCTAGGTGGTAAAGCTCAGTTCGGTGGGCAGCGTCTCGGTGAGATGGAAGTGTGGGCAATGGAGGCCTATGGCGCCGCCTATGCTTTGCAAGAGTTCTTGACCGTCAAGAGCGATGATGTGCAGGGTCGTACGAGAATGTACGAGTCGATCGTCAAGGGCGAATATGTCCTCGAAGCAGGACTCCCGGAGAGCTTCAATGTTCTTCTTAAGGAGCTCCAATCATTGTGTCTCAATGTTGAGTTGGTGGAAGGTACGTCGCCATTGGCGGCTGAGGACTGATTGTAGTCCAGGAGGGGGCAGGCTTGGCCGGTCCTCTCCTTTTTCCTTCTTTGTATTTCCAACCCCAGTTTTTTCTCTCACTAGTTATTCGCGGAAAATAACGGAGCCCAGACTATGCGTGATATTTTTTCGTTCTTTGAGAAGCCCAAAGATCCGCTTTCCTTTTCAGCCATCAGGATCTCCCTTGCGAGTCCTGAAAAGATCCGAGAGTGGTCTCATGGCGAAGTAAAGAAGCCGGAGACAATCAACTACCGTACCTTCAAGCCCGAGCGTGAAGGACTATTTTGCGCGAAGATTTTTGGACCGGTCAAGGACTACGAGTGCATTTGCGGCAAGTACAAGCGCATGAAACATCGTGGTATCGTCTGCGAAAAGTGCGGCGTGGAGGTGATTCAGTCCAAGGTGCGTCGTGAGCGCTTAGGTCATATCAACCTTGCCTCTCCTGTTGCCCATATCTGGTTCTTGAAGAGCCTGCCCAGTCGTATCGGCAATATCTTAGATATTACTCTGAAGGATCTGGAGAAGGTTCTATATTGCGAAGCCTACATTGTGACCGATGTTGGTGAGACGGCACTAGAGTCCGGCGAGATTCTCAACGAAGATCGTTACGCCCAACTATTGGACGAGTACGGGGACGATAAGTTCGAAGCCACCATGGGTGGTGAGGCAATTATCGAGATGCTGCGTCAAGTAGACGTGCACGGGTTGAGCGAAACCCTTCGCGTCGATTTGGACGGGGCCACGAGTGAAGCGAAGAAGAAGAAGCTCACTAAGAGACTGAAGGTCGTCGAGGCGTTTCGTGGGAGCGGTAATCGCCCCGAGTGGATGATGTTGCACGTGATTCCGGTTCTTCCTCCGGACTTGCGCCCTCTCGTTCCTCTCGATGGTGGTCGATTCGCGACGAGCGATCTCAACGATCTGTATCGCCGTGTAATTAACCGCAACAATCGTTTGCGTCGTCTTCTGGAGCTCAATGCTCCTGAGATCATCATTCGCAACGAGCGGCGCATGCTGCAAGAGTCTGTGGATGCTCTCTTTGACAATGGTCGTCGAGGCAAAACAATTACAGGTCCCAATAAGCGCCCACTCAAGTCATTGAGTGACATGCTCAAGGGCAAGCAAGGACGTTTTCGTCAGAACCTTTTGGGTAAGCGCGTCGACTACTCAGGGCGTTCTGTCATCGTTGTGGGTCCGACCCTTAAATTACATCAATGCGGTCTTCCCAAGAAGATGGCTTTGGAGCTTTTTAAGCCCTTTATCTACAATAAGTTAGAGGAGCGAGGCTTTGTCAACACCATCAAATCTGCAAAGAAGATGGTCGAAAAGGAGCGTCCTGAAGTTTGGGACATTCTCGATGAGGTCATCAGTGAGCATCCGGTGATGCTCAATCGCGCGCCCACGTTGCATCGCTTAGGCATTCAAGCTTTTGAGCCCGTGTTGATCGAGGGTAAGGCTATACAGCTGCATCCTTTGGTTTGCGTGGCGTTCAATGCCGACTTTGATGGCGATCAGATGGCGGTTCATTTGCCCCTCAGTGTTGAGGCTCAAATGGAAGCGCGCGTCTTGATGATGAGCACCAACAATATCCTCTCGCCAGCGAGCGGTAAGCCCATCATCAACCCCACCCAGGACATCGTTTTGGGGCTGTACTACGCGACTCGTGAGAAGAAATTCTCCAAGGGCTGTTTCCGTGAGAACTTCTCTCTCGAAGACAATAAGCTCAAGGGTTATTTGCGAGGCTCTTTTGCCTCTCCTGCTGAGGTACGCATGGCGTATGACGCTGGAGAAGTTGCCCTGCACGCTAGTATCAAGGTGCGTTTACTGGACAACTTTCCTGGCGGCGTTCAGAAGGTGGTCACTGTTCTTACGACAGTAGGGCGCGTGCTCATTAGCGAGGTTTTGCCTCCGGGTGTTCCTTATGAGTATGTGAACAAGACTCTCGATAAGAAGGCCTTGAGTGCTCTAATTGATATCTGTTACCGAATTAATAAGAACAAAGAGACTGTTCTTCTCGCAGATCGCTTGCGAAACCTAGGCTATCACTTCTCTACATTGGCCGGCATTAGCGTGTGCATGGACAATATGGTCATTCCCGCAAAGAAGAAGCCGCTTGTAGACAGTGCCCAGGCAGAGGTAGAGCGTGTTCTAGAGCAGTATCAGGAGGGTCTAATTACTTCTGGTGAGCGCTACAACAAGGTTGTCGATATCTGGGCTGGTGTTGCCGACAAGGTCACCGAAGAGATGATGGGCGGCATTGGCAAGCACACCGTGGTTGACCCCGAAACGGGTGAAAGCTGTGAGGAGCCGAGTTTTAACTCGATCTTTATCATGGCCGACTCAGGTGCTCGTGGTTCTACCCAGCAGATGCGTCAGCTAGCAGCAATGCGTGGGCTGATGGCTAAGCCTTCTGGTGAAATCATTGAGACTCCAATTATTGCCAACTTTAGAGAGGGCTTGAGCGTTCTTCAGTACTTCGTATCAACTCACGGTGCTCGTAAGGGCCTCGCGGATACGGCGCTGAAGACTGCAAACTCTGGTTATTTGACTCGTCGTTTGGTCGACGTTTCTCAGGACTGTGTAATTGGTGCCTACGATTGCGGTACTTTTGACGGCATTCGAGTCGCGAAGCTTGAAGAAGGCGGCGAAGTGATTCAGCCTCTGAGCGACCGAATCTTGGGTCGTGTTACCTTGGAGGAGGTCATTGATCCTCTAACAGGGGACGTGGTTGTCTCTGCTAACTGTGTTCTTGATGAAGCCGATGTGCTCTCAATTGAGACTGCGGGCATTGAAGAGATCGTCATTCGTTCGGTTCTCACCTGTCAGGCACGCCGCGGTGTATGCGCGATGTGTTACGGACGAGACTTGGCACGTGGCGAGCACGTAAACGTTGGTGAAGCTGTGGGTATTATTGCCGCTCAGTCAATCGGCGAGCCTGGTACTCAGTTGACGATGCGTACGTTCCACATTGGTGGTGCGGCGGCTCGTGGTAAAATTGAGGCAAATAAGCTGGAATTGCGCCACGAGGGTACTGTGAGTATTCGCGGAGCCAACTTGGTGAAGCGTGCTGACGGTAAAACCGTAATCATGAATCGACACGGCGAAATCGTAGTGGTTGATGATACTGGTCGTGAGCGTGAGCATCATCGCTTGCTCTATGGTGCGGTGCTTCGGGTTGAAGACGGTGCGCGGGTTCAGGCTGGCGATTCTGTTGCCGAATGGGACCAATTCGCGCAGCCAATTCTCACGGAGGTTGGCGGCATTGTGAAGTTCGGCGATCTTGTCGAAGGTGTCACGGTGACTGAAAAAGTGGATGAGGTTACAGGCCTCAGCCGCAAGATTGTCATCGAGTCACGAGCGGCGGATCTTCGTCCTCGTATTACAATAGTCGACCCCGAAACGGGTGAGCCGGTGCGTCTACCCAATTCGGGACTTGAAGCTCGCTACCTCTTGCCGGTTGGTGCCAACCTTGTCTGTAACGAGGATGAATCCATTACCCCTGGCGAGGAGCTTGCTCGAATGCCTCGTGAAACTACAAAGGTACAGGATATTACCGGTGGTTTACCTCGTGTTGCGGAACTCTTTGAGGCACGTCGCCCTAAAGATCACGCCATTATCGCTGAAATCGATGGGGTTGTGGACTTCGGTAAAGACACAAAGGGCAAGCGTAAGATTACGCTGACTCCTTTGAGTCTAGAGGGCACTCTGCTCACTGACCAAACTCGTGAATATCTAATTCCCAAGGGAAAGCATATCCAGGTTCAGCCTGGAGATCATGTGCGAGCGGGCGATCCTCTTCAGGACGGTCCTGCGAATCCCCACGATATTCTACGTGTGAAGGGTGAGAAAGAGCTCGCTGCTTGGTTGGTCAACGAAATTCAGCAGGTCTATCGCCTGCAGGGTGTGACCATCAATGACAAGCATATCGAGACCATCGTGCGTCAGATGTTACGTCGTGTAAGGATTAAGGATCGTGGCGACACGAACTTCCTACCTGACGAGCAGGTCGAGAAGTACACGTTTGAGGTGGAAAATGAGCGGGTTTTGGCTCGTGGCGGTCGTCCGGCTGTTGCCGAGGCGATGTTACTTGGCATCACAAAGGCATCTCTTTCTACCGAGTCCTTCATTAGTGCCTCCTCATTCCAGGAGACCACAAAAGTTCTCACCGAAGCTGCTATCAACGGTAAAACCGATGATCTCGCGGGCATCAAAGAGAACGTTATTATGGGTCGCTTGATTCCGGCAGGTACGGGTCTAGGCGCGTACAAGCGTCTTCGATTGGTTACTGAAGAAGGGGAGCGTTTTCATCCCCCGGCTCTTCAACGACCAGTTCCGGTTCAGTCATTGGCCGAAGAGGCGTAATTACCTCAAAAGAAGAAAAGGGTCCTTCGTAAGAGGGGCCCTTTTTTCATTGGGGCCAACCCAATAGCCCTTTGCTCTTTTGCGTTGAGGCGCTCTAGCTATGCTCGTCTTAGAGTCACCTGTGCAGGGGGGGCTCTTTTCTTAGACTATTCTCCTGTGCGTTGTGAGAGATCTCATGTTGTACTTTTTAGCCCGCCTAGTGCTGCCCTTGTTTGTTTTTTCACTTTTCCTGTGTGTGTCGGGATGCGAACAGAGCTCAAGCGAAGGCAAAGGCAAAGGCATTCTTGGCGGTAAATCGCCGATTGCCAGCGTTGGAGTTCGGGGAGCTAAAAACGTCAATGATGGCCTTGTCCCTCGAGAAGGAGGAGGCTGGAACACCAACCGAACGACTGTATTTGCGAGTAGAAGCGCTTCAGTAGACTTCGACTTGGGAAAGGTGCTTGAGGTGAGAGCCTTGGCCATGATGGCCGACAACAACGATACCTACGAAGTATTGGGCTCCCTGGATGGTCGAAAGTTTGAGCGAATTTGGTTAGCTCCCCGCGTTCGAGCTGCTGGTCTTCGCTGGCGAACTAAGAAAGATCTTTCAAGCAGTACGCGCTACATTCGCCTTTCTCCTCATCGTGGGGATGCGTCTCTGAGTATTGCCGAGGTCAGTGTTTTTGTAGACGAGCCAACGATTCTGCCACCTCGTTTGCGAGTTGTGAAGGCAAGCGATGTGCACTTGAGTTATCGCAGCGCTCTCTTGCTAGCTGGGGGGGCAATTGTATTGGCGTCTGTATTTATGGTGCAGGGTGGGGCACTCGCATCGAACTTGGTTTTTTTGTTCTTGGCCCTGGCCGGCGTTGCTCAGGCTGGTTGGGCATTTTATCAGGCGTATCCCGTCGAAAAGTTCGATGTTAGTTTGACCCGTGGAGTTGTTGCTTCGGTTGCAGCGTTGCTCGTGATGCGAGAAGGCTTTTCACCTAAGCGATTCAGGCCCTTAAGATGGTTTCAGTTCGCGGCCTTGGGGCTTTTGGCCCTTGTGAGCATTGGTGCATTCTACAATCTAGGAAACCCCCAATTCTTTGATCAGAAAGAAAAGAAACCAAGCGTTGTACATAACTATGACATGCGCGTTTATTTTCCCGTCGCCAAATATTTTGACGAACTCAAGTATGACGGCCTCTATTTAGGAAGTGTAGCAAGCTACGCCGAGGAGCACGGGGGCCTTGAGTCTGCCGCAATTCAGAATACGTCTCTTAGAGATTTGCGGGATCATAGAATGCGGAAGCTCTCTGAGATGCCAGGCAGGGCAGAGGAAGTGCGTTCACGCTTTTCGGACGAGCGTTGGGCAGAGTTCAAGGGTGATATGCGCTATTTTTGGGAGACGATGGGTCCTCGCGCTTACTTAGGCAGCATGGCTGACCATGGTGGCAATGCGACTCCCGTATGGCTCACTCTGGCCTATCTCATGTATGGGAGCGTGCCGGCTGGAAATGAAGTTCTGTTGTGGGGAGCGCTCTTGGACCCACTCTTGCTCCTCATTTTTGCCATTGCGGTCTTTCGCGCTTTTGGCACGCGTACGGCGCTAGTCAGCTTGGTGATTTTTGGTTGCAACGACTTTTATATGTTCGGGTCGAACTGGGCCGGTGCCACGTTGCGCAATGATTGGATGGTTTACATGGGGATCGGGGTCTGCGCTCTTAAGCTAGAGCGTTACAAGACCGGTGGAGCTTTCTTGGCTTTTTCGGCTCTAATTCGGGCGTTTCCAGCAGTGGCGCTGATTGCACTTGGGGTCCCGGTGTTACACCAATTGGTGGTTTCGACACGTCAGGCGAGAAGATTTCCTGCCTGGTCAGAGATTTGGGCTCGCCACCGCTGGTTTTTTGACACCGCGATGGGCGCGGCGGTTTGCGTAGCTCTCAGTGTTCTCCTTTCTTCGATGGTGATGGGTTGGGACTCGTGGCCCCTTTGGGTGGAGAAAATATCAAGCTTTACAGCTTCTCCTCATGTGAATCATATCTCGCTACTAACAGTAATTGCTGGATCAGAGGGAAATCAAGCGGAGGTGCTTGCTCAGCGCAGCGTACTATTTGCAGCTAGTGTTGCTCTCTATTTTGCACTTGCCATTTGGGTAGCGGCTAGAGGGGCACCCTATCGCGTTGCCCTCTTGGGTTTGATGATGATGCCGGTGACAATGTATCCCGCCAACTACTACATGCACTTCATCTTTCTCTTGCCGCTTCTGGTTTCAGAGGTACGCGTAGATCAGAAAAGGTGGCCGCGAGAGGCCGGGGCAAAGACCTGGATTCTTCTCTTGGGTATCTGTGCCGCCCAATATTTTACCGTGAGAGAGACGAACCTCTCTATGCACTTTTACAACGCTAGCGTTTTGCTCATGGGGGGACTTCTAGCTATTTTAGTCGTTCTTCTTCCTCGGGACGAAGAAGGGCAAGTGGACTTCAGTGCATTGCCTTTTATGCAGAAATAGAGCCTAAGGGGGCCCATTGAGGCTATTTGACGAAGGCGATTGTCCACCCAGAGCCTTCCTGGGGGCGCTTTTCTCTTTGATGATTAAAAACGTCCACCCATCGGAGCAGGAGACGCCTGGTATTGTCCCATTGAAACGCCCACACTCCCACCCCTAGAGGCGCGGAATCATTGTTCCCGCTAGTTATGAGCTGAATATGATACCCCTTCCAATTTCTTTTGAACCCGGCCAAGAGTACTTTGACTGGAAAGGAGCTATCTCCTTGCAAGTTGACGGAGTGGAGGCGCAAGAAAGCCTTGGTAGTACCGCCGACCTTTTCGAGTTAGAGCTAAAAGCAATGGGTCTCCTCGTTTCGCGCAACGAAAAAGAGGAGGTAACTCATCGAGTTGAGTTCAAGATAGACGGGGCTGTCGTGGGCAAAGAAGCCTACCGCCTAGAGGTGGGGGCTCATAAAATATCAATTGTGGCAAGCACGCCTGCGGGTATTTTCTTTGGCACACGCACTTTGCTTGCAACGGCGATTCTTGGAAAAACTCCAGGAGGACTTACCGTCGACGGGCCTCGCTTTTCATGGCGTGGTGCACACCTTGACGTCGCGCGCCATTTTTTTCCGGTGGCGGATATCAAGCGGTTTATAGATCTCCTCGCTCTGCACAAAATGAATGTTTTTCATTGGCATCTCACAGAAGATCAAGGGTGGAGAATTGAGATAGACGCGTTTCCTCGTCTGACAGAAATTGCTGCCTGGAGAAAAGTAGACGGTAAACAATACGGTGGGTTTTATACAAAAGCGGAGGTGCGCGAAGTCGTAGCTTACGCAAAAAGTCGCTTCATTACGGTTGTTCCAGAGATTGAGTTGCCCGGACATGCATTGGCAACATTGGCCGCATATCCCGAGCTTTCGTGCACCGGAGGGCCCTTTGAGGTCGAGACAAAATGGGGAATTTTTGATGATGTTTATTGCGCAGGAAACGATGCAACGATTCAATTTCTTGAAACAGTGATTGAAGAGGTCATCGAGCTTTTTCCCGGAGAGTTTTTCCATATAGGTGGAGACGAGTGTCCAAAGACCCGTTGGAAGGACTGTGCGAAATGCCAGGCACGTATCGCTGAAAAGGGCCTCAAAGATGAGGATGAGCTGCAGTCCTGGGTTATCTCTCATATGAGCGAATTCTTGAGCTCTAAGAACCGGCGCTTGGTTGGTTGGGATGAGATCTTAGAAGGCGGGTTAGCCAAGGGGGCAACTGTGATGTCCTGGCGTGGTACTGAGGGCGGTTTGCGCGCAGCTCAGATGCAACATGATGTGGTGATGTGTCCCACGAGTCATTGTTATTTGGACTATCGACAGGGTGAGGGTGAAGATGAGCCGGGCGCCTGGTTTGCGCCCCCTTTGGTTCTTGAAGACGTCTATGGGTACGAGCCAACGCCCGCGCAATTGTCCCCTGAGCAGGCCAAACATGTCTTAGGTGTGCAGGGAAATATATGGACAGAGAGAATGTCGACCTACGCTCAAGTGGAGTACATGACTTTCCCTCGTCTTTGCGCGCTGAGTGAAGTGGGCTGGTCTGGGCCAGCCCGAAACTTTGACGATTTTCAAGAGCGGTTGAAAGAACACTGTATTCTGCTGGACCACTATAAGGTGGGATACCGAGGCTCTCCTCACGCGCGCCCCGAGCGCCCGACTCAGGACGACAAAGAACGCTTTGAGGCGGCAAAGCGTGAACGCGAGCGCTCGGGGGCGACAGCTTCTTACTGAACTTATCGAGTGCGATTGCTTGAATGCGTCCCCTTGAGCGTGCCCGCTTGAGGCGGCCCCCTTTGCTCAGGGGGCAAAAAGAGGTGGTAAGGAGGAGTTTCGCCCCTCAGAGACCCGCAGCTTCTTTGCTGCCCCTGCATTTGGTACATGGAGAACATGAGTTCAAAGTGGACCCTCGTCACTGGTGCAAATGGTTTTCTTGGCGCGCGACTTGTTCGGCGTTTGGTGGAGCGGGGCGAAAAGGTCAAGGCACTTGTTCGTGCAGGCGCTAACTTGAGGGAGTTGAGGGATCTGCCCTCATCTCAAGTCAAAATTGCCGTTGGCGATGTCCGCATGATGGATCGTGTGTTCGCTGGCTTGCGAAATTGCGATACAATGTATCACGTCGCGGCGACCTACTCATTTGATGAGCGTCGTAGCCGAGAAATCATGGAGGACTCGGTTGAGGGCACCGAAGCTGCCCTAGAAGCCGCACGCCATGCTGGAGTTGAAAAAATTGTTGTGACCAGCAGTATTGCGGCATTGGGTACAACCCAAGAGCCCGAAGCAATGACTGAAGAGGCAGAGTTTAATCTTGGTGATTGCAATAGCTATTCTGCTGCAAAACATGCCGCCGAAAAGTTTGCCCTCGATCAGGTGAAGAAGGGCTTGCCTGTGGTGGTCGTGAACCCCGCTGCAATTGTGGGTCCAGGCGACTGGAAGCCCACCCCGACTGGACGTCAAATAGTCGATTATTTAGGGCATTCTCCAAGCTTTCGTATGCCCTACCCTCGTGGTGGTCTCTGTTATGTAGATGTGGACGACGTGGCTGATGGTCATATTGCCGCGATGGAAAAGGGACGAGTTGGAGAGCGCTATATTTTGGGAGGTGACAATCTCACAATGAAGGAAATGCTAGAGCTTTTGAGTGACGTAACCGGGCTGGCGGAGCCTGGCGGAGAATTGAGTTTGGGTAAGGCAAAGATTGTTGCCACTGTCTCCGAGTGTCTCAGTCGTTGGACGGGGGGCCCGCCATTGCTTACTTCAAAGATGGTTCAAGACTTTTACGGTACCTATAGCTATGCGAATAGTGACAAGGCGCGTAAAGAATTAGGTTACAATCCTCGATCCGCGCGCAAGGCATTTGCCCGTGCCTGTCGCTGGTACTTGGACAATGGCTATATTGCCGACAAGGCAGCGCGACGAGCGCGTCTCGAGTTGATTTCTGCCTAAAGGTACGATGTCGGCTGATTCGAAAGGGGTAGCGAAGGCTTCGTCGGTAAGTCTCTGCTCCCCCAGCCCTGTGCGGGCGAGCTGGTTGAGTGCTTCGTTGATTTTGCCTCCTCTGGCCATTTTAGGGGAGCTTTTGATTGAGCGAACACATCATCGTCCTCTCGGCGCAGCTACTTTTGCCACAATTGCTGTCATCTTATGGATGCTTGCAGAAATTGTGTCTCGGCGGCTCCTCAATGGCGAGTTAAGTCCATCTAGGGGGCATGCGCGACGCATTGCTTGGGGTGTTAGTTTGAGCCTCAACACGGTCATTCTCTTGCGGTCCTTGGTTTAGCAAAGGTGAGCCCAACACACTTTCTTTTTGATGGGCTTGGAAGCATCAAAAAGAGGCGTATCAGCAAGAGTTGGCTTTTTCGCTGGTAAATCTTGACCTTGCCTAAGTTGACGCTTCAGCTGGGCGGACTTACGTTGAATTTGTGGACTTCGATTGCTCGGGCTCACACAAAGAGTCGGCGTCATGCAAAGAACTGATAGGCAAAAAGGTCACAAAAAGCGTCTAGGCAATTTATATTCGCCGCAGCTTTTCCATAAGAATGGAGCTCTTCGCCAACTGCTCCAATCCCTTGGGGTTTTGGGGGCATTGGTGTTCACTCTTTTGCTGGCTCCCCTCACCGAGGCAAACGAACGCGTTTCTCTTCGGGCTAATTCTACGCAGCAAACGGGGGGTGACGCTCCCAGGGCAAAAAAGCTTTCTTTACCGTCCGTACCCCAAGACTTTACGGTTGAAGATCGCGGTTGGCTGAAGATTGCCTTCCATCCTTCCCTCGCCGCAAAGGTGCGAGTCCTCATCTCAGGCTCCGAGGCTGCGCGAGCGGACTTGAGGGAGACTCTGGGGGACAATGTATTAAAGAACGTCTTCGTGCGGGTGGGACGTACCGCCGGAGAGATGGAAAACTTGGCTCCCGAAGGTGCCCGCTTGCCCCAATACGCCGCGGGAGTTGCTTTTTCTGAGCTGCATTTGGTGCTTCTTACCGCTAGCTCCCGCTTTGCGGGTCAGCGTCATGATCTCCCCGAAGTTTTCCGCCATGAGCTTGCGCATATAGCCTTGCACGATGCGGTATCGCGCGACCGAATTCCGCGTTGGTTCAATGAGGGGTTTGCCGTACACGCATCAGGCGAGGCCGAGACCGAGCGACTTCAGGCATTGTGGACAGCGTCTCTCTCTAACCACTTACTCCCTTTTAAGAAGCTAACGCGTAATTTCCCTGCGGATGCCCAGACAGCTTCGGTTGCCTATGCCCAAGCGGCAGACCTCTTGAGGTTTTTGATGCGAAGTGGTGAAGAACATCGGTTCAATGCATTGATTCAACGTATCTCGGGTGGTCAGTCCTTTGATAGTGCCCTGCGCGATGCGTATTCGACCGATATGTACACCTTAGAGCGCGAGTGGAGAGAAGATGTCGCGCGGCGCTATACATTTTGGCCCGTCATTTTTGGTGGATCATTGATTTGGATAGGTGCGCTCGGTTTGTTAATTTGGGGTTACGCCCGACGAAAGGGGCGTGCAAAAAAGAAGCTAGCGCGCTGGGCTCAAGAAGAAGCAATGGAGGACGCCCGACGACAATGGGCTCAGGCCGTATTGAAGGGGGCGGGAGCATTGGTTCGAGTGGACTCTGAAGAAAAGCTGGAACCCGAGAAAAAATCAGTGGCTTTAGTGGCTCGCCCGGTGCCCTCTGTGGAACATGAGGGTGAGCGCCATACCCTGCATTGAGCAGCCCTAGCCTTCATTGAGCAGCCTTACTCATTTGTACTAGCCGTAAAGACATAAACCTCACGGGGACTCGATCCTACTGGTCTTCGTTTTGTTTTCTCGTGGCCGTTTGCATCTATGTGGTGCGCCTCCCCCATCGAGCTCCTCTCCAATGTCCCCTGACTCAGGCAGGGTTTTTTCAGCTCTTGCACCTGGTGAACCTGGGAGAGGCAGATTCGGGGCAGTGCATGTTGGAAACATTTGGCTACCAACGGGCGGTCGAGATGCTTCTTTGGTTCAATAAATTGCATATCGAGTTGCATGAGGCGTGGCGATTCGAGAGGCCCGACGCAGGTTTAGATGTGTATCGTCACACTGAGAAAATTGCCATGTGGGTGGCAGTGCAAGATTCGCTTCTTTATCAAGAGTGTCTGCAGTCACCCCTTCAGTTGGAGCATCTTGAGGCAACCTATGCCGCAGACGATCTGTTCTACGTTCCCCCAGCGGGCACTGACTTTTTACGCATCATCGATCAGCTTTTTCCGAGACCTTCCTAGGCCGCGTTGACCCATTTTCCTCGGCGGTATTCGGCTGACAACCACACGACTTTAATGATGAATGTCAGAGGAAAGGCGAGCCAGATGCCCAGTGCTCCCCAATGAAATGTAAAACCCAGAAGGTAGCTTGTTGGAATCAACGCAAGAAACGTCACCACGAAATTTACGCGCAAGCTGGTCATCGTGGCTCCAGAACCCCGCAAAATACCAGTGAACGCGACGTACATACCCGCTAGAGGCATCGCGGCCCCGAGAATCTGAATCCATTCAATAGAATACTTGTGGAGGTGGGAGCCAGGGTCGACGCCAAAGAGGCTGACAACTGCCCCCGCTTGAAGAATGAGGCCGAGTCCCAGCACGGTCATGATGGTGATGCTCATGACCATGCCAGCCCGTAAGGTACGTCGTGCCTCCATTTCGTCCCCACGCCCCAGGGCTTGCCCCACCAGGGCTCCAATTGCCTGGCTCACTCCTAAGCCAGGCACAAAGGCGAGGCTCTGTACGCGTAAGCCAATTCCATGGGCGGCTACATAGGTTTGATCGATGCGTCCTAGCATTCCAACAATTACAAGGAATCCAATATTAAATACGAGAAGGTCGGCGGCCGCAGGCCAGCCAATGCGAAAAAGCTTTCGAGTCAATGGTAGGTCAATAGCCGCAAAGCGTGTCTTTGGGCGTAGCTCTGGGGACTCGTGGAGTCGGAGCATGAGAAACATTAAAGCCACCGCACATGCCTCGGCGGCAACTGTACCTATTGCTGCACCACGAATGCCCAATTGAGGAAGGCCAAAGTGTCCAAGTATTAGTCCATAATTAAAGAGGACGTTGAGTCCGTTCATTACCAGAGCCACCAGAAAAGGCAGGCGCGTATTGCCCACAGCACGAAGAGCTGAGGCAAAGAGAATATTCGTGTAAATGAACGGAGCCCCTAAAAGAATGAGTCGTAGGTAGACTAAGGCGGGAGCGATTGTCTCTGGACTGGCACCCAAGGCGAGTAAGAGTGGCGAGGCAAAGAGGTTACCAACGATCGCAGCCACTAGCCCCAATAGAAATGTGAGCTGTAGGCTTTGGTGAAGAATATGCTGTACCCGCTCATTGCTGCCAGCTCCCTTTGCTCGGGAGATGAGCGCGACAACTCCTACGCTCAATCCTATCATGGTGACCATGAGGAGAAATATTAGCTGGGCAGCGTAGCTCAGCCCCGTGAGGGAAGATTCGGCGCCGGGCGTGCGGCCAACCATTGCGGTATCAATAGCAATAGCGAGGACCTGCAGAACGTTGAGCCCAATGATAGGCCAAGCGAGCTGCATGAGTCGCCCGGCGGTCTTTCTCGAAAAATATGCCAAAAAGGGGGTCAACGTTATCTCAAGACGGGGTAGTCCCTAGGGGGGCTACATAGCAAGTGAAATACTGAGGCCAATGGCTAGGGCGATCCCTCCGCACGAGGAGCAGGTCCATCTTGTGGGTAAGCTGGCCCAGAACTGGAGCCAACGAGGCTTTTTAATTGAGCTCAAGTAGTTGCATGAGCTGATCGAGGAGGGCATCTTTTGTGAATGGCTTTGGAAGAATTCGACTGTTTTTTACGGCAAGGGCATGAGGAGAAATTCCATATTCGCCAGCGCGGGAAAGAAAGAGCACTCGAGTGTTGGGGTGAATTTCTCGTAGTTTGGTCACCAGTTCTTCGCCAGACATTTGGGGCATGTTTAAGTCGCAGAGAAGCACATCGGGCACATAGCCGCCCTCGACGAGCTGAAGAGCTCTGTGGGGGAGAGCCGTGACCTCTACCTGGTAGCCGTGGTGTGAAAGAATACGATTGGCCACGACTCGCACCAAACGTTGATCTTCAACGAGGAGAATTTTGGCTTGGTTCTGCGATGGGGCGCGTGCCTTTTTGCGGGGCTGATAGCAGGGCAATCGCATGACTCGCCTAGCGATATCAACAAGTTAGCTCGTTGGGCA
>CAYWLO010000078.1:0-20063 GCA_964459035.1 uncultured Polyangiaceae bacterium | reverse complement strand
GGATTATTCATTAATATCAGTCGGTTGAGCCATGTTTCAATGGAGCCGCACCCAAGTCAATAAGGACCTGAAATGGATTCCTGATTGGACGCCCGAGCTGGCACAGGCCCTCGCGGATGAGTCGCTTGCCTTTGTCGACCATGTCATTTTTGAGGGTGACGCCACCGTAGAAGAGCTGATGACTGCGCCAAATGGGATTCATCAATCAGCACAATGCCACGGTGTACGGAATGACCGCCGCAGGGGAAGAGATGCAAAAGGTGGACTTGAGTCCCGACGAGCGCGCCGGACTCTTGACCTTGCCCGGTCTATTAGCTGCTCATTCGTACCCAGCACAAACCAATCCTATCGAACGCGGTATCTTCGTGCGGGAGCAGCTGCTTTGCAGTCCTTTGCCGGACCCACCAGCGGATCTCATGCCGGTGCCTCCTCCGGTCGATCTTGATTCTACCGGTCGTGACCGATTCAGTCAGCATTCCGCTAGCCCCGCGTGCAAGGGATGTCACCAGCTGATTGACCCGGTTGGCTTCGGCTTCGAAAACTACGACGCCATCGGCAAGTATAGAATTCAGGACAATGGGAAGCCTGTGGATGCAAGTGGAGAAATGATGGACACCCAGGACATTGACGGAACGTTTGTTGGTGCGGTCGAGCTCGCCGCAAAGATGGCCGAAAGCGAGCAGGTAAAGAACTGTCTAGCTCTTTCGCGTTTTCGAGCAGCTGTAGGCAGGCCCCGAGACCAAGCGGACGCCTGCACAATAGACTTTCTCGAGAACGGATTCGAAAGCTCCTCATCGAGTATTTTAGACCTTTCAATCACTATCACTCAATCCGACGCATTTCGCCTCAAGAAGCTTCGCTAGCCCAAAACTAGCTCTCGCAATTGGCTGCAACACCTCCATTAAGAAGAAAATAGATTCATGAACACAATTCGAGGAAAGAAGTTTCACCGGCGGACAATGTTGAGCGGACTAGGAGCGGCCGTTGCGGCAGTTGCCTTACCTGGGTTGCGCACTACTGACCTATTCGCCGAAGAAGGCTCCGATCTGAAGAAGTACAAGCGCTTGCTGATTATGCATTCTAGCAACGGAACTCTTCCGGGCGAATTTTGGGTGGATGTACCGCGAGGTGGGGTTGCTGGTGCAGACGTTCCTTTTAAGCGCATCCTCAAACCGTTGGAGGAGTACCGGGAGCGCATGATGACGTTAGCCAACATGCACATGACCGTCACGATTGCCACAAAGGGATTTGGAGGTGGCCATGAAAAGGGCATGGGCTGTTTGCTTACCGGTATGCCGCTTTTGGAAAAGCTAGTGGATGATGGGACGGGAGGAAACGGCGGATTTGCGAGTGGAATTTCTATCGATCAACACATCGCCAATACAATCTGCAATGACACAAAATTCAAAACATTGGACTTTCACTTGGGGGCGAATCCGGCGAGCAAGCTCAATGTACGGCGGCGTATGTCGTATACTGGGTCGGATCAGCCGATATCACCCATGGACAACCCATTTGAAGCGTTCAAGCGTCTCTTTGGCGACTTCATTGTGGGGGATAATCCAGTAGATGATGCTGCATTAAAAAAAGCACTCGCGGAAAGGCGGAGCCTGCTGGACACTACCGCGCGGGGCCTATCGACGCTCTCAAAAAGGCTTCCCGTAGAAGACCGTCCACGCATTGATCAGCATCTCGAATCTATTCGACAAATCGAGCTGCGCCTGAATGTCGGGGGGAGTGGCACACCAGAAATATTAGGTTGTGAGGCTCCCACAATGCCAGATGAGTTTAAAATGACCCATCTGAATCGAGGTCAATACCGTGAGGTGATGAAGCTGTATATGGATATGCTTACAATGGGGCTTGCATGTGATTTGAGCCGAGTTGGAACGCTTGTTACGGGTGGGGGCTCTACGAGTATCAATACATTCCCTTGGTTGGGTGATAGCACAAATCCTCTTGGTCGTGGTCATCACGGGTACTCACATACCGATAGTGAGCCCGAGTCCTATGAAGCTCTGACTCGCATTAACGCTTGGTACGCAGAGCAATTTCTCTACATGGTCAAGCGCATGGATTCGATCAAAGAGGGCAATGGTACCATGCTTGATAATACTGTAATGGTTTGGTTTAAATCGATGAAGAGTGGCGGCCATGGTCGCCAAAATATACCAAATGTCATCATAGGCGGTGAGAGCAATCGTGGGGGGCCGGGGCTCAAACAAGGGCAGCATCGCTCACTCTACGATGATCGCTACCCTTATGACGGGACGCCTCATAGTAGTCTTTTGCTCTCACTGGCCCACACGGTGGGGCTGAAAGAAATGACGAAATTTGGCCACGCAGATTGGGAAAACGTGGGGCCGGTGAAGGGCATTACTCACGAGGGCTGAGCGATGCGGAGCCCCGGAAAAAGCAGACGAAATTCTGTTGATGTTGCGATAGTCCTCAATTTTGTGGCCCTGGCAATATCATGTCAATTGGGGGATGCTTGAGGAGGTGCGCAGGCTTTTTATCATAATTCCCAGTCTTTTGCTCGTTGTCATGTGCCAGCCGGTTGGGGTGGCGCTTGTAGAGGAACTCAGTCCTGCATTGCGCGACTCGAAGTCTCTTACTGGTGGTGACTCTGGATTGGGCGGAAGGCGAGACCCTGGGGATGCACTCGTTGGGGCAGGGCAATCAGGTGAAGGTAGTGCAGACAGCACTACTCTCCCTAGTTCGAGCGGTAGCGCCCTTGGCAGCGGGGGTGAGCCTGGTATCGCATCATTGTGCGGAAATGGACGCCGTGATGGTGCTGAAGTTTGTGATGATGGCGGGAATCCCGCTTCGGGTTTTGGCTGCAACAATGTTTGTACCGCTCAACTCTTGCCCGTGTGCGGAGATGGAAATATCACCGGCACTGAGACTTGTGATGACGGACCAATGAACGGCATTTACTGTCAAGACTGTGCTCTGAGTACAGCTTCGTGTGGTGACGGCGTTCTACAGAGCGCCCTGGAGACATGTGACGGGAGCGGAGAGACCAGATTATGCAATATTGACTGTTCCACGGCGAGGTGCGGGGATGCGATGGTCAATCTTACGGCGGGGGAGATCTGCGATGATGGTGTGAATGATAACCTCAGAGGGGGGTGCACGAGCGATTGCAAGAACTTCGCATTGGCCGCCTCCGGAGCGACCCAACCCAGCTGCAAAAAAATCAGAGAAACTGAGGGAAATTCCCCCCCCAGAAGTGGTGTTTATTGGCTGAGCAACGGCGGGGGCGCCTATGTGGCTTATTGTGACATGGTTACAGACGGCGGCGGTTGGAACCTCATTCTGCGTGTTATCGACAGCAACTTTGCCTACGATGACCTAACCTGGACGACCGCGACTCTTGAGAACGAGAATAATTTCGATCTTCTCGGTCCGAGTTCTCGCTCTAAGTATCAAGCATTCAATCAGGTTCCCTTTAACGAAGTGCGTACGAGCTCCGTCAATGACTTTCTCCAGGGTTTCTCGGCGATTGTTCAGGCTGATAGCGCTTTGGCATTTTTCGGCGCAGATGGCGGAAAGGGCGTGGGTGTTGAGATCGCGGTGGGTCCAGGTGCTTTAGTTAATCATTTTGATGAACTTTTACCTTTTGACGCACGACAGTGGGGGTGTGATGACTACATTAACGTTGGGTTCAATCAAGTGGCCCAGTTAAATATTCAACGCACGGGCAACGGTGCCACTGATGTGAGCTCTATCAAGGAAG
Organism: uncultured Polyangiaceae bacterium; assembly: GCA_964459035.1. GTDB lineage: Bacteria > Myxococcota_A > Polyangia > Polyangiales > Polyangiaceae > NIC37A-2. The sequence goes on along the minus strand of CAYWLO010000078.1, from coordinate 16,324 downwards.
GCTTAGGTGCCTTCTGCAATTGGGATGGCGGCGCTCGATTTGGCCAACGGGTCAATGGGTGCAACTACGCCGAGGGTAGTCAAAAAACAACTTGTCATGGCGATCATATTGGCCAGGGATGGGGAAATCTCTCCAATCGAGTACCTCGACAATGGCCTACCCCCATGAGTCAACTTTTGTGGGTGCGCTAGTCTTACTCATGTTTGCCTCACCCAGCCGAATATGGAGCCATTCCAGGCATGCCGCGTCGAGCCTGTCTGGTCCGAGCTTGTGAGTGTTATCGATGGTGGTTTTTTGCCGATTCGAGGACGGAGATTTTCGATTTCTATGCTAAGTTATGAAGCATGGGGGCTTCTGTTCAGACATCATCCACCCTTTGGGATGGTCGAAGGACGACGAGTGTCTGAACTCCCTCCGCCCGTTTCGCGGCCCTGCTCACTGGCGGCTAGGCAAGAATCGACTCACCAGCAAGTCGACAATGCTCTTAGGACAAATCCCAAACCATCGGGCTTCGGTAGCGCACAAGTCTACTCTCTTTCTTATTTCCGGGAAGAGAACTCGTTAGTTGACGCCCTGCGAGCCGGTCGGCAGGAGGCTCAAGCGGAACTCTATCGTCGCTATCACGGTCGGGTGACCGGGGTCATGCGAAGAATCATGGGCAGTGATCCAGAACTCTCTGATCTCATTCAAGAAACATTTGTTCAAGCGATGTCGAGCGCTCAGCGTTTTCGGGGAAATGCCGACGTACTCGAGGCATGGTTAGTGAGAGTGGCGGTTTACACCGCACGCGCAGCTATTCGAAAGCGCAAATTATTCAGACGTTTCTTTTCTGTTGTGCCGCATGAGCAAGAGTTCTCCGACAATCGAACAAGCTCAATGGAAGACAGAGAAGCTCTGCGACGCGCCTACGTGCACCTTGATAGGTTGCCTACTGACGAGCGTATTGTTCTAGCTCTCAGCTTGTTTGATGGGCTCTCGAATCTAGAAATTGCAGACGCGTGCGAGATCTCAGAGTCAACCGTCAAACGACGATTGCGCAAGGCCCGAGTTCGCTACTCGCGTCTGACAGAGGGTGACCCCGCACTTGCCCCTTGGTGCTCGGAGAATCATCATGACTGATTTGAACCGATTAGGCGCCGCCCTCAGTCGAGCTCAGGATAGTACACATCCGGATCTCAGCGTTCCGACAGAAGAAACTATTTACAATGTCGTCGGCCTTGCGCAAGAGCGACTGCAAGCAAGAGCCACACGTCAGAAGGTAGCTACCCTGGGTTCAGTCCTGGCGCTCTGCGCGGTGCTCTTGTTGTGGTTTGCTCAAACGGTGAACTCCGATCTGACATTCACCACGGGTGGGCAAGTCAGGGGCGACACTGGGACCGCAGGAAAGCTGGACGATATTATTCACGTAGGCCCCGAGGAGGCTACGGGGATTTCATTGGATTTTTCTGACAAGAGTCGTGTCCAGCTTGCCCCCGGAGCAAGAGCTCGAGTGGCCGACGTTTCGGAAATCGGTGCTTCTATTCTGCTTGAGACAGGGCGATTGCACCTGAATATTAGTCCCAAGCCCGAGAACGATTGGGTCGTATCCGCTGGGCCTTTTCAAGTTGCGGTCGTTGGAACAATTTTTATCGTAGAGTGGAGTCCCGTTGAAGAGCGCCTTCTTGTTCGGGTGGAGCGGGGCAAAGTTCGCGTGCGCGGGGATTTCCTTTCCGAGGACCAAGTTGTGAGCGGAGGAGAGCAGCTCACGATTTTATCTCGTCAGCAAGAAGTGCATCTCATTGTCATTGGTGATGAAGATGCAGAATCAACCACCGCTGAGCACTTTGGATCGAAGACCGGGCCCATAAGAAAAGGGAGGCTACCCCCCGAAAGTCAGGAGTTTGTTCACTCTGAGAGCCAAAAAGGACAAGCTTTCCTAAAAAGAAAGAAGACAACGTCCAACAAAATGGCCTCCTGGCAGAGCCTTGCCCGTGATGGGAAGGCCCGAGAGGCCCAGCAAGTGGTCGAAAAACTGGGCTTTTCTCAGGTGGCCGCTCGGGCCAACGCCGAAGATCTTCTTAGACTCTCTGATGTGGCGCGGCTCTCAGGAAATGGCGCTCAAGCAAGCGAAGCCCTACACCTGCTACGCAAACGGTTCCCCGGAACTAGGGCCTCGGGCGTGGCGGCTTACACTCTGGGGCTCGTGGCTTTCAATCAGGGGGCGGCACGAAGCGCCGGACAGTGGTTTCAACTTTATATCAAGGAGCAAGCCGGCGGCTCGCTTGCGCGAGAGGCTCTCGGACGACTCATGGAAGTTCAGCGGCGCCAGGGACAGATGGGAGCCGCCAAAAAATCTGCAAAACGGTATCTGTTGAGCTATCCTCAAGGACCGCACAAGGACGTTGCAGCTGGACTCCTCAGAAATTAGAGCAAGTAGGACGGAAGGTCGATATCAGTTGCGCTCCCTGGCGGCCCTGCTTCTCTTTTTTTCGACCCTCTTGGTGAGCTCGCCTCTTTTCGCAAACGAAACTTCTTTCATGGTTGGTCTGGTTGGCTCAAACGACAACTCTCTTGTCGCCCAACATTTGCGGGTCGAACTTGCAACGCTGCACCTCGAAAGTCGTCCTATACGGGGCGCGCCTTCTAGCAGCGAGGTCGAGATAGCCCAGACCCTGAAGGAGCAGAAGTTACTCGCTCTCTTGTGGATAGAATCCTCTCAAAAAGTAGTGATTTGGGTGAACAGCCCCCAAGGGGTGATTACTTCATCGGTACAGACCACAGACACCGCGCGAGTTCTTGCTCTTCAAGCTGCCGAATCATTGCGCGCCAGCTTGCGCGCTCTCACACCCACATCGGACTTGAACGACACCAAGCTCCGTGAAGTGAAAAGTATACCGAGCAAAACTTCACAGCCTCAAACTGTTAAAGAACGCACGGATGCATTCGCCGGGTACGAACGCTGGCAACTTGGCGTTGAAGGGGCAATTCTTTACAGTCCGGGAGGTCTTCACGCCTTCGCTGCGCTCCAGCCTCGTCTCTCGCTCTACCCGTGGAAACACGTCGGCGTGGGTATTTTCGGTTCATTTCCTCTTCATGCATCGCAGGTGAGAAACGAAATGGGTAAGGCAAGTGTTCTTCCCTATTTGGGGGCCATTGAACTCAAATGGCGCCCCCTCATGTCGGGTAAGATTTGGCGAATTGAAGCCGGTCTGGGAATGGGAGCAATTGCTTTGCACATGAGAGGACAAGACTCCGAGGGCTTGGCGGGTGCAACCGATTGGGCGACGGCTCCGGCAGTATTGACCTCGGTGAGTCTGCGAGCTCTTTTAGGAGAAAACTGGAGCCTACAAATGCGGGTGATAGTGGCCTCAGCCCTTGTTCCTCTGGAAGTCCTCTTCGTGGAGAGCAAAGCGGCCTCCTGGGGCGTGCCCCTGGGAAGCGCGAGTTGGGGATTCGCTTACAGTTTTGACGGCTGAGAACTTCGCCCGGAGGACCATCACTAGTACCTCGTGCCGGAAGTCCGTGCCGGGTTTCACCAGACCCAACTGAAGTGGGGGCCTGATGAAACCCGCAATAGCCTCCCTATTTGCCCTCGGTACTACTTTTTGTCTCATGGGTACCAAAACCCGGCACGAAGTTCCGACCTTTGGTACTAGGCCCCTTCGCCCCCGCTTTTAGGGGCGTGAAGGTGTGCTCATTCGTCGCCGGAAAGCTATCAATCCCAGTCCTCCGAACAGGGCAGTCCAACCCAAGGGCAAGGGGCCGTCGCCCTCAGCGCTGCAAGCACAACCACCCGCGCTTGCGCTTGAGTCACTCACAGAACCGGCTGGTGCTCCAGCGTGTCCCCCATCAGCATTGGTGCCGGATTCTTCCTCGCAACTGGCAGCACTTACGCAATCTTGACCGCATTGAATGAGACCTGCTGCGCAGCTGGAGCTACAAGTGCCGAGGCTACAAAGCTCATTGGCACTGCATGGGGCCCCGCAGGAGCCACAATGGGCTCCCGATGATGCCGTGTCTACACACTCATCTCCGCAGGCTTTTTGATCTGGTGCACAAGAGCAGACACCATCTGCGCAGGTGGAGCCACCTGAGCAAGCGGTACCGCAGCTGCCGCAATTGTTACTATCTGTTTTGAGATCTACACAATCGAGGCTGCATAAGTCCTGCGAGTCAGGGCATTCAGGAGGGGTGAGCCCGCTGCCTCCCCAACTGCAATCTTTTCGGAGCAAGGTCTTGTCGAGCTCTGAGTAGAGTACGGTCGTGATGAGCCTATTTTCCCCGTTTTCTCTTTGGGCAAGGATGACTTCTTCCAGTTTGCTCAGGTCGTACTTCTCGGTGCTGCGGTACTTGTAGTGGTTGTACGCCTGCTCTAAGTTGGCAGCCCTCCAGGGGGCAAGACCCTTGCTGGGATGCAATGTCATGGTAAATTCGCCGGTGGCACCATCTGCAAACCACTCTTGTGAAAGCAGATGACGAGGTTTTGCGTCAGTCATGTCGGGGGCGCCATTACCTGTATTGTAGGTGACGGTCTCTCCGTAGAGATCGTACCCCTGGTGACACAGAACTTCGATGATATGATTGAGGGACTCCTCGTCCATTGCCACATGGCCGTTGGGCGCAGGTGTTCGATTGACCTCGGTGTACTCTCCATTGATATCAACGGAGAGTTCAAACAGATTGAGTGATTCCTCCTTGTCGATAGGGGACCAATCGGGCCACACGATTTCTGCACCAGCTAGACCAGGATCGAGGTGTCTTGGCTTATGAAGAGTATTCATCAAGTGGTCATATCCCGATTGAAAAAGTGCTTTGTCATCGAGAAAGATTCCCACCATAATGCGTGCCTTGGCCACATTGAGGGGCTGATTCGACGAGCCAGCCGGGTTGCCCACGTTACCCCACCAGGCAAGAGACATGGGGGCTAGAATATTGCGAGCAAAGTTGTCAAACTGATCGCGGTCCTCTTGTTTCCACCCTGGATAGCCGCCCTTGTAATGCTTGAGTAACTCCGCAGCGATGATCCACGAATGCATGTTGTGGGTCACGGTAAGGGCTGAGTAGACACCAGCTGTCCACTTTTTTGATCCGTAGGACCAAGCGTTGAGAATTCGAATGATAGCCTCGGTGGGCATCTTCCCCCCCAAGAGCCCATTTGTATGCCAGTCGATAGAGGTGCCCGCTATCTCGGTGGTATGCAACGCCGTGCTCGTTGTCTGGACCGGGGCCGATGCTAACGATCTCCCATCCTCCGTACATGGGTTGGTAGTCCACATCCTGACGCGCACTCTTGATGTAGGCTTCGCCGGCAGTTTTAGTCAGGCTAGGCTCCGAAGAGTTGATTTTTGCGCGAAGGCTATCGAGTTCTTCTTCTGAAAGGGTAATACCGGGATGAACGAATTCGTTGGTCTCCCAACCAGAGATCAGAATATTGGCGGTCTCAGTAAAATAGTGGTCGTTGCCGCCATCGTCCTTGGTTCGTAAGAAGATACGAAAAACATGAGTGCCAGGTGTTGCTGTCCATTCAAATGTACCGGCGTTGGTGTCAAACGTATCGGAGCCTCCGTGCACGTCGGTACGCTCTAGTCCAGCTCCGTCAAACTTAATCTCAGTGCGGTCCTTTTTTTCGGTGCCAGTATCATAGCTATACGTGAATGTTATCTTGTCGCCTGGGCTACCTGTGCTGGCGCTGGCGCTGACGCTAACCGACTGGGCAAAGGCTGCGGGGCATCCAAGGTTCACGAGAGCAAAAGCGAGGGGGGGGGAGAATTCTCTTGGTGATGTTCATGAGGGCTTTTGAGCGTTGAGGAGGTCAGCTGTCGCCTCATTGTGTAGAAGGTGTGTCGAAGATGGATAAATAAGTGGGAAGGAGACGGGCGCGAAGAGATCCATGCTCGGTAAATGACCAAGTGATCGGGCGTCGCGAAAAGGGTCATCTCATTAATTAAAGACCTCGATACTGGCCGTGGGGCTCGGCCGACCAGAGAGCTGAAGACTTTTGCAGGCGCCAAGAAGCGGGCCAAATTGCACCATTCTTATGATTTTTCACAATTTTGGTGCAGTTTGCCATGTATTTTAGCTGCATGTTGTAAGCGCAACGTGAAAATGTCCGGTTTCTCCAAAGTAGAAATGTCCGCTTCAGGGTATTTCGAAAGACATGGAAGGAACCGTAAATATGAGCCGCAAAGAGTGGTGTCGATCACGCGTTTGCGCGGCAAGAAACTCACCCGTCCGAGGAGAATAAGCGACTCAGCGGTTGTGAAGGCCAAGCATGGCGCATCCTAAGAGTCTATGAGCAAGGCTGCGAGATAGTTCTTCGAAGTCGTCTTAACGCTTGTGCAGTGGAGCGAGAAGAGAATAGTTGTTACCACTAACAAGCAAATATGAGAAAGCGATGCTTATTGGATCTGACTCCGTTTGCCTCTGGTTCTTGGAAATGGGCAAGCGGGTATCACGAAGAGCACCAGAAAATTGAAATCGCATTTCGGGGAGCATGCTTGTCCATGACCCTACTTCTTTCAAGCGGCGCGAGAGCTATCGAACGGAGAAGGCGTGGAACGTCGGGACCCGCGTCAGATGATCGCAGACATCTCGAATCACTAGGTCCACCATGACCATCCTCCCACTCAACCGAAGCTCATCGTGTTGTGGCGAGAGCGTGAATTGCGATGGGGAGGTCATGGTTCGTGGTCTACTCACGTCATTGCCCCCCCTCAGATTGCTAGAGATTTCTTCTAAGAAAAGAGATCGAGTTCTTCGCCTTTGAGTGGGTATGCGAAGGCTACGTCGCCGACGTTTGCGGCTTTGCGAATGTTTTGATGCAGGATCTTTGCCGTCAACTTTACGCCGTCCTTCTCTACGACCTCCAATGTTTTTGGATCAATTTTTAGGGCACGCTGGGTGTCGCTGGTTCCGCCGATGACGCGACCGCCGCGAATTGCCGGACCCATGAGAAAGGCGCTTGAGATGGACCAATGATCTTTGCCATTGCCAGCATTGTAGCGGGGAGTACGAGCAAAATCGGAGCCGACGACCACATTTACTTTGTCGGCGATGCCGAGACGAGCGGCCTCCTCCATGATGAAGTTCACGGTGCTCAAGACCTTTAACTGTCCAGTACGTTGTGGGTTATCATTGTTCGCATGAGTGTCGAAGCCAGTAACCATCATGTTTCCTGAAGCACAAAGTCCGGACTTGAAAGCTGCCAGAATGAGCTCGGCTTGCCTGGCGTAGCCTTCGAGTCCCCTCACCGGAATTTTCACAGGAGGGTCTGGAAATATCAGCCCAGAGAGACTGCCCTTGCTAGCACGCATTGCCATTAATTGTTCTATCGAGGCTCGTGCGCCCGGTAGCCGCTGTGCATTGAGGTAGCTTTGGTTGCGACTCGCCTGAGCTCGCTTGATGCGGTCAAGTGTTGACTCCGTATGGAAGGTGGCACTGTCGGGCTTCGTCGCGTCGATACGATTGAAGAAAGCCAGCTTGCGCATGGCATTTGCATTCCCCAGGCGAGTCATGGGTACGAGCCCATTCGTTTGATTATATGCCCCACCACCGATGAAGGCGAGCGTTTGGTCGCGGGCGTGTTGGGCTGCAATGAGAGCCGCGGTTGCAGGGTACGCCCCGTTGCCGCTGGAGCGTCCCGAGCTAAAGGCTCGACTTCCGCTAGCATGACTGCTGGTTCCCATGTCGAGCCCGTTCAATAGCAAAAGCTGCTTGCTGTACTTCTCCAAAAAGCGTTGGTTGTCGTAGAGGTAAGGTTCGCCAGCGGTAGGAACATTGACTCCGGCTTCGTTAGCTCCCCAGATAGAGAACTTGAAAGGTCCAACGTTGCCAATTTCGTGCTGTGGACGATTTTGATCGGGGTCCATGATGGGGTCAAACATGAATCGAGTGTCCCATCCTCCGGCGGCTTGAATAAACAGCCAATAGGGTCCCTCATAGGGGCCGTCACTGTCGCTGCCCGCAAGAGCTGAGCCCGCACCGAAAGGTAAACTTAGGCTTACTCCTGCTAAGGAGGCCGTTCTTAGAAAGTTACGTCGTTCCATGTTGATCCTTATTCCTCGTAGAGAAAGCGATAGTCAGAGAGTAGATAGGTAATGACGGCCATCCATGCACGAAGAGCATAGTCGGGGTCGTCGGAGAGTATGTCTGCTTTTGCGAGGGTCTCGCCCGTGGTGAGGTCGATCCTTCCGCGGCATGAATTGGCTAGCTGTTTTTTCTCGTCACCGGCTGCCACCGCCGCCGCTCCTTCCTGAAGGGTTTCGGAGAAGAGGGCGTAGGATCGGTCGATTTCTTCACCATCGAGTTGGAGGTCCTCGTCTAGGAGTTTGAGATGCAGGTACCGAAGATTCTTTCGAATCGCTTTTTCTCCATCGGTTTCGGATGGTAAATCGGTCAAAGCTACATGAGGAAAGAGCGTGCTGTCACCCTGGGGTAGCTTGAAGTGAGAAGCAACCAATTTGCAGGAGACCTCGTTAGCTAGCCGCAACTGTACCGCCGACATCATTCCGTTGACTTGGCCCAGTCGAATGAGGGCGGAATTTGAGTCAATACCCCCGTAAAGCATACGAAAGTCAGTCAAGAGAAAGGACGTCGGCGCATAGACACGACCGTAACGTCCTCCACTGTTTTTGGCAGGAGTTCTATCCCAACCGTTGCCGAGAAGGGCATGTAACTTTCGAGACAGCATTTCAGGTGTGAGGAGTCGACTTGTGCCATGGGCGCTGAAGCGAACCAGAGCGGCTGGCTCCAACTCCGCCGGAGCATTGACGGCGCGAAAGTAAGGACTCAATAAGATCTCATGAAAGAGAGACTTTAAGTTCAAGTTGGACTCGACAAAAACTTCATCTAGTCTCCTAAATTCTGTATCTTGCGCTGTCCAAGCTGCAGCGAGAGCCAGGTAGTCCTTGCCGCTTGGATCTTCCGGATGTTCCAGAGGTGCGTGGCTGGTGAGGGCCTCAAACACGGTGTGTACACTGGAACGCACGAAACGGGGGTCACGCACGATACGTTCAGCAAGCCACTGAACACCATTTTCGACGTTGTCGAGAGGAAGAAGATCTTCGCGAAACCCTGGAGGATACATTTCTTTGTACCATCGCGCGCCCGGAGAAAAACGTTGGTTCCACTTTTGGAAAGCCCCTGCCATTGGATCCATGATGCTGTGGCAGGCTACACAATCAGGATCTTCTCGCGTGGGGTTCGAGAAGTTGGCCGCGGTCGTTGGATCTTGAGGGCGAGTGCCGGTGTTCAAGATGTTGGTCGCCAAAAACAGGTCGAGTATACGGGCGATGCGATGACGGTTGCGGTTCGTTGGGGTCGTGGGAAAGCGCGCCAGAAAAACGGGCATCGTCAGGATACCCGAGTGCGGATAGGCTTGAATCCCGCCATCAACGACGACTTGGGCCTGCCCCTCTACGAAGGCTTCAGATTCGGGCGGAGATTCGACTCCGTAGACGATCGCAGAATGTTTGTTCACCACCGTGTAGGGGGCCGTGAGGATCTCCGAAAAGGGTTTGTCGTTGCGCACAACGTGAGCGATGAGCTCCAAGGGCTCCCTGCCAATGGCACTTTGAACGCGGTCAAGGTTCGGAGGAACAACCTTGTCCACGATGTTGAACGCCGTCCGTGCGGGAAAGGCATCTGCATTGACGAATTGTAAGCCACTTTGCGCGTACTTGTCCGTAAACAATCTATCGTTGAAAATTTCTTTGATGCGATCGTAAAAAGCTTCTTTGGTAAAGAGTTCATCTATTGCCTCAGCCAGGGCTTCCTCGCCACCGGCCTGAACATCTTCTGTTTCTTTCGCAGAAGGGAGACTACCGGTGAGATTCAACGATGCCTTGCGCAATGTGCGCGCTGGGCTCATGAGTTCTAGCTGAACGTCTGCGACGCTGCCGACATTATTTGGACAAGGATCTCCCGCTTCGCTTCGGCGAACGAACTCTTTAAGAATTGCGAGCCCAGTGCCATCGGCTTTTAAAACGACGCCTCCCCCGTGCCCTTGTTCACCGAGAGGCTTTTGCAAAAGCACTGTATCGCCGTCCAACTTGAGACTGGCGATTTCATTGAGCGCCTCGAAATTGACGTCCAAGAAGCCAGGGTATGCCGAACGCTCTAAGAGAAAGCGGGAGCCTTCCCGCGAGGCGATTCCTCCTTGAGAATGGCAGGTCAAACATTGTGTCCCTAAGACAGATGTCCAAACTTGTTGAGCAAAAAAATCTCGATTCGACAGACACTGGCCGTCTGCGCCGGCACCAACGTCTTCAACCGTGGCACTTGAGCTCGAATCGTTGACTTTTGACTTGTTGCCTCGCCCCAATCTGCCTTCGGAGCAAGCCGCGAGAAGTACAGTCGAGCAGAGCAGCACCCCAAGAATCGACGAACGTCGAAGCTGTAGACGTTTGCCTGCGACTTTTTGCGATTCCCTCAGAACTTTTCTATTGGCGTATATCATAGTGTCTTCCTGTTCAACTATTGTCTTGCCAGAGATAGTTAGTTGATCGTTTTACCAGAATTTCTGGTTCCTCTGTGCTCGGTGTGTCAATGAAAGCACAGAATGGGTATACCAAAACACACTTTCAGAAAATGGATAACAATATTTTTAAATATGTGGAATATGAGCTGAGGATTATCCGGATGTTCTCGCTCTGAGCAGTCACGGTTTCTCATTTGGACTCAGTGTATCTATTCATTGTGCATGGAAATTGTTAAATCAATCACCAGTGTAATTTTATACCCCTCTGCTTTTTTCCTTATTCGCAGAGCACACGCCACAACACGAGAAGAAGATTTATGAAGAACATGATAAAAAAATTCACCCTGCCTGTATTCGTCATCGTCTCGATGGGCGCCTGTACTGACGTGGAAAACGAGTCGAAAAGTAAAGATGGTGGAGGTGGGGAGGGAGTAGGAAGAGACTCAAATACTTCCTCACCCACAGAGAAAAGTCCTCTTGCAGAGGGGGCTGTTGCTCGACCTTGTAGTTCCAAGGTGGGAGCGGTTGGTCCCCCCGACTCTCCCATGACGGGGGGTGGCATTGGAGGAATGGGCGGAATGGAGGCCGTCGATGAGTCTCTACCCATTCGTGTGATTGATGATTTCGAGGTAAGCGAAAGCCCCTTTACACTGCCCAAAAAGGATGGGCGCAAAGGTTATTGGGTCGAATCGAGTTGGCTGACGCCTCAAGATGCAAAATTGCAGGGAGGCGACTTAGATATCACCATGGGTGAAGAGAATGACAACTCGTACCTAAGGTTAGTGTGTGATGAGGATGACCCTTGCAATACAAAGTGGTCAAAAGAAAAACCATATCAATGGGCAGGGGCAACCGCTTTCTTTAACCAAGGCGATGGGGTTGCTTGCTATGATGCAAAAGTTTATTTGGGAATTAAATTTCGAGCGCGTGCTGCCTCTGAGGGGCAAAAGCTGCGGGTGCAATTGAATACACCGAGTGACCACCGCGAAAAGCGCGATACATTTACGAGCAAAGAAATTGTGTTGGGTAAACAGTGGCTGACTCGGACGATTTGGTTTCGTGAGGCGTTGTTGCAAAGTGGAGAGGAGGTCGACCCGAGCGAGCTTGAGTCAATTACTTTTGCAGTGCAAAACGTCAAGAATTTCCCAAACGGCCAACGGCTCTTGCCCTATGATATCCATATTGATGACATCGTTTTCGTGAAGAAATAGATGTAAGAATAGCCGTTGCTTTAAAGGGCTTCTTTTAGGATCTCTGTTTTTTCGGGGCGCGGCCAGAGCTTCCGGAGAAGTGGGGGTAGAGCTATGCCCCCGCGCCTGGGTGGCGTGAGCGCCTACTGAGCACTGTCAATTCATCCCCTAGAGTGAGCAATCCTTCACCCGAGGGAATGATGTTGGTACCAAACCAGACGGACCCACCCCATTTTCTATATTGCGCTAGGGTTTTGAGGGGCTCTTTGAGTTTGCTTGCTGTTTCGGGGTCAATTGTAGTGACCGTGCAGCGATCGCAAAGCTTGGGTGAGCGAAAGGAGAGATCATTGAGCGCAAGTGAGGCCCACGTATCTTCGGCGTAAGCCGGGGCGCCCTCTATTGCTACGTTTGGGCGAAACCTCGCCATCGTAATACCTGATTTCATACGTTGATTCAGGTCACTAAGAGAAGAATTTGAGCAGAGTAATAGAGGGTAGGCATCCGCTAGGCTGAGGCGATCGCTGGCTTGTCCTCCCCGGGCGTTGAGAGGGCGTAAATGCTCGTCTCTTAAATAGATCAGGCGTACCTGAGAGCCAAGAAAAGAAGAAAACCACGAGCTTCCTTTTAAGTGCTCGTTCACCTGGACTACATCATGCCAAACTTGCGCAACTAGGGTGGATTTAGTTGCGTTTTGCGGGGACTCGGGGGCGAGTGAGAGGCGAAGAATCTCTCTCTTGGGCGCTGAGACGCAGAAAGAGTCGGGCTCTTTCTTGAGAGTTACCAAGGAAAGTCTCGGCGCCGTGCGCTGGGTTATCATCATTCCAGCACTATCAATGAGCATATAGCGTCTATCGTATTGGAGGCCTCCGGGTACTACTTTTGAATGGCTGAGCGAGACGCCGCCGCAGCTCTTGATCGGGTAGATGATGAGTGAGCTGATGATGATGGGCATCGGGGCCTTTTAGGGGGCGAGCGCTTGAGCGATGAGAGTTTGGGGGCGCCCTCTCATGGGGAGACTCAACGCCACTTGGTGGGCGTTGTCGCTCATCTTGCCCCAGGTTTTTCGCACAATGTTGATGACTTTTTCGTCGTCCACCTGCTTGTCGCAGAAGTCGATAAACTCATATTCCAAAAAGCTCAAGCAAAGCGCATCTTCCATTAATTGCACATCGGGATTTCCGTGTAGATCTTGTTTGAGGTTGATGGCCTGGACTTCTTGTATCAATTTTTCGCTGAAGTGCAGGGTGGTCAAAACTTTTTGGGCGAGTGCCGCATGCATTTTTGCAAGGTCCTTTCTCCATTTTAAGTAACCGACTCGTCCCGCGGGGAAGTCCACGCGCGGCATGGTCCAACGTTGCAGGTGCTGACAATGAGCAGCCAATTGCAATGCCGAACTGGGCTGGGGAGATAACTTGTGGACCCAACGAGCGAGTCGTTGAGCAAAGAGAACCTCTTTGGCCATTTCCTTTTGTTCAGAATCTTCCTCTTTACTGGGGGTCAGCAGGCGGGGATCGTCCTGATTGAGCCGAGTAAATTGAGCGATAGCCTGGGTGATTTTCTCGTGCATTTTCTACCGTTTCAGGGGGGTGCCTTGGGCGTTCACGTCGATGGATCCACTCAAACGAGGACTCCGCACAAAGATACGACCACGAACGCGAGTGCTGAAGGGAAGGTAACGTCGTACGACGAGCCTCTCTATTTTACCGTCTTCTGGATCGACGGCGAGGAGTGCAATCGGAAAGGCGCGGCTCATGGCACGTAGGTTGATCTCATCGAATCGATAGAGGTTTTCTTTGAGATGGCCCTCGCCTTGTTGTGCGATTTTTGTAGGACCTAGAACCTTGCCAATAGGGGGTTGGCCCTCTTTTCCTGGTTGCTCGATATAGTCCACTTGTACCAGGTGGGTTCCTTGAGGTAGCGGTGTCTCCTCGTCATCGTTCGTGATGGAGTATTGGGGAGCGGTGACTTGGATAGAAAGACGAGTTCCCTGAGCACGCATCTCTAATATACGTGATTTGTCTGTGAGATAGACTTCGAGAGCGCTCACCCCTCGTTGAAGAAACGCTGATGAAACTTGTACAAGAGGCTTTTGCAGGGATTGCAAAGGGCTCCCACTTTTGCTCTGAGGCGAAGCTTCGTCTTTACTTGGCGTCGGCTCTTTTTTGCTGCACTGACTTGAGAGAAGCAGAATGAAGATACCAAGGCTGGAGCGCAGAATACCTAGTCTCTTCGACTTTCTGCGAGATCTTTCAGCCTTTGGTATCAAATGGGTCATAGGAAGGCGGTTCTATTAGACCGATACTCCAAAATCGCGCAAAGCTTCGTTGAGGCTCGTTTTTTTATCGGTACTTTCTTTGCGTTTGCCGATAATGAGAGCACAAGGAACTTGAAATTCACCAGCGGGGAATTTCTTGGTGCGCATACCCGGAATGACTACGCTGCGCGCCGGAATACGCATCTTGATCTCCTTGGGTTCGTTACCCGTTACGTCGAGAATCTTCGTTGATGCGGTCAAGGTCACCCCAGCGCCGATGACGGCTTCGGCCTCGACTAATATGCCTTCTACAATGATGCTACGGCTACCCACGAAGCAACCGTCTTCGATGATGACGGGCTGAGCTCCGGGGGGTTCGAGTACTCCACCGATACCCACTCCGCCTGAGAGATGACAATTTTTACCAATTTGAGCGCAGCTGCCTACGGTGGCCCAAGTGTCGACCATGGTGCCAGAGCCGACATAGGCTCCAATGTTTACGTAGCCGGGCATGACAACGGCTGTTGGCTCAATGTGAGCACCGTAGCGCACAGTGCCGGGAGGAACGACCCGTACGCCCGCTTCTGCCAAATTTTTCTTGAGGGGAATCTTATCGTAAAACTCAAAAGGGCCAACCTCCATCGTCTCCATCTTCTGTACTCCAAAGTAAAGAAGTACCGCTTGTTTTACCCAAGCGTGAGTTTGCCATTTACCGGGAGCTGTTTGGCTGGCAACGCGTAAGGTGCCGTTGTCCAAGAGTTTGAGCGTCTCGTGAACGGCTGCTTGAGTTTTTTCCTCTTGGAGGAGTGCTCGGTTTTCGAACGCGGCTCCAATCAATTGTTCTAATTCGGAATGATCCATGACCACGCGAATAGTAGTGCAAAGACTCTAGAGCAAGGCTTGCACGGGAGCTTGCTGAATTGAGCATGCTGGCAAAGTGATTTCTTGGCCATTTTTGGAGACAATGCCTCCAAAAGGGCGTAGCACGGCCCTCACCAGAGCACTGCTGTGAGCGCTTTCAGCAAAAACAGGCAGTTGTACGGTTCTTAAATTTGTAACCGTTTTTAACGCTACAAATCGCAGGCGCGCTCGACCCTCTACCAATTTAACTTGAATGCCGAGATGATCTGGAGGGGAGATCTTGTGTTGGCCCGCAAGGGCTCCCAGCGCTCTCAAGGCGACGCGCGCGGGGGTGGTGACCTCGAGGTTCTGTTGATTTCCAAAAATCGCTAGGGGACGATGGGGGCGATTGCTGCCTAAGTCCGGAGCGCCCACCAATAAGTCTTCGATGGTGGTTGGTAGACTGGGGGCATGGGGGGGATCCATGAGCAGTTCGATTCCCGAGAGGGCGGCGCTCACCCGCGGCAGTGTTGACTGCAACTTACGCTCAATGAGCAAGCGTTCTTTTGCTTTGAACACACCTCGAGAACTTTGCACCAGAAGTGCGCAAAGAGAGCTTCCAGCTTCTTGAGCCTCGGACTCGAACCGATTCAACTCGTCGTTTTCAAGAACGAGCGTTTCTCTCGCTATTTGCATGAGAGTTGAAATGAGCACTGCCCATTGGGTGAGATTTTGTGCAACGTCAGGCACGACCTCTTGGAGAACCTGTGTTCCGACGTGCAGGGACGAGGTGAGATGAGACAGATTTTGTGTAGCAGTAACGCACTCACGTAGCTCTCCCAACGCTATGAGCGCATCAGATCTCCGTGGACCTGGCGATTCTTCTATTTGCACGGGGTTTACTTGAGCAGTTCAGCGCCAGAGAAGAAGAAGAGGCATTCGTTTTGGCCGTTGAGAACTGAATCGGAACCATGGGCGGCATTGCGACTCACGTGGTCGCCAAACTCTTTACGGAGGGTTCCTTCGGCTGCGTCAGCTGGATCGGTTGCTCCCAAAAGCTTTCGAAAACCGGCAACGGCATCTTGGCGTTCTAGGGCGAGTAAAATTAGAGGACCGCTACACATAAAATCGCAAAGTCTCTGAAAGAAAAATTGCTCTTGATGCTCTGCGTAAAATGCCTCTGTCTGGGCGCGCGTTAAAGTTGTTTGGCGAAGAGCTAAAATATTGAATCCTTCGTCTACAATGCGCTGAATGGCCAAACCCTGCTTTTTCGATTCAACAAGGTCGGGTTTGAGTATCGCTAAAGTTCGCTCCACTGACATAACGTATCGATTTATACCCATAGATGAGAATAAGAGCCAGAACTTGGCCAGATCAGCTGAAGGTATTTAAGTTCATGCCATCATGTTCTTTCCTACAAAACCCGCGTCGGCGCTTGTTTTCCTCTTTGCGGTCAATTCCCTCCACTGCGGCCAAATGGGCATGCCTGGGGGGGGGGGGCCGCGGGAGGTTTTGAGGGGGCGGGGCCGGCCGCCGAAGACAGGGCTGGAAAAAAGGATTCTTCTTGGGCCGGGGATTCGGAGA
>CAYWLO010000077.1:0-20302 GCA_964459035.1 uncultured Polyangiaceae bacterium | reverse complement strand
TCAGTTGGGTCTGGTGAAACCCGGCACGGACTTCCGGCACGAGGTACTAGTTCATCGCTCATCAAAGCAGACCACTCATCAAGCTCACGAAGAGAGCCAAAAGGTTTCGAGACGAATTGCAGATCGTCGAAGGATGAATTGACCTCAAGAGAGGTAGAAGCCTGTACACCCCCCGCGTGTTGGTTATGAGTGCAAGAAAAGCACCCTAGGTAAAGCGAAACAATTATGGGTCGATGAATCACTATAGAACCCAAATAAGTAAGGAGTCATTTGACAGATTAGACCGGCGAAGGTGCGCCGGCCTCGTTCTGCAAATTATAGCACCTGAAACCATGAATGATGCCGGGCTGACCTCAGGTCATGGTTGCAGCGTGCTGACCGGCTCGGGTCTCGGCAATGACTTTATTTTTACCCATCTTCTCATAGAGAAACTATTTAAGGTTGAACAGAAACGACATAGGACCAACCGACGGCGCTCAGAGCCGCGTAGATGTACCGCGATGTACCGATCACAAGCTGCCCCGCCGAGGGACGTCGTTTCATAGCTTCTAGCAACTCCGGAGATTCGAATGTTGCAAGAGTACGAACGTTGAAGTCCTTCTCGTCGGTCTCCTCCTCGCCTAGGGGGTACGCTACAATTCGACCCCGCTTATCTATCAACCATGCCCGCTGGTAACCGCGTAGTCCAAGTAAGGGCAAAGCACGCCGCACTTCTTGCAAGTGAAAGTCGATACCCGCAATCGCCAAAAGCTTTCCCTCATCGCTGTACACCGCGCGATTACAAGGCAATAGAGTGCCCGAGCCGCTGGCATCACCATAGAGCTCGCCCCACACCGCCCCGTGAGTACCCAGGGTGTTCCTATACCAGGGACGAGTACGCGGATCATATTCCTTCGTAAGTCCGGCTGCCCCTGGATAATTTAGAAGCAACCCAGAAGGCGTGGCCACGTAAGTCCAATGCAAGGGTGCCGAACGCCCATTTCGTTGAGCCCCTGCTGCGAAGCCGCCCCTCTCATAAGCGCCCTTCAACTCTCCCTCGATCAAGGCGAGGCGCCGTTCATCTTGAGAGGCAGCTTGGGTGGCGGTTGGGGCTTCAGCTAGCACCGCTCGCTCAAAGCTAATGACCTGTTTGTAGCGTGGGTGCTCCTTTGCGTCAGTGGGCGCTTTTGCCCCGAGCAGATCTTGGGGCCGAAGAAGCCGCCCAGCGGGAGCGGACTGACCCGTGAGAACATACTTCGTAGCACCCGCTAGATGAGCAAGCTCTACCTCGACACCGCGTGCACGAGTGTTGATGCTCTCAGCTCGTGCAATCACCAGACCCACCTGATCGGCCACGCGGGCCGCATATTTTGCTTGGCGTCGCTCACTAAGCAACGTTTCGCTGATCTGAATTACGCTCAGAGCAGCTACAGCCACTACCAAAACCAAGAGACCAGCAAGCACAAAGCTTTTGTGCACGCTGAGTCGACGCCACACTTTTTTCTGCCAGGGGTCGGGAGCCGCTTCAAGTTCTTCGTCTTGCATAAAGCGCCGCACATCGTCACAGAACTCTGCCGTCGACGGGTAGCGCAGCTCTTGTTCGCTAGCGCTGCCCTTCAAAATGATTGCTGCGAGCCCCGGCGGGGTCCACTGAGGCAGCTCGTTTCTTTCTCCGATAACAGCTTGGGTGATAGCCGCAGTCATGTTTGGTGGGGAACGTGCAGGAAGCAGCGTAACCAATTCTTGGAGGGTGAGGGCAAGAGCAAATTGATCGGCCAAAGGACCCACTTGAGAATGATCGCCCAAAGCTTGTTCGGGCGCCATGTAGGCCACAGTACCCATGAGTTCGCCAAAGCGAGTAGCTCGCGGATCGTCATTTACCTCGACAATATCGTTTTCTTCCTCGCGAGGGGAGGCTGGGTGAGCCTCGTTGCTTTGCAAGGTGGCGAGCCCCCAGTCCATCACGTAGGCGTCTCGGTGGGGTCCCACCATGATATTCTCGGGCTTGAGATCGCGATGCACCACGCCCTTGTCATGGGCAAATTGAACGGCGTCGCAAGCGCGCACAAAGAGTTCAAGGCGTTC
The DNA here is from genome assembly GCA_964459035.1 of uncultured Polyangiaceae bacterium. Classification (GTDB taxonomy): domain Bacteria; phylum Myxococcota_A; class Polyangia; order Polyangiales; family Polyangiaceae; genus NIC37A-2. The sequence goes on along the minus strand of CAYWLO010000077.1, from coordinate 18,238 downwards.
AGTCAATCCATCAAGGGCGTCGGAAGCCGTGCCCAGGCCCTGTCTTTCTTTCTCGATGTAAGAGTCGAGATCTTGTCCGCGAATGAGGCGCATGGCCAAGCGCGGTTGCCCCCCAGCACCTAGCTGAATATTATAAGTCGGAACGATACCCGGGTGCTCAAGCTGAGCTGCTATTTGCGCTTCTTTATAAAATCGGCGAACCATAGTTGCTCGCGCAGCAACTTCATCGTGCATCACTTTCACTGCGACAGTACGGTGCAAAGCGACGTCCTGAGCGCGATAGACGGCGCCCATCCCCCCGGCTCCTAGCTGCTGCCCAAGCTCGTAAGTCTCATCAAAGCCCTGCTCCGTCACACTAGGTGCGACGGAGTGCGCCGCAACGCGACTTGCCTCGACAAAACTCTCACTTGAACTCCTCTCCTGAGAGGCTGCCAGAGTTTCTCGATAGGAGAGATGGGCCTCGGGAGTTTCATCCTCAGTGGTCATGGTCGCTAGGGTATTCAGGTCGCACCATGAAGTCACTGAAAACCGCCTCTCTCCCGGAGAGTTCGCAAGGCTAAATACTTCAGACAAGCCCTCAACTGCTTGCTTTACCTGACCGTTCCTCCGCTGAAGGAATGCACCGGGCAAAGAAAAAGAGTCCGCGCAACGACAATTGATGACTCAAGCAATCAAGACGAACAGCACCCTCTGCACAGAATTTCAGGAGGAGGGGGTTTTGTTTGCCAGCTGGGGGCACTACCTAATCAATCTGTGGACGACAGCCCAACCAACGGCCAAGCATCTCAAGAAGTTAGGTGATGCAACAAAAATGCTACGAAGCAAGAACGAACAAGGGGTATCGCTCTTGGTCATTCTTGAGAAGGCGTCTTTACCCACTGCCGAGCAGCGAGCACTCTTGTCCAAGTATTATTCTTCGCACGCGGATAGCTTTCTCTGCGTGGGCCAAGTAATCGAAGGGCGAGGTTTGTGGGCTCATACTGTGCGCGGCATTTTGACCACGGTGAACTTACTACAAAGCGCCCCCTACCCCGCCGGTGTATTCAAGAGCGTAGAAGGTGCTAGTCGTTGGGCTGAGCGCCACAACAAAGTAAGCCCGGTTGACCCGGCTGAACTCACGCAGAAAATTCAGGAGACGCGTGCGTTGGGCGTTTAACGCTGGACAATCGTCGAGCGCTTCCCTCCTTAGCCCAATGTTCCAAGCGCTCTGCAAGCATCTTGAATTTGACCGGCTTCGTCATAAAATCATCCATACCGGACTCTAAACAGTCTCGACGATCTTGCTCCGTATTGTTGGCAGTCACTGCAATAATAGGAATGTTAGAGGCAATTCCCTCCAGATTGCGGATCTGACGAGTCGCCTCTTGTCCATCCATAATGGGCATCTGGCAATCCATCAAAACCAAGGTAAATTCAGCGTTTTCACGGAGCAATTCAAGTGCTTCTGAACCGTTTGATGCAATTGCACAGCTCCAACCAAGGCGCGTGAGCAGTTGGGTCATTACCGACTGATTGATAGGATTGTCCTCAGCCACCAAGATTGGCCCCCGAGTCAAACGCTCTAGTTCACCCACTTCTGCTGCATTTTTGTCCTCGAGACAGGGAATAATGAAGCTAAAGGAGCTCCCTTGGCCCACTTCACTCTCACAATGCACCGTTCCGCCCAATAACTCGGCCATTTTCTTACTGATGTTCAGCCCTAAGCCTGTTCCCTCGTGTTTCCGATTAAAACCACCATCAAGCTGGTGAAACGCTTGAAATACCTCTTGCAACGATTGTTTAGGAATTCCAATACCCGAGTCGATGACTTTAAATTCAATGGCGTGACTACCATTCAACTCAGTTATTCCAACACAAATTTGCACCTCTCCCTTCTCGGTGAACTTCACTGCATTGCCCACTAGGTTGATCAAAACTTGCCGCACCTTGCCCGCGTCACTGTGAACGAGCTGGGGACAGTGAGCAGCAATACGCGTATGAATTCTGAGGGCCTTCGCTTTTGCTGGAGCGCGAAATAGGCGCTCGACCTGCTCAATCAATTCACGAACTTCAAAGTCGGACTCTCTGCACACACCCTGTCCAGCGTCGAGACGTGAGAGGTCCAAAATATCATTCACTAAACTTAAAAGTGTATTGCCGGCATGTGCAATAGTTTGCACGTCCTCAAGTTGCTGAGCGCTCAATGGCGAGTCCTCTAACAACTCGGACAAAGTGATCATCGCACTCAGAGGCGTTCGAATCTCGTGGGTCATATTTGCCATGAAATTCGACTTGGCCTCGGAAGCCGCCAACGCCTCGCTCAGAAGCCGCTTTAGCTCAGAAACGTCACGTATAGCTAAGATCGTATAAGGCTCGTGGGCCAAAAATGTCGACTGGTGCGCGCTCGCAGAGACCATCACTTCTTCGCCGCCGCTGGCGACAAAACGAATGGGCATATCAATGACCGGCTCAAATTCTGCCATCTCAATGAGAGTCCTCAATTCTGACTCCGTACCCTCGGACGGACCGGCAACTAACTCGCACCACGGGCGCCCCACCAGGGCGCTCTGCTCGTATTCTAAAATATCCTCCAACTGCGCATTTGCAAAGACAATTCGATCTCCACGGACAACCAAAATAGCATCGGGCAGCTCGTTCAACACCGTCCAAACCCCGCCAAGCGTATGAGACGAAAGACCAGGCTCCTCCCCTTGGGCGTTGCCCTCAGCCCCCGTATTGACACCTACACCGAGACGCTGCCCCGCCATAAATTGAGCTAACTGAGTAGTAATCTCAACACAAGTGGGCAACACCTCCACTGTGTCGAAGTTCATCTCAAGTCGTGCTGCCAGCTCCTTGAGCTGACTTGCAAGGTACGCCTTTTCAGCTTGCGCCTTGTGTTCAAGGAGCACTTGATGCTCCGCCTGTTCGAACACTAGCTGATCACTCATATCTGGTTGAATATCCATACAGGCTCAGGGCTGCTTTCAATCAGCCGGCCCGCTTAGCAACGGCTAGTTTTGCGTGCCGCGTAAGGCTAAAAAAAAAAGCCAACTTATTCCGACGAGTCAATATTATTCCTTTGTGACAACAGTTGACCCATTTGGGTTAGTCATGTAGTCTAGTAAATAGGGTCAATATCTCACAATGGCGCTGGCGGGGTAAGTTCTCACTCGCCGCATTGAAAGGGTGAAGCGATGAGTAAAGCAATCAGTGACGAAGCAAGCACATGGGTTCAAATCAATCATGAGTTTTGGCTAAGCGAGAGACGGTGCGCCGAGAAGTGGGAGGTAGCCCTCGCCAACGACAAAGGTCGACCTCCTCTCGCCCGAGCTCGTATCTCCCTTGCGGGCACAGGCACAGCCCGCATCGAAGAACTCCACGTCAACGCTGAAAGCGACCGGTCGGTACTACCAGCCCTTCTCTACAGCGCTGGACGCCGAGCCCGCATTGAGGGCGCACGGGTAGTACAATTAGCATGTGAGTCCTACCGTGATGTCGCGGTCGATTTAATGCGATTGAGCGAAGGATCCCCACATTCTTCGGAGACGCCTGTGCCTTGGCAACGGCTCGATATTGCGATGTGCGCTCTTTCGACTCAGCTCGAGGGCCTCAACACCCCCATTGCTTCTTCGTTGATGGTTGCCGAAACACGAGAAAGCGTGATGCGCTGGCTTGAACCCGGGGAAACATGGGGATTCTTTCAAAGTGTTTTAGACGGCAGCCTTTCAAAAGATGAGTATATTTATGCGTTGGGTAATGTGCACCAATTTGTGCGCCACACGACGCGAATACTAGGTCGCTGCATCGCTCATGGCGACGACTCCGAAACACGCAGACACTTTATCAATCACCTCAATGGCGAAGTGAATCATGAGTTGATAGTCGAGCACGATTTGGCCCATCTGAACGCCGACGTGCATTTTGTTCAACACGATATGCCGCCAAACCTGGAGACCCTTGAGTTCATGGCGGTGCAGGAAAGCGCAATTGCATATCACCAAGACCCCCTCTTATTGGTGGCATCTCCCTTGGCTGCCGAGGGTGTAACAGCTCATATGTCAGAGCGCTTTATGGAACGGCTTCGGGCGTGCATCTCTTCATGGGGGGTCAAGTCTCCAGAGAAAGCTTGCCAATTCTTCTCTTCGCATATGACTTTTGACGGCGGCATGGACGGCCATTGGGAGGGAACCCTCGTTTATCTCGAACGGATCCTAAAAAGCGAACCCCAATTTCAAAGATTTCTCACAACGTGTCGTGCTTCAATGGGGACTACCACACGTATGTACGAGTCCTTCACTCGTGATCTCAGGGCCGACTCCAACCTTCACATCAGTAGTTGAGTGAACAAAATGGTTTCGCCTTCCTTAGCCTTAGGAGCAGATGCCGCTTTTTTTCCCGATCTGCCGCGCCGTGCGGATCGATCGGGGCGCTCCACTGCTGAATCGCAATCGTCTTCTGGCTACTTTTCTGTGGACGAATCGATGCAACTGGTTCTTGTCATCGAAGATCCGACTTGTCTGGTGTTGGTCTCTCGTTTAAGTCCAACTGGCTGTGTGGGCAGAATCATTGCGGGGGAATTGGGCGAAGCACGTGGCTATCGAGAAGCGCAATGGGTCTCCGCAGCAGGGCTGCTCATTGCATTTAGCCTCCACATGATTGCCCGAAGAACGGGAGTGCATGTGGCCTTGAGCTATCCTGCCTTAGAGCCCGAACCCTTCAAAACATTGGCACTTGCCAGTGGCGCGTTGCAACGCACAGCAAAAAGAGTTGAACCTCTTCTCACCGGAGAGGACTTCTCAACAAGAGCTTCCCTAGTGAGAGCTGAGCTCTCTAGGCTTTGCACCTTAAAGGTGTCTGGGAGTTACCAAACACCCAAGGGCAGGGGCAAAGCCCAGATCGTACAAGTTCATGATCAAACATTTCAGTGCTCCGTTCAGGGCCACCCGCTCGATACACCACGACTCATTCAATTTCAGACCCACGGGCACACAACTTCAATTCCGTTTCTTCCCATTGTTCATCAAGACACAACTACAGAAAATCTCCCAAACTGGACGAATCAAAGGGTTCGGGACGAGGTGCAAAATTTTCAGCTCCCTTCATGGATTCGAGCAAGTGGTGGCAGAAGCGCCCATCGCGGGCCACCGACTTCGCCGTTGAGCGCTTCCTGGCAGCACCCCATTTGGCCAGAAGTCCTGAGCCAAGGCAATGTCGTGAACATCTCGGCAATGGGATTGTGCCTTCGTACAATGGACGCAGCGTTGCTCCCCCCTGGTCTCCAATTTTTCATCGAGCTCACTGGGATTCAAGGAAACAAGACCCGGGTATTCGTTCGTGTAGTGCACACTCGTGTAGAAACAAATGATGGCTTCATCGGGTTGCGCGTTGAGTCCTCTCGCCCCGTCGATCTTGTTCCTTGGTCACGCTTATTGCAGGCCCACCTCTATTCTGAGTTGAGTGTTTCGGGTCCAGAGCTTTGGGATATGTACGAGAAGTCTGGATATTTCGCTCTTTCTGGAAAAAACCCTGCAGACTTCAAAGACGTGCGTTCGGCCTTTATCAGTTGCGCCAAACAACTTGCCGACACCCCCGAACTGGCCTGCATGCGCAGATGGCCGTCAACAGGACCGGCAAAAGCAGCAATCGCACACACCAGAATCTACCAAAATACCTGGTGCCTCTATCAGGTCGCCAAAGTACGAACAAAAGGCGAAAGAGTGCACGAAGGACGTCAGGCACTCTACCGTCTCTACCTGCAGGCTTATGAGCACGTATTAGCTTGTGGTGACGCCAATTGGCTTTGGAGTTTCGTTCAGGAACATGCCTCGCCCTGGAGCCTACTTTTTCATCGAGACGCCCCGGCGCAATGGCTTGGCTCGGCCTCTTACATCTACCGTTTTCGCGCCATCGAAGTACAAGTCACGGCGACCCCAGAACCAAGCGCAGTTCACGAGGCCTCTAAAATAGAGCACCACGCCATTGTAAAACATTTACAAAAGACGCGGCCACCAGCCTATCTTGGTGCTCTTGATCTTGGCGATGAAGCGGACTTTTCTCGCACCAGACTTGCTTGGTCAAAATGCGGCATGCAGCGCGAGCGAAAATGCATGGTGGTCGAACGAAAGGGAGAGGCAGTTATGGCTATTGTGTTAGAAATAGCGCCACCCGGCCTGCATCTATATGGCTTATTTGATAGTATGCGTACTTTTCTCCTGGGTGCTGTCGTCAACCAGGAGGACATTCAGCATGCTCTGAGCGCTGCAAAATCATGGTTTACAACACAACAACGCACAAAGTTCATTTGGCACCTTGAGGACGAAATTCCAAAGACCACGTGCGACGCTGCTCTTAAAAATATGCCTCATCGAAACTTAGGTGCTGCCGTCGCCAGTATTATCCCAGTCGACAAACTTCCAATCCTGCTCGATCTACTTCACGCAAAAATCAAAGAAATATAGAAAGTTTCTCCCTAATCGCTCATTTTGACGAGGTAAAAATGGCGCTGGCCCCATTTTCCTACACCAAGACGGCTGTAGATGATTCGCTCGATGCTCAAAGACCTTCAAAAGGTGCCAGTTTTGGTACAGGTACCCTCCTCAAACAACGAATACCTGCATGAACTCATCGACCGGCATGGCCTGCAAGGTAGCTCGGTCCTCAAAGAGCGCGAAAATTTCACTGCAGCGCTCCTCGTCAAAACGTGTGGCGACATTCTTTTTAAATTTTGAGATGAGCACAGGTAGTCCCTCCTCTCGTCGGCGGCGGTGCCCTAAAGGATAATCCACCTCAACCTTCTTGGTACAAGAACCATCCTTGAAAAATACTTGCACCGCGTTTGCAATCGAGCGCTTGGCGGGTTCGTGATAATCTATGCTGTAGCGTGTGTCTTCCTGCACAATCATTGTGGAACGAAGCTCGTCTAGAATTTCATGGCGCTCATGAAAGCTGTCCGAATAATTTTCAGCGTGCAGATCGCCAAACGCTAAGACCACGCTCACCATATATTGCAGGCAGTGGTCGCGATCTGCACAATTGGCTAAACGCCCCTCCTTAGAAATAATACGCAAAGCAGACTCTTGGGTTGTAAGCTCCACCCGTTTGATATCACTCAAGCGCTCACGGACCTGCACGTGCAATTGAGCGGCCGCTTCGCAGGCGGTTTGAGCGTGAAATTCTGCGGGATAAGAGAGTTTGAAGAGTATATTTTCCATCACGTAGCTCCCATAGTCTCGCTGAAAGACGAAAGGTTTGCCCCCCCAAGATCACGTTTTTGAACCCCCAAGTGTTAGCGCTCAGCGCACCAGGAATACCCATCTCTCCCCTCATTGTGAGATCTGCCAAACGTACAGCTCTTGAATTCGCGTCTCCTGCCGCCCAAGACTTACGCGAGCCCGCGTTGGGTGCCTGCCTGTAAACCCGCAACGAGGAGCTGTCCACCCACGCCTGGGACACCGCAGCCATCACCTTCTCCAAATCACCGCCCATCATGCAGCTCACCACCGCAGTAGAGGCCACTCGTACCAAAAGCACATGATCAAGCCCTACGCGGTTCAAGCTATTCTTAAGGGCAATCACTCCTTGAATTTCATAGGCCTTGACCATGTATTGAAGAACCTCATGCACGGTGAATGGCTCTTTGCCCTGGGCGACACGCTTTTGGGAAAGGAAGTCAGCCACAGCGAGAATAGCGCCCAAGTTGTCCGAGGGATGACCCCATTCGGCAGCCAGCCAGGTGTCGTTAAAATCAAGCCAACGAATCATGCACCCAATATCCCAGGCTGCCTGGACAGGATCCAAGCGATAAGAAGTACCCGGCACGTGGGCGCCCCCCGACACGTTCGTGCCCTCCACCAAAGGCCCTAAAAGACGAGCACACTCGGGGTGACGCAAAGACAAAAAAGCACAACCCAGGCTATCCATCAGACATTGGCAAGCTGTGGTCAACGCCAAGTGGGAGCGAACTTCGTAGTGCAGGGCGTAGTGGGCGATCTCCCTGATCTCCCTATCGTAGTCGGGCCGTTCTGCTCTCTCTGGGGTAGTGTTCACGCCAACCGACTCCTGTCCTCCAGGGAAATAAAAGGACGAGGTTCGGGCCCTGTGTACTCGGCACTAGGTCGAATTAGTCGATTATTATCCCGCTGCTCCTGAACGTGGGCACTCCAGCCCGCAATGCGCGACATGACAAAAATAGGAGTGAACAGGCAAGTGGGAATACCCATGAAGTGATAGGCCGAGGCGTGAAAGAAATCAGCGTTGCAAAAGAGCTTCTTTTCGCGCCGCATCACCGCCTCGCATCTCTCGGAAATTTCGCAAAGTTTTGTATCACCTACTTTTTCCGAAAGGTTCTTAGACCAGAGCTTGATGAGATCACTCCGCGGATCGGACTCGCGATAGATGGCGTGACCAAATCCCATAATCTTTTCCTTGCGCGCCAACATGGCCACAATTGCACGCTCAGCATCATTTGCATCGCTAAATTTTTCAATCATGGCCATGGCAGCTTCGTTCGCACCACCGTGTAAAGGGCCACGCAGGGTGCCAATTGCAGCGGTGATACAACTATGAATGTCCGACAATGTTGAAGCGCACACCCGCGCCGTAAAGGTCGAAGCATTGAATTCGTGCTCCGCGTACAAAATAAGCGACGCGCTCATACCGCTTACAAAAAGCGGGTCCGGTTCGTTGCCACTGAGCATGCGCAAGAAGTGACCGCCTATGCTCTCGTCGCTCGTTTCTGTCTGAATGCGCTCTCCGGTTCGCGAATAATGGTACCAATAGCAAATAATTGAGGGCAAAATGGCAAGCAGACGCGTCACGCTCTCCTCATATTGCGAGAAATTCCTCTCCGTCTCCAATAGCCCTAGAAACGAAACGCCCGTACGCATCACGTCCATAGGGCGCGCTTCTTGAGGAATATTTTCTAAGACCTTCTTGAGAGGGGGAGGCAGGCCTCGTAACAATTTCAGTCGAGCGTTGTAATTGGTCAATTGCTCTTTGTCTGGCAAGACACCCACAATCAACAAATAGGCTACCTCCTCAAATGTGGCCCCCTTGGCTAAATCGCCAATATCGTAGCCGCGATAAGTGAGCCCGGCGCCGCTCTTGCCCACGGTGCATAGGCTAGTTTGACCAACGTTCTGGCCCCGTAAACCGGCTCCCCCAAGTTTCTTTTCGACAGTATTGGACATGGCGCGCCCCCCGACACAAATTCAGTCGTCCTCATTAAGATAGAAGCTATCAAGCTTCTCTTCGTAACGGTGATAGTGCAAAATATTGTAAAGTTCTTCGCGGGTTTGCATGCTCTTTAAACGATTTCTCTGATGGCCATCGGAGCGAATGGCCTGATAGGTCAGTTCGGCTGCCCGGTTCATCGAGCGAAATGCGCTCAATGGATAAAGCACCATTTTGATTCCCCAGGCGGCTAGTTCTGTGAGTTCGTAAAGCTCGGTTTTTCCAAATTCCGTCATGTTAGCGAGAATCGGAACACTCATGGAAGTAGAAAAAAGACGATAGGCGGCACCCTCCAGCGGCGCCTCAACAAAAATACCGTCAGCCCCCGCCTCCACGTAGCGCTGCGCTCGCTCCAAAGCGCCCTCGACGCCCTCCAAAGCAATGGCATCGGTTCGAGCCATGATGAAAAAATCTGCATCTCGGCGCCCGTCCACGGCTGCTTTGAGCCGCCCTAACATTTGCTCAACGCTCACCAAGCGTTTGTTGGGACGATGACCACAGCGCTTGGTACTTACTTGATCTTCTAGGTGCACGGCAGAGGCCCCGGCCCTCTCCATCTCCCTTACAGTTCTGTCAACGCTCAGCCCGTCGCCCCAGCCGGTATCAATGTCCACTAACAAAGGCAAAGTGCAAGCCCCCGCGATACGACGAACCTCCTCGGTGACTTCGCTCCGAGAAGTCATGCCTAAGTCAGGAAGGCCAAAAGAGGCGTTGGCTACCCCAGCACCGGATAAATAGAGACAACGAAACCCAGCCTGCTCAGCAAGAAGGGCGCTGTAGGCATTGACCGCACCGACGATTTGCAAAGGAGATTCCCGCAAAAGCGCCTCTCTAAAATTTCTTCCAGCACTCACCAACAATCTCCCAAAAACTCAAAAATTATTCAAAAGTGTCGCCAAAAAACGGGCACCATTTTACAACAGAATCTCAAATAAAAAGAGAGCGAAGCAATCGTCTTAATATGAGCTACCGCTCGCCACGATGCGAGGAATTTGGAACCCTATCTCGTGAATACTCACTCACTAATGCCTGAAAGGAATGAAACGAAGATCAATGTCTCTCCAGCGAAAGAGTCTGACACGCCTTGAGTCAATATTTTTGTCGAGGAGGCTCAATTTCTAGATGTTGCCAGTAGCGGCGGAGGAACCAACGTGATCAAAAATATCGTGACCGTCACCTCATTTGAAAAAGGTATCGACGCTCTTGAGCAGCGACCGGTTTACCGGTTGTCGCGACCAGCAGGACATCTAGAGCGCCGATAAGTGGGCACAATTGAAGCTAGTACCTCGTGCCTTCAGAACGTACCGAGGATCAAAACCCGGCACGAAGTTCCCGTCCTTGGTACTAGTTCGTTGAACGGGTAAGTCGCTCAGGCACCCCGTCCTCTTCCACTCAAAACCCCGTCCTCTTCCACTCAAAAAAGGAGAGCAAGGAACATCCGTCGTCATCGATCTAGGCCCTGAAGTTGACCACGCTACCGGACAACGATACAGAAGCACCGGAGTGAGCAAAGTAAAAACCAATACGAGTGCCCCAGTACAAGCGGACCCTCAGACCATCCTCTCCACTCTCTTCGGCCTCCTGTTACAAGGTGCTTTTTGGGGGGGATACGTTCTTCTTCAACCTTTTGTCTCCAGCCAAGAGACACTCTCACAAGAGGCTGCCTACCTCATTTTGGCAGTAGTAGCACTCGACCCCTGCGCGGTATGGATCAAGCTGCAATCGGTTCGCTCGCACTACAACACCGATCAAAGCGTAGTGGGGAGTCATGCACTTGTTTGGTGTTTCTTTGCCCTCATGCGCTGGGTCATGATGACGAGCCTTGCCCTCCTTCCGCTACAGGTATTGGCTCCCCAACTCGATCCGGACGCTGCAATTCCCTGGCTACTCACCGGCTTTCTCGTCAAAGAACTCTACGTATTCTATCTCCTCGGAACAAATTCCCCCGTACAAGGAGACAAGATTCGCGCGCCTCTCGCCCCGGTCGTGTTCCTAGCAGACTTGGTTCTTATGCTGCCGGGACAATTTGCCATTCTGATGATGGAACTCCTCTTCGATGGCCCCACACTTGATCTGGCCTGGAACCCCATCTTCTTCGTCTTCATGATTGGAGTCACGGCATTTTTGTGGACAGCTTTCGTTCTGCCCATGCGCATTTTATCCATGTTTGAGCTCTTTCTTGGAGACAAGAAAAATCTGCTCTGGACCGTGCTCAGCACCTTGGGTTTCTTACTCTGGGGCCTCCAAGGCATCGTGTACAATAGTGAAAATGCCGGAGAAAATTTTCGGCAGGCCCTGGCTGATCGCGGTGACGTAGAGACATTCGAATACAAAGAAGAGGCGCGAGTAAAAAGCAAGTACACCAAAGTTCTCTGCAATGAGAAGAAGTTTCGACAAATAACAATCAACACACAGCATTCTGGGTACTTTGACCGATGTCTTTACTCCTTGCCTCAATTGCGTTCCCTCAATCTAGCAAATAACGGGCTCATTACTGCCAAAATCGATGAAGGTCCTTCGCTCGAAAGCGTCGACCTCAGTAAAAATGAATTTTCCGACATCTTTCAGATAGGAAACTATAGAGAGATGAAAAAATTGCGCACTTTGAACTTGAGTCACAACAAAATAAGAAGTGTTGAAAATGATTTCGAAAAATTTCCTCACCTGCAAGAGCTCAACCTCTCCTTCAATCCATTGAATCAGTTTTTGTTCAAAGAAGGCGAGTTCTCCTCGCTAAAAATACTCAAGCTCATAGGTACCAATCTATCCAACGGTCAGCTTCAGGAAATTAAACGCGCCTTGCCTTACACAAGAGTCGTGACCGATCCTCAAAAACGATAAATTGCCCCTACTCGAAGGAGTGCATCAAAGAAAAAGCGAACGCTTCCTTGCGCCTCTCTTGCGCGCCATGGGTTAAGAGTACAATACTCAACCCATGATAGAGTCTGGTCACTCCCTCACCACTCTACTCAATCGTTGGGTAGACGCAGAGCTACTCAGCCAGGAGCAAAGCCAAGCAATCGCATATTTCGAAAAAAATCGGGGCCCTCACAAAGACTCACGCCCATCAAAAGCAATCGCGCTCCTCGGCGCCCTCACTCTCACCTCGGGAGTGGGAAGTCTCGTCGCCTACAACTGGGGTCGATTTGGAGACGGCGTCAAACTCACTGCCATGGGGGGCCTATTGGCAATTGCTTGCGCGCTTCTTCTACACTCGCAGCTACGCAGCCCTCATTCAAAAACGCGTTTTGATGTCTTAGCCTTGATAGTCTCTGGTCTTTCCTTGGGCTCTCTGGCGTTGATCTCGCAGGTTTACGCCCAAGAGGGCGAGCTTTGGCAGCTACTCGTCTTTTGGTGCCTTCTTACGGCACCTCTTCTTGCCCACACAAGCAGCCGATTTTTGCAATATTATTGGTTCTTCGGGCTTTGGGTAAGTCTCGTAAGCGCAACAGAAGATCTTACCGAGGTAATCGAGCTGGCCAATTCCCTGCGCCCCACCAGTGGTTTTACTACCGCGCTCATTGAGTGGACTGTGGGGCTAGGCGTATCTTTCCTCTTCGCAAGAAGTAAGGAGCCTCTCCGAGCCCGCGTTGGCAAGAGCCTCTATACCTTACACATCATCGCATTGGGCCTCGTCGGCTCCTTTACGTGGCTACATAGTCAGCCCGGCGTGCCCATTCTCTGGCTTGCGGGAGTCGCTATTGCTACTCTAGTATGGCTCACAACTCCCCTCGACGCGGACACACTCGGTTGGGGAACAAAAAACCAAGTACGCCAGCTGATTCTTCTAGGGCTTTTCGGTGCCCTCTTACCCCTGGGGCTTTCTATCGACAGCAGAGTGGGTGCCTTCGTCAGCTATGGGGCCTTTTGGAGCTTTGCGTGGTTTCTCTCCGAAAAAAGTCAACATCAGGGGCTTGCGCGATTGTCCGTTGCTGCCCTGGGACTGCGCATTCTTGTCGCCAGCTTTGAACTCTTTGATAGTTTGATGATCACGGGCTGCGTTTTGATGGGACTTGGTGCAACAGTGCTTTTTATGGTGCGCAAGAACTGGAACTCTTCGCTGGAAGAAGACGGGGCCTCATGACTTGGAAAACATACACACTTCTACTCCCTCTTCTGGGGTACCTCGCTTCAATCGCCCTAGCAGAGCGAGAACTACAGGGGGCCGAAATCGTCGAAGTTTCAATCGAAGGTTTCGACCCACGGGACGTTTTGCGTGGTCAGTACATCCGCTACCGGCTCTCTACTCTTTATAGGCTACCCTCTAAAGAGCGTTGGTCTGCTGATGCGGCGTGTCTCATTCCTAGCGAAAACGCCCCTTACACATTAAGTCTACACAAGAAGAGTAACCCCCCCTCCGCGTGCCAACACGCTATTCCCATTCAATTCGCCCGCGAGCAACACCGGTACTTTATTCAACAAGACCAAGCCCGCTCCATTGAAAAAATCGTGCAGGCCGGCCAGGGCTCAATCAGCCTTGCGCTCATTTCTAAAGACCGTGTGGTCGTTCGAGAGCTTCTTCTAAACGGAGAGGCGCTTTCTCATTGATTGCACCATGAACAAACTCTTCACAGCTATCATTTCAATCTTTTTCATTTGCTGTGCGTCTCAAACAACCGTGCACCAGAAGCCTAAGAATGATGCACTTCAAGAGACAAAAGTACCCCAAGCCGGACTACTGGTAGTCGACGCTCAAAAATTTTTCATCCCCGGTCACCCCGAGTCAATTTACGTTCGTTTGAACGATACCAGTCACTATACTCACACCGCCGAACGCGTAATTCCCGCAATGGTCAAGGTGATTAATTGGGCGAATTCACACCATCTACCGACAATCACGACGTACGAAGCAAAACGGACAGACACCTACGGAATCCCTACAGAGCTCACAAATATTCTGGGAGAAAGTGAACATTTTGTAAAGATGTACTACGACGCCAGTAAACACCCAGAGTTCATGGAGATGATTGCAAGTGCCCAGGTAAATAACTGGTTCATCATCGGGGCTGAAACTGACGTCTGCATCTATCAAACTGCTCTTGGACTCCTCAATAGAGGACATCAGGTTGCCTTGGTTTTAGATGCAATTTACAGTGGGAGAAATGATACAAGTGTCGCACTGAACAACCTACTCAAAGCTGGAGCACGCACGGTTTCCTACGAGCAAATCGATGACTTTATCTTTGAGAAACGAGCAATTCAGTTGCATCCCGCTCTAGATGTGGAAAAAATCATCATTACGATTGTAACCTCTACAAAAATAGACACCTCGCCTAACTCCAAGCGCCTCAAACACCTACGGGCCCTCGCGAATGTCACGGGCATTTCAATTGAAGAATATCCAAAAGGAAAGAGCATTCCGCAAACGTCCAGTACGCGCATTTTTGCTGGCGCCATGGATGATCGGGTTCTGCAATTAATAGCCAAGCACCCCAGCTCAGTGTTCTTGGTGGATAGTATAACAGGTGCGATACCCACAGGGAACTTTCAAAAGCAAACTGTAAAAATGTTCTTCTACATGCTGATGCAATCCGCAGAACTCTACCATGTGGACGCCAGCCAACTCAAAGGCTGGAAAAGGTCTCTCAAACAGGCATTCACCGATGGTGATGTTCTCTACCTTGAGTCGACCCAAAACTATTAGTTATCTATTGTAATGTAATATCTGTCAACAATAAGAACTTGACTGCCGCGAGAATCTAGCCCCCACCACAAGCAGCCTTGTCACAGGCTTTGGGAGGAAAGCTCACACTTGTTCTGAGCTGCAAAGCATATAGTTTGACTCTTTGTTGACAGACACGTAGATTGATAGGCCTAAGCTAGCTGCCAGTCCCTCTGACTGATGGGCCGCAACTCGGGCACGAGTTCATGAGACGCCAACACGCGATTAATATCACGCTCCTCGGTGCAGGCATCGAGTCACTTTATCTTGCCATTCGGGCATTCGATCACGTCACCAAGAACTGAAGTGGACCCCAATTTTCAGACCAGGGGCTAAGGTGGAGCCTGCTCACCAAAAGGAGCAGGAACATGACGAAAAAAACGAGAATAAACCATACGCCCGCATTCAAAGCCAAGGTTGTGTTAGCGCGCACGAACATCCACTCATCACACTTCGTTCTTGCCATACACGTGATCGCGCACACGCGCGGGTGAGCTGCTCAAGTACGGGGTTGGTGCAGGGGGTACGAATTACCTCACTAGCACCTCAAGGAAGCGGATCATCAGCAAGGTCAAATTGTTCGAGGGGGATTGTTCGGACCGTGACGTTTTGGTGTAACCCAAGGCCACCACCCACCCTTCAACATCTCCAAAGAAAAAAGGCCATCAGGTTTCCCTGACAGCCTCATTTTTCTGTAAGCTTTTTTTACTTACTCACCGCTAACAACGGTACAATTCTTGGCGTAAAGGCCGAGAAGTCCGAAGTTGTCGCTATCTACGGTAGAGATCTTGGAAATTCCACCAGCTTTAGCAGCTGATGCAATAGAAGCATCTCCGAGGCCGATGATGCCAAGGTAAGAAGTGGCACATGACTGGCCAGTTTTTCCGCCAAGAGTGTTGGAGGTCGCAGCAGTTGCGCCCTTTGAACCGTTGTAGAGTCCGCCGGAAACAGGAACGTTAGCCGAACGGGCACAACCCGAGGCAAGAACAGCGAGTGCGGAGAGTACGAGTAGTTTTTTGATCATAATAGGGATTCCCTCTTTGAAAGTTTAGTACGCGATAGACTTTTCAATCGCGATACCCACATTGCACAATCACTTGGCTGGATCTAGACGTAAAGCGCGTCCGACGAGAAATGAAAGGCCCATGACAAACTGCTGTCGAGACGCGGGGGACATTGTTGCAGGTGATGTGTCGCGTAAAATGCTTGCATCGGCACAAAAAGCCCACTGGAACTCTGCCGAGAGGGGTCCGTAAAAGTCCGATTCTGGCCGCGCAATCGGCTTATACGTATGTTGTGGAGGATGCTTCCCCCAAAAAGTACAAAAGTTTCCGCGAGCGTCCAGCAGGGTGCCGCGCTCCTGACCAAGCCCCAAATAGCTCATATCCGCGTCCAAGCTGAGGCGATCATAAATAAGCGAAATGGCCGCTCCTGCTACCGGCCCCACGACGTCTCGCTCAATGTCACCTGAGCGCAATCTGCCTGTTAATGAAGTACCCCCATGCGCCATGAGTTCTCCCTGAAAAAGCCCCTTGATGGTGCCCCAACCAACTTGCGCGCCCGGCAATCGAAAAGAAGAATAGTACCAGCCCCCCTGTCTCCGCATCTCGCCTCGCATCTCAAAGCGAACAAAGGGTCCCGTTTGAGGTAAGATCTGCCAGCGAGCGCCCAGGGCAATTTGACCAGATAAGGAATAGGTCGTTCCTCCCGAATCGTAGCCGATCCATAAATCGTCAAAGTAACGAGCCGACATGATTTCCCCCGAGAGAAGCGCCAGCCCACGCCCAGCAAACGCACCCCCCGCCATGGGCTCACGACCTTCTATCGCCGGTGAGGTCGAGGAAAGCAGACTACCCCGCACCCCCAGCATGCGCACGACAAAGCCGCTAGCTTGCTCCCCCACCGTCACCACTGGAGGTAGCGAAGCAGAGACTGCCGAGTCCAAAGGCTGAGACCCCTTGCCCTCTTTGCTGCTCTTTTCTGCCGCTCTAGGCGAGACCACCGTCACCTCTTTGGCAACAGGCTCAGGCTCATCGGCTCCAGCCGAAGAACACCACACAAGAGCACCTCCCCCTAGAGCGCCCCTTAATTGGAAGAGAATACGCGCTGTCTTCGTCCACCTAAGAACCGAAGGGGTGGCCAAAGACGCCTCGTTGGTACCAAAATTTGGCGCCTTCTGATGGCCTTGGGCGCTCGCCCCACTGATGCCCACCAATCGGCGCTCTTCAGGTCCCGCGGGTCGCGAGCGCCGGTAAACCAGTCGTCGCTTTTGAGCACGGGGTAGCTTCGAATCGTTCAATCGTTTTTTCATCGTCTGAGGGAAGGGAGAACCCATGGGTAAAGCCCACCCTACCTAGCTCGCATCATTCGGCGTCCCTAGGAAAAACTTTAGCTACCAAATATCTCTTGACGAGCGCAACGCCAAGAACACTTCTTCCTCTGTGGGACGCTCTCCCAAATGGGCATAGCCCTCAATAAGAGAGCGACTGCCCAGGCGAAGAAATGTATTGATCTCTCTTTCGAGCCCCATCGTACTCACCCAAGAAGAGGGTGACTTGCGCCCCTGTTGAACAAAGAGCTTTTCAAGAAGTTGAATCGCCGCCGAGTTTTTCTTTTCGCGAGCAAGAGTAAATTTTAGATTATTTTCGAGATAATCATGTCCCGGATACACGCGCGTGTTGTCGGAAAGGGTGCTCAATTGCTGGCTAATGGTTTCATAGAGTACCCGTGCGTCCCCACCACCGCGACAATGCCCCACGCCCGCATTAAATAAGGTGTCGCCGGTAAAAATAGCGGGTTCATCGCCGTCCAAAAATAAACACAGATGACTCATTGTATGGCCCGGTGTATCCAGGCACTCAAGCTCTGAGTTTCCAAGACAAATACGAGCACCAGCGCTCAAGCGCTTGTCCACCTGCGGAATATTCGCCCGAAAATGAGCCAAAAGAGTGGCCCCCGTTGCCTCACAAACCCCCTGGTTTCCACTAATATGATCGAAATGCTCATGAGTGTTGAGCACGTAGCGAATGGTCCAGCCCTCCTTTTTCGCCAAAGAGACACATGCTTCGCTCTCGGTTGGATCAATTGCGAGAGCCTCCCCCGTTTGTGGACAGACCACCAGATAGTTGAAATTGCGTAGGGCGTTTCCAACCCAAATGGAACGAATGATCATTCTTGGTATTCTTCGCAAAAAGAGAAAGCTCTCGTTGATTCAAACCAGAATTTACTTCTTGCTCACTGTCTCCACATGAGTGGCCAGCTCTTGAATAAAATTGCCGACGCTCTTTTTGAGTCCCTGTTTCACAACGAAAGCCATTGGCAACATATACCAGGCAATGTCGACGGTCAGCAGACTTGTAGCGC
>CAYWLO010000076.1:0-20515 GCA_964459035.1 uncultured Polyangiaceae bacterium | reverse complement strand
GTGCTAGATCGTCAAGCGAAAGCTTGGATCTTAGACTGCGAGATGCTGTTTAGTGGAGGATTCTGTCGGCAACGTGTATTTCACCGCTACCCGGAGTCAAGACGTTTCCCATCGTATTTTTCGCCTGGACGCAGGGACGCGCCGAGTCACCGCGGTTGCCGGGGACGGCACAGCGGCAGCAGGTGTGGACTATGTGCCGGCTGCGGCCAGTTCTATGGCGGGCAGTCCTGCTCTTGATTTTGGACCCAATGGGGATCTGTGGTTTGCGACCAGCAATGGGGCTGTTCGGCGTATTCGGGGCTGGGCCGAGGGGGAGGCTAGTTCAGTCGGGCTCTCCATTGTCAGCGGTGAATCTCAGTCAATCTGGCCCGGACAAAGGCTTGCGTCATTGCGCATCAAGAGCCTACTGGCAGGTTTAGAGAAACCTGGCATGACCGTGTACTTGGATGCTCCTGGTCATCCTCTTTCTGCCCCGCCGTTGCGTATCGAGACGGGTATTGAAGGGGCGGGGAGTTTTCTTCCGCGTGCTCCAATGACTCATGGTGCTGGAGTCATGCAGGCACAATTGCGAAAGCCAGCTGGGGACGTGCAAGAGTTTGTGAACTTCCCTTTTGATGTTGTGCGGCCACCTTCAGCGAGCGTGACAACTTTGTTGAACGCTGATTTTGCGTACAACGCCTACGCGTTTGCTTACGAGGGAGAGCGTGCGGGGAGACAGAGGGCGATTGACCTACCACTGCATGCTCTGGGAGGAATCGCGAGTTCCGGCGACGGAAGCGTGTATTTCTCTCATCGGGGGAGCATAACGGCCACTTATGCTCACAATTGGGTTGGTAAGGTCAGCCCCGACGGCACCGTTGCACGCGTGGCCGGAAAGACTGGAGGCGGCTTATCTGGCGATTTCGGATCAGCGACTGCGGCGCTCCTTCAGTATCCAACTAGTATTGCATTGGACGCCGACTCTCGTCGTCTCTTTGTAGTTTTGGATGGACTGCAGAACGCAGCCGATTACATACGTGTCGTCGAGCTTGATACGGGCGCTATTGGGCCATTCGCTGGTTATGGTAGCGCAACAGGTGACTCGCGTAATGCTCAGGAAAGCGCAAAATGGGAAATACACGCCATCAAGTATGGGCCGGGAGGACTCTACGTAACGAATGATCTCTCAATTGAGCGCATTGATCCTGATCTTGTGACGCCCACGGTCGAACCATGGCTCGTAGGAGGAGACTGCGGCGCTGAACTCGTATTCGCGAGCTGTAAGGGCACTCCTTCGATGAATGGGAATTCGCAGTGTAGTCTCGACTTTCGCGGAGACGGCAAGGCGTATGTCTCGGGTATTTTCTGCGGAACAGCTTTAGGAGGGAAGCGCGCAGGGATTGCGTTGGTGAGTGGCGACGGAGTGGTAGAAGAGTTCGTCGCTGGTGGCGGTGATGTCACGGTCTCCCTAGGGAGTAACGTGGTTGCCCCACGTGATTGGCAGCTCGATTATCTTCAGGGCGTGCTCGTTGATGCTGAGGGTAAAGTCTACTTCACCGACACGAACAATCATCGGCTCTACGTGCTTTCCGCCGACCATGAGAGCCTGCGGGTTGTTGCAGGTGACCAGGCGGCGACGACCGCTGGTAACACTGACTTCACAGCGGGTGCAGACGCTCGCTTCAACAAGCCTTCTCAAACGGCATTACTACCCGATGGCAGCATTGTTGTTTTGGACGGTGCCAATCGCGCGGCTCGACGGTATTGGCCCTGAGTTTTTGAAGGGTACGCAGCCCAGGGTTCTCTTGGGCCAGAGCTTGCAGTTGAGTTCGAGAGCCCGAACGGGGCACGGGCTGGGGTGCAATTGGCAGACAAAAAGAAACCGCTCACAGGTGAACTGGAGCGGTTTTCTTTTTCTTGGAAGGAATTTAGTGTTTTACTATAACCTTTTTGCCCAGGGGCTGTCCCATTTCGTCGAGCATGGTGCCAAACCAGGGGGCGTCGATATCGAAGGGTTTTCCTCCTGCAATGCGGGGAAATTCGATGGCTCGCAAACGATGGCCTTTGTCGTCATCATGGCCGATGACACCTGGCTCGCCCCGAAGACCGCATTCGACAGCTAGGTCGACCATGCTCTTGATGAGACGCAAGTCGTCGGGGTTGGCTGCCGCTGCACGGGCGTAATAACCTGACTTTTGCACCAAGGCTTTTTCGGCGCCGAGGGCTTCGGCGAATTGCTTGGAGAACCACTGGCCGACATTGACTGCGTCGAGTTTGTAATGACCAAAAGCGTCGGTGGGAACCTGTACGCCACGAGACTCCATCTCTTTTACAATTTGCTCAACGCAGGCGCCTTCGGAGACGAAGATGTTGACGGAATCGCCGTCGTCCAAAACCTTTTTAAGGCGCGCAGCCTCGGCCTGGAGATCAAATTCCATCTCGGGAATGTACACCGCGTGTACGTCCTTGCTTTTCATTGGAAAGTTGAGATCGGGCAAAAACTCTAGGTCTTTTAGACGCCGACGGTACGCGGCTGCAGTAGCGGCGGTGAGCCAACCACAGTTACGGCCCATTACCTCGTGAACAATGAGCATACGGGGGTTAGCCGAGTGTTCGCTGACGACGTTTTCGAAGTAGCGTGCGCCTTCTTCGGCCGCTGTCCATGCTCCTAACGATTGTTTAATGGGAAACACGTCGTTGTCGATGGTTTTGGGCAGCCCCACAACCGTGAGATTGTAGTTGTTGTCCTTGAGGTAGGCAGCAAGGTCGGCTGCAGTGGTGTTGGTATCGTCCCCACCAATGGTGTGCAAAACGGTGATGCCATCCTTGGTTAGCTGGTTGGCAGCGGCCTCCAGGGGCGACTGACCTTTCTTTACCAAACCGCGCTTTTCGCAATCGGCCTGGTTGGTGAGTTTGACTCGACTATTGCCGATGGGACTCCCGCCATGGCGATGGAGTACGGACGCCTTTTCACGAATGTTTTTTGTCACCGCGACACTTTGGCCCTTGAGTAAGCCCTTGTAACCGCCAATGTAGGCGATGATTTCGATGTCGGGGGCGATGTCAGTATAGCGCTCAATGAGGCCGCCCACAGCCGAGGAGAGACAAGGGGCAAGACCGCCGGCGGTCAAAAGTGCAACTTTTTGCTTCGTTTCTGTCATGGTCGATTCACTTAGGGGAGGGCAGGTTCACTCTCGTGCCTTGCTTTAGCCGATGCGCAGGAGGCACGAAACCCGAATTTGCGCTTCATTGGTCCTAGCGCTTGACCCCAGTAGGGTGAGCGGGATACCTCTTGCTCAAGATGAAGACCGCTTCTGTTCAAACACCCTGCGAATGCCAAGGCTCTCTTGAGGCGATTGTTGACGAGGCGGGGATTGTTCTCTCTGGCTCGGCGTGCGTCGGTAAGGGCGAGCGCGAGGTTGCGCCCGCTACCGCTATTGACGCGGGCAAAGAACAATTTCAGGTGGGCTGGCTCTGCCCCCTTTGTGGGCGAAACACGGTGCGTAGTTTCTGTGTGTCTGCGCTCGTTTACGCTTAATTCGCTTGCTGGGACAGGTCGGTCGCCCTCTTGCGGGGCGTGTAGCCCTTTGCTTTTAGCTGGGCATGTAGCCCTTTGCTTTTAGCTAGCCGCGCGTGCACGTGCAGGGCGATACACCCTGGGTAAGTCTCCTGTTAGGGCGTTTTTTTGTAGTTCAATAAGAATGTCAGTGCGCTTCGGGATGCCGGCTTTTCGACAGAGCCAAATTGCGTGGGCGAATGCCTTGTTGCCGTCTTCGTTCCGCCCCTCGCGCATGCAGCAGAGGGCATAGCGTGTCCACAGGCCCGGTCGTTCGCTTGCTTCAAATGCAGCTTTACGTAAAAGAAGCATCGCTTTGCGGTGGCGGCCCTTGCGCCGGGCGCGCGTGGCTTGGCGAATTGTACAATCAAGGGGTGACTTGCCTGGGTCAGATGAGACACGAAAGTGGGCCATTTGACTTTGTCGATGCAGATCGCGTGCCACATGCGGAGCGCAGCCGAGTTGACGGTAGACTGAGCGGGATGATCGAGAGCGGTGACCCATGACCCTATTCATTATGCCACCTGAGCGTGGGTCTGCAGGTCGAAGGTGACATCACCAACAGAAGTGCAGGGGGCTCTGGGACGTCAGGCGGCTGACGGCAAACGTTGCTTTGACGCCGGGGGGGTGAGAGAGGGCGATCTTGTGGTCATGACCCAACTCGTACGTCTGATTTGTGCCGCGCCCCAAGCAAGGGTACATTTTGAGGGACATGGCCGATCAGCACCAGAAGACCCCTACCAACAAGAGCTCCGCCGCATTGACTGAGGACGCCCTGCCTATTCAGAAAACGGGTAAGGCGGTGTACATAGCGGGCGGGGTGGGGCTTTTGGTTGTACTAGGGCTGCTTTTCGGCTCCGGAGGCGACGATGAGGAGGCAAGCAGGGCAAAGCTCGAAAGCTCGGAAAAAGCTGCTTCGAAGGGCCTGACTAAGGCAGAACTTGAGGAACGCAAGGCTCACCTCAAGCGAACTCAGGCAGCATTTATCGCTGCGGCCGCCGATGAGGCCGAGGAGGCGAGGCGCAATCAGAACGGGTCAAAGAAGCGTGCCCCAAGCGCTGCCCCTGCCCACAGAGCGAAGACAGGCGGCACGACAGCAAAGAGAGGGGGATCCCCCAAGAAGAAGTCGGCGCCCCGTAAAAAAGCACCAGCGTCCAATAGTCTCGATTTTGGGGCCGACATTGCCTCTGCGCTCGAGTAAGTTCGTTGAATTTTTGGCCGCGAGCCGCAGGTCTGCCGGCTTGAACCTCCACCAGGGGGTTAAATTACAGGGAGATTGTCCGACTTGCGGGCCTAACGCGACTTTTGTCGTGAATTTGGTACACGGAGGTCATGAGTTCTACCAATCTACGCCGTTCGGCCGCTCAGTTGCTCACAGTTGGTTTTTTCGATCAATTTTTGAGCGACTCTCTGAAGAAGCTTTTGGACGAGGGCGTGGCCGGGGTGGTGCTTTTTGCCCGCAACATCGATAACCCCGAGCAAGTTGCCGGTCTGATTCACGATATAAAGAGCTACGCAGGGCGACCTCTCTACGTCGGACTCGACCAAGAGGGGGGCTTGGTTCAACGACTACGCACAGGTTTCACGCGCGTTCCTCCCATGCGGGCTGTGGGTTCTATTGCCGATGTCGATTTGGCTCGCCGCGTTGGAGCCCTTTTAGGACGCGAATTGCGGGCGGTCGGCGTTGACGTGAACTACGCGCCCATTTTGGATATTGATACCAACCCCGACAATCCAATCATCGGCAATCGTTCGTTTTCGCGGGATGCTGAGTTAGTTGGTCGCTTGGGCGTTGCAGTTGGTCGTGGTTTGGAGTCCGAGGGAGTGGCTTCTTGCGGAAAACATTTTCCAGGACATGGGGACACGGCTCAGGACTCTCATCAAGAATTACCCCGGCTTGCGCACTCGATTGTTCGTTTGCGCGAGGTAGAGTTGGTGCCCTTTCGAGCGTGGGTAGAAGCAAAGTTGGCTTCGGTGATGACCGCTCATGTTATTTTTGAGCCCCTTGATCCGAAATACCCCGCAACCATGTCTCGTACCGTGCTGCACGGAATTTTGCGAGAGGAGATGGGTTATGATGGTTTGATCATCACCGATGACATCGAAATGAAGTCGATAGCCGACCATTATGGTTACGAGGAGGCGGCGATTCGTGGCGTGAATGCCGGGGTGGACAACTTCTTGTGTTGCCACACGGCTCAAGTTGCCCTGGACGTGATGGAATATGTGAGTCAGGCGGTGAGCTCAGGTCGAGTGAAAGAAGAGCGACTTGTAGACGCCAACCGACGGGTAAAAGACTTTGTCGACAAGTGGGCGAAACCAGCGACGCAGGGGGACTTTACTCAGCTAGACAACTCGGAGGCTCAATCGCTCATCAAGGAGATAGAGGACAGAGCGGATGCCAAGTCGATTCAAACGGGAGAAGATCCCACGGAAATTATGGAGCAAATACGAGTTGAGCGCGAGCGAGCTCGCCAAACTTCTCAACAGCCCTGAGACGCGGGGGCTCGGGGGAGCCTCTCTGCACCCCACGCGTCGGTAGGTCGCATGGGGTGATTGGCTTGGTGGGGGTTGAAGACAAAAAAAGGGTGCGTACCAAATGGTGCGCACCCTTTTTTGAGGGAAAAATCCGAATGAGCCGCCTTAGGACTCGTCTGAGCTGACGAGCACGTCGGGGTGATTGAAGGGTACCTTCCACGCGACGTAAAAGCTGGGAATGGTAGCGACCAGCACCCATACAAAGTGCATTTGATAACCCAAGGACTCGGCGATGTAACCGCTGAAGGAGGACGGCGCCAAGAACCCCAAGAACATCACAGCAGTTCCAAACGCATAGTGAGCCATTTTATAGGGGCCGGGGGCAATTTGTTGCATCATGAAGAGGGTGATGGCGACGAAGCCAAAACCGTAGCCGAAGGTTTCGATGAGAACGGCGCCATTGACCATCCACAAGCTCTCGGGGCGAACGGTCGCTAGAAAGAGGTAGCAAACGTTGGGCACATTGAACGCCGCACAGAGAATGAGCAAAGAGCGTCGTAGACCACGTTTGGAGATCAACATGCCCCCGGCGAGGGAGCCACACACAAATGCCGCCGAGCCAAAAAGCCCATAAGCGATGCCTACGTCGGCAGTGGTGAGACCCAAGCCTCCCGCTTCGCGGGTTGCACGCATAAAGAGTGGTACAATTTTAACCTGGTTGCCTTCGCTGAAACGAAAAAGGCAGATGAAGGCGATGCCCCACCAGATGTTCTTCTTTTCGAAGAAGGTTTTTACGACGTGGCCAAAAGAGGAGAAAACCTCGGCAACCGTCTTGGGTTTGTCCTGATCGTCGCCAGCGCTTGTGACGGTGCTGGAGGGTAGGGTGCGAGTGTGCCAGGCGGAGATGAGGATCATCACCAAGCCAATGGCTACCATGACGGACATCCAAGCGGTGTTGACGCCGTAGCTTTCTTCGAGCTTGCCGGCCATGATCACGAAACCGCCGGTTGCCAGGAATTTTGCGATATTGTAGGCAGCCCCTTGAATGCCCACATAGCGAGCCTGGGTTTTTGAATCGAGGACGCTGACGTAGATACCGTCTGCCACGATATCGTGGGTTGCGGAAATGAATGCAATGAGCCCAAAGAATGCGAGAGTTAGCCCCACTCGCTGATCACTCGTGATAGCGAGCGCCAACAAACCGAAAAGCAGACCGCCAAAAAGCTGTGTGAGCACCACGATGCGCTTTTTATTGTCCACTAACTCCAAAAGAGGGGACCAAAGCGGCTTCAAAATCCACGGATAAGTAATGAGTGAGGTGAAAAATGCAATTTCACCGTCGCCAAGCCCCATGCTTTTGTACATGAGAACCGAGACCACTACCGTAACGACGTTGGGTAGCCCCTCTGCAAAATAGAGAGTGGGGATCCACTTTCCGGGGCTTGAGGTATCTGCCGGAGCAGTTCCTTGAGGGGGACCAGAATCGGCCGGCGGTTCAACTAGTTTTTCGGCTGCGGATGCGCTCATAGGACCGGAGCATTCCATAGAGTCAATTGTAGCCGTGGCGGATCTGACTGGATTACAGGTTCAAATTGTCGCAAATATGCGATTAGACGTCCTCGTGTGGCTCATGGTCCTCCGCTCAGTACCACATAAGCAATGGGTACTCCTACGCCGAGACTCACAAGCAATCCACCTCTACCGCGCAGACCCTTTTTGCCAGGAAGCATGAAAAGTCCGCTTCCCGCGAGGTAAAGCAGAAATACGGCAAAGCCGTCTGCAATGTAGGTCCACGCTTTTTTACCTCGATTGAGATGCAGCCAATTGGCAGCACGCAATAAGAATCGCGCTTTTTGCCCTTCTTCGCGTACCGTGCCCTTCTTAAAATCGACGTAAAGAGTCCAATTGCCAGATGTGATATCGAGGTGCTCGTCATCCAGCGCAAATACGTCGTCAATGGGTGCGTTCGCCCTGCCTAAGGTACTCAATATCTCTTGGGCAACGATGGTTTGCTCTTGCTTGAGCGAAGGGGAGTTCTTGAGCGCATTCCCTTTTTGTATGAGTTGGGGGGGCAGCGAGTGTAGTTCGTCAATGGGAGTGAAGTTTGGATCCCAATCGGCAATGTGATTGATGGCTAAACCGCTGATTGCGTAGACCAATGTGAGACCTATGGCGAGATATCCAATGTCTCGGTGTAAGGCTCGCAGTAGTTTTCTGACTTGAATTCGCTTTTTGCCCTTCACGCGTGTCGCTCTTCTTTCCAAGGATCGGCATGATTGTGGTAGCCGCGTACCTCCCAGTAGCCGGGCTCGTCTCGTTTGCTAAAACGAATGCCGGTGATCCATTTGGGGCTTTTCCAAAAATAGTGATGGGGGTTGATTGCTCGTACGGGAGCACCATGAGCGCGTCGCAGGCGCTCGCCATTCATTTGCCAGGTGATGAGGTTGTCTTCGTGAAGTGCTTCGTCGAGGGGTAGATTGGCTGTATAACCCCCAGCTGCTTCGAGTATTACGTACCGGGCGCTGGGCTTGAGCCCAGCTTTTTTTGCTAGATCGCGCAGGCGCACTCCCTTAAATTCTGCGCCCAATACGCTCCACCCTGTGACACAGTGCACGTCTAAACTGAGTGTCACCGGGTTGGACTTGGCTAGATCACCCAAAGTCAAAGTAAGTGGCTGTTGCACCTCGCCATGTATTTTGAGGCGAAATCTACTGGCTCGTGGATCGCCCTGCAAGCCGCCCATGGGTTTGAGCTGACGCAACACACGCTGACCGGGCGGAAGTCTTGGACGCCCGTCTTTTCTGTTGGCGGCAAGGGCTTCTTGGGTGAGTTCGTCAGAAAAAGTGTAAAGACCGCCTCCCAGCAGAGTTAAAACTGTGCCGCTGGCAGCTGTTTTAATGAAGCGACGCCGGGCGTGCATTTTTTCTAGGGCGTCGGCTGCCACAAGGATCCTTCTGGTTTGAGCACTGTCATTGAGTTTCACACCCGTAACTATGCCGCGCAAGGCGATTAGTTACTCGATGAGGCAAAATAGCTTCGACCTGCGCTTTCTGGTTGGATTTGGGTGTGCCAGACTCAAGATCTATGTGTCGTCTTTTTGGGTTCCGTAGCGTCATTCCTAGCCAAGTGCACAGCTCCTTGGTGGCTGCAGAAAATGCGTTGGGGGTGCAGAGTAATCGCCATCCTGATGGTTGGGGAGTGGCCTATTACGTGGATGGTACGCCCCATGTCACGCGTAGCCCCACGACGGCAGTGAGCGATTCGCTCTTTCATCGAGTCAGCGGTGTTGTGGCTTCAGAAACTGTTTTGGCTCATATTCGTCAAGCCACTCAGGGCCAAAATAATGTACTCAATTGCCATCCGTTTCAGTATGGGCGTTGGGTGGGCGCTCACAATGGCGATATTCCCAATTTGGAGGCAAAGCGTGAGGAACTTTTGGCAGAAATTGTGCCACGTCTGCGACGCTATGTATTGGGAGACACCGACAGTGAGATCATTTTCTTTCACTTTCTCTCTCGATTGCTTCAATACGGGCCCTTGGGGCGTACCTCAGCAATAGGCGATGTGGTCGCTGCCTTGAGTTCGACCATGACGCGCATTCGCGAAATTTGTGACGAAGGCGGCATTCGTTGCTTGCTTACTTTTATGGTGACCGACGGGCAATGTCTTGCCGCAACTCAAGGGGGCAAGCCCCTTTACTATTCGACTTATAAAAATCGTTGCTCCGATAGGGAAACGTGCCCCAGTCTTTCGGCAGAATGCGAGGCGCCCACACAAACTGGATTTGTGAATCACCTCATTATATCAAGCGAAAAACTACAAGGAGAAAATATTTGGATACCCCTGGAAGAGGGTGAGGTCATGGCGGTGGACCATCGCATGCGCGTGGTGCGAGGGCGTTTGGGTCGAAAAGATTTACCTCTTTTGGGATCGTCTCCTGATGCGTGGGGATCGTCTCCTGATGCGTGGGGATCGTCTCCTGATGCACTGGGCGAGACTTCAATTGAACAGAAAAATGCGATTTAAGACGGTGCGGATGACTCGGGTAACTCAGCTTTTCGTGTGGTGCTTACTTACGAAGGGCTGATGTGTCTGCGCGTCTTTTTGGCCTCTTTCTGCTCGCTTTTTCATTGATGAAGACCTTGTTGTTGCGCTCAAAAAAGCGTGACGTCCTAGGCGATTTTGACGAGAATTATCGCAAGGACGGGCTCTTGCCGGTATTGCCCAATGAGTGGCAGGTGCTAAGAAATGCGGGAACGTGCATTGCCTGTGGTCTTTGTGATGCCCAAGAGGGGGAGCGTATTGCAAAATCCCGCGGGGTATACCGGGGTTTGATGTATTTTGTATTGGCAGGCGGCCGCTCGATGCCAGACTATAAGCTGGTCGCTCGTTCTATTGCCGATGTACCACTTGAAGCATTTGTCGAGGGTGAGCGCGTCTGCCCAGTGGGGGTGCAACTGGTGGAGTTGCGCGGGCTTGTTTTGGAGCATGGGCAGCGCGGTTAGTGGCCCTCAAGTCGCCGTCGTCTCAAGCACAGGAGGCTGGCTATGAGACTGATACTTAGAAGCGAACTTCTGCTTCTATTACTTTCGCTTTTGAATACTTGACAACCGCATCCTGGGTCGTTTGTACAGCGCGCTGAATAGGTGCCTCGAGGATCGCACGTATTTATTTCGGGCAGGAGGCGGTCGGGGGAATAGGTCGCGCAAATTGCTTCCTGATCATCCTTGTCGAGTGATCTTTTCTTAGTTGACCCGGGCTCGTAGTAAGAGATCATCGTCGCGGTGGTGTTTGACGAGTGGTCAATTCCTAAAAAGTGGCCAACTTCATGAGTTACTATGGAGAGTAAATCTATTTCTACATTCTCTTCGCTGAGGGTAAAATTCATATTCGACGAATTGAGTTCGACATCGACATCATAGATTTTCCCCGTTCGAAAATTGAAGCTGAGAGTGGTTACGGCGGCCGTCGTGAGGTCTAGCCCCGGCTCCGCCGGGTGAGAAGTTTGGCGTTGGGAGCGTGCGTCATGAAACATCCAGATGTTCGCATTGTGGGAGCTCCATCGTCTATGTTGTATTCCGGCGTGCCACATTTGGCGTTGCCGCGGTTCTCGACGGCAAGTGAGACCGGGCCGTTCGAGCACTCTGTTGACAGCCAACTATCGAATGCACGATCTAACGCGTCTTCTAGCCCTCTGCCTGCGATTCGACGCTTTTTGGAGCCGTCCTTCTGCACGTTGAACGAGACACACGCGTTGGGCCAATGAACCGGGATGCCGTTCATATCGCAACCATCTTCGTCAAGACTGCAGCAGTCGTCTGGGAACTCGGCGCATGAATAGTTGGGGGCGCAGGTGGTCGTTTGGCAGTATGCCCTAGCATTGCAAGTTATGGTGAGCGCAGCGAGGAAGAATGCGCGGGCGAAGAATTTGTTCATCGAGTTGGTCCTATTGACACTTGATTTCCAGACGCCGAGCGGACTCGTAGGGGAATGCTAGGGCTTCCCTAGCACGGGCGATAGCGTACGCGAGCGGTGATTTACACACCAGGCTGTGGTAGACGCGGCGTAAAGATGAAAAGTACAGTTCTAGCAAGTAAATCACTCCGAACTGTATTTCTCGTTGCGTGGGTCGGGATGAGTGGGAACGTTCACGCTGAGGAAATCTCCGTTCAAGTCGCGGAGACCTCGTCTGAGGCGGGCAAAGCTGGCGGACCTGTTATTAATGAAGGGCAGGTCAAACCTGAGTCAGCTCCTCGGGCGATAGATGAGGAGCGCACTTTGAAAGAGCGCGGTCCCGAAGCGAATGAAGTAGAGTCTGGCGAGTTAGTGGTGAGCCAGGTTGATCTTAAATCAGGAAAGGACGTCTCCACCAATAGCGAAGACCTTCGCGAGCCGAGCGAGGAACCGACTAGGCACACGGAAGCCATTGTCGATGAGACGTCGACACCTACCCCAGAAGAAGGAACAACAACTACCGAAAAAAAAGCAATCGGGAGTCTTCCGGTAGAAGCTAGGGTAAACAATACGTCAACTTTGATCACGAGAACACGTAAGCTGCGATTGATTCCGCGGCTTGGCTATGCCGCTGGTGGATGGAGCTATCTGCAGAGCACTTGTGAGACAACGGGGGACCTCACTTGTGAAGATATCGAAGGAGCAGATCACAGTGAAGCCTCGGGTATTTTGCTCAATTTGGACACACTCGTTCAGCTAACAAATCAGCTTCGTATGGGAGGGAGTGCTTAGTGGATTCCCTCGGTTAAAGGAGATGCGGGGGGCGACCTACGTCATTTAGGTACGGAGTTTTCGCTGCAAGGAGTAGCAGAGGGGGCGGTGCCCTTGAGCGCGACAGTCGACATGTTGGCTCGCTTCCAAGGAGGTATTTCCGTCCTCCTTCCCGCTGGTTTTATTGACTCTGAGGTAGCAAAAGCTGGCGTCGATTGTGACGAAGCAGTCACCGCTGGGATGGCGTGCACGGTCGAGAGTGGGGTTTTTCCTGCTCCTACATACGGTGCTGGTTTTGGCTTATTGTGGAAGTCTGAGGGGACTCGAGTTCGTTTGGACGCTCACTACCAAGCACAAACCACACTTCTCTATCGTCAAACGGCGACTAACGATTCAGGTTCTATTGACGCAACAGTAAGGCTAGTCCAGAGTCGTCTTCTGCTACTGTTAGGTGTTGAGTTGTAGCAGGGGTCCGTCGCATCTTGCCTTTGACGATTGCCCCTAGCTTAGGGGCTCATACACGCGCCGGGTAATTCGCAGGGGGGCGTGCAGGCTTGGGAGAGCGTAAAAAGTTCCAGCTGGCGCGGGGTGCGCTGCCACTTACCGCTGCCGGCTAGACAGAGGGCCACTTTGTCTTTGGCGGTGAGTGCACGCTGGGGCGCCTGACAGAGCTTTTTTTCGCAAGCAAACTCGGCGCCTCCTAATTGGGAGCAAGTGGAGGAACTGGCACAATGCAGAGCGCGGCATTCAAAAGTATTTTTGGGGTGGCGGCAGACCTTGAGAATGCGCCCGCTCTTTTCTGTAACATAGGAGGCATGGGGACTTTTTGAATTAATTGTGCCCGGCGCCCCCGCGCTGTTCCTCTTTAAAGTAAGGATGCATTTGCCTTTCTT
Organism: uncultured Polyangiaceae bacterium; assembly: GCA_964459035.1. Lineage (GTDB taxonomy): Bacteria > Myxococcota_A > Polyangia > Polyangiales > Polyangiaceae > NIC37A-2. The sequence continues at coordinate 7,384 of CAYWLO010000076.1, read as the reverse complement.
ACACTTTATATCAAAGACGCGATCTTCTGTATCTGTGATTTCTGAGGTGCAGCTTATTGTTAAGAGAGATAGAAGAGGAATTAGAGGAACATAAGTCGCAATAGACATAAAATATCGGGTGCAAGAGGGTTTTATTCTCATCTTTTTGAGCAACGCGCGCTGTGCAATCGATGAGTTCTTCTGCGTACGCAGTAGAACAAGGTCACTAAAAGTGTGAGGTACGGGGTAAATCGTCCGTTTTTAAAGCTACTAGAGTTTGCCTGGCGTTGTGAGCTGTATTGGCAGCCATCGTCGTCACATTCGTCGCCCAAATAGAATTCTGGTTCTAGAGTACCGGATTGTCCTCCCATTTTAGGGGGGCCGCCTGCTTGTTCAAGGGCAGAGTCTTTTTTGTCGCTAGGGGAAGGGCTTGTGGACGCAAGTTGCGTCTCTGCCCAGATGGGTATTTCGTAGCCTTGTTGTACGGCTCTGGTGCGTACGAGCGCCGCCAAAGCTTTCGAGAATGCAAGGGTGTAGACATTGAGGCTACAGTCGGCGAATCCTCGAGAAAGCACGCCTACAACGCTTTCTTTACCATCTATTTTCGCTAGAGCCGGGCCCCCCGAGTCCCCTGGGCATGCGGCTGCTGCACCCAGGAATTCTCCCGCGAAAATGGAGGAAGCGGGCTTGCCCGAGGCTCCAGCTACTCCCGTCATTTCGCGAGTTGCACAGGAAGTGGCTGAAAGACACTGACTGGCGAGATCTCCCGAACTGCGTCGAACGAGCGCGCCGACGCCGCTTGTATGATTTGCGCCGTAGCCCACGGCTCGGTAATTGATAGACTCAGTACTCGGTGGGAGGGCGGCGAGGGGGAATGGGGGTACATCCGCGACGGGGATCGAGAGTTTGATTAGAGCGAGATCGAGACCGCAAAGAGGCTGACCTGGGGACACAAGCTGAACGGCCTCGACCTCTGTGAATTGGAACTCGGCACTAGGAGCTATCTGCAGATTGGAGGCATTGCTCACTCGAAAATTTTGTACATCGAGTTGGGGACCGACGAGCGTTGTGGTGCAGTCTACGCTCTGAAATTGTCCCGTCACGCAGTGTGCGGCTGTCAAAAGCAGATCGGGAGTGATCAAAACGGCAGAACAAGTTGAGGTGCCGAGAGCGCTTGTTACTTCTACGAAATAAACGGCCTGGTCATTGGGGGCTGGTGCGCCACTGCGAATGGCTTGCTCTAACCGTGCGGTCGGTGGTTCTTGAAGTGTATCAGTAGAACAAGCCCCTAACAAAGTACCGACCCAGCCAAGTGCAATGCACAGGAGCACGTGCCTCTTGGGACAGCGGGGCCTGAGCTGAAAGCTCATGGGGCGCTTGCTCCCTCAGCTCCGCCCATATTGTCTTGACATCTCGTAGTCGCTTCTTGAGCAATGCCCCCGGCGCAAACCCCAGCGTAGCCAGCGTTCGGTCTTGCAAGACAGCTTTGGCCCGTAGGACAATCACCCGTACAATCGCAGAGATGAGCGCAAATGCCGACGTCGCCCGCGCCTTGTGTTTTCGAAATATCAGCCAGGTCGTAGGCAAAAAATGCGCAGGCTACGCCACTACCGCCGAATTCCATTTGACCACAACCACTTTCAGATCCTACGCGACAATGTTCCTCGCACTCGGCATTGCCGTCTCCCAAATCAACGCAATCACCCGCGCATGTACCCTCTTGCAGAGTACAACTTTCGCCAAAGCGCCTGCCACGGTGGGGCTCAGCCTGACACTGACCCGACTGCACATTGCAGTATTGAGACGCATCACAATCAAAATTTCCACCGCAACGAGGCAAGCATGCGCCTGCAACGGTTCTGCAAGCGCCCTGACTGGTTGATTGAGCAGCGGTCTCGAAACACAATTCCCCACGGAAGCAGTCATTGTCAGTCGAACAGGCAACGTTGGTAGTGCGGAGAATGGGCGCGCAGGCAACGTCTGCCTTGCCATTGCACTTCTTCTGGTCGTCCCCGAACTCGCAAGGTTGACTCTTGCTGTCCCCAGATGTGTTGGCTGATCCACCGAGGTTGCCGCTTGTACCACCTAAAGACTGATTCTCCCCGTCATGACCGTTCTTTTGCCGGCTCGTTGGTTCGTTCGTGCTCCCACAAGCGACGCTTAGGCTGCCCACCAGAAAAGAGAGAGAGACGGTGGCGCCGAGCCAGGAGCAACGTTCAACCATGCAAACCAAGGCTAGGGGTCAGCGAGGGCCTCGTCGAGGTCTGAAGTGCAGGGGGAGCGCACAAATAGTTTTGGGATGTGAGAAGAGTGACCAAGGGGCGGTGTGAACTGCTTGCTGACACTAGGTCTAACTGGTAGCGGGGGCGTTATGTCGACGTGCCCTAAGGTCTCAACTCAGTCCCTTTATAGCGCGTCTCGTTCACGACACGTCCTGAGGCGAGGGCATACCGCCTTTCGTTGGAGAGTTGGAGCGTGCTTTTTGGCGCTCTCTGTCCTGGTTTTGAACGCCTGCGGCGACGACGAGAGGTATGCCAGCAAAGACCGAGCTTTGGTGGATGCCGACGGAGATGGTTGGCCGGGGGGCCTGGACTGCGACGACCAAAACCCTCGCGTATTTCCGGCCGCCGATGAGGTTGCCGGCGACGGAATTGATCAAGATTGCTCTGGGAGTGACTTTTTGGGTCTAGGCGGGGGCGCAGCCGGGAAAAACACTGGCGAAAATCCGTCCGGGGGCAGGGGCGGCACAATTGGTGGAAGCGGTGGCCGAGACGGGGTCTTAGAAAGAGGCCGCGACGCGGATGGTGATGGTTTTGCCGCAGTTCCGGAAGGCACTGACTGTGACGACGATAGGTTGTGGGTGTACCCCGGTGCTCCAGAAGTTCCTCTCAATGGGGTGGACGAAAACTGTGATGGTAGCGATTTGGTGGGGGTCGAGCAGCTGGTATTTCCCTTGAGCGATGAAGCGCTTCCTCAAGAGCCTCCCGTTGTGGCTCGCAGTAAAATCGCAGGAAAGGACCGGCTTTTGGTTGTGTGGAGCGATTCGCGTCGGGCCCCAGGTCAAGATCTCTATGGTCAACTCACCGATGGTGCTGGGGTGCCCCTTGGAGACGAAATCCTCTTAGATCGCGACAACTTCAAGAAGACGGGTGTGAGGATCGCCACTAAAGGTGACGGTTTTTTGGTCACTTGGGTAAGTCAAGAAGGTCTGTGGGTCCGACAATTGGCGGCTGATGGTACTCCCGATAGAGCCCGTCGCGGTTTTGGCGCAGCAGGTGCTGTTGCACCAGCCCCAGCCTACAGCGCGGGACATTGGGCGGTGGCATGGAGCGACGGACAAAGCGGGAGGGGCTGGATTCGGGCGATGACCTTAGAAGGTGCGCCGGGTGACGTGGTCGAGATAGTCAAGACTTCAATTGCCCGCATCGCGTTGACAGGACGCAAAGACGATTTTGTGCTCGCGTGGGATGGCCGCGGAGAAGAAGGGGAGTCTACTCTATGGGTACAGGCGCGTACTCTCACGGGCTACTATGATCAAGCGCCTCAGGTAGTGCAGAATAGTGGCTTTGTGAATCCGTCTTTGGCCTGGGACGGAGAGCGCGTTTTGTTGACTTTCAACCCTACGCAAGTGATTCGCTCGGTCTTCGGTTTAACATTTGACCAGTCGTTGCTTCAGGTTGAGGACAAGCCGATTCGCCTCTCCAGTGAGACCCCCGAGCTATCTCGTAGTTTTTTAGGGGGATCTAAGTACGGTTTTTTTGTCGCTTGGGACGATAAACGTCACACCCGAGAGAGGATTAGTTCGGACGCAATTTATGGCAATAGCGCGAGGATTTCGGGTAAGGGAAAGCTTGTGCCCAGGTGGCCCGCCGCACGCGCTCAGGTGGTAGGTACTCAAACCTATGTGGGCGGAATTAGTGTGGGCGAGGAGGGTACGGTTCTGTCACTCATGTATAATAGTCGTGGCGCACTACACTTCACTAACTAGGGTTTTACTTGTCGACGTGAACTATTTTTGAGATGTGGGAATAAAACCACCCTGTCGTATTGATACGTACCAAGGTGGTCGCTATGGACCGCTTGCCGTATGCAGCTTGCTCAAGTCGAGCCGCCTGTAGTTGGTATGTCGACAATGCCTCACCCTCCGACCCGTAGACAGAGCTTTTGGTTTTGGACCAGTGCTTTAGCTTTTGTCCTTTCTGCTTGCCAAGACTCAGACAATGCAAATCGCGGTCAAGCTATTGTAACCTATGGAGAATACGGTCCACAGCCTAGTGCTTTGCTCTTTCCTCAAGGGTCAGAAAGCAGTACCGGAGGGGGCTCAGGTTTTGAACCGTCATCGGGGAGTTACGACGAGCCCTATGAGCCCACAATTGTTGATCCATCGTATTTCCCCACGGAGATAGAGGTCGATCCCCCGCGCGATTGGTCTCTATTTTGTGGAGATGGTGCTTTTGACCCTCGCTTAGAAGAGTGTGACGCCGGGGCAATTGCGCAAGATGATCAAAAGAGCGTCTGTACCGCAAACTGTCAAACCCGCGACGTACTGGTTGGTGATCCTTCGGTCTCGGGGCGGCAGGCCAACCGGCGTTTGGGTTTTGGGCGCCATTCATTGGCTGCAAATGAGCTGAGCGGGGCTCTCGTCTGGGTGGAGCAGGGCAAGGCCGAGAGCCTCATCACTCGTCCAACGGACGCAGAGCAATTGACCGAGGCGGGTACTCTACCCCAGATTATTGTGCAGACACTGGACGCAATGGGCAATCTGGAGCAGCGCTTGGTGCTAGCCGACTCTCAATGGGGCGATCACCCCATTTTGGCGAGTAATCCCGTTGTGGCGGCCCAGCCCGACGGTACTTTGGTTGTGGCCTACAACGATCTCAACGGTGACGGTAGCGAGTTGGGTGTTGCATTGCGCACACTCCAAAAGCAAGACGATATTTGGGTCGTCGGACCCACAACGTACGCCAATACCAGCACCCTTGGCGCTCAGTTCAACGCCGATCTGGTGTGGACCGACGAGGGATTGTTGAGCGCCTGGGTAGACTTTAGTGATTCCTATGGCCCCCGCATTGTTACTCGTAATTTAAGTGTCGGCGGGCCCGAGATTGTTTTAGCGGAGCCCGGTCCGGCTTTGGGCGGTGTTTCTTTGACTGCGTTGCCCCAAACTTTGCGAGCAATCACCGGTGAGCCGACGGGGCGTACCTGGGCAGCGGCTTATCGCCAGGGCGAAGGGGAGGGGGCAGAGACGATCGTTGTTTATTCGGGGGGCGTCGGAGCCGAGATCCGTCCGGCGCTATTCAACGGTATTCCCGCCGATTTTTCTGAGGGAGATCCCGGCCCAGGCGGCGCGGCAAATTCGCCTACTATGGAGCGCCTGATGCCTGGACATATGGAGGACCGCCCAGGTGTGGCCCCTTTGACCGGCGATCGAGTCGTCGTGGCTTTTACCGTGGGAAGTGATCCTAACAATACTGGGGTAGCGACCGTTTTTCGTCTTTGGGTGGCGGTGGTGGACATAGAAAATACTTTGGTGGAGAGCATCGCTGCCATAGAGCCGAACTTAACACTCACCGTGGGTGTTGATGGCGACAAAAAACGCTCGATGCGTGAGCCTTCGTTGGTGTCCGCTGGCGTGGACGGGCAAGTTTATTTGGCGTGGCGCAGCGAAGGCCGCTTGGGAGCCGCTGACGGAGAAGATTTGTGGCTGAAGCGCCTCGATTGGAACTCCGAGGCAGGAACCCTCGACCTGAGCCTCCCTGAGGTGCCTTTGCAGCGAAACGAGGGTCATACTCAGGGAGATCAGCGACGTCCCACCCTTGCCGCCATGATGGTGCCTGGAGGCGGCGATTTACGTGCGCCGGCCTTAGGCATTGCTTGGGAAGATTGGGGTGTTCAATACGACGCGGAGCAGGCTCGCCCCGATATTTTATTGCAGGTGGCGCCCAACCCAATTCGACGCGACCCTCCCGTCGAGAAAGACTGCGGCAGCGCTCCTTGTGGGGTTGGCGAGGGACCTTGCGCAAGTGATGCTGAATGCACGGGCTCAAATGTGTGCTTCCCCGGTAGGGGGCCTTGGTACGGTTTGGGTAAGACGACACCGGTCTGTCAGCCGCCCACTTGCGGGGCCGAAGGCTGTGGTGACGAATGCGGCGTTTGTTTCAATTGCCCCGACAGAACGACCTACTTAGGAACTGCTAACTTTTGCAGCTACGTTTGCCCTTGCGACACTCGCGAAGGGGATTGCGACAACACCTATGAGTGTGACAAGGGGCTCAGCTGCATCGAAAACACTGGAGATTTGGTAGGGTATCCTGCCGCGATCGATCTTTGCGATTACGATCATTGTCACAATGGAATTTACGAACCAGGAGCGGGCCTTGAAGAGTCCCGGCAAGACTGCGGCGGCCCCGATTGTTACCCTTGCGAAAACGGTAGTACAACTCATTGTCTGGACGTAGATTGCACTATTGGTGAGGGTGATTGCACTCCCGAAGGCGCTGCGTGTGCGGCAGATTTGGTGTGTAATACTGCGGACTCTGAACTTTATGGGCTTCAAGCTGGGGTGGGGGTCTGCGTTGAGATTTCTTGCCCAGCCGACCGCACTGCCCCCGACGCACCTGACTTTTGCGATGTAGATTGCAAATGTCCAGCTGGTTACGGCGAATGCGGGAGCGACGATGAATGTGTGAACTCCCAGTGCATTCAAGACAGTGGTATCTACTTTGGGCGCGCTTCGGACGTGGATATGTGCATGGCCGACCATTGCTTTGACGGGGTCAAGAACTTTGGTGAAACCCAAGTAGACTGTGGCGGTAGTTGCGGAACAGAATGCTCCGTTTGCGAGGCAGACCCTACTTTTCGCTCTCTGGATGACGTTACCCAATGGGGACAGATTAACTATTGGGAAGTAGGTATTTCGCCCACGAGCGCGGTAGCGGCACATTCCAATGCTACCAATGGCTCGAAAAGCCTTGCATACGTGGGGTGTGGTTTTATGAGTCTCGGTAGTGAGGTTTTTGACGGCACTCAGTTTGAGGTCGTTGGAGACAAGCTTTACGTAGACATTCAGTTTCGAGTAGGCGAGGGAGGAAATTCCTGGGATTGGCTTGGAGGATTTGGTCTACAGGTATGGGTAGAGGGTGGTGATCTTTTTACCCTGACTCAAGACATTGTACGCTCGCGCTCTGAAGGAAATTCCTGGGATACCTTAGTGATGCACGTGCCAGCCGCCGTGCAAGAAGCACTTTTAGCCGGCGACAAAAAGCTCCAGTGGCGCTTTGGAGGCAATCGCAATTGCGGTGTGGTGGGGGCTAGCGAAGGAGCCATTCTTATCGATAATTTCCGTTTTGGCGGCGATGCTGTTTTTCGGAGCGAGTGTGCCCCGGACACTGGTAGTGGGAGGGGC
>CAYWLO010000075.1:0-20779 GCA_964459035.1 uncultured Polyangiaceae bacterium | reverse complement strand
GTTGTCGACAACCTCAGGTAGGACTGGAATGACAGCGGGGAGCTCTAAGCCTGCTCTATCGACTTGAAACGCCTGGGCGTTGGTGAGGCGAATAGAACGGCCATTTTGAATCGTAGAGGGGCCATCGCCCGTGAGACCAAGCCCGTCAATCATTCCTCTATTGACGGTGAGAATCGCGCCCGTTTCATCGATGCTTACATTTGCACTACTTGGGATACTTTCGCGTAAAGTAAGATCTTTTTTGCCAGCCTTGAAGTGGAGAGGTTCGCCCTGGATGAGGGGCGTGGAATGCAAAGAAAAGTGCCCCAATTTGAGCTCTACTTTGTTATCACCCAGACGAGTTTCACTGAGAGGAGCAAGGTCGATGGTGCGGCCACTTTGCAGCTGCAGAGTGACTCGACCTCCGGCGTAGGTGCGCACTATACCATTGTTTGTTAGTTTTTGCTGAGGAGCGATGGGCTTGCAGTTTTGGCCTTCATTGTCGCAGAACTCCGCACCGGGTTTCTCGGGGGAGGGCGATTCGACTCGGAGCACGAGGACCTCCGAACGCGGGGAAGTCTGACTGATGGGCGCCTTTGAATTGCAGCCGACATTCGAAAGGAGCAGGCATGCCGTCAGGGTAACCTCCTTGAGGAAACTCTTTCTTATATATCCAGCCATGAATTCGATCATCTTTCAATTTCTCAAGGTTACAAGCATTGTCGCGCAAGAGACCCGTACCGCCCATAAGTCCGGTCTTTATTGAATACGCATGAGGTCCAAGAAAGATCTCCAACTTGATTCACGATGGCGCGCTCCTCGGCGATGCACTAAACCCACGAAGTGAATCAGCTCAGGGAGGATGAGGGCGGAAACTCCATTACCAGTGGGGACTCGCGAGAAGTCACGAGTTCAGAGGGCCCTCGGCGACGTCCTTCTTCTCGGGTGATCGGCCTAGATGCGGCCCGAGTTCTTGCCACCTTGGGTATTGTTTGGGTGCACACAGCGGAGATTCAGGGGCAGGATGCGCGCCTGAATACTTTGGGACGTTTTGGCACGTCTTTTTACATTTTGGCAGCGGTATTTTTGGCAGCCAGGAGTCATTTGCATCGTCCCGAGACTCGATCCTGGGATGTCGCCCTGCGCCGTGCCCGCAGATTATTGATTCCCTATGTTCTGTGGTGTCTGATCTACGCGATCTTCTACTTCTCGACGATGTATCCTCAGGGGCATCCAGCGGACGTCATCACTCGCTATTGGGGTATTCTGTTTGGCACAGCTCCACACCTTTGGTTTTTGCCTTTCGCTTTTGTTGCGGGGGTCCTCGCCAGTCTTTCGGTGCCCAAGCTTTTGCTCTTTTCTCGTCGGTCCCTTGTTCTTGTAGGGGGCCTTGTCACAATTGGTCTTTATGTTTTCGTTTATGGTTGGGCCTATGGAGCTCTCAATAAGCAGTGGATAACGAGCGTGGGTCTGCATCGCCTAGCTCGTTGGGTTGAAGAGGCGCCATTGGTGGTCGGGGCAATTTTTGGCGTTGCGATTTATGGGAAGTCGTTGCGAGAGATCTCCCGTTGGGGGGCCTCTCGTCGTCGTCGCGTGGTCTACCTGGGCGCCATCGGTTTTTTGCTCACGCAGGCCGCCTACGGGTATTTCTTGGAAGATCTGGGAAGTCTATTCTGGAACCGAGTTCGTTTCTTTGCGAACGTAGCCGGCGCATTTTGGATGGTGACTTTTCTAGCCGCATGGCAAGGGCCCTGGACTCGTCGCTTAGCCCCCTTAGGCTCGGCTACGTACTTCGCGTACCTTTCCCACCAGATGATTTTGGATTCGGTGAAGGGAAAACTCCAGGAGGTTCCTGGCTATGGGTCCCTAGGATTCGCTTGTGCGTCCACACTAGGAATATTTGCTCTTGCAGTGGCCCTCGGCCTACTTGTCTCACGGGTAAGATTTTTGCGATGGCTTAGTCCGTAGGCACCTTTGCGTCCCAATCAACTCCACAGATTATGTATTCTGTGGTCACGATGAAACGACCTGGTAATTTACGGGGAACATCGGCCGAGTCCTGTTTGAGTAGCCTGATGGAAAAGGAGCCCACTCCTTCGTCTTTGCCGTTCAGGCAGGGGAGGTATTCTGTGAGCTCAAACGATACATCATGAAAGCTTAGGAACGTACGATGTATTGGATAGGTGCATTTGTAGAAAGCTTCTTTGGCGCAGAAGGCCAAGAGAGCAATCTGTTCTTCTCTATCAAAGAGGGAGGTGGCATGCGTTTGCCAGTGGGTGCGCTCGGCGCTCGAAACGATGTGTTGTATCATCTCGGGACTGAGTGAACGACGCAATTCCACGTCCACACCTACTTGGTGGGCGCCCAAGGCAACGACCGCAAGGGCAAAGGTAGAACTTGTTCCCGTATGGCTGATGGAGCCCTTGAACCCACCAGGAAATAGCGGGACACCCTCTTTGTCCCGCAAGATACTCCCGGAAGGATAGCCGGCGCGACTCAAAGCGAGGCGAGCATGGTGGCGACCTGCGCGGTATTCACGCTGTCGTTTCTCCACCCAAGAATGATAGTTTTCGGGCTCTTCTCCCGGTGCGAGTGGGGTAAGCTGTGAAGCTGTCTCTTTGTTGGCGCTTCCGAACGAACAAGCCACCGGGATGCGAAAGAGTGTATCCAGGCTCAATGTGGGCATGCGTGAGCCCCCTAGCACAGTGTAGCAGCAAAGGTGGAGCCCCGGTGCATTCGGGCTCTTTCGCTGCCGCCAGCAACTGGTAGATCAGCCACATCAAGAAATGAAGGCACTTTGGTTCTCTACTTTCAACGCCCCTGGTCCTTCGATCAAGCGTTTCTCCAAGTACGCTCCAGGGTTGGTCAAGTTGTGTATCACAGTGGCTTTGGTCTATTGGCTTCTGGCTTCCGATACCTTGAGACTTGAGAAGCTAGCTGTATTGCTGGCAACTCCCAAGATGCTCATTGTGAGCCTACTGACCTGGTTTTGCATGCCAGTTATTTTGGCGACTACTCGTTGGAGGATTCTTCTGGCGGCGGTGCACATTCGCCTCTCTTTTTTGCGAGCCTGTGCCTTGCAGGTCGCAGGTCTTTTTATCAATTCAATTGTTCCGGGCAATGTAGGAGGAGATTTGCTCAAAAACCAGGCTGTTTTTGGGCGTAGGGGGTCTTCTCTCGTTGTGTTAGTGCTCGTTGAGCGCATTGTCGGCCTGGTCTCCCTTTTGTGGGCTGGGGGTCTGGGCTTGCTTCTTAGCTTTGATAGAGTCGTCAAAGATGCACAATTGCGAACCTTGGGCGGGGTTCTGCTTTTCCTCATTGTGGGAAGTATCATTGTCCCGCTGATTGCCCTCCGACTATTCAATCACTCGCGGCATAGTTCGTCGGAAGCGAACTTTCCCAGAAGGAGCTTGAGGGGAAAAGTTGGAGAACTTTTGGCCTCGATGAATGACGTAATCTTTCTGATTCTGCGGGAGAAAAAGACGATATCCAAGGCTCTTGCCGTTTCTTTTGTGATGCATTTAGGAAATATCTCATACTTCCTCTTTGTTTCTCGACAGTTGGGTAATGTCGATGCAACGTTCGCCCAGGTGGCTATGGTTTTCCCCCTGGGCCTTCTGACAATAGCCTTGCCTATTTCTGTCGCCGGTGTGGGGGTGGGTCACTTAGCTTTTGAGAAACTTTTTTCTCTCATTGGGCTAAGCGCTGGAGCTGACGTGTTCAATTTGTTCTTGGTGGCCCAGTTGGCCCCCAGCCTCATTGGAACCATCCCGTCATTGCTCATGATGCGCGGTTGGAGCCTGAGGGGCGGGGGCTTGGACCTCAGCGCAGGGGAATCGAGCGAAATGACCGATGGGGCGCCGCCTTCGTTGGATGCAGCAGAATTGTCCCGACGAGAGCTGAGGGGAGACTAAAGAGGGTTGTGTTTGGGCTCACCTGACCTCCGCGGGTAGGTTTTCGAAGTCTGCATGTCTTTTGTGATAAGGAGTACAGTCGCCGAGGGTTGACGAACACTCTTGAGCAGCCTGCTATGAAGACGTTTCTGGGCATTATCCGCTTCGGCGAGTTCGAGTTCGGCCTTTTGACCTTTTATAGCCATGAGGGTGCCATTGATCTTTAAGAAGGGCAGGGTGAGTTCAAGTAGGGTGCGCAGGGGGGCCACGGCCCGCGCCGTGACCACTTCAAAGTTCTCACGCCACCTAGATGTGGGAGCACCGGCAATTTCTGCCCGTTCGCAGATGACATTTACGTTTTTCAGCCCCAAACTCTTGGACGTTTCTTCTAGAAACTTCGCTTTCTTCGCGGTGGCTTCTAAGAGCGAGACTAGAATGTCTGGACGTGAGATAGCCAAGATCATTCCTGGAAGTCCTCCACCCGAGCCGACGTCCAATAGGTTTCTAGGGGATTGAATCAGCGGGGTAAGGCGCAGACTTTCTACGACATGACGATTCCATGCCTCTTGTCGGTCGCGCACCGCAGTGAGATTAAACTGCGCGTTAGCGATGAGTAAGGCGTCGATATATCCAGCGAGGTGTTCCCGCTGGGTAGGAGATAAGCTCGCCATCAACTCTTCGTCCGAGGTTACGTTTTCTGGGGTAGGCTGGGCCTCGACGGGGGTGCTCATGGCCTTTTAGTGGCTGAGAGGCGAATTGAGCGCAAGGTACAGAAGAAAAATTAACAAAATAGCAAAAAATTGCTCATAAACGTCATTTTATCGAGGAGAAATCACGTACTCTTTTCCTTGGTGAACAATCAGGACCTCACCTTGAGGGGTTTCGCGGAGCAATGGCGCGAGAGCAACTTGAGCCACCGGGGTGAACTTTGCCTCGAACTTATCATTCTTGACCCTACAATAGAGGGCGTCACCGGAACCCTCGCGCACTGTGCTCAATTTCAGATCCTCCTCTAAACCGTCCGAGAGGAGAATAGAAATGACCGAATTTTCTGGGACATTTACGTCCGAGCGAATGGAGAGAGTCCTAACAAAAAACGGAGCATCGTCTACGTTGAAGTAGGTCCAGTCGTATCCGTTTTCAAGAATGAAGCGCCCATCATCGGGGTGGAGGTTAACCCAGTTCGAGAACGCGCGATTCATTCCATCATGTTCTACCTGTTGGCCATCGTGCCAGAAACGACCCAACGCATCGATGCGAACAGTGCTTTCTCTGGACCGCCCTGCTGGAGCGGGAAATTGAAAGAAGTCGGGATGATCGCCTGGTTTCAAAATTAGTTGTCCGGGGCTCCAGTGCAGATCCAATTGACGAAGGTTTGTATGCTTGCGCCTGGGAGCTCTTTTTGACCAAGGGGCATTTGTCCGCCATCGCAGAGATCCCCTCCCATCAATTTGTCGATCAGGTAACTTTTGTCGGGGTTGTTGGGAACTATAAAGCTTTTTGTGCCGCAGCTCTCCGACTTAACTTGAAGTATTTGCGCATATGCTTTATCCGGATCGAGGGCTAGAGGGGCCGAGCGCTCGTCTCCTGTGTGGCAGCTAGAGCCCGAGCAAGAGGAACTGAGGATGGGAAGAATATCGTCGCGAAAGCTCGGGGCCTCGGGGGCGCTCGATGAGCCACCGTTGCCGCCTGCTCCAGAATTTGTCGATGCGCAAGTACACGCACCGTTGGAACACGTTGAGCCGGGACCACAGCGATGTCCGCAGGCTCCGCAATTGTCCGAATCCCCCTCAATGACGACGCAACTGGCCCCGCAAAGTAATTCGTTTTCGGCGCAAGGATTGAGGCAGGTACCGGCGCCGCAGATCATTCCGGCGCCGCAAGGTTGGTCACAGCCCCCGCAATGCCTGGCGTCGCGATCAAAATCTACACAGAGAATCGTGTCGCAGGTCTCGCATTTTTGTGCGTCGGTGTCGGTCCCTGCCCGTTGGATATAGTCTTTCAGACACGCAATTTCGGACCCGCTTAAGTCGCGACCGACGGGCATTTTTGCACCACACGTTGGCTTGTCGGCGGTTACCTTAAGGTAGAGTAACGAGTCCTCGGGGCGGCCGGGAACGATGAGTTTTTGCTCGTTGCAGGACTTGGTTCCAGGGATATGAAAAAGCCGCTGAGCCACTCCTGGCGAAACCAGGTCGAGGGAAGCAGCGTTCGATTCGGCGCCGTGACAGCCTGAGCCATCACAGGAACTCTGAAAAAGGGCCGGTACGTCACAGTTTCTCAAAACGTCTTCGCGTTTCGAGCAGGCGCTGGGCAGGGTTGCCACAGAGAGAGTTGAGAGAAGAAATAGAAGTGGAAGGCGGCTCCGGGCTGTCCTCTTTTTTGAATATTTCATCAAAAACTCACCTCGCTTGCTATGTTTCCAGAAAGGCGAGAAACGCTCGAACTCCAGGAGCGGTCTGAGTCGAGAGTGTCGCCGCTGCGGGTTGCGTTGAGATAGGATTGTGCGGAAAACGCGTAACCGAAGGTACCCCGTAAACCAAACCAAGGGGTGAATTGGTAGCGCATTCCCAGATCAGCACCCCCAAGAAACCCTAAACGAGGTTTTGAGATGTTGTGGGAGCCTTCCAACTCGTCGGTGACCTCTCGAAGGTCTTCTCCCACTTGAATAACGGAGACTCCAAGGCGGGGGGTTACCGTTAGGAATATCTTGGGCGTCAGAGGTTGGGCAAACTCGAGTCGAGCGTCAAGAGTTAGAAGCTGACCGAAACGAAACTCATCAGGCTCGAAATTGTCATTGTCTTTTTCCGCAGCTGTTGGACGCTCCACCAACTTGTAGTTCATGCCATATCCAAAGGCCCCGCCAACTCGAAATCTATCGGAGATGCGTGCCAGCGCGCCAAAATGAAACATTGGTCCTAGAGACTTTACGTCGGTGATCCCTTCGTCGACCCTTCGACCTACCTCCGAGGTTTGCTTAAAAGTTCCTAAATCAGCGCGTAGCCCTACTTCGAAAAAGACAATAGTATTGCCAGGGCCGCCTGGAACAATTGCGGCGCTAGCTCCGGTGGCCGCGCCTGCTCCGGTCGCAGTCGCGCCGATTTCTTCGGAAGCTACATCGCCTGAGGCGGGCTCAGTCTTGTTAGAGGATTCTGTGACATCGTCCTTCTTGGGAGAGCCTTTCTTTTCGTCACCTGATTTAGCTGCCCGGCTAGGAGCGCTAAGAGTCAAAGTGGCGAGCAGTACGCTTAAAATACCCAGGGTTCGCAGAGAGAAAGGGGGCGAAGCGAAGCGGCGCAGAAACGAGCTGGACGAAGTAAAGGGCGCTGCCAGAGGGACCGAACTGAAAATCATGGGTGCATTATAGTCATGAGAACCCCAAGGACCCAAGGGGGACCGACGAAGATTCGTTTCGCGCGAGGTGTTTCCTACATATGTATGTGAATACATGTTTTCGAAGAGATTATTGTACGTCGAAGACCTACATTGCGCATATAAAAGAACACTAGCTATACTTGTCTCTATGAGGGGCAAAACTACGCTGCGTGCAAATTGTTTGGTTTGCATATTCTACCCTCCCGTATCGTCACCGAAAGAGTGTGCTTCATGAAATTATTGCGCGTCCTTGGATTGTCCTTGATGGGTTCGGCATCAACTCTTTCTTTTCTGGCTTGCTCCGAGGAGTACGAGTTTGTACCTCAAGATCCTGCCCGCGGCCCTGCGGACTATGTGGGGTTGGACAAACCGCTCAATACTACATTCGCGGGTGGTACAAGTCCCGATGTGCAGCCTCGTCCGATCACCGGTAAAGGCGACTGGAAAGAGTGTGACGCGGATTGTCGAGCTTATTGTGAGGCTCAGCCTTTTGATAACCCTGTCGACGAGGCAATTTGCCCTTATTTGTGGGGAGCGGGTCTTGATACGCGTCCGGTGAATGCGACTCAGGCGTGTCGGCGCCTCTATATCGATTTGAGAGGGCGTTTTCCCACTTACGAAGAAATCGAAAAGGACTGCTTAGGCGCTCCTGTTTCGAATATTGTAGAAGAATTGATTGAGAGCGAAGCATTTGTCTTTCAGAATCAGCGTCGCTGGGCCGATCGCCTGCGTTACAACAACGTGGCGGTCAACCTAGAACGCATTTATGACGCCGATATTCTGGTCGGTAAATTGTATCGCGGCCAACTACGGTACGACCACTTCATCGAAGTGGTGAGTGCCCATCCGGTGTTGACGCGGCGTTACGCCAACGCGAGCGACCGAGCAGACGCGCTCTTTAACTTATTTGTAGGGCGCCCACCCTTCGAAAACGAGCGGGCAGACATGTCTAAGCTCTATTCCCTTTGGTTCAATGGTTATTTCGATCATCCAGAGCTGGGTATTCGAGTGCCGGACGCATTCATTCGCCATGCCTGTATCGACGAATGGGGTGAAGTGGACGAGGACACTGCAGGAGCGTGTACTAGTACTCTCTGGGGTCGCAATCGGGTCGTTCTCAAACCAGACTATCGCGCAATCGATGACGACGGAGACAAAGACACCTGGAGCGAGAATCTCACTGAAGACGAGTGGAAGTTGCTACAAACACCTGGGCGAATTATCGGGACATGGCCTGTCGTTTGGGAGCATGCTGTAGAACAAGTTCTTATCGATTACTTAGGATACGATCTTTCAAAATATACATCCAGTATTACCCAAAAGCTTGTGGAGTATGTGCTCCAGCACGGAGGAGACTTACGCGCCGCCCACTATGCGGTGGTTACTTCACAGCTCTACCTGCAATCGACCGAGTGTTCGGGTAAGGACTGTACAGCGGATGCCGATGCACCGCCGTGGACATATGGTCCCTTTCGTCAAACCGACGCTGAGATGTGGATTGACTCAATTGGTGGAGTTTTGGGGGTCCCTCAGGGCGCCTGTGACCATCGAATTCCCGAGGCGAATCAACTTTTGGAGGATTCACCCATCGGTTTTGAGGTAATAGCGGCCTCTCGTTGGACCTTAGACGATAGCGGGAGCAATCTGCAGGTTGATTCTAGCTATGCCAACTTTGCCCAAACTTTGGGCGGGTGTCCTGACAATCAAGTCTCGGGCCGCTTCACTGCAGTTGGTATTTTGAGTACGGCAACTCAGGAGGCATTTGTCGCCAATCTATGTCGTGCAGAGAATGATGGGGGAGCCGCGACGTCTCAGCTCTTGCCTGAGGGAGTGAAAGGCTCCCAAGAGTTGACGGAAAAGCTAGGCGAGGAAATTGTCGAATACCAGGTTCGCAAATTCTTTTCTCGCCAATCCGTTCCTGACGAAATGAGTATGGCGAGCAAGGCCGCTCTTGCTTGTCAACCAGCACCCTGCGACGCCGAAAACTTCGCGCGATCGGCATGTTATGCACTTCTATCAAGCAGCGAAATGCTCTTTTACTGATCGGACATATGATGAAGAATGATAAAGACCCCATGAAGTCATCGTTTGCAGTCCCTCGTAGAAAGATTTTGGCAGGCGGGCTAGCCTTGGGCGCAGGGCTCGGCTTTCCTCATATTTGGGTTCCCAAGACCGCTGCCGCGGCGGGAGCTGGGCGAGGCTCAATCAAGCACTTGATTTATATCCGCCTAGGCGGAGGGTTTCGATTTCCTTGTGCGTTCAACGCTGATGTCGCCTCAGCGTTTAATCCCTATGGGGTAGCTACCGGAGTACCAGAAGGCGTCGATTGGGGTGTGAGCCGTCTGCTGATGGCTTCCAGCTATTTGGAAGAAGCCGGTGGTGCCGCCGCGGGAATGAAGCCAGTGCACGAGCTTGCTTCTCAGATTTCCGTCATGCCAACGGTCGATCACGAGCCTCTGGCAGGTGGAGCCGATGGGGCCCATGGCACTGGGCTAGAGCGTTACTTGACTGGTTATGTAGGGGGCGAAGCGGGGCTCTTTACACGCCTGATGTTTGGGCTTCAGGACCGCTACGCGGCTGCAATTGAAGCCCGTGAATTGTTGCTACCCGCATTTGTGATGGGCAGCGCGGGAATGGCACGAGGCTTGGGAGAGTTCGCCTCTCATCGTCCACCCATTTTGAGCGGGGCCGGTTTTGAACGGTTCGCGAGTGCCGGAAAGGGCGGTCCCGACTGGGCTGAGGCGATGGTAAAAGAGACCGACGAGCGTATGCGCAATCGTCAACATCCAGCTCTCCGGGGTCGGGTGGACGCGTACATGCAGACAAGAGCCGCGACCAAGGCATATTCAGATATTTTTGCCGGAGAGCCTCTAAAAATTGGAAATGGCTCAGATGAAAAGTTCGACGGCATATCCAATGCAGAGCTAGAAACAATTTTTGGAAACTCACGCGAGGCGAGAAACCTGCGCTTGGCTCTGCGTCTTTTTCACTATGGAACGCCCGCCGTTTACTTGGACCAAGGGGGGTACGACTACCATTCGGGTGAGGAGACGAACTTACCGGGGGCCATTGAGCGTCTGAATCGCATGATTAGCTCTCTGTTTGCTGTGTTACCGCGCATGGCCCATCCCGATGGCGGCACTTATTGGGACCATACTGTTGTGGTGCTCGGGAGCGAGTTTTCACGTACAGCTCGCGGCAATCGCTTCAACTCCGCAGGTGGTAGTGATCACAATGGCGACAACAGCACGCGTTGGATGTCGATGCCGTTTTTTGGAGGGCCCGTCGAAGGGGGGCGCATCGTGGGGGCTAGCACGGGTAAGGAGGACCTGAAGGCCGATGGCAAGGTTCATTCCTACCGTTCAGTTTTCAACACTTTGATGGATGGCTTGGGGTGTGATCCTCAATCATTCTTTCCCGCCGACGATTTGGTTCCCGATTTACTGAGAGAGACCAGCTGATGGCGCTTTTGTCCTCTCGATCGACGGGCGCGCTTGTTTTCCTTTCAGGAGTAGGTGTTTTCTCTGCGTTAGCGTGCTCTTCCAAGGCTCCGCCGCCCGATCTTACAAGCTCGCCACCGGATGGATTGCAATGGGGTGAGGGCGGTCCAAGTTTTCTTACAGAGCCTACGAGCGCCGAGGCATATGCCGGGGACAATAGCGCGGTAAACGAAGCGCAAAGACGTTTGCCCACCGGTTCGGCATTGCATTCCGAAGTGATATTGCGCTCTTGCGGACCACTTGGCGGAGTCTGTCACAATCGCAAAGAGTATCCCGATTTGCGGTCCCCCTCGAATTTTTTGGGCGTCATTGGAGCCCCCTGCAATGTGCAATCGGGAACGCCTGAAGGCATTTTCGATCGCTGTGAGCGACCGGGAGATAGGATTCGCTTAAGTGGTGTCGACGGCACTTACGAGATAGGTTGGTTAGAGGTAGTACCGGGTGAATATTCTGAAGAAGGCGAGTTGAGCGAGAGGCCGGGGTTACATATTTATCTGGGAGATACGATAGACACCAACGAATTTCGCAACTCTTACAAAACCGCGAACTTCGAAAGATCCTTCGTGAGCGCCGGGGACGTCGAGGTACTCGGCTTCGCAACTTATTCTGGCCGTTGGCATTTGTCAGACGACGGCAGGCAACTCCTTGCCGAAGTCCCCAATTATCGTCGTGAGGTGGCCAATGGGCTGGTCACTTCTGGTATCTCTCAAGGGGATATGAATCGCAATGGCGTCTTTGGTGCTCGTCCCGATGACGACGGAAAAATGACCGGGGCACTTTCTTTGATTGAGCCGGGCGATCCTGAAACGAGCTATTTGGTTGCAAGATTGCGGGGCCATATGCAAGGAAAATCGGTCCCTGGAACGCGCATGCCCCTTGCTAATCCGCCCTTTTCTGTTGCCGAGATGATCTCCCTCTTTTGTTTCATTGAGGGCATTCCGGAGAATGGTGTCCTTAATTTGGCCTCGGACATCGATTATAAGAACTGTAGCTACGCTGAGCCTAAGACTCATGAGGCCCTTCAAATTGAGGGGGCTGGAAAAAATTGGTCGGATCGAGTTTCGCCGCTACTTGAGGCAAATTGCGGAGGATGCCACTCCGAAGAGCGAGCCTTAGGAGGACTCGTCTTGGTGGGTGAGGAGGTACTTGATTCGTTGCTAGCAACGGCTTCGCCAACAGATAAAGAGGGGCGACTCTTTATCTCTGCAGGGGATCCAACCCAGAGCTACCTTTATCTCAAGTTGATCAACGATCCTTCAATTGTCGGAAAAGGAATGCCCATCGATCCTCTTGCTGGCACTACCGAATTGTCAAAAGATGAGCTTGCCGACATAGAGGCATGGATACGCGACGGTGCAGCTCCTTGAAAAATCGATAAACAATTTCTAGTTTTTTGGAGATCTCGAAAGCTAGCTCGCTTTTTCAAGAGCTAGCTAGTCATTCTTGTTGAGCTTATGCTATTTTTCACGGCTAAATCATCTAAAGGTGGCTACAAATCGAGCCGAAGACGTCGATATGACTACTCGCGCCTCATCTCCTCATTGTAGTGAGGGTAGATGAGTGAACTATAGATGAAATAATTCACGTAATTCTCTGGTTTTAAAACCGGAGCTGACATGAGCGTACATTTGCCTCAGGGAATAAATGGGTCAGATTAAGGGGGTCCCCGCGTAGCCTCTCTTGATTGGGCGGTTTGCGCGTCCCCCCCACTTTCGTTGCTATGCTCACTCTTTTATCATGAGTCTACTTACATCTCGGCACGCTTTTCTCAAAAAAACTCTTCAACGAAGAGTACTACTTAAAGCGTTGGGGCTCGGTATTGCCGCGCCGTTAGCAATAAAAATGTCTCGCCTAGCAACGGCGCAAGACATGAAGCGCCCCACCAGGCTCTTTCTCTTTTATGTGCCTCACGGTTTGCCCTTGGCTCATTGGGAGGTGGGTGGCGAGATGAATTTCTCAAAAAGTGGTGTAGGTATTCTCTCGGCCTTGGAGCCCTATCGCGAGTACGTCACCGTGATGCGCGGCGTTGGTATCAAGACATCAACAAACCATGCAGCTATTCGTTCGTCTTTTACCGGGACGGAGAGTTCGAATTCGATCGACTACGAAATCGCAAAGCAGCTAAAAACTACGTCTCATGTGTTGGGCGCCTACGCCAATCCTCCTGGGGCGGGCTCGGACGCTCAGCTGATCAAGCATGGGGGCTGGGTTGACCCCATTGCAAACCCCGCGGACGCCTTAGACGAGCTATTTCCAGGACTGACTGCTGGCGGGGCACCGCCTCCTACCACTGATATGAGCGATGTTGAGTTTCGCAATCAGGCGCTGGCTCTGACCGAGGGTGAGCTGGAAACGATGCAGAGTGAGCTCAGCGATCTCACCGGCGAAGCAAATAAGCTCAACATTCACCTGGAGTCGTTGAGAGGATTTCGGGCAGCCGCAGAAGGTGGCGGTGGGGTAGGGGTAATCTCTTGCAAGGAGCGTCCCGCGCTGGCAAGCGCTGAGTCGATGAAAGGCAAAGACCCCTACGATGTGGCAAATCTTACAGCGGTCGTTGAAGGACACTTGGAGGCGGCAGCCTATTCAATGCTTTGCGGCACTTCTCGAATCGTGACGATGCAAAACTTGTATGCGAATGGCCAAGTCATGATGGATTTCCCTGGTGGTCCCGGCATTGCAAAAAATCACCACGACCCTCTTTCTCATACAGGTAAAGAAAACGAGACCCAATTGGCAGAATTCGCCACTGCCCAAAAGTGGTTTTACACGAAGCTCGTCGAAAAGTTTATTTCAGTATTGGACGCAGATGATCCGGCCGACCCTGGTCGCAAGGTGCTCGACAATACAGTCGTGATGACCATGAGTGAGATTGTGGATGGCTCCAATCATACTTCAGATTACAATAAGGATGTTTGGGACGTCGCTGGGGGGCCGCGCGAAGTCTACATTCCGACCTTGTTGATAGGAAAGGGGGGCGGGACCATCAAAGGTGGTCAATCCGTCTATGTACCCGGCGCTGACCATCGAGACCTCTTAGCTACTGTCGCCCACGCGATGGGAGTGCAGATATCCGATATTGGTGGCAAGAGTGTCAGTCCCATTCAGGAGGTGCTCGCATGAATCGCTTGCAAAGCCAGTTGAGTCTAGGCGCACTTCTGGTTGCATCCGTTTGCCTGAGCGGTTGTGGCGCCGGAAGTCTTGGCCCCAATGACAACGAAAACTCTTCAGATGGAAAGAACGGAGACGGTAACTCTACTGATGGTAACAACGAAAACTCACTCATCACCGTAGATAGCGAAGAGAAGAGCCTGAGTGATTGTGTCGGGGTGAGTTGTCCAAGCGGGTCCCGACGGGGACTTGTCGCAACCTGTGAATCTTCCAACGTGGGCTCTCGGCTGTTGCGCCGACTGCAAAAAGACGAGCTACAGAATACGTTAGAAGATATTTTTCCGGAGGTGGTAGCCGACTGGAAAGGCGTTGAACTGACGCAAGATCCCGTGTCGGTTATTGGCTTCAGCACCGACGCAAAAGTGCTCGTGGTCAATGGGCCCACATTCAAAAATATGCTCGACACTGCCGAGAGCCTTTCTGCTCTCGTCGCGGCAAAGGCGAATTTGGAGAAGGCGCTCCCTTGTTCAGTCGGGACTGCGGACGCCTCTTGCACCGAAGAGTTCATCAACCGCTATGGCTTACGGCTATTTCGTCGTCCTTTAAGCCAAGGAGAAGTACAGCGCTACGTTGAGCTGCAGGGCTCAATTTCTGCGAAGTCCGACTACCCAACGGGGATTCGCTGGATGCTCAGCGCCATGTTGCAATCGCCCCATGCGTTTTATCGATCGGAAATTGGCGATCTCAAGTCGGGCGGGAAAGATTTGACCCAATATGAGGTAGCAACCAACCTTGCCTATACTTATAGCGGGACAACTCCCTCGCCCGAACTATTGGAAAAAGCCAAAGCCGGTGAGTTGAAAGGGGCCGAGTCTCTCCAGGCCCTAGCGAATCAGCTGCTCGACGAGCCAGAGAACCGTGCAAGCATCTTTAAGTTTTTTCGTGAATGGCTCGGTTACGCTCGTATAATCAACCAATCACGGGCGACTCTTGAGTCTTTTGCCTCCGAGATATCTCCTTTGCTAGTCGAAGAAACGGATATTTTTCTTAGCGATCAAATGTTTGACGGAGGAACGATTCAATCAATGATGCTCTCTGACTCTACTCGTCTCAATGGGGCTCTCGCAAAATTTTACGGTTACGGGGACGAAAATGCTCAGGCAGAATTTGTGACCACTAAGCGCCCCGTCGACAAGGGCGTTGGCATTCTTGCTCAAGCTTCGCTTTTGGCCTCGACTGCCCACCAGGACGAGACCTCTCCCACCTTGAGGGGCCTACGTTTTATGGAGAGTTTCTTGTGCGTCGATCGCCCGAAACCTCCTGCAAAAGTACCGTCGCTTGCAGAGGCAAAAGGTGTTGAAACTGCAAAAACGACCCGTCAAAAGTACGAGTTGCACCATGGCGTGGGTGAATGCGCGTCGTGTCATCGCGTTTTCGATCCTTATGGGTTCACATTTGAGCAATTCGACGAAACCGGACGGTACCGAGCGGACGAAGACGGCGAACCGCTCGATACAGTCGCAACTGTAAATATTCCCGGGGCTGATTCGGTCGAGCTGAGTGGTCTAGAAGAGACTGCTCAGTTGGTAGACAAATACGATGTCATCGAAAACTGTCTGACCGGCTTGATGTCCACCTACATGCTTTCTGGTGGAGGCGGTCAAAATTGTCTTTCGGAGAAGTCACGTGCCTTGGCTGTGAGCGGTGACATCACCTTGCGGGAGTTCGCTGTCAGCCTTGCTGGCTCCACGCACTTTTCTGGACGCTCCAAGTAGATTGCGCTGAGGCAAGGCAGGGTGAACTAATTCGTATCATCCTGCTTTGGCTTTGGGCTAGTCGAAAGAGAGTCTGTCAGGCGTCGTCTTTGCTGAATCAAGACGAAAAGAATGCCTACGGCGATGAGTGTAAGGGCGGTGATTCTCCCGGTGCTCAACCAAGAAATATCGAACCAGACACCTCGACCTAAGTCGCCGCGAAACGTTTCGATAGAAAATCGCGTGACTCCTTCTAAAATGCACCAAAGTCCAAAAAGACGTCCTACCAGGATGTTTTTTTTGTGCAGAGCCACGAGCGCCCCAAAAATGAGTAGATGCGCGAGTGCGTCATAGAGTTGTACTGGATGCACGGCCACATGCAGGGGCACACCGCCTAGAACCAATGCCTGGGGATGACTGAATGTCACGGCCCATGCTTCCTTCGAGTGAGTGCCAAAACAGCAACCAGCAGCCAGACACCCCAATCGCCCAATCGCTTGCCCTAGGGCGCCCGCGGGTAGATAGGCGTCGAGAAGCTTGTCTAGAGGAAGCCCGAAGCGACGAGCAAGGAGAGCGGCGGTAATGAGCCCTCCGAAAACTCCACCATGGACGGCTCCGGCATTGCGGAGTTCGCCCCAAGTGATGGGAATACCGCTGAGCCAGTCCACCGAGAGCCCAAGCAGCTTCGAGAAGAGTAGGGCGGCCAACAAAGTAGCTAACCCGACGTCGTTCACCGCTTGCGGCGCAAGGCCGTCTCGAACTCCTAAACGCCGAGCAACCCACAAGCCTGTGAGTACCGCCAGTCCAAGAAGGACTCCAAAAGTCCCGATTTCATAGTCACCGATACGGATCAGAATTGGCCACACCCACCGACGCTAGGACAAGGCCAATGGTTCGTCGAGACAAGTAGGCAGGTTGGCGAACTTTCACCCCCGAGCGTTCATTTTCCGATATTGCCGAAAGTACGCTGAATGCTCGACTTCATGTTTTTGCGAATTTTACCTTCCCAAAGTGCCAAGAAACCACTTGCTGAGAGTGTCACGTGCATTGTGACCCTGGTTTTTCCACCCGAAGCAGTTGAGGTCGTGGTCTGGGTATTACCGGTGTCAAATGCTGGGGCGTGGCGCAGGCCAGTCTTCTTCTCTAATTTTTCAATTAGATTCTTGTCTTTTTTGCTCAGCTGGCGGTTATTGGCGACCAAGTTGCCGTCGTTTCCGCGTTTGATAGTCACGTGAGTAAAATAGGTGACCTCTTTCAAAGTAGAACTTACGTGGGACCAAGTGTACCAGCTACTCTTTGAATTTTTGTGGCGCAGACGTTTCACGACAACAAGATCGGGCCGTCTATATTTACAGCCTCTGTCACAAATATCGCCGTAGGCTGTCAGAATGCTCCAAACCGCTTGAGGGGATTTCGATGTAATATGGGATGCCTTGTAGCTATAATTGCCTGCAAGAGCCGTAGCTACAGCCAGCGTGAGGAGAAGAAAGAAGGCGATACCAGCTCGCTTGGGAGTTCTCATCAGGGGAGTGTGTCGTGCATTCATCTATGAGATATCTCTTTCGGCGGTGCGCCATCGTGTCGCGCTAGCCCGAATGAGGTGAGCTGAAAGCGTGAGCGGAGGTCTTTATCTCTCTACGCGAAGAGATAGCCGATTGTTCCGTAAGACGCCCCATTTTTGCAAAAAAGGCCCCGACCATTGGTGGGACCTCTGTATGTTGGGCTATCTACCGCGTCCCCTGGCCTGATTGGGAAGAGGTGGAGGAGGGGTGGAGGCCCTGCGCACCTGTTGGGGGAGCGGAGGCGGAAGAGAAGGCGACTTTGCAGCAATCACCGAGACTGGCGGAGGAGCAGAGGAATCGCCCAAGGGGGCTGGAGGGGGAGATGAGGGAGTTGCTCCGGTCGAACGGTTAGTACGTCGTCGCTCTTCGAAGAGTACCAGTTGGATCAACGCCGAGGTATCGGCCCCGCGCTCCTTGAGGGACTCCTCGGTCAAACGAGGATCGAGCGTCACAGCTATGGTCAAAAGAGCCTCATGAAGCATTGAGGGGTTGGGAAAGGCTTCGACGACACATTCCTCGCGGGCCTCGTCAGTGGTGGCCTTCAACAACTCGTCGTACATCGACTCCATCCCAAGTAGGACGGGAGAGCGCAGCGTGTCGACGTTCGCTGGAAGTCGGTCGACAGATTTTAACTTGTCGATTGCGCGTTTGCGGGCCTGCACCTCAGCCGCACTCTTTTTCTCAGCCTGAGACTCTTTCTTGTTCTTCTTCTTTTTGGAAGAGTGTTTGTTTGACTCGGTGTGGCTACTGGCTTGAGCGCCGCCGCCCGCAGCGGCTCCGGGCTTCAGGTTATCGAGGGAAACCAAGCCAGCACTCGCGGCAATTTCGGAACGAATTACATTTTCCCAAAAATGAGAAAGAGAGATGTGCTGTAGCCACTCCGATAGCTCGACAGTGTCTTTAAAGAGGGATGCTCCGAAGGCGGTGCCGTCGAGGCCGCTGTGTAGCGCTACGGTAAAGGCCCGATTCATCAAATCGCGAGGAAAGTCTTCGGCCATTTGTTCTGGAGTGACTGCGCGAACAAGTCGCGGCAAATCTATCAATTCTTGCTCTAGACCTGACTCTATCATATCCAACATTCGAGCTTGCTCTTTGTCTGCGTCCGTCAGCCAGAACTGGTCGCGAATGAGTAGTTGCCAGAGCGCGTCTCGCTCTAAATAACGAACTTGTTCGTCGACTGGGACGAGAGCCAAAATATTTTCCGCAGTGCAAACTCCTTCATCGAGTGCAATCTGCAAGTCTTCTGCAGCCGCTCCGGTGGATTTCTTGGGAGCGATGCGGGCGTGGACTCCTGCAGCTTCGATCAATAAGTTAGAACGCAACTCGGGGGCGGGCTCCAGAGCGCTCATCAGGGTCTGTGGAGGAAACTCCTGGAAAAGGTCGGAGGCACTGAGCCAACCTTCGTCTAAGGCATATTGTATGCACAAAGAAAGGTAGCGATCGCCGGGAGAGTCCAATTGTGAGGTGCGCATGACTTGTCTAATTTCTTCCTATTGGGAGTGAACATTTTCACTTCATCAAGAAGGGTGAGTCGCTCAGGGAGCGCCGTTCAAAACGAAGTGCGAGTTCCACGTAGGTCCACTGTAATTGGATGCCATTGTGTCGAAATGTAAAGACATCTCCCCCGATCGAGGGTTGTAATTTCTCGATACTTCCCAGTATGAATGCAAATTAGCAGCCTTGCTGTACGAAAGTAGGACTAGGGTGTTTTCGGTAACTTGCCTCGTCGCGCCAAATTGCAAAAAATTTGTCGTGGTGGCATAAAATGAACCGTCCTATGAATCGCGGATTGAATCTTTCCAACACCCCCGAGTGCACCCGTTGTGGAGTATGTTGTTTCTCGGAAAGCGATACTTATCTAACAGTGGCAAAGGTTGACTACGAGCGCCTTGGCTCCAACGGTGAGCGGCTTACCCATCAGGTAGCGGGGCAACGCTACATGAAGATGAGCGAAGGGCATTGCGCAGCACTTGTGTATCACCCCAAGACTAAGGAATTTCTTTGCTCAGTCTACCAGCAACGTCCTGACGTGTGTCATTGGTTAGAGCGAGGCTCCGGGCAGTGTTCTATTGAGCGAGAAGAAAAGACTGAACGAACGCTCTACTTTGTTCGCCGCTCGCGAGAGGGAGAGTCACTCGTTTTGAACCGCGATAATTGAGCAGTTACGCCCTGATTCTTTTGCGCGATACAATGCCTTGTCGGCACGCCCAATGATGGCTGGCATGAGTTCGCCTTGGCAGGCTTGGGCAATGCCCAATGAGATAGTTACACTGGGCAATTGGAGACCACTTTCTTGAGTGATGACGTGTTCTTCGATGGATTCTCTTAGGCGCTCGGCTACTACTTGTGCTTCGTGAGCGTGCGCCCCGGGCAGCACCACTGTAAATTCTTCGCCCCCATAGCGCGCCACAAAGTCAGACGGGCGACAGCGCTCCCTGAGTAACTTTCCCACCTCAAAAAGTACTAGGTCTCCGGCTTGATGCCCGTAGCTATCATTAAACTTCTTAAAATGGTCCACGTCGACCATGACCACAGAAAGCGAGCTGCCTTCAAATTCTGCACGAGATAGGTAGCGTGGCAAGACCTCGTCTAAGCGGCGTCGATTAAATAGGCCCGTCAGGCCGTCGACCGATGCGTGGCGCTTGTATTCTGCTTGAAGTTTTCGACTATCACTTACGGTATTATTGTTTCCGCGTAGGCGTCTGGCCATGAGTGAGAGTAAGTTGACTGTTACTTCATGAGAAGAATGTATCAGTCCCCAAAAAGCTTCAGGGCCAATGGCCATGACACGGCTTTTTCCTTTGGATACCACGTAGGCCGAACGAGGGCTATCATCAATCAGGCTCAACTCTCCCACGTTTTCGCCTTCTCGAACCAACGCTACGGGTTCGCTTTCTTTGGTGCCAATATGTACTGAACATTCCCCCTCTAACATTAAAAACACACACCGAATTTGATCTTGAGGAGCTATCAATACTTCCCGATCAGCGAGATCGAAGGTGCGACATCTATCGAGCAGACCCCAAAGCGTTGAAAGTTCTGCTCCGTCAAAGAGAACGCACTTTTCTATTTCGGAACGAGAGAAAGAGCGCGAGCTCGTGGTATGTAGGGTCAGGAGGGGGCTGAGAGATTCCGGCGCAGTCATATTGGGGTGCCGCCAATTGGTACGGCGCATTGGGTCGTTTACTTGAGGTTCAGCCGCAGAAGGCGTTTGGATTCCTTATGGGCTTGAAGTCTTTTTAGCTCTCGTTCTGCGAGGCAAGGCGGAGAACCTCGCTTGAGCTCGTGACAGGCCTTGGGTCTTTGGGAATAAATCCCACAGACCCAGTCCCCCTCTAGATGCTGAAGTTGAGCGCAGTGTCCGTTTTTCATTCTCAAAAAGAGCCTGCCATCGATATTTTTTGCGGTGAGTTTGGCCTCGGGGCCCCATTTGTCGGCGTCCGTATCCGTTACGTCGACGTACATATCCGAATCCGAAAAACAACACGCGCCGCATTCGCAGCAATCTCCTGGCATAGATGTATGTTTTACCCCACTCGCTTTATCTTACCTAAGGGCTCGTGACAATATAACTTGACGAATGTCCCGATGGGGATCATAGATTAGGT
>CAYWLO010000074.1:0-21312 GCA_964459035.1 uncultured Polyangiaceae bacterium | reverse complement strand
TCAACGGTGACGGTCGGCAACCCATTGAATCCGAAGAAGTTGAAACCTCCAGAAATCCCCAAAGGATCCGCACTCAACCATCGCCCTGTCCCCGCCTCCCAATACCGGTACCTGGTGCAACTTAGCTGAGTCTCAGCATCGTAATACTGGCCCAACCCACGAAACGGTGAACTTACTCTGCGTCCCCTAGGAGCTGCGTCATCAAACCATTGCTCTTGGATGTTATTCCAAGCACCATGAGCGGCTGACCAAGCCACGCGCGAAGCGCCATCGATTAGTTCCTTGGGGGTACCCAAGCGATCGGTGATGACATGAAAGACCTCGCCGCCTTCAGACTGCAAGAGCGGTACAAAAGTACCAGGCCTATGCACATGGACTCGTTGGCCGCTATCTGAATGGACCTCTCCGGCAACCTCGTCCCCGTCCCAGAGGTATTTTACCTCGTAGGTATTATCCAAATAGAGACTTAGCTCTTTCTCTGCCTTCTCAATCGACGATGGCAGATCGGGGGGATAGACTGCTGAGTCACCGCCTTGCGCCAAAGGAGCAATACCCTCTCCATTGCCCTGTCCTAAATCTGGAGATTCTCCCCCCCACGCCTCAATTTCTTCACGTCTTCGGCGATTATCCTCCTCCTCCGCGGGTAGAAGCTTTTCTTTGACCAAATCATGAACTTGTTCTTCCGTCGGTAGTGGGGGACAAACGTCCTTACGCACTCGTCGGCCAAAGGCGTCGTAAAAAAAACGTACACGCACCCCATCGGGACGCTGGACTTGACGTAGTCTGTCCCGACAGTCCCATGTGTATTCGGTTCGAGTACCCGTGCTCAAATCAGTTCTGATCTTACGCCGATGGTTCTCATCTAACTCATACTCAAAACGGTCGTCGCGCAGTAAAATGTTTCCGGGATCTACGTGCCACGTACCCCCTAGGGACTCGAGCTTCTCAGGCTTGGCACCTTTGGCCGTCTCTTCGTCTGGTTCCCCTGCGCTAATTCGTTGGTCCTCCAAATGCCTCAAGGCAGAGGTAATGCTACTTGTGGGATCGTACTCAAAAACCTCACTCCACTGACCACGATGGGAACTCTTCAGCTGGTCTAAACTATCATACTTATAAAAAGTTGCTCCCCATGTCCTATCTTGTATGCTTGTAGGACGACCCGCTTGGTCATATTGATATTGGCGCTGACTGAGCACCCGCCACCCATCCATGCCGGCGGGCTCCGGCGCGGTAATTTCCTCTTGTGCCAATAAATTAGCTTTTTTCGGCTCGCTTGCTTGGGGGGGAATACCATCATCTCCAATCCATTGATCGCCCCCTAGCCGTGATCCTATGGCCGCCTGACTGACGAGCCGCCCCATCAAGTCATAGGCACTATCAACGGCAAGCTTTCCGTTGTTTCCGATGCGACGCACCTCTCGACCCAGGATATCTCGCTGGATCTCCAGCCGGCTCCCTAAGTGCGTGATGCCTTTCAGTGCCCCCAGAGCGTCGTACTCGTATTCGGTTTTTTCTCCAGCAACCTCACGTGAAACGCGTCGACTCTGCGCATCATAACTGTAATAAAGCTCATTGTCTCCCTGATGCTCTGCGATAACTCGGCCGAATTCGTCGCGCTCAAGACGTACGCTGATGGACTCGGGACCGTCCTCGACCGTAGCCTCAATAAGACGCCCCCACTCGTCACGCTCAAAAAATTGTCCCCCGTGGTTGCTGTGTTCGGCGATGAGCCGACTCCCGCTATCATAATAAAATTCACGAAACTCGCCGCCAGGCTTACTGATACGGGCTAAACGTAGGGCAGCGTCATAGGTGTAGTGGAGACGTCTACCATCAAAGGTTAGTTCCTCTTCAACGAGGCCTGCACGGTTGTAGGCGAATTCGTATACTTCGGCTCTAGGGTTGATTATCTTGCGCAGGCGCTCGTCGGTGTCATAGCCAAAATGCCAAAGGCTGCCGTCGGGAGCCTTTTGCTGGGTGAGTACACCCGTGCCGCCATAGAGCAGCGCAGTGCGTCTGCCAAGTGGGTCTGTATATTCGCTTACACTTCCCAGTGCATCGTAGGCACTCGTGCTTTCGCTCCCGTCGGGAAAGCGCACGCGCTGCGCTTGACCCATTGCATCATATTCTACCGTTGAGGTGGCCCCCAGCGAATCCACACGTTTGATAGCTTGCCCGAGCGCATCATAGGAAAATTGCCAGCTAGCGCCGCGACCATCACTGATGCGCACTACCTCATGATGTTCGCTGTACTCATAGGCTTCTATGAGACATCTAGAATCCCGCAAGGCAACTAGCCGACCTTGTTGATCGTACTCAAGAGAGACATGATCTCCGGTGGGGAAATGTATGGCGCTCAGATTGAGGTGCGCTCCAAGGTACGAAAATTGCGGACCGTCCGCTAGTGCCGAATGGTCAGCGTGGCCTTGACGTTGCCAAGATGCATGATGGTCTTCAAAAAAGTCTTTCCGAAATCCATCATGACGAAAAACCGTTTCCAACCCGTCTGGCGTGATTCGTTTTACCAAAAGGTCGTGACGAAAAAACCATCGTGTCTTCGCCCCCGCGGTGTCGGTTACCTGGGTGCAATGACCGCGATCGTCATATTCGTACGTAGTTGTTTCGCCAGCCGCATTCGTCTCGGACAGTAGTAGTTGATCGGGGTCATATTCGCGTTTCGTATCAACACTTCCATCAAGTGAGCGCTCTGAAACGCTCTCTCCGTTCTCGTCGAAGGTATAAACTAGCGGTTCGTTCGTCCCTGTAACTACAACCTCTCGTTTCTCCTCGTCACGAGAGAACTCATAAGAATGTATGGCATTGTCACCCCAAGTCCGAATGCACTTACCGGTCTCTGGATCATATCGATAGTAGAAACTTACCCCATTTTTCAGGGTGGTCTTTACCATCTTGTGCAGACCGTTGTATTCAAACTGGTCACTGAAACCGAGAGCATTTTTAACAGCCGCGAGTTCGCCCACCTCGTTGTATTGGTAATGTATTGCTCGGTATTCCTGACCACCCAGACAAAGCCCAGCGCGCACCAGACGAGCACCTTCGTCCCAGGTAAATGCCAAGGTCCTTCCGCAGGTTCCTTGCACGGTCTGCAATTGAGTGCCCAAATAACTTAACTGAACCCGTCCCCCATGAGGAGTTTGGATTTCTGTCAACCAATAGACATCTTTACTCTCTTCTAGTCTTGCGAATACCTCGGTCTGGCGAGTTTTGAGTGAATAAATCTCAATACGACTATCGCGTCGAATCACCTCTAACTGCCCCCCGCGAAAGAAGTGCACCACCCCTTGGGTCAGCTCGTTGAGCGCTATCCATCCGCCCCCTGCGCTGCGCACACGATAGGAGTCGTCTACTACGGAAGTGAGCTC
Organism: uncultured Polyangiaceae bacterium; assembly: GCA_964459035.1. Taxonomy (GTDB): domain Bacteria; phylum Myxococcota_A; class Polyangia; order Polyangiales; family Polyangiaceae; genus NIC37A-2. The sequence goes on along the minus strand of CAYWLO010000074.1, from coordinate 17,929 downwards.
AATTGTCCGATGGTACGAGTGCAACCATCCCGAGCGCCCGAAAGGGAGGCCGGCTAGATCGATATCACTATTGTAATAACGAATTAGATCGATGGGAATGAGGCCCGGGAGCGAAAGGTCTGTTTGCTCGTCAATGACCACCCCTCGCTGCACGTCCACAGGGTGACCTGCCTTGGTACAGCCTGGTACTTTTCCCGCAGTTCCCGTTCCATCTTCCTTGGCACTTTTCGCATCTTTTACCTTGGTGTCCACCTCAATGTCTTTTGCGGTTTTCTTGCCATCGCTTGAGCGTTTTTTACCCTTACCCTCGTCTTCTTCTCCGCTTCCACCCGGCGCACCCGCACCGGCACCGCTCACTATTACGGTTGGAACGGTCCCCTCCAATTGAGCAGGATCGCCTGTCTTTCTCACCTCGTCTAGCTTTTTAGCCATGATTCTATACGTGGATCTTTTTGTTCATCTTACCCGTAACCAAATCATGAATCGGAGCGGGCTGTGAGGGACCATTGGCGGGCGGATCCGCATCGAACTTCATGCCTTTGAGAGTTGTTTTACCCTTGGCGATTTTCAACTTGGAATACGGACTCGCTGTTGTGCCTGTGTTGCCCATATGGGGAAATGGGCAAGGAACGCCAGTGGGTGTCGGAGGGGCCATGGGCGGAATATTGCTGGGCGTTGGCGGAATAATCGCCATGTGCTTGCTCGCTGTCGTCGCCATTTGGCGACCTTTAAAGGTGGTGGGCATCAGATTATTTCGATTTTAGCCAAGTACCTTGGTGCACTTCGGAGAGAGGGGGAATACTTTGAACGAGTTGTTGCACATGAACGTAATAGTCTTTGCACCATCTTTGTTGAGAATCTACGAATGCACGACCAAGACGAAGCTGAAACTCTGCCAAACGGAACTCCATGTCCAGGGTACTGAGTTGTCCGAGAGAAAATTCCTCCCTCAGGCGCTCTGGCCCCCAACACTTTCCAAGCCGGTACCGTTTGGCAGGATCGAACTTGAGAGTAGCTACTGCTCTTCTCCAAGCGCCTGGTGAGTCTCGCTCTAGGGGCTCGACCAGAGGGCCCAATAGTATTTCTAAGGCGTCGGCTGCATCCTCTGACAGATCTTCATCCCCCAAATAGCGGAGAAGAAATTCGAAAACCTGTATGTTGCCAAACAATGCGATGTTTTTCAGCCAGGCAGGCGTCATTGTTTCGCTCTGCACCCACTTGGCAAGCAAGGACGCATCTTGAGCTTCTCCGGCCAACACGAGGAGTTCCGCTGCGTGAGAACCAAGGCGACACGCGAAGGGGGCCGCCGTAGCCTCCCCTTCCCGGCGCAGGACCCACAACGCGACATCGCTCCCGTGTAAGGTGGCTGCGCGTACAGCATGCCACGCTAGTCGAGGGTCCTCGCTATAGATCCAACGCTCTACCACAGGTAGCCAAGAAGAGACTGACCCTGCCGTAAGCTGCCCAACCGCCCTAAGTAATATCTCAGCGACTAGTGGATTGAGCTCGCCGCCTAGGGCAGAGGCAATGTACTGCGAGTCCAAGTGACCGCAGTGGCCCAAGGCTGCTAACGCCGTCCCTGAAACAACCGGATGAGGGTGTGCCGCCCATTGTCTCATGGTTCCTACAAGCTCCAACCGAGGCCGAGGCGAGAGGGCGAGAGCCTGACCCGCGAGAACGGCATCCTCACGTGCTACTTCAGGTAAGAGGGCGAGGTCATTTTGAAGCATCGACATGGCGTCGTCTTGACTCCATGCCGACCAAGTATACGCAAGCACGAAACTTCGATAAGAGTCTTCGCCTTCTAGTTGAGTGCGCCACCATTTTTGAAGCTGGGGGGGACTCGCTTGCCCGTATGAGGCCGCAGCATCTTGCAGTCGGAAGAACTGCGCATCCTCGCCGGGGCCTTCTTCCAAATGCCTTTCTACGCGATGCTTTGCGACCATTTTGGCTTCGTCGAACATTGCAAAGAGCACACCTTCTTGAAGCTCTTGTTTTGGTATTGGATGCCCCCCATCGAGATCAAAGGTAACCAGCATTGCCAAGTCTGGTACCACGGGAATACTACTTTCAGGCGCTGGTTCGAGAACCCGAGAGCTTTCAAGAAAATGCGACTTTGGTCGGCCACGGCTGCTGGCAAACTCTACAGCGGCCTGCTCACTCCGCATTCTCTTTAGACCGGCCGTTAAGATACCTCGACGACTGTCATGGCCAAGGCCCCAGACAACAATTGGAGCCATCGCATCCTCCGCCACTCCATCATAGTTAAGCGCTCCCCAAAAGTAGGCACCAATAGCGTAGGCCAAGGATATTGTGCTTGTAGCTGCCCCGAGGACGCCCATTGTGCTTTCTAAAGAAGTGATTGCACTGCCCTCAACTAAGACGCCGCGGTTGCGCGCAAAAGCAAGATCCCACTCGCGGCTACTCAGAACAGAAGAGGCACGCGGCCCATAGGCGGCTACATGAACCCCCTTTTCTCGCACTCGACTGAGCAGACCTGTCAGAGGCAGCCCGTTCACGATTTCGTCATTGTCGAGTTTGGCCCGCCCGCCTATTGCGCATGCCCCTGTAATATGGGCGAAACTCTGCCCCTTCTGGTGAGACTGGTGGGGATGCACCAATAGTAGTGCCCCCGCGCCCTCCCCCAATGGTGGCCGCAGTGGCAGCCAATTACTTTGAGGGTCTTCAACTTGACGGGCAGCGGAATGCAACGAAATTTGGGTATCGACTGCCACAATCAGAACGCCGTCTGCTTGCTTTTCGGCCAGAGTCTTGGTTGCCTCTTTGAACAAATCGTAAAGAGCGACGTCCCCGTGGTGCAGTGTAGACTTGGGGACGCCAAGCCTTTCTTGTAGGGTATCTTTTAACGTGGTCTGCTCAGGCACACCGAAGCCCGCTCGGGGAGGCGCCACAATTATAAAAAGCGCCAACTTTCCCCTAAAAGGACCGGTGCCAGCTTGTGACCGAACCATAAGCGCTTCGCCCGCAGCTGACTGTGCCATCAATACCAAGCGATTGAGCTGGTCCAACCGATGTCCCAACCAAGGGCAGCACCGCGCGTCAACACGCAGGACGTCCTCGTCCCGAAGATCTTCTTCGGGCGAAGGGCTTAAATCACCAAACGGGTCGACTGTTTTTAAGTAAGGCGAAGCAGACACCTCGTAGGTCCCTGCCGCGTAGGCAAAGACCGTTTCTTTTACGTCTGCACCTAGTGGGGTCACAAGACCCGTTCCTAGGACTGCTAATTCGCAAGCCAAATCTAGCGATCCCGACTTTTCTTGTGACACCTTCTCAGTCTCAGCTCGTGGAGTGCCGCCCCATGTCATTGATGATGGCCTGCCTTAGACTGCTTTACTTGACCGGAAACACTAAGTTCACCTCGATAGATCATTCCTGAGTCACTGAGCACAAGGAGGGCACTACCTGTATTGAAGACGATCTTGGCCCCTTTTAGCTCCATTTTGGCGCCCTTCAGGGTGATTCTTTCGGCCCGATAATATTGTTTAGCCCCGGCACTTGAGATGGCGTCCCCCCCGACTTTGGTCGTCCAAGTTTTAGCGCTGCGCACCAGGTCTTTCTCGATTGTCGCAACATAGCTCGCACTTTTTTCAGTCGAGCTCCCCCCGATGGTCACACCACAGTCCCTCGCCGCCACCGCGTGGGCCCCGCCGACAGAAAAAGAGGATGCCCCAGTGCACTCCCAGGCAATGCTTCCGGGGGTAATAATCGTGTGCTGGGCACCGATGAGTTCGACATAACCGCCCTTGTCAACCTTTTCGATACGGTGGCCTAGTCCGGGACGTGACGCTGCGCCTGTCGCTCCAGCGCCCTCACCGGCACCACCGCCGGCGGCCGTGCTGCCTTTCACGGCGGGGGCTTCCTCCCAAGGGTAAAGGCTGGATTGGGCCCCCGAATCGGATGATTGAGGAAGGGCAGCGGTCGCTTCTGCTGCTTTTAAGAGCGCCCCTCCTCCAGGGAGTAGAGATGCGACCTGTGCAAGACCCGCCTTAGCCGCCCCACCCCACCCGCCTCCCGTCGCGGCTCCTGCGACAGCGCCAGTGGCAGCTCCACCAGCCGTCTTGAGGATTAAACTAGTCGCCTTTTGGCCCACCTTTTTAAACAAGGCTTTGCCTGGGGCGAATCGTTCGAGGCGAGCGCTAACTACCTTACCCACCTTCATTGTGGCAACAGTGATGAGCACTTGAAGTCCCAAGCGGACCAGACCTTTGACGGGGCTTCCAATCTTTTCCACTAACGCGCCCCCCACCACTACCGTCTCGGTGTCCAGCTTTGCGTCGACACTGCCACCGACGAATACCTTGTGCATAGCCCCCACACGGGTGGACTGGGATGTGGCTCGTATCGTATAAGCGTCAGCTACAGAAACTTTCTCGTTCACCCCCACGAGGCTCTCTTGCTTCTTGCAGTTCAACTCTTCCTTCTTAGCAATGGTGGAGTTGTAGTTGTTTCCTACGTTTAGATATGCACCGAATGAAGCATTTAATGAAAAATGCTCGGAGCCTGCGGTATCACTCATGTGTTGTGAGTTCATTCCTGCTCCTCCGGGAGTCGTAAAGGTGCGGAGTACACTGAGGTTCTTGTGAGCTGGCAGCTCATAGGGAGGTGTCTGTGCCGAATTATAGGCTCGCCCCACCACAATGGGTCGGTCGGGATCGCCTTCTTCAAATGCAACTAATACCTCCCAGCCGATACGGGGAATGAGCATAGCACCAGGCATATTGGGCTGCACCACCCGCACTGGACAGCTACTGGTATGGTCCTTTTTTCCACTTTGATCCCAAGGAAAGCTAAGATAAACGCGGCCCATGTCGTCCGAATCGATTTCTTCACCCGGATGACCTGTGACAGTGGCAGTGTGCAAACCCGCGATTGTTGGACGACTACAACGTGCTAGGGAGACGAGAGGCTGCCTACTTTCTGTAGCCACCACACTGACTCGATAGCGGCTGTCACCCATCACCCAGTGGTGCTTCAACTCTGATACAAGGAATATCCCTTCTACTGGGAGATAAGAGCCCTTGGTGGAAGACTCACACTCGAAGGCTACACCAGGGCAGAGGAGCGGTTGGTTCGTCTCAAAGCCTAATAGTTTGCTTCGGTAACGGCGCCGATTCAAGATGCGTTTGGCCTCTCTATTTCCCTCCGTTCCGTCGGCTATCCAGGCGGTGGGAGCGTATATTTCGGTATTCTCTTCTGCGGCAATCGCGCCTCCTTGCCGCGCCTCCCCCTCCACGGGGTGAGCGGGCTGTTCGGGTGCATAGGCACGGACAACAACCTTTCCTGGACATCGAGTACCCGTTACCCTGAGACCACGCACACAGGGAGCGGCTTCAGTCGACTCCGATTCGGAGACGACTAGAGGCTTCAGCTCAACTTCAACGGCGGTGGAGCAGTCTTTGAAGACTATTTGAAAAGAGAATTCACCGTCTTCGATCTTGGAGAGGAACTGGTAGTAGATACCTGACTCTTTACAAAGACGATGAAGAAAGTTCAGGTCTGTCTCCTGATACTGCACCAAGTAGCGACGCTGCGAATAGTCCTCGTTCAAATCAAAGACGACCTCTTCGTTTCCCGTTGCTACCCGAGACACTATTTCGCGGATGATATCGGGAATCGTTTTATCCTGAAAAATCCTACAGCGCCTTACGTAGCGTAGGCGCACCAGATTCGGCTCGAATCTCAGGGTATAGTGTCGCCCAACTCCCGCGTCGGCTGTTGCCTTTCGAGCGAATTGCGTGACCACACCAGTTAGCGCTCGTGCTCCAAAGGGGCTGTCCCAGACCACCGTAGCTCCACGATTTAGAACCTTTTTAGGGAGCACCTTATCCATCGAAAAAGCTGAAAGCTTGAGTTCAAAAGGGGCGCCGATGCCCTCAGTTCCCGAGACCTGACGCAGATCCAATTCAAAGGAGCCATCTTCTCCTCCTTCCAGGTTGAGACGAGGTAACATCGAATTAAGGTAGCTCTACTGACGCAGAGTAGATGCGAAGGCTGCTCGCGGCGTCCATCACTGTACGCTCAGAAGTCAAGCGGGTACGACCGTCTTCATGGAGTCGCAGCTCGCTGCGCCCTGCTTCTAGGCGAATCGACTCGGTTCCTTGCAGGCGCACAGTGCGAGCTTTGATATTCAAGTTACCTTCTCGATCGAGTGCTAGGCTGGGAGCGACCTGTAGAGCGCCTACAACTTCGGCACCCCGCTCAGAATCAACGAGAATCATTGGTCTTTGATCGCGGAGGCATTCCTGCACCAACTGGAAATGAACGAGAGGGGAGACACGCGCGCTCAATCGACGGCCGGCCAGTAGACGTACTTTGAGGGAATCCTCGGAGAGGAGCTCGATGATACCGAGGTGCAAGCCAGGCCCCATAAGACATGGGTTATCGACAGGCGGCGATGTCATCAAGCCTTCAGCTTCGTTTAACTTTCTTACAGTTTTCATTACAATTTCCTATCAACTCTAGATTAGATGCTCACATCCGTCTTCTGTGTACCACCTGATTGCACAACCAAATCGCCATCGATTGAGATTTTTCCATCTGCAAGCCTAATTGTCACGCCACCAGCCTTTACGGTGATTGTTTTCGCTTTAAAAATAATGTTTGCACCCTCTGCATGAATGGGTCCTCCCACATCAAGGGTCAGATTATTTTTATACGTACTAACAATCGAAGTACCGGCTTGCTGATTTAGATCGTCCTCAATCTCCTCATTGAGGGTTCCTAACACCTTTTCGCTTGATTCCTCGGCCCCAATGCACTTTAGGCCAGCCACGTTTTGATGGCTTACGCCTGCCACGTTGAGATCATACCCTGCCTTGGTCTTGACAGAGCATGAGCCTCCGACTTGTACCACTAGCCCGCCCATAACCTTGCGGGACTCCGACTCGACGCATGCCTCAATTTTGAGCCCTGCCACCGTTCGCACATGCACATTGCAATCGGTAGATCGATCACCGCCGACACTAAAAAACCGAGCGCCTGCCACCCCCACAATTTCGTCAGTGGCTTGAATGCTGACATTTGACCCGACGTTTAATGTACGTTGAGCGCCCACGGTGAGCTCCTGGGTTGTTCCAACTTCTTCAATTTGCCCTTGCCCGACTGTGAGGGAGCGATTGGTGCCTACTTCAAGTTTATCAAGCTCGACGACTGTTGCCTTTTTATCGTTTCCGGTCGCCTCGTCGTAGTTGTACTGAGCTGTAATCGTCATGCCTTCGTTTCCCTGACTATCGTCGGTAGAAAGGCCGTTCTCGCCGCCCCCCCCGGGAGTGCTTCGGCTACCAAAACTAGAAGCTATTTGCTTTGCTGGGAGACTCTCCTTCGGTACAGCTGCACCATTATCTAAGCGCCCCAAGAGAAAAGGCTCGTCCCCAGCAGCCCCGCGAAAGGCAGTAAGAGCTTCGAAGCCCACCCGGGGCAAAAGCATTCCGCCGGGCATAGGGGGATGAACGACTCGCTGCCACGCAGAGGCGGACTCATCCTCCGGGTGTTCCCTGTCCCACCTGTGTCTCACCAAGGCACGACCATCCTCGTCTACGTGAATTTCTTCGCCGGCTGGACCGGAAACTCTCATAGTTTGCACGCCCCCGGCCCGCTGAATGGGAGGAATTGACGGACGATAGCCTCTGGCTGCCGGCACGGCTTTGATGTGCATTAGATGAGTCCACCCACCTAACACAGCACGTCCTTGGTGGCGTACGTGGGTGATGAGCCATTTTCCTGGAAAGGACGTCGAATTGGCACGTTCTCCTGGTTCTACCGTAATCACCAAGCCTGGGGCCAGTTCAGTCGCTGCAATCGAGGCCGAGAAGACACTGGCATCTCGGTGATGTGCTTGCAGATAGACTTGCGCGAGCTCCGAGCCGCGTTCAGTATCCCCATAAGGGGTATGATGGTGTGCGATGCCGATCTTGTCCTGGGCTTCTGTGGTATGGGTTGCGGAGATATCCACACCCGGCGTTTTGTAGTTCCAATCGGTGAGAACGACGCGTTTTGAGCGAGAGGCGACCCGTACTTGAGCGTCCCAGACGAAGATCCCTGGCGTATCTCCAGTATTGGCCGACAAGTTGTCGCTTAATACCAGGGGATGTAGGCCGTCGTACTCGGGAAAAGCTTGAGGGTGATCGGCGAGAATAATTTTATTCGAGTTGCTAGGGTCAAAAAACCAGACAATGCCCTCTTCAGCCAACAAGCGTTCGGCAAATCCCAGCCCGCCCTCACTAAATTGCACGCGCTGGGGACGCACCGGTGGCTCCCGCTGTAGGCATCTCGCAATCTCGTAGCATGCATGTTCGAAAAGATCGGACGCGCATTTGTCGGCACTAACATCGACAAGCACCCGGTAGTTATGCGCGTCTTCGTGCACCTGAAGAGAAGGAACAACGGTGAAAACAAAGTGTTCGTCCTCGAAGAGTACGTCGTCCAGAATACCGTGCAGAGTCCTCGCTTCTTCTGCCCGACCTAACGGCAATAGCAGAGTTGCCCTTGCTCCAACCAGATCCCAAACCGACTGAGATTTTACTGGACTCACCTTGCAAATGCAGCGCGCGTGCAATCGCCAGGTTGTATGCAGGGCTTCATGACCCGTTATCTCGACAAGTTCGAGGTCCCCTGAAAAGCCCTCGACTATCAAAGAAGGATCACCCTGTTTCAATCTCTGACCCTCCCTTCCAGACTACGCTTCCGGAGCCTCTCAGCTTACCTTTGCTTGAAGTGAGTTTTCCTCCACGCATTGAGCCATGGGGCGTCAGGAGCTCGCCGACATCGATAACAAGATCCTCCTGGGCTTCAAAAATGGCATTTTCTTTGGCGTGAAGCTTCAGAGAGCCGCCGATCGCAATGGTTGCACTTCCCGCGCAGCTGTTACTGATCGCCGAACCAGCTTTGACCTTGCATGAGCCCGTCTTGAGTGTTTTGGAGCCGAGGACTACTTCGTCATATTTCTTTTTGCACTTGATTTTGAGGGAGCCACCGACGTTGTGGAGACGACCTCCGGCCACGGTGACGCCCAAACCTAAGCCGCAGACATAGTTGGCGTTTCCTCCAATGGCTTGCACGTAGGACCCCAACACCAGGGCATTGTGCTGATTGCATTGTAGACCGTAAAGCCCACCAATAGCCTCCGTGTAAATCCCTGTCTTCAACGTCATGTTCCCTTGGACATCGTAAGACTCTAGTCCTCCCACTAGGCGTTTTCTGGTTTCGCTCACTACAGTGGTGAGTTCGTTTCCGACGACTAACTCTTGCTCTGCACCGACGACTTTTGTTTGCTCTGTCTGGACTTTGACTATACGTGACTCCCCAGTTGATTCGCTCATCTCCTGCGAAATCTTGGTGGTTCGTCCACCTCCCACAAAGTGAGAATAGTCCTTTACGGCGTTGATCAATACTTGTTCGTCTCCCGCAGTGTCGCCAAATCGCATTTCGTTGTGGGCGCCTCCGCCGGGAACTGACTCGCCCTTAAGGGCGGTCGTCATTTTGTGCTCCGGGAGGGAATAAGGCAGTGGAGTCTTCGGGTTGTAGAGGCGCCCCATCACAACCGGGCGGTCGGGGTTGCCGTTGTGGTACATAACTGGGACCTCCCAGCCGACCCGAGGTAGCATCATGCTACCGCCCATATTGAATTGCAAGGTCCTTGCCCACCAGGATGAGTTTTCGTCTGTCACCCCGCTTCTGTCCCAAGGAAAGCTCAATCGTACTTCACCCAAGTCGTTGACGACGATGTCTTCAGAACCAGTAGTGGTAGCTTGCTCAATTGAGGCGATACTCGGCCAGACAGGGATGCTTGGGCGCACGAAATGATGAGGCTGAGCTAGAGCGAGCCTATTGCTGTAAGCGAGCCCCGCATCAGATTCTAGGGAGAGCCAGTCGTGTTCAACGGACAAAATGAAGTAGGTACCGTTGAAGGAACCCTGACTCTCAGCGTCCAGATCGTCAGCCACGCCCCGGACCTTCATCGTGGCGCCAGGCTGGACGAGGAGACTGGTACTTTGAGCCTTTGCCCGGGACCGGGACCGAGCTAACTGCTCTAGGCGTACTTTGGCACGATCACGGGCATGCTGATCGTTCAACACTCGGCCTGGGTAATCGTAGTGATAGCCACACCCACTCGTCTCTCCAGCTTCTCCTGTGATCATGCGTGTGGGTTGACGCACATCAAATTCGTCAACCTGCGTCTTTTCTATGCAGACTTGGTCGACTAGCTCGAGGGCAAACAAATGAGGGTCGGCCACATTTGCGGACGGATCGCAGAAAAGAAGCCCCTCACCTATCATTGGCTTCACTTGGTCTAGGCTATCGGCGACGACCATTTTATAGAGTCCATCAATTTGCTCAAACCAAAAAGAGATACCTTCGTCTGCTAGAAGACGCTCGACGAAGCTCAAGTCGTTTTCATCATATTGCACACACTGAGTTCGTTCCGCGTAGCTCCTCATGAGTCGAAGTTCGAGCAAATCTGCAAAGCCGTATTCCTCAAAAATTCGTAAAATAATGTCTGTTGAAGAATTTGACTCGCCTGGAACTTTGGCGAACATTCTATAGCCTGAGCCTTGCAGTAGCGCCGCAAGTACCGGGCGTAGTCGAAGGGCGTATTGGCTCAGAAATATTGTCTCCCCGTCGACTACAGCTCTGACCTCTTCCTCGATGAGCTCAACTTCACTCACCCAGAGCGATAAGATACGCTCTGCACTTCCATCGACAATACTCAGGTCGGCGACCTTACCCAAAATATCTTGCAGATTTTCAATACTTTTACAGCGTAACTCTACGCGTAGGTCGGTCAGCTCGTTAATAGCTTCGCGGCCTTGCAAAATGACCACCATAGCAGACTGAAGCACGTCGCAGGTGATACTTACCTTTACCTTTGATACATCAAGATCCACTAGATACTGGTCTCTAATAAGTGTGTGCGTTCCTCGCGCTGCTCAGGCAGCGGTACTCTCCTGATGTATTGCATTGTGGGCCAGCTAAGACAAGATGCACGAGCGCAGTCTCGGAGCCAGGCATTCGGCGCCCTTGAACATGCGCCTGCTTGTTGATGGGAGCAGCTTGATCTCGCTGGGTGCTGGAGCGCCTCTCGGTTTGAAGATACTAGTACCTAAAATTCGTACAGGTGGTCTCATTGGTACCAAAACCCGGCACGAAGTTCAGGTACTTGGATGCTAGCTCCAATTGTGCCTACTTATCGGCGCATCTAGATGCCCTGCTGGTCGCGACAACCGGCTAACCAGTCGCCGCGCTAGAGCACGTCTTTTGGCGCGGGCTCTAGTACGCAGCAAGATCGTCGACGTGCACTTCGCGCAGTAAATTTCCAGCAGTGCGGCCGAGGGGGATCAGAGCGCGCGCGACCATTTCGAATCTGTCTCTGTCGGGCTGCACAAATAGGGTGTCCACGGGGCAAGCTCTTGTCTGGGTTCTTTGGTCATAGAGACAGCGGAGTTGCACCCGCATTTCGGGTACGGTGAAGCGAAAACTGCTGTCCCTCGTCATGCCAATTGCCATAAACTCCTCGCCTGTCGACAAATGTGCCGGAAACTGTAACGTGTGGTGCGCCTGTTGAAAGTAGCGAGTATCCAGATCTTCGGGGGAATTGGGCATGATCAGATCACGATAGCGCTTCGTGTCGGTCGTGCCAAATAGCTCCCTTCTTGGTGACCAATGGGGTGCGATGGGACCAAAACCCACCGGTTCGTGCCGATCACTGGGGCGTGTGTGGGGCTTACCAGGGTGCTCTATCTGCGGGGCAGGCGTACCCTCCAGTTCGCGGCTATTTTTTGCTACGCCTCTCCCTGCAATATTACGAAGTTCCACTAGGCTTAAATCCTCTGAAGTGCCTCCATAGGCAAGATCATAGGTAATATTTTGTTCGTCGAATGGTAGAGACCTACCAATTTTCACGCCCACTATATCTGGCTCAAAAATCCGAGGGCCGTGCACCCTCAAAGGAACGGTTCGTTCTCGAAAGCGTAACGCCACGTCATGAAAGAGCGCAGGCTGCGGAGGCAATGCTCGCCCCTCAACAATGAGATCAAGAACTGGTTTGTATTCAGCTAGATCAGATGGAGCTACCACGCTGCTATTGCCGTTCTGTGGATCTGAATATTCGTCCACTATTCGAACGGGCGTTGGGTTCGCTGCACAAATGACCCTCCCGCGGTGCAATTGAAAGGTCGCTTTTATGACAACCAGAAGGCAGTGAGCGCCACGCCGGTCGTAGAGCGGCATCTCAAATATTCGGTGACGAGTCGCATTGCTAAGCATAGTTCTATGAGCAAGCCGCAAATAGGGAACTGGCCCAGCTGAAGCACCCTGTTGAACGGGGTCTGTTGTGATATATCGACGAGCTGGAGAGCTGAAATTGTTCCATGAATTATCTCAAATATCTTACATTTTCGTAGAGGGCGATCGCATTGTCCGCGACACGCTCAATTGTACAGCTTGATAAGGTTATGAGGCTCAGGCATCCTATGGTACCTACGCGAGCATGTCAGAACTTTCTCCGGGTGCATGTGTGTGCGTTACGCCATGGCAGGGTAAGCGTCTCAATTACACAATCAAGCTCTCGCTGGCCGCCTCCTCGCTTATTTGGATAAAATTTGAAAGTCCGTGGTTTCTAATTGTTTCTGTCGCTGTGCTCATTTTGGCATTGCCCATGTTCTGGGTATCAACGTGGGTATTTGATGGTGAAAAACAAGAAATTCTATGGCGACAGGGGTTTTTATTCGCTTGGTTCACCAGACGTCGCGTGCGTTTTAGTGAGGTGAAACAGATAAGTCTTTGCAAGAGCTTAGAGGTTGAATGGCTCTATCTTGAGTTGCAGGGCAAAAACCAATTCGATCAGCTGAATTGGTTTTCCTCGCCCAGCGCGGCAAATTTGTTGGTCCAGACATTTCCGTTTTTGGAGAGTTTTGTCAGACTTTCAGAGCGAACCTCACTTTTGACTAGCGCGCGACAGGTAGCTCGGGCTCTTAATTTTGAAGAATTGCAAGGCAAGTATGACCTGCATATTTTTCATCGACGAACGAGCCTAGCCCACGCTGCAGCCCAAGAAAACATGAAGAAGGCGGTCAACGAGGGCCCTGGAGTCGCCGCTCTATTGAGGCATTTTGACCGTCGCCAGGCAGTGTCGTGTCGCAGCGTCGCTATCGATGCCTGGAATGATGCCCGCCTGAGTCGGCTCATCTTTCCGGTCTCTTGCGTTTATGTCTTACTTTTCGTGCCTCTCGATGACGTATGGTACTGGATTGTATGGGGTGCCACAGCTCTCTCCGCATTGCCGGTAGTCTGGAAATCAACCTATGTATTTGATACTCGGACTCAGGAAGTAGCGTGGCGGCAAGGGGTGCTTTTTTGCTGGTTTACACGAAAAAGAGTGCCTTTTAATAAAATCAAGGAGCTCACCTTCTATGCGAACACTATCAATCACTCGATTTGGAACCACGGCGAAGGTAGTCGCACAACATACCACCTCGCGATGAAGCTCGAAGGGGAGAACAAGCCCTTGATTCTCAATTCTTTCGTCAGCGGTCAGTCAGCCCCCACCGAAATGAGCCTCATGCTCTTTCCCCTTTTTGAACGGTGTCTATTTCGTCCAGGTTCCCCCTTTCATGAACGTTACTTCTATATTCCAGGATCAGGTTCGCTTCTATTCGTTGGGCGACGCTTGGCCGAAGTACTCAACTTTCAGGAGCAGAGGGGAGACAACGAGCGCCATATTTGGCATCGCCACACCCGTAAGGGAAAAGCTCAGGCTCAAACGCAAATCGACAATGAGTCGATTGAGGGACCAGAAAACGCTGCTTTGTTCAGAGAGCTTGAAGAGATGTGATCTAACTAGACCGCCGACACACTCTGTGGTCATCATTAAAGAGTGCACAGGCGATCATATTCACTCAAGCTGATCCAGGAAGAGTCGCAAAGAGAGGCGGCTTCTCGCCGGGCTCCTCAACGGGAGCAGCCTCTTGTTGAGAGCTCATTATAAGATCGTGCGCCAGCGCTTGATACTCAGAGAGCGCGGTGTCTACCTCCCATTTCCCCACTACCAAAGGCGGAGGGCCAGGAGGGCCAGGTCTCGGCAGGTCCAGCTTTTGCTCTTCAGGGTGGTCAAAAAAATATTCACCCCATTTTTGTTGTAGGCGAGAGAAGTCGTGAGACAAGATACCCGCGTTTTTAATGAACTCGCTAGGAGCCGCCGACATGGCCCAGTGCGCGACAAAAGCTAGCCATGCGTCTCGGTCGGACTCGAGAGGCTCAACTGAGCGCCTGATTAAGTAACGTGCCTCGAACAGCTCTTTGGAATATTCGGAGTCAAATTCTGAATCCTCACCTAACTTCTTACTGATCACATCTGCCCAAGCATCTCGTTCTTGGCTCCACTGTTCCTCCCTCAGCCCACAAGAACTCAGTAGATGCCCTAGCGGGATACCTACAGAAAGAGCGGTACAGAGGCGCGTATACAAAGCCAGAGGAATTTGCGGTTTCATGAATGAATTTTCCTCGCGGAGTAAGGAGTAAACGAGTATTGAGCTTGTTTGTCTTGATGACAAGGAGACGTTCACACAACGGCAGGATGACTACCACCCTCCCCCCGTAGCGAGGGGCTTCATCTACAACCAGACCCATGCTAGTTGAGCCTATTATTATGGTAGGTCAAGCTCGCGTTCTTTTCTCTCAGCCTAGTCGTTCAGAATTAGGGGTCTATGACACGAGTACGATGATGCTCACTCAATTTGGTGGTGGAACAAGTAAGATGAGTAGCGAACCTCAAAAGGCGAAACTGACCTTTCGCGTCGCATACCTCGACTCTGCCCAGCAAGAGGGGCAGCCTTCTTTCGCCGAGTTCGCTACAATAGAAGGGGAAATAGAACAAGATTCTTCCGGAAAGCGCCCTCTTTTTACGCTACCAATTCAAAGCGAGCCCCAGTACATAGCCAGTGAAAAAGCCACGGAACCTCCTAGGTTGTTGGGGCTTTCGTTCGACCCCGGCACCTTTAGGGATACCACTGGTAGTCGCGTAAACGAGGTCTTTATACCGCTTCCGCCACATCCCGAGAATGCGAAGTATTACGAGATAGGGGTGAGTCTTGAGGTCGCAAATACAGAAGAGGCCGCAGCAGAAAAAAATGATCTACTTGACTTGATTATTGGCCCAATAGAAGAGTTGATCAGTGAGGTGCCGCTAGAGCAGTTGGCCGGCCTGGCTAAGATCATGCGTCCTGCCCATTTTACGGTCTGGATGGCTATGATATTTGGGCACGATATTCATCCGACCGTCTACTCTAAGCTGAGGAATGAGTTGCTTCGCGGGTTCTATAAAATGCCCCCGATACGCATATTGGAATCTCTGCCCCAAGACAGACTGGCGGCCTTCAACAAGAACGATGTTGTGATAGAAGTTGTTCGCAGCCTGCTAGAAGAGGCAGAAAAAGACAACGATCAGGCTACGTTGCTCTTCGCCGCTCTCATTGAAGAATTTGGTCATTTTGTCGACCATGACTTACGCAACCGACTCTCCACAGTTGGAGGAGACGCCCAGTTAGATGAAGGCGCCCGATTTGGTTATGCCTTGGTGAATATGCAATGGAAGAGCAGAGAATCTGCCACTATCGCTAGGTACCTACGCAAGGGGCAAGAAGTCGAAATTGTGTTTCAGTGGAGAGGCTTCAATCGGGTCCTCAATAGGGCCTTTTCTGCAGAAGAGCAGCGCTCGGACGATATGACAGAGGCGCGGGAGTTTTTTGGCGCAGGGAGAGCGGGAAACACTGACAAATCTTTCGGTCATCAATCGATAGAAGATGCGCTGCGTCCAGTTTTCAAGAGTAAGGCCGTTCGATTAAAAATATACTTTGGAAATTGGCTACGCGACCACTCCCAGGCGATCACCCCTTTCAGTCTCGACTTGCTTTCGGCTGGCGCGCGGGCTGGAGAGATGTTGGTACCCTTTGGGCGGCTGGGGAATAATAAGGTGAGTCAGCTACATTCGAACCCTCGCCTGGTAGTGACCGAACTTTTGGACATTTTTGCGCGGGCAACTTTTGACGACAAACCAGAATTTCGGGTCACAGAAAAACGACTAGGAGTCTATCGAGCAGAAGAGCATATAGACAACCCAACGGGTTTAGAGAAAAGCAGTAAGTATGACTTATTTAACGATATCCCCAGTGCGCATGCCTTAGGAATTGATCCCGTCACACAGCAGGCTAACTATATTTCGGGATCATTGGCTATGCCCGATGTGAGCAGCACCCAGTACATGGACTCACAAATAGCAGCCGCTATTGCCGCAGGAGAAACGGACGAGGGCTATAGATTGCTAGGCCAAGCCTTGCATGTACTCGAAGATTTTTACTCACATAGTAACTTTTGTGAGCTTGCTCTTGTGGGCGAAGGAAAAACAACAGTAGAGCCGTGGACGATTGCGCAAGGTGAAGGCAATTCACAGTTTTACCCCCTTGTGACTGGTCGTTTTGGGGCATTGGATACCTGTGCAAGTATTTGGCACACGTTGGGTTCAACGATGATGAAAGACTTGGGCCACGAGTGCGACACCGAAGGGCGAGGTATTGGAATGAAGATGGCTGTTATTATGGTCGCCTCGTTGCGTCCACATACCGCTAAGAATATCAGTGGTGCCTTGGACGAGTACGAAGAGTGGAAAAAGAACCATCCTTTTCTCTCGCAGATGCAGTGCCGGACTGTAGGGGTAGTCGCCAGTTTCTATCATTTTATTGTGGGAGCCCTGGTGCTCCTCTTTGTTGATCAAATTCGCGAATACCAAACGCTCACCGAGAAAGTGCCCAGTATACATCCCACCCACAGCCAGCTTGCCAAGGACCATGACGATCATCCCTTGCATTCCCTAGCGGCCCATTGCGCAAAAATTGCGATTCTCCATGTAGCTGAGGCTGTCAATAAAAATTGGTCTGGCGAGAGCGGTGCATCTACATCGGTCGCACAACAGATCGCCCGAGATTTTATTGTTCATCCAGATCTCATACCGCCTCGGGGCATCTCTGCGGTTGGCCCAACTGAGGTGCGGGCGCTGGTCCACGCCTGGGCGCATGATACTGCAAATCTATCTGCGATTAAGAAGGCGAGCACTCGGTCGGTTATTCAAACCCACCTCAACGAGATGGAAAAATTTGGCAAAGACGCGACTAAAAATATTAATCTTCAGCAAATTAGAGAATTGTTTGACCTCTCGTAATGCGTTTTGATCTACTATCGCGCCTTCGTTTGCTGGGCCGCTCTGCCTCCAAGAGTCGGGATATCCCCTTGCCCTTGGTTGTGCTCTGTCTCTTGCCTGCAAGCTTCCTGTGCGCCTGCAACGCTGTAAAACCAAAGCCCTTGCCGCCTGTGCATGCCACACATGATTTTGTGATTCAGGATGGTGTTGTACGCTTCAATGGCAAAGTTGTGCCCTTGGGTGGCCCTCTGGTTGAGGTTGAAAAGGTATTGGGTAAACCTTCAGAAAAGTCGTATTCGTGGTGGAATTGGGACAAGTTGGGTTTTGCCGTAGGAGAGGTTACGCGTACAAAGGGGACTGATTGCATGGCTTTTTACCTGGAGCATACTTACGAGTGGGAGCCCAAAACGCCCTTTAGAGGCCGACTGATTGTAGAAGGGGCCCATATTTCGGCAGACTCTTCTTTGGCCGAAATCAATAGACAGTTTACTGCGAAGTGTTTGTATGAATCGGGCTTTCGTCAATCGGGTTTACCCGGTAGTCGCGTTTGCGACGGAAAAAAACTAGATTACGAATTGAGGCCGTCACGATTGCGCTCGCGAGGTGTGTGGGCGTTAAATATTTGTGGCCGCGAGGACACTCAAGAAACCTACTATTGATGCGAGCCGAGGCGAGCACTCGGTCGGTTATTCAAACCCACCTCAACGAGATGGAAAAATTTGG
>CAYWLO010000073.1:0-21685 GCA_964459035.1 uncultured Polyangiaceae bacterium | reverse complement strand
CACTTCAGTTGGGTCTGGTGAAACCCGGCACAGACTTCCGGCACGAGGTACTAGTATAAAAGACCTGCAGAGCGTTCCGGTCTTTGGTGTCTGTGAGACAAAAAGCAATAGCGAGGGCAAGGGTGGGCGAGAGACCCGGCGTGTTCTGAAGTTACGAGGTGAGATGACCGAAACTCATGGGTAACCTAATCGGGAATCTCGCGCCAAGACTTCAACTGCCCGATACGCATCAGAAGCTTGCTAGGCTATAGGGGACTTCCTTGAGGGCATCCTGAACGACCTGTTCTCGGGCATCTTCACTGCCTTCCAATTCGGGAACGAGAATTAACCGATGGCTAATGATTGCGGGGTAGACTGTTTTTACGTCGTCGGGGGTGACGTAGGGGCGTCCACAGAGCAGGGCTTGGGCTTTTGATGCATGCAATAGGGCAAGAGAAGCGCGTGGACTTGCTCCAAGGAGGACTCTTCTGTTTTCACGAGTCGCTCGACAAAGAGAAACAGCGTAGCGATAGATTTCTTCTTCCGCATGGACCCGGTCTGTCAGCGCCTGTAACTGCAAAAGTTCGTCGATTCCTAATATCTCTCGTGGGGTGGGGGCCTGAGTATCGTACGCCTTGAGCATCGCAATCTCGCCATCTTCTTCTGGGTACCCGAGAACCAAGCGAACCAAGAACCTGTCCAGTTGGGCCTCTGGTAGGGGGTAGGTACCTTCCATATCGACGGGGTTTTGCGTTGCTAAAACCATAAAGGGTGAGGGTAGGGCTTGGCGTTCGCCCTCAATTGTAACCTGCCCTTCTTGCATTGCCTCCAAAAGAGCTGACTGGGTCTTGGCAGGAGCGCGGTTAATTTCGTCTGCCAAGACAATATTTGCAAAAAGGGGGCCCTTGCGTAGAGAAAAGTCACCACTTCTCGGGTCGAGAACATAGGTGCCTGTGATGTCAGAGGGGAGTAAGTCGGGGGTAAATTGTACTCGGCGTAGGTCGCAACCTAAGGTGTGGGCAAATGCTTTTGCGAGGGTTGTCTTGGCAACCCCCGGCACTCCCTCAAGTAGTACGTGTCCACGGGCCAAAAGGGCAACGAGGAGTGTGTTCAGTGCCTCCTCTCCGCCAACGTAGATGCGATTTACCTCGGCACGAATTTTCTGAAGTAACTCAGCTGCTTTTGTTAGATGCTCGGGGTTTAACTCCTCACGATGATGAGTTTGAGCGGCGGATACTTCCTGGTTCATTGGACGTTGCTCTCTTTTAATAGGGTCAACAGGCGCATCGTTTCGTTATGAAGCATTTTAATTTGCTGGGGAGAGACAAGCGCTGGCGCCCCGTGAGCGAGCCCCTTACTTCGAAGGCGTAGTTCGCTTAGGGTTTCTTTGATTGCGCTTGAATCATCGGAAGAGAGGTTCAGGTTCTCAAGAGCTGCCGACAGACGGGGGGGGGAGTCGATGACTTCCCGAGTAAAATGGCGCGCTAGAGCAAGTCTCAATATTCCGTCCAGCTCCATCAGTGCGAGAGCTTTTTGGGTGCCTCGCGACTGAAATAGTACGAATTTTCCCGGCGAAGGAAAGGGCTGGGCTGCCCCAGGTTCACGCTGAAAATCTTGACTGAAGTGTCGCCAATAGAGCCAAAGGGCGAGCGCCCCACAAAGGGCGGTAATTAAGAGGGGCGGAAGTCCGTGCGTCTTGAGTCTTTGAGTGGCTTCAATTATGTGAGCTATTTTTGAGCGTAGTTCCTCAAGAAGGCTTGGGGAAGTCCCATAGGCTCCAAGTTGCTCGAACTGATTGGTAACTATCCAGAGCGTGCCTTGGGAGGCATCCTTGTCTGAATCGGGCAATAAATACTCGATTAGTCCCGCTGCAAATGCTCGATTGCCAGGAAAACGCAGCATGTGGTTGATAAAAATTGAAGGATCTCCCAAGGCAAAGAGCCTGCCTTTTCCGGCGACGACGCTAGTAATAGCCAAGACTGAACTTTTTCCCGAACGATTGGGTATCTCAATGATGGGCGTCAAGTCGGGATGATTTAGAACCATGGGGTGATTGGTAACGATCCCCTTAACCCCCGCTGTCATTGCATGTTGTCCCTGCTCCACTCCTGCCACCATCTGAGTAGACGGAAGTGCCAATGCAAAGTCGGGGTTGTCGCGGAGTTGTTGTTGTGGATCTGTTGGGGGAGGGAATCGTTGAATTCCGAACTTCTTGAGAAAGTCGCCTGATGTCCCAAAACCATCAAGAATGGCAATGCGCCCGCCGGTGGTCAAAAATGCGCTGAGCGAGCGCCCATCTAAAATTGACCGAGGGTGCACTATCAGAAGGGAGTCGTTCGGCCTCAGCGCTCCGTAGTCCAAGTTGGCGACCGGGCGGACTTGGGCGTGTCCCTTGAGACGCTGCGCCAAACGTACGAACTCGGAGTAACCCTCCCAAGTAGAACTTGAAGTTTGAAAGGGCAGGTCAGTCTTTGATTGTGCCTGCGCAATAAGGGGAACAAAAAAGCAAATGCTCAGAAAAAGAATTATTCGAACACAAGGGGCGAGTCGTATCTCGCAGAGCCGCAATTTTACCTCGAAAAATACCACTAGCTCAATCGAGCTTAGCATCTATTGACCCAAAGAGGCTAGGGTGAGAGCCTGAGAGCCTGAGAGCATTTGCCATCTGCGGAGGCGTGGTTAAAGTAGAAGTATCGAGTCCATTCTTTGGGCGTAATTGCCCCACTATCTGCGAGGTTTCTGATATGCTGCCCCTCTTTATTATCGATGAAATTCGAAAACGTGAGAAGAGAACCGAGCAAGAGCAAATGGAGCAACACGTAGTGCTTGAGCCGATTCCATTCGACTCTAGGTATCCCCAACATGAGCGCTCTGATTCTCCTCAAGGAACGAATGAGCCCACAAAAAGGGGGGTAGTCGTTCTCGACCTTTGAGCAAGAGTGACGGAGGTTTTTTTACAAAATATCTCCTCGCGCGCGTTCTCCCGACACAAAACCTAAAGGTAGGTGGGAAAAACTATCAAGAGCCCTTCCTTCGGCACCCTTTCGTCGGTAGCAGTAGGCGGCTTTGCGCGGCATTAGTTTAAAATTATCCCATCTCTCTTTTGGTCTACTGCATTTATTTGCCACGGCATGTGTGGGTGCTGGCGAGGGAAATCCTCCTAAGCCGGAGCGGTCCTATTTTCCGGTGGGACTTGCAGTCAGCGAAGATGCTGAGCATCTCTATGTGGTCAATAGCAATTTCGATTTGCAATTTAATCAAGGCACAATCCAAAGTTTGAGCCTTGAGCGAGTGAGAGAGCTCGCTCCAGTACCTTGTTCGGGGCACGATGATTGCCAAAAGTCCGAGATCTGCGACTTGGAGCCGAGCGAAGAAAATCGAAGTCGACCAAGCTTTCTCTGTGTGGACGCCAAGGACCGTCAGCCCTGTGCTGGACTGGGTGAAAAGGTGGACCATTTATTGGCGGTTTCTCCAGGTCGATGCGCCCCGATTAGTCTGTTAAAGAACTATGAGTTTTCTGAAGACAGTCCAACAGGGGCTCCGCTTCGTATTCTTGTTGATGTGCTCGAAACTGCCGCGTTTGCCACCCAAGGGGTGTTGCTAAGTCGCCCTTGTCTCGACGAGAGTAACGATTTGGTTGAGTGTTCGGAGTCAGAGACCACGCGCATAGAGTCCCCAGAGGGGGAGACTTTTCCCGAGCGTCTATTTGTCCCAGTGCGCGGTAATACATCAATCTACTATATTGATATTACGGACGACGGGCTGTTTCGCTGTGGTCGTTCCCTCGAAGAAAATAATCAATCTTTTCTGGACGTCGCGGACGGCGATCATGCCAGACGTTGTCGGACGGACTCAACGGCCCAGCCGGGGCAAACTGCCTACAATATTAGGACGGGAGTGACTTTTGGGCTGAATAGCGCAGGTGAGCTGATTACTGTGCAGGAGAGGCCGCCTGAAGCGGGAGAGACCGACGAAGACGCGGACGACGAGGATGACCCTCTCGAAGCATTCATTGTTCAATCCGAGCCTTTTGACTTGGCCGCCAGCGCCGATGGTCGCTTTTTGGTCGCTAGTCATCAATTGCGAGGACGGGCGAGTACTATTGTCAACGATTGGCAGAGTCCACCGGCGCTGATTCACACATTGAAGGGGCTCCCTGAAAATCCAGTGAGTGTGGCGGCCTTGCCCACAAATTCGAAGAACAAAATACCCAGCTTCTTGATGACTTATCGTACAGATCCTCAAATAGATCTGCTGAGTCTTGTCGACGACGGTCTCGCCGCGGCCATGGATGCCACTCGTCGGGGCGAGGTAATACCGGTCGAAAATGAAAAGATACTTCGCCCCTTTCTGCTGAAGGTTGCGAGTACGACTGTTCGTGTCAACTCCAACGGCTTGCCCTCCCGGGGACTAGCGGTAGACGATCGTCGGCGACGAAGAGCGGTTGCTGCATGTGCTGGAGACGAGTCTTGTTTGGAGGTGGCTGAGGACACCGCCTTGGACGTTTACGCCGCCAACCGTGGCCCCAACTCCTTGTTAATAGGAAAAACGGGTGGAACTGACTCGGATACGCAAAGTAGTCAAACCCCAAGTTTTTTCGACAATATACCTCTTTCAGCTGGTCCTTCCCGTGTGGTCCTAGGACATATCACTGATACGCAGGGGCTGAGCCAAGAGCGAGTATTTGTGATCTGTTTCGATAGCGCTCTCATCTACATCTACAATCCAGATCGACGAATTGTAGAATCGGTGATTCGCACCGGACGGGGGCCTCATTCGATTGCGTTTGATCCAGAAAATTCCCTTGCTTACGTGGGGCACTTTGCGGACTCCTACGTGGGAGTGGTCAGTCTCGATATGCGACACCCACAAACATTTGGCTCTACATTGCTTACACTGGGTACCCCCATTTCTCCCCGGGCTGCACGATGATTATTTCGGTGGAACGTATGGTACGAACTAAATTTCGAACCCGGTTAATTGCTGGTTTGCTTTTAGGGGCAGCAAGCCTGAGTCTTAGCGGGCTGGGGGCTTGCTCTTCCGATCCTCCTCCTGAGGATCTTACTTCCTTGAAGCGAAGCGCCGACATTTCGTTCTTCTGCCTTGATCCCGAGGGCAAGGGAGCTCCTTTATTGGACTGCCCGCAAGGAGGTCGCACCATAGATGACGGTCTTACCGTGGGGGCCGAGGGCTATGAACTTCACGGACTCATCACACAAACACTCTCCAACGAGGTTGCAGTGGTGCGTATCTCGGGCGAGGGGAGGGACGGGTATAGTACCGGAAAAGTCCTCGATGCCGATTTCGCAAATCCAGGCGTAACACCCTTGCGGGTCAATGGTCCTCCGGTTGACATTGTGACCACGCCGGGCGGGCGTGCTAGTTTTGCGGCCGTGGCAGCACCCGCGTTGGCAGGCATTTTTGCCCTGCCGACAAGTTGTGTTTTGGCCCCTGAAGAAGGAGAGCAGCCGCGCGATCTGACAAGCTGGCCTGCTTGTTCACTGCCGTCGGCGCCGGGAGCGATGGTGATGCTTGTGGACCGTCATCAGACGGGGGGAGTTGCTAGGCGCTGGTGTGGTCAAGAGCCGGACGCCGATTTACCCCGGGCTCGAGAAGGCGCAGAATGCTCGGTCGATCTCAGCGAAGAAAAAGCCTATGATGGCCCTCGAAAAATCGCTGTGACCCTGCCCGAAGAAGGTAAAATAGTGGTCCTAGACGCTCAAGAGATCCTCTCTCGTGAGCCGGGAACCTACGCGCCTTGCCATATCGAGAGTGAGCTAGAACTCAGCGCAGTTGTGCCCGAGAGTATAAAACAGCCTTTGCCCGATGACCTTGTGCAGGTTGGGCAAGAGCCGTTCATGGTTTACGATCAACTGGGTGGCACCTATGAGCCATCGCCTGCAGGTATGGCCGAGCGTGAAGGTACTCTACTTGTTGCTGACAATGCCTCGCCAGTGATCCAACGAATTGACTCGCGAGATCCTTGCGAGCTTGCGGCGCTGGAACCACTGTTTGCCACCTCTTTTACCGAACCCAATCGAGTGGTGACGACCTCGCGGGTCGCCATCAGCCCGAGGACGCCTTCGGGGAGTCGCTTTGCTTACGCGGTGGATCATAGTGGGGACGATTTATCGAATGTGATTGTCTATGATCTGTCTGTCGAAACGGGCGAGCGCACCCCTCTGGTGCGCTCGGGCTCTCCGTTGATTCCCCATGAAGCGCCCGACCGGATTGAGTTTTCTTCTGGAGTAAAAGATGTCGCTTTTGCTTTGACGGATCAACCCATTCGCTCACCAGTTGACGGCATTGCTGTCACGGGGACTTTGTGTAACCCAGACCCCAGCACGACGAGCGACTCCATTGCAACGGAGTATCGCCGCACGGCTGGCGCAGCCACATTGCGTGGGCTCTTCGGATACGCCCTTTTAGGCAATGGTCGCTTGGCGATCATCGATATCGAAGATTTTGACGCTGCTTGCAGACGTCCCGTTTCGGTGAATAGGAGCTCCGAGATGGATTTTCGTGGCTGCGTAGCCGATGAAACAGAATTTGAGTTCTTTACAGAGGACGGCACAAAAGAGGGCTCCCCGACAGTTACGGAGGACGTCAGCTGTCGTGCAGTACTTCCCCATCGTGCGCGCTCTCGCTACGATATATTTACAGAGGAGGGTGGTTCAATCTATTCACCGGCTCTGCGAGGTTTTGGTCGTCTGAGTAAGCGCGGACGCGGGCTCTCTGTGAGTCGCCTGACAGCCGAGGGTAAAAAGAACCCCATTCTGTTGGGTGTAAACTTTGATGCCCCTGGCTCAAATAATTCGGTACCTGCTCAAGTTCGAATCGGTAGTGCCCTCTGGGAGCGTGGTACAGCCACGGACTCGCTAAAAATTGATCCAAATATTGCGGATCAGATAGCTCCGGTGTTGCCCTTCATCGAGCCACGCGCCTATCCCCCAGAGGAAGGGGCGAGTGTGACCTACGAAGGAGCAGTCGCTCAAACTCGTAAAAGTGGTTTTCTCCGTAAGCCTAGTGGAGCCGACGAAGCGGCTGTGGCACGTTTTGAAGATCCCACGATTTCATTCTGTAGTTTGGGAGTACAGGGCGAGAAACTCACCAAAGCCCACGGCATCGCTCAATTCGATCTAACCGGAGGAATTCTGGAACGCTTCGTCGCTCGTCACACCGACTATATACAAGTTGCCAACTTATTGCCGAATGTAGCCGATCCTTATTGGCAGTCCGCGGGGGCCCAATGTGGCAGGGACAGTCAATTTGTCGAAGACACTGGCTATGTCCTCTGTGATTCAATCTTTGGTCAGGGTGATGAGGACGATTTGCTATTGAGTCGTGATTTGGCTGTCGTGTCTGCCCATGACGAATATTTACAGCTCAGACCACGCGGCTCTCAAAGTAGAACAGCCGAAGAGCACTTGGCCCTTCTGAGCTGCTGTTTCCCTCAGGCTCTTGATTATCGAATTCGCGCTGGACACCAGTGGGTTGCAAAAGGTGAGCTTTCGGGCTTTGAACATTCGATAATTACAGACGAACTCGATGAGGAGGGGGCTTGCATATTCGATCCTTCTCCGCGGAGTTCGCTCCTGCGAGGGCGGGCGTTTGAGGTCTCGAGTACGAAATGTGACGAGCTCGATCCCGAGCAGGGCAATGCTTGTGGTGTCGGTATGCGCACCCCCGAAGATGTCGTTTGCTCATACGACGCAACTTCTGGGCCCATTGAGGTGGATGGGGTAGCTTCCGAATGCATTTTTGACAGTTTGACGCGCCGCTTTGCCGTATATCGTGGACTTGAGCCAAGTAGTCGCGATCAAACGTTTACGTTTGAAGTCAGCGGAGGATTTGTGGGGCGGGCCATCTCGTTGGCTCCGAGCAATGCGTCTACCATACTGCCCATGAGCTTAACCGCGCTGCCCTCTTTTGGAGCCATGGCGGTAGTTGATTCCCAAAACTTCGGTCTAATTATGGTCGATGTAGCAAATTCCTATGCGGTGCAACGCTACTTCTAAACGAGCTCCCAGAGGCGGGAACTCAACGCCAAG
This sequence comes from uncultured Polyangiaceae bacterium, assembly GCA_964459035.1. Classification (GTDB taxonomy): domain Bacteria; phylum Myxococcota_A; class Polyangia; order Polyangiales; family Polyangiaceae; genus NIC37A-2. Next base: position 13,655 of record CAYWLO010000073.1, on the reverse strand, counting down.
TTTGCTCCCCACAAGGGGTGAGGGGCGGGAGAAACCGGTGATTCGTACCCGTTTGCCCTCTGCACTAACTTTTATCTCATTGATACCAAAAACCGACATATTCTGAAGTTCTTTGGTACTCGGTTCATCTTTTTAACAATTGTGCTTCTAGCCCCCTAAGGGATATCTCTACATGGCAGCCAAACTTACGCCTGTAATGAAGCAGCACGCGGCTGCAAAGAATGCCCACCCAGACTGTATTATCTTTTTTCGTCTTGGGGACTTTTACGAGATGTTTGGAGAGGACGCTGTTGTTGTCTCTGAGTTACTTGGCCTAACTCTCACCAGCAGAAATAAGGGCAAACCGGACGAACTACCAATGGCCGGTTTACCCCACCATGCAGCCCATAGTTATATAGCTCGCCTCTTGGCGCTGGGTCGTAAGGTGGCAATATGTGAACAGATGGCGGATCCCTCCACCGTGAAAGGTATAGTGCCGAGGGAAGTTGTAAGAGTTATCACTCCCGGTACATGGAATCCCGAGGGAGATGTTCCAAGCGGTTCCAACAATTGGCTCTGTTCCCTCGAACTTACGGCGGACGGGGTCGGGGTCGCATTACTTGATCTAAGCACCGCAGAGTTGATGGCAGCGGCTGTACCTGATTTAAGCGCGGCGCTGGCCGAGTTGGGCAGAGCGTGCCCCCAGGAAGTGCTTCTCAGCCCTGGCACTGGTCTTGAGTCCGTAAAGACTGCTTTGTCCACGGTATTACCTGACGCACAGCTGCGCGAGGGCGATGCCATGAGCCCTCGAGAAGTGCAGGTTGCCCTCCGAGGTATTGATTGGCAGGCGGTGGACTCTTTGGCTGGTAGCGCGGCAGCCCGAGTTCTCCAATTTGCTCGTCATTGCTATCAAGGTAAGGAATTTCCCGTTTGGCGTGTCGCTCAATGGAACCCCACAGGCATTCTGGGTCTAGATAGGGCAGCACAACGGCATCTGGAGTTGGTGGAGTCCACGGTAGGGGATAACAAAGCAACCTTACTTGCAGTCCTTGATAGAACTGGCTCACCGGGGGGGGCTCGCTTGCTACGCCGTCGCTTGCTTGCCCCTTTGACAGATATCGAAATAATTGTCGGACGTTTGGACGAGGTACAAACGTTAGTGAACAATACAAAGGTGAGAAGCTCGGTCAAAAAGGCATTGTCTGCTCTAGGGGACTTGGAGCGCCTGGCAGTACGCGGCTGTCTTGGTGACGCAAACCCTCGGGACCTGGGTAATGTACGCAAGGGGCTAAATGCAGCGACCGAGGTTGTTTCTTCATTGAAAACATTGGCGCTCAAGGAGGAGCGGGAAATATTCGGTGTCTCAGGAAAAGTTGATCTGGTGGTGGACCTTTACGACGCCCTGTGCGCTGCATTGGTAGACCGTCCACCGGCCCAGGCGAAGGAGGGCGCGATATTTCAAACGGGATTTGACAAGGAGCTGGATGAACTCGCTGCGTTGCGTTTGAGCGGTAGCGAACGCATGACTGCTCTTGAGCAAGAACTAAAAGACCGCTTGGGAGTTACGAACCTTCGTGTGCGTTTTAATCGAGTTTTTGGTTGGTACGTGGAAGTGAGCCGTGCTCACTCTCATAAAGTGCCTTCAGATTGGCGTCGAAAGCAAACCGTGGCGAACGGTGAGCGCTTCACATTGCTTGAGTTGGACGAGCTTTCCGAAGAGGTGCAAAGTGCTGATTCACGTTTTCGTACTCGAGAATTGACTCTTTTGCAGGAGCTTTCCGAAAGGCTTTCAGCCTGCGCCGAGCGGGTTCACATGCTCACTGCCCATATGTCGGCCGTCGACGTGGCAATATCCCTCGCCGAGGTCGCTGTTGAGTTCGATTATTGTCGTCCCCTGGTAGACTCAAGCGATCGCCTTTATATCAAAGATGGCCGCCACGCAGTGGTCGAACGTTTAGCTGAGGCTGGTAAATTTGTGCCCAATGACCTCGACCTAACAATACGATTATCCCATCTTCATTTGATTAGCGGCCCGAATATGGCGGGAAAGAGTACATTCTTGCGTCAGGTTGCTCTTTGTGTGGTTCTGGCTCAAATGGGGTCTTTTGTTCCGGCGCGAGAAGCTCATATTGGGGTGGTCGATAAGGTGCTTTCCCGGGTGGGGGCAAGTGACAATCTAGCGGGAGGCGAAAGTACGTTCATGGTAGAGATGCGGGAGACCGCCAATATCCTTCGAACTGCGACGAGTCGTTCAATGGTGATTTTAGATGAGGTAGGTCGGGGCACGAGCACCTTTGATGGCCTCGCAATTGCTTGGGCCGTGGCCGAACATCTAGATGAGGTCGTGCAATGTCGGTCTCTATTCGCGACCCATTATCACGAACTCACACAATTTGCGGAAGAAAGTCTTACCGCCGCAAATTATTGCGTGAGTGCGCGTCACCACAACGGAGATATTGTCTTCTTGCATCGCGTGGTTCCTGGAGCGGCTTCGCGCAGCTATGGTGTGGCTGTCGCCCAACTAGCGGGGCTTCCCGAGGCCGTGTTGGGGCGAGCTCGTTCGCTTTTAGAGTCTCTAGAGAATAAGTCTTCCGAAAGCACTCCTGCTCACTGTGGAAAGTCAGCTCAACTAGAACTCATTGCGAGGCCACCCGTAGAAAGTAAAGAGGACGCAGTTTTGGCCATGCTGCGCGAAGTAGACCCCGACCGCATGACGGGTATTGAGGCTCTTCAGCTCCTCGAGCAGCTTCGAAAGCGTCTGAAGCTCTCCGCTTCTTGACCTATGGGGCGGAGGGCTTCCCCGTGGGGACGCTTATTTGTAGCGAATACGTCCAGGGGGCGGTGGCTCTGCATTGCACCCATCTTCTGGCCACAAATGACGTGGATAGCGTCGTTGCAATTGCCTTCGTAGGTCAGGATAGTGGCGCTCCCAAAACCCCGCGAGGTCGGTTGTCACTTGCAGCGCTCTCTTGTTGGGGGCTAGGAGATGAAGTTGAAGGGCTAGGCGTCCTCGACAGAGGTGGGGCGTCTCGCTCATTGAAAAGAAGTCTTGAAGTCGGGACTCTATCCACGGTGGGCGCCCCTTGTCGAAATGCACTTGTACTCGCTTGCCCCCCCGGAGGGTCACTTCAACAGGAACCTCTCTGCGCAGAGCGCCCTGGATGGCTTCTGGCAGGGCGCTCTGCAATTCGCTAGCAAGATCTGCTTCTATTATGGCAGCCAAATGTGAACGGCTTTGGGCTGCCTGGTCAATCGCCTTGCTAATGAAACGCTCTTCATTCTCCGCTTCGTTTGCCTCTTTCCAGTTGAGAGCCTCTTCGCCAGGTAGGAGTGCATCTTCTTTGAATATCTCTGGCAGATGAGTTCGCAGCAGGCTCAGCCTTACAAAAAGAGATTCCAGTCGGCTGAGAGGATCGTAAATTGCCGGACCTTTTGCGAGAGCAACCTGGGCTAAGACTTTTGCGCAAGCTTCAGAAGGTGAGGCGGTACCGCGGGTTTCGTCCAGAACTATTTTTCCGTATGTCAGCGAACTTACTTCGTCGACTCTTTCTTTTGCGCCATTCCATTGGTGACGTTCCTCTGCCTTCACCTCGGTAGCGGCTACATCGAGGAGCCAGTCGGCCTCTATACAATGGGCAATACGTACCTGGGCCATGCGTCGCTTACCAAAAGGGGCGTCCGCGGTCAGAGCGAGCATGAGCGGAGCTGCCATCACGGCACTTGTCTCATGGAGCGTCGCCCGAGTACCTGTAGAAAGAATGAGTTCTCGTGAAGTCTCTCTGCGAGCGGCTACTCGGTCAACGAACCCAGCGAGGAGAGCTGCGCTTAAAGGGTGCTCAGGGGGAGACGTTGGGGTGAGCCCTTTACAGGCTTTTCTCAGGAATTTTAGGATGGAGCGCTGCAGCTGATCGACTTGGCGGGCTCCTCGAATATCAAGATTCAAATCACGGGCTAAGCGCCCATTGAAATGTCCCTCCTTGAGTTGTTCAAAAAGCTCGATTCTGTCTTCAATATCAGAGTTGCTTGTCGTGATATCGAGATCCTTTGCACGAAATGCACGGGTGTTGCTCTTGATGTCCCGCTCCGAAAGAAGAACCGCTGCCAGAGTTCCGAGGGGAGCAATTTCCAGGCGCCAGCTTTCGATCGCAACACGTGCCAATCGTACGGGCAGGGGAAGCTGCGCCATAGCTCTACCAATGTCTGTGAGGGTGTTTTCGCGCAAAGCCCCCAACTGCTGCAATAGTTCCCGCGCCAGTTCCCACGACTTTTGTGCCGGTGGCGAGATATACTCCAACGAGCACGGCTCTACTTTGGCAAAGAGCAGGCTAAGGTAGATGGAACTCAAGTCGCTTCGAAGAAGTTCAGGAATATCCTGCGGGGGGCGAGACTGGTAGTTTGCTCTTGTATAGAGTCGCAAAGCTCGCCCAGCCTGTACGCGCCCTGCGCGCCCCGCTCGTTGCACAGTGCGCGCTTGACTGATCTCGATTGTCTCTAGACGACTCACACCGCTCCAGGGATCGAAAACTTGTGTTCGTGCGAGGCCACTATCAATTACGGTGGTCACTCCGGAAATAGTGACACTTGACTCGGCCACATTGGTTGAAAGAATGATTCGTTTTTTCTTTCCTCCAGGGGCTATCGCATGGGCTTGCTCCGTTACTGATAAGTCCCCATGGAGGGGCAACACTTCTGCATTAGGAATTCCTTCAAGTGCCTGAGCACAGGCACGAATTTCTCCCGATCCGGGCAGAAAGACCAAGATATCACCTTCTCGTTTGAGGCTGGACTTAATTGCACTGCGCACTTGAATAGCCAGAGGGCGTTCGTCGAGACGAGCTAGGTATTCAATGTCCACAGCAAAAGTGCGCCCTTGGCTTCGGTGACGTACGCAGGGCTCAAAGTAGGAACCCAAGGCCGCAGCATCGAGGGTTGCGCTCATTGCTATCACCTTGAGATCGGGGCGCAGCTTTTGGGTACGCCGGAGCAAAGCGAGAAGCACATCGAGATCCGCCGAGCGTTCATGAACTTCATCCAGAACCACAGCTGAGACACCGTGCAATAGAGGGTTCTTGAGTAGAGTTCTTAGGAGCAAGCCCTCCGTGAGATAAATAAGGCGCGTATTTTCGCTTGTTTCATCGGCAAAGCGCAAGCGGTACCCAACAAGTTGTCCTAGAATAGTCTTCGTTTCTTGGGCCACGCGAGTCGCGGCAAGGCGAGCTGCAATGCGTCGGGGTTCGCTGACAAGAACTTGGGAGGTGCACCAGGCTTCGTTCAAGAGCGCAATTGGAACTCGGGTTGTTTTTCCTGCCCCAGGCGGTGCTTCAAGAATGATTCGATTTGTATCGTGTTGCGATAGACTTGCCAGAATTTTTGGAGTCTCATCGTCTATGGGCAGGTGAGCCAAGGAAAGGGGGTTCTTCATGGGAGGGTCGGTGATTGGGCCCCCGGAGCAGTTGGTCCGCCCCAGGACGTGAAGCCTGTTTCAAATTAGTGAGCCGAGTTCCAATTTGGCCCACGTCCAAGGTCGACTTTGAGGGGGACAATCAGAGAGTGAGCTCCCTCCATCGCTGACTGAATGAGAGGACAAGCCTCATCGAGTTCGGCGTCGGGAACCTCAAATACCAATTCATCGTGAACTGTGAGAACCATCTTTGTGCCGGGTGTAACGGGAGTGGCAAGTTTGAGCATCGCCAACTTGAGAATATCGGCGGCAGAACCCTGAATTGGCATATTCATGGCAATGCGCTCTGCTGCTAGGCGTCGCCCTCGATGACCGCTCTTGATGTCGGGAATCACTCGCCTTCGACCCAGGAGCGAATGCACCGAGGTTCCTGTTCGGGCTTCCTCAAGCATGTTGTCCATGAAGGTGCGTACCCCGTCGTAGCGCTGAAAATACATGCTAATGAAATGAGCTGCCTCTTTACGCTCAATTCCGAGAGACTTCGCTAGGGCATTGTCCCCCTGACCGTAGATCACCCCAAAGTTCACGGCCTTGGCCCGGGCGCGCATCTCTCGCGTTACTTGGTCTTCTTGCACCTCAAATATTTCCATGGCAGTGCGAGCGTGCACGTCCATATCCGTTTGAAATGCTTCTATAAGTCGAACATCTTGAGAGAGATGTGCCAAGACGCGCAATTCGATCTGAGAGTAGTCGGCGCTTACAATTTGATGACCGGGGGGGGCAACAAATGCTTGGCGAATTTGGCGACCTAGCTCGGAGCGGATAGGAATATTTTGAAGATTCGGGTCGGCAGAGGAAAGGCGCCCCGTGGCAGTGATTGCTTGTTCCCATGCACCATGAATACGACCGGTTTCCTCACGCACCATCGTGGGCAACGCATCAATGTAGGTGCTTTTCAGCTTGGCGATTTGACGAAGCTTGATGATGATCCCCGGTAAGGCGTGCTCTTCGCTGAGGGCTTCGAGCGTCTGGGCGTCGGTCGAGCGGGCTGTTTTGGTCCGCTTAATCGGTTTGAGGCCCAGTTCATCAAATAGAATCCCTTCAAGCTGGCGTGGCGCATGGACGTTGAATTCTTTGCCAGCACTCTCATGAGCGGACTTTTCAAGGACCTGAAGTTCTGCCGCGCAGGTCTCTCCTAGGTGAGCAAGTTGGCTTACGTCGACGAGTACCCCTCGTACTTCCAATTCCGCCAGGAGTCTTGCCAAGGGTAACTCTACATTCCTGAAGAGGTCGTCAAGCTTCTCCTCGACTAACTTGGTCTTCTGCAAACCAGCTGAACGTAAAATAGCGAGGGAGCGCTGGGCTGCGTAAGCTGACGCATCAGAAATCTCCAACTCGTCCCAAGTCTTCTTACGGCGACCTTCCTTTGCAAAGTGATCATAATCGGCGATCACGAGTTGAACAGATGCGCCAATGGTGGAAATCGTATGTCTACGCTCGGGGGCGATGAGATACGCTCCTAGGAGGGTGTCAAATGTTTTTGTGAGGGCAGTGTCGAGATTGCTCTCTTGAAAAATGACGAGACAGCGCTTCAAATCGTGTACGAGCACTTCAGCCGAGCCGGACTCCAATGCTTTGAGGACACTCGAAGTACACTCTGCCCCGCTGAGTTGTTCAGGGGCTCCAATGTAACGATGTTCGAAGGGAATGTAGAAAAATTCGCCCTCTCGACAGAGCGTGAGGGCGATAATTGGACCACGGTGGTGGTCAGGTCGCAAGGTGAGGGGCTCTAGCGCCCAGGTCCCTGTTCCCAACAGGGCAATGAGTTGATTGAGGTCTTCGCTGCTTTGAATGACTTTAATTTGAACAGAATCGCCGTTGTCGGCTTTTGCCAAAGGGCTTACGGCGGCCCCCAGTGGTTCGTCATTGCTCGGATTGTTGGGCGCTTTGTCCGACAAAGAAGGGGTAGTTGTCTTGTCGTTCGTTGAGTCGTCCTGGGGATCTCCTTGCTGAATAATTGCTTCGCCGTTCTTGAGTGCTGCCAATTGCTTCGTAAAACCGAGGGATTCATAGATTTTTGCTAGCTCGCCCTCTTTTCTTCGCGCTTTAGGTGCAAAAGCCAGTGCCTCTCTTGATGCATCTACGGGGCAATCTTCTTTGAGTGCCACCAAACGTCGACTCATTCGCGCTTCATCCTCGTGGTCTATTAGCGTCTGCTTGAGCTTCTTGCGCTTGATACAATCCAACGAATTGTAGACGCCATCGAGATCGCCGTAGTCCTGCAGAAGAGTTGCTGCTGTCTTTGGACCGACTGAGGGTACTCCTGGAATATTGTCTGAACTGTCGCCCATTAAGGCGAGCAGATCCCCCAGTTGCGATGGTTTTACTTTGAATTTTTCTTCGACCTCAGCTTCTCCAAAGATACGATTTCTCAAGGTATCCCACATGACCACTTGAGGCGTTACCAATTGCATGAGATCTTTGTCTGCGCTCACAATGACTACACTGTATCCCTCCTCTTGTGCACGCAGAGTGAGCGACGCTATCAAATCGTCAGCTTCGACGCCTACTTGTTTGAGGACTTGCACTCCCCACGAACGTACAATTTCTTCGGTTCGTTGGATTTGAACCCGTAGATCATCGGGAGCCGGTGGACGATTGGCTTTGTAGTCAGCATACATCTCCTTACGAAATGTTTGCCTGCCCGCATCCATACAAATACTGAGCAGCTGGGGCTTTCGACCGCGAAATAGTCGTTCAAGCATCGTGATTGTCCCATGCACAGCGTGAGTTGGCTCTCCTTGGGGGGAGGAGAGAGGAGCCACCGCGTGATAGGCGCGCAGCAGGTAGCTACTGAGATCGACTATGTAGAGGACGTTTTCATCACCCAAATCAAAAAGCTTTGTGGACATCGCCTAGGTAATAGTTGAGGGGCGAGCATTATTGAACGATCAATTGAGCTTAGCGCTCGAGAGGGCACATCCGCTTGGACTGGAATCAGTAAAATGAAGGGGCTTTTGTCCACCACTTTATACAATACGGTGCAACAAATTACATTTGAGTGACATGTAGGGGGGCGTGTTCTGGTACCAGTCGTTCCACTTATGGAGCCGACCGAAATAGTCCTCGTTTCTCTCTACTTTCTCGTTCTTGGCGGGCTTTGTACCTTGGGTGCTCATCGAGCAGTCACGGTATTTTTGTGCCACAAGCATCGTCGAGTTGTTGAGCGCGCTCAAAAACCCCTGGTAAGTTTTACCGAATCGGAACTCCCCAGAGTGACCGTGCAATTGCCTCTGTACAACGAGGCGACGGTCGCTGGACGACTCATTGAGGCTGCTGGGCGCTTTGACTACCCAAAAGATCGCCTCGAGATTCAGATTTTAGACGATTCTTCGGACGAAACTCGCGGTATTGCCGCAGAAAAGGTGAAAGAGCTGAGGGCTCGGGGCATTGATGCCCACTACGTACGGCGCTCGGGGCGCGAGGGTTACAAGGCTGGTGCTCTCGAGTATGGGCTGCGCTCAGCCAAGGGCGAGTTTATCGCGATGTTTGACGCTGACTTCGTGCCACAAGCCTCTTTTCTTCGTGATATTGTCCACCACTTCACCGACAAAGAGGTGGGTATGGTTCAAACTCGCTGGGCTCATATGAATCGCGACGCGAACTTGCTCACGCAGATACAGGCTTTGATGCTCGACGGTCATCATCTTGTTGAAAACTGCGCTCGTTTCGGTTCTGGTTGCTACTTTAACTTTGCAGGAACCGGAGGAATGTGGCGTCGCAAGGCAATCGATGATGCAGGTGGCTGGCAGCACGATACTTTGACGGAAGACTTAGACCTCTCCTATCGCGCGCAGATGGCAGGTTATAAATTCATCTATCGTCCCGATATCCAGACGCCATCGGAGCTACCAGAAGATCTCACCGCGTTGCGCGCTCAGCAACACCGTTGGGCAAAAGGTACGGTTCAGACCGCTCGAAAACTTCTACCCGTCGTCATGAAGCATGAGCCCCTCACTCTTCATCAACGAGTGGAGGCAGTCTTCCACATGTTGCCTCACTTTGCGTATCCGCTCATCATGTTGCTGGGAATTCTGCTCCTACCAGCTCTTACGCTTTTGCCCGCTGCCGACGTGCGTACCATGATGTTGGTCGACCTGCCTTTGTGCTTTGGTGCAACAGGATCTATCGCAGCCTTTTATGCAATGGCCGAAGTAAGCCAGGGGCGCTCGGCATGGGGCGCCATCAAGCGTTTACCTATCCTCATTGGACTTGGTGCGGGCCTATCTCCCCATCTATCGCGAGCCGTTTGGAGTGGAATGACCAGCATGTCAGGCGAGTTCGTTCGTACCCCCAAGAAGGGTGAAGGGCGTATTCGCTATCGTATGGGTGCGAACATTCCCTGGGTTGAGTCACTCCTCGCTGTCTTGTGCGGCGCTGCAGCGATTGCATCGGTAGAGACCGGCCATTGGTTCGCCACTCCTTTTTGCCTACTCTTTACGTGGGGTCACGCCTACGTCGCGACGCTGGTTCTCAAGGAGCAATTCTTTCCAGCTCCTGAATTTGTCGGCGAGGCTGCTAAGGTACTGGACGAACCGAGCCTGGCCAAAGCCGCATAATATCGGTAGTATAGAGTCATAGCGTGCGAGCAAACTTGTCGTGCGAATTTCCAGGACAGAACTCGGACGGGGATCTATGGCAACACGAATGACGAAAGCAGATATGATCCAGGCGATTTATTCACGCCTGGGAGGATTTTCTAAGAAAGAATCTGCCGATCTCGTGGACTCGGTCTTTGAAACCATGAAAGAGACCCTGGGTCGTGGCGAAAAGATCAAGATTTCCGGATTTGGGAATTTCGTGTTGCGGGATAAGCGTCCTCGTCAAGGACGTAATCCCCAGACCGGGACCCCCATCATGATCACGGAACGAAGAGTGTTGAGTTTCAAACCAAGTCAACTTCTCAAGCACGTACTGAACCCTGAAGACTCGTCGCCTCAAACCGGAGAATTTCAAGAGCCTTCGACGGCGGTCGGCTCTCGCTCTCTCGATGATTGAACATCGAATTCAGCGGTGGCCCGAGAGGCGAGGGGACGCTTCCTCTCGGATTTTGCGAATGGCCTCTGCAGCTGCAGCTTACCTAGGGCAGCCGGCCGATGGTTAAGCGCGTCACGACTGCCGCTAAGCTCTATTATCGAATTGGAGAAGTTGCTGAACTCGTGGGGGTACAAACTCATGTGCTCAGGTATTGGGAGTCAGAGTTCGGTTCAATTCGTCCTCAAAAATCTGCGAGTGGACAACGAGTCTACTCTCATAAAGATCTCGAGCGTCTGCAGCGGGTCAAACGCTTACTTCATGACGAGGGGTACACCATCGCTGGGGCTCGTAAAAAAGTGCGCGCGGCCGCCAGCCCCCAAGCGACGTCACCATCGAAAGTCCCCACTCAAGAAGTCGCGGCTCGCCCTGTTTCCAGCGAGGCTCTTTTGGTCGATCTGTGCGAACTTCGCGACATGATCTCCGCCGAGTTACTTGCACTCGAAGCCTCATCCTCTAAGACTTGAATTTGCACTTCCGAGTTACATATGTTCTCGCCTGTCATCTTCCTGTCGAGTAATGTCCTAGCTCCTTGACTCGGAGACCAATAGTGGCGAGATCGAAGCTCTTGGCGGCCTAGGCTGCCAATTCGCTCAGAACGTATTTGTAGAATAATCTATTCGCAAATTCGACGAAGTCGCTCGAATAACGACGGATCCTCAGAGCACAAAATTTTACCCATCACACAGTAGTTCTACGCACAGTAGTCTCATTCTTAGAAAGATATTCTCATGGCAGAAGGTTTAAATCGCGTTATTCTCCTCGGTAATTTAGGAGCAGATCCTGAGTTGCGCATGACAAATGGTGGCACGGCCGTACTCAACCTCCGTTTGGCGACTTCCGAGTCGTATCTTGATCGAAATAAGCAGCGTCAGGAACGTACCGAATGGCACCGAGTGGTCATTTGGGGGCGTCGTGCCGAGGCTCTCGGAAAAATCTTGACCAAGGGCGATCGCGTTCTCATTGAGGGTGGTCTCCGCACGTCAAGTTACGAAGATCGCGACGGCAACAAGAAGTACACCACTGAGATCGTTGCAACAAATATCGTGCTGAGTGGTGGCGGTGGCGCCGGTGGCGCAGGTGGCGCCGGTGGCGCAGGCGGCGGCGGCGGCGGTCCACGTAGCGGTACTGAATTGGGCCCACCGTCCGGTGGTGGCGGGTTCAACGATGCCGACTATGGTGGTGGCTCGCCAGACGACGACGATATTCCTTTTTAATTGCTATTTATAAGGAGGTCCCCCTTGTCGGAGGATCTCCCTTCTTAGCGCCACAGTAAATTTTCAATTAGACGAAACCATGCATCTCGTTCTCGGCAGCTTTGGCGCACCCCTAGCATTGAGTAGCCGTGCGGCGCCTTCTAGCGCCCGTACAGTCGCCTTTCGATTGGTGGAGGAACTCGTGGCGCGAAATGAACGTGTTGTGGTTCTCTCCAAAGCCGATGAGCTGCCTGTTCTCCCCGCAGGAGTGGAGACAATTGTCAGCGATGCGACAGCGATTGACTTGGGCCTTTCCGGGGAAAATTTTCTGAGACTACAAAGAGACGTCGCACATATCTATGTAGCCGAGTGTTCTTTTGAGCAACCCCGCGACGCAAGCGCTTCTCGATTAGTTCGTCTTGCTGTCGAAGTCTGCGAGTTCATCCTAGCCGGTGGCGCGCCAAGAGGGGTGACTTTTTTATCATCGTTACTCGTGTTTGGCAGTAGTACTCGCCCCGCCGCAGAGGGTGAGCTTTTTATCAAGCAGAGATTTGCGGACCCCTATGAGCAAGCACTTGCTCTCGCCGAGAAAGTGATTCGAAGGGTGCAGTCTCGTAGGCGATTGAATATTGTACGCAGCGCACCCGTCGTGGCCGACGAAGGAAGTTGGGAAGTCTTTGCGGGATCACCCCTCGCTGCGCTCGTCAACGAGCTGCGGCATGTTTCCCCCGACGCGGGTTACCTCTATTCGGATCTACCCATTTACTGGGAGACCACCCTACGAGCAGCAAAGGCTTTGATAGCAATGGGTGACTCTTCGCAGCCAGGGGTGGCACATCTAGTTGACCGACAACCCCTGACAGATCGCCAGTTTGCGGGATGGCTGTGTGGTCCTCACTCCCAGGCGGCGGGAGATGCCGTTGGCGGTGCCCGGGCTTGGGCGGCCTTAACACGCACTCGGTTTTGTGGGGCGCGTGCTCTGCGAGGTTGGTCTCTTCCTTTTCTCCGGGAGGAGGCGGAAAAGACGTTTTTTAATCTATTAGATAGAGATGAGTACGCCCTCTTGGCGAAGCTCTTTCCTGAGTCAATTGCTTCTGGGGCCGTATGAGGAATATTCCTATCAAGATTGGGCTTACCGTATCGCTGGCCCTAGCAATGCTCTTGCCACAAACAGCCTGTTCGCCCAAGACTCGTCCGGTGCAAGCGGCTTCGGCTCATGGGGGGAAGAAAAAGACTAGAAAGGGAGACTCTCCGAGTTCCGGAGAGCAGGCACTACAAGTGGGCTCCGCTCGTCCTGTTTCGGAGAGGGTGGCAGTACAAGGTTCAGCGCTGGCAGCGCCAGAGAGGGGTGTGAAAGCCACGGTGTTTCCACGAAGTCTCGATAAAATCGACTCATTTTATGAGAGCTTGGGCGACTTGGTCGACGGGCGCAGAGAAACGCCCGTACGCATTCTTTGGCTCGGAGATTCTCATGTAGCGGCCGACTTTCTAACTCAGAGGGTGCGGGCTCATCTACAGGCGCAAGTGCGGCGCGGGGGGCCAGGGTTTGTTCGGCTGGGTCTTAAGAGTTATCGCCACGGGGCGGCAAGGCTCACTCATTACGGAACAATTCGTAAGACCCCTATTCTACCAGCTCAACGCACCCGAGTGATGGATGGCGTTTTTGGTTATGCTGGTATTCGGACCCGCCTTCAGCCTTTGTCCGGTGCGAGTGTTGAGTTGCGCAAACAATCAGAAAGGGCATTCGATTGGACTCTTTCTTATCGCTTGCTGGAGGGCGCACAGATTGACGTTCAAATAGGAGAGCGGGTTGTGCGTCTTCGGAGCGAGCTCGATGAAGATTCGGAGATTGGAAAAGGAAAGAAAATATCATCTCATCAATTTAGTGGGAGAGGGGACGAAAAATTTACGATTCGTCACGTGGCAGGCCAGCCTGAAATTTTCGGTGTTTTTGGGGAGTATCACGAACCGGGAGTTGTATTAGA
>CAYWLO010000072.1:0-22888 GCA_964459035.1 uncultured Polyangiaceae bacterium | reverse complement strand
CTTCAGTTGGGTCTGGTGAAACCCGGCACGGACTTCCGGCACGAGGTACTAGCTCCTCTTGTCCCTCTTATCGGCGCTCTACATGTCCTGCTGGTCGCGACAACCGGCGAACCGATCGCCGCTTCTAGAACGCCTCTCCGTTTGAAGGAAATCAATCCGGTTTTCGTTCATGAGCAATTGGGTAACACGCCGTCCTCTTGGGGGCCCACCCGCAAAATACATGGCAATTTGTACTTTTTTGTCCAAATAGTGCAAATAATGTGCAGTTTGCCACGTATTTTCTCTACTAGCGGACAGTGTGCCTCCCCTTGCCTAAGAGGAGTTGTTTTTTTGGCACTCAGCTTTCAATCATAGTTTGTTCACTTGCAAGCATGGCAAGTCAAGTGTTTAGCCCCCGAGACATCTCGTCACTGAAGCCACCGAGATCGCCGCCGACTCTTTTTACAAGGGAGCTGTTGAGCTTCAGTCTTCTTGATACTTGGACCACCAAGTGCGAAATTCGCTCAGCTCGATGCGCCCATTGCCGTTTACGTCGACAGCAAGAAAAGCTGTTGCAGTTGCTTGGCTCGTCAATTCAATACCAAGAAACTCTAGCAGCGCCGCAAACTCTCTTTGGTCGATGTAGCCATTCTTGTCTGTATCGAACTGTTCGAAATCGCTTCGCAGGGTTGTCTCGTCAAACATGAATATCTGTATACGAAATTGCTCCGCGCCTGCAAAGTGTTAACAATCCCTGAGCCAAGGGAAAGCCTCGTTAGGTGCCAAAGAGTTCTACGATTCCTCCGTTGTGGGCGGTAGGAGCTTCGAGAGCATAAAAAGCAAGTGTTTTGGCTACGTCTTGGGGACTCATGCGGGGGGGAAATGCACTGCCTTGCAGCATTTGAGTGTCCACAGCGCCGGGCAATAGGGCTGTTGTGCTCAAACCTGTGTCCGATAGCTCCTCAGCAAGACATCTCATGGCTCCTAAAAGACCCGCCTTGGAGGCGTGGTAAGCCGATTGGTTTTTGGAACCTAACACGGCTGAGATACTTGAAACGAAAACAATGCGTCCCGACTTGCGTTGGAGCATGGGGGGTAAAAGAGCACGAGTCACTCGTAAAGGGGCACGCAAATTGACTTCCATTTGACGGTCCCAACTTTCGTCCGTCGTCTCAAGCACTGAAGCGCGTTCAATGATGGCAGCGTTATGAATCAGCGCATCAGGAATTTCACCCTTTTCTAGAATTTCGCTGAGGGCACGATCTACTGACTCACGCTCGAAAAAATCACAGGTGTAACTTGCAAATCGTGTGCGCCTGTCCGCAAGAATATTTTCGGTCTGTCTTTGCTCGACGGAGGCGCGCCCCAATAAAATGAGTTCTACGCCTTGTTCAGCTAGATATAAGGCTGTGGCTCGTCCAATGCCGCGACTTGCGCCGGTCAACAACACCAAACTCATGAAGACTCACTTCTGAGAGAGCGCCCCAATATGAGTTCCAAAGAGCGAGGATCGGAAAACTCGCCCTGGCCGCACCAACTGGTCGCCTCCGCGTGGGGTTGATTCGCTCCCCGTGCCTGCAAGCACGCATGATTGAGGGTGAGACGACAAAAAGCACCGCGAGCCCCCCCGTGATGCATCAACGCTTGCACGACGTCTGTCGCTATTTGTTCTTGAAGAACTAAGCGGCGGCTACACGCATTGACCAAACGAGCAATGGTGCCCAAACCCAGCACACGCTCGCTGGGAATGTAGGCAACCAACGCGGTGCCTTGAGCCACTAGGAGATGGTGGGGACAGACTGTAGAGGTAAATATTTGATCAAGTACTATAGGATCGGCCGGGCTATTGAGTACCTCGGAGCCCTCTCGAATCAAGACTTCTAAATCAACATCGTAACCGGACAGGAGCTCATCAGCGTAAGCGTTTGTTACTCGGGCTGCAGTTTGCTCGACAGACTTGAATTGGTGCCCCAATGCCCGAAGAAATTCTTCCATCGCCAGTTGGGCGCGCTTTTTATCGATTGTCATGAGGGCCAGGCGATGATGAGTAATCGAGTGAGGAAAAAGTCTGCCACAAAAATTGAGATAGAAATGGCAACCACCGCCCGCGTTGTGCTTGCTCCCACCCCCGCGGTTCCCCCGCGCGTATTCATTCCCAAGTGACAACCAATGAGAGCAATGAGCGCCCCAAACACCGGAGTTTTTAAGATGCCGCTCAAAAAATCCATCATTGTGACCGTATTGAGAGCGCTACGTAAAAAGAAATTTGCATCAATACCAAATTGAGTGTGAGCAACCAGCATGGCGCCTCCCACGCCCAAAACTAGAGCGATACCGCTGAGCAAGGGCAACACAAAAATAGTGGCTATTAACCGAGGAAATACAAGTTTCTTTAGAGGATCAGCCCCTAATGCGCGCACCGCGTCTATCTGTTCCGTCACGGCCATGCTGCCCATTTCGGCAGCCATGCCAGCGCCAATACGCCCCCCGACAATCACCGCCATCATGGTAGGGGCCATCTCTCGAGCAAAAGAGAGGGCTATCACACGCGGGGTGTATTCCATCCCGCCGAACTTACGTAGACCAAAAGCAAATTGGACAGACATCACCATGCCAATAAAAAGACTGGATACAAAAACGATCCACAAAGAAGCCACCCCCACAGCCTCAATTTGTTGAATGATTGCCTTTCCCTCGAATGGGCGCCGTGTGCCTGCTTGCAAAGCCCCTACGCCCATACGCGAAAGTTGTCCTAACTCGCTAATGAGACGGACCACTGCGCTGACCCAGCGAAAAAAAATAGACTCGGGGGGCGTCACCACAACCTGCCCTGCTTGATAAGAGGGGTGCCCACCCGCCGGGGGAGGAATAATTGAAGACGAGGGGCTACCGGAATCCCTTTCTTCGTCGATCTCTAACCCCGGGGCTGAGTCTTCATCCGCACTCATTTTTGCGGCCTCTCCAGGGTGCGAAATCCGTAGACCATCGCGCGAAAGTCTGCACGGCTATCCTGAAGATTCGAGGAGTTTCCCCCAGCGTCCACGTGCAAAAAATCGTAGACACAGCCATTTTTCTTGAGGACCACCACCACAAAGTGACGAGGTACGCCGTCAAGAGAAGCCAGAATTTCTAATTCGAGGGCATCGCGCCCATCAAGAGTTAACTTCTTTTCGTCGATGAGCTCGCGCTCTGTCAATTGCAAAAATAGATGCTGAGCTAGGGCTTGCAGGGGTACATCGTCCGAGTCCAAACCGCAGCGGGCCGACACGGCGACGGTTGCTCCTGCCTGATCGTTTTGAAATGCCACCTTTGCGTCATCAGCCTGCAAAACTCGCAGAGCTGGGGACACTGGTCCTAAACGAAAAGCGACTTCTTTGTCGCGGTATTCGGTACCGTTGAATTGCGCGCTCGAACAGCCAGCAAGCAAGACACACAGCCCCCCCAAGAAACCCAAGGCTAGGCGCCGACGTATGCTCTGCATCGACCGCAACAAAGCACTACGCCCCCTGCACACTCTAAGATTTAGATAGCTTCGCTTTGGCTCTGCCACAGTGGGGGACGCTAGCACGCAGAGTCAACGAATGTCCCCTCCCACGCTGGCGCCAAGAGAGATCGCGCTCTAACTTTGCCCTGGCGAGCCAATGAATCAAACCCACGACCGAACCAAAAGCGATTTTCGCCCCCTCGTCACGCGCAGCATCGTGTATCTGAGTGTGGTCATGTATTTGCTCACCTCTTGGATGCGCAAGAGCGGGGTAACCTGGATTGATGCAGGCTACGGTCTCGTGCCCTCTCGATTGACCGCAGATCCGACAGGAGAAGCCTATAAGGTGGTCACCAGCCTTTTTTTACACGCTTCTTTCTCTCAGTTGCTCTGGAACCTCCTTTTTCTCTTTGTCTTTGGCAGACGAGTAGAAAAAGCATTTGGAGGCACGCGCTACGCTCTGTTCTTCGTCCTAGCTGGCGTAGCAGGAGCCATGGGCCAGCAATGGATTGATCCCGATAGCACTCTGCCTCTCATTGGGGCATCAGGGGCTGTTGCTGGAATTTTAGGAGCCTACCTGGTGCTGCACGCCCAAGCTCCCTTTACCTTTTTTCGTGTCCCGGCCTGGCTCATTTTGGGTTCTTGGTTTGCCGGTACCCTCATAGGTGGGCTCAATAGTGTGCGCAGCGGTGAAGCCGAACCAATCTTCTTTGCCAACTTAGGAGGGTTTCTTGCGGGTCTCCTGCTTGCGCGCACCCTTTCACTCTTAGAATCAGAGAAAAAAGAGGGCAACTCCCGACGCTACCTACCCCGTCGAAAAATATTTCCAAAAGACGACGATGGGCCGTTTTGGCAACGTTAGACATCGAGGACTGAGAGAAAGCGCCTCAGCAGGCACTCCCACTTCAAAATGTACGTTTTAGACGCCAATAAAGAGACGGTGAGCGAAGTTTCTCTCTAGTCGGGCACGCAGAACTTTGTCTGCAGAAGTCTCTATATCGTATTCTACACGGCGAAACTCAAAATGCCGTGTGTCTGTATCGAAGATGACAAAGCTAGCGCGATTGTCGTAGTCACGAGGCTGACCCACAGAACCAATGCTCACAATGTACTTGCGATCGGTCTCAAGAGTAAAATCAACAGGAGGTAGCTCCTCGACTGTTGTGGCCGTTAAACCAAAGACTTTACACAGGTGGGAATGACCTATCAGAGTGATTTGCCCCAGCTCTTTGAAAATGGGCAAACATTCGCGAGCCTGTTCAGGAGCAAAGATGTACTCAAATTCTTCGAGACGAACAGGGCTGCCATGGCAAAGATGTACGTCAATGTCGTCTAGCTCGACCTTATAAGGAAGCCCACGCAGCCAATCCATATTCTCCTCGGTGAGCATTTTGGCATGGGTGTCCAAAGCGTTGCGTGCCGCCTCGTAATAGTAAGAGTAGTCCATTCGACCAGCGACTGCGGCATCGTGATTGCCAAGGATCGTATGGAGCGAAAGCTTACGAATAATATCGCAACACTCGTTGGGAGAGCCGCCGTAGCCGACGGTATCGCCCAAACAATAGTACTTATCGATTGATTCGCCATCGAGTACCTGAAGTACTGCGCTGAGCGATTCGTAGTTTGCGTGGATATCGCTGAGGACGGCTATGCGCATCGTATAAAATAGGGCCGCCCTAAGGCTGGACGGTTGAACTGAGAGTATGACGAATAAACGCCCCCGGGGGCAAGTGGTTCCGGCTTCATTGATACAAAGAGACCGAAATATTGCAGGCGCAGGTCGATCTGCGGACAATTCGGCTGCTTGTGGGCGCACTGAGGGGGGGGCTCCAAAGCGTCGTGGGACCCTCGAAGGGCCCCCTTGGACACAAATCGATTGCATTTCGTCCCATTCCTGCTTGGACACGAACACAAATGATCTCAGCAGACAGCCCATTTTATGGCGTGCCCAGCCAAATTTCCGACCTCTCCAACAGCCTCGTCGATTTTGTTGAACGGGCCGTCGGTATTCGACCGGATTATTCTCCAGACACTCTTTCGATTGTTGATCATTTTTCACAACTCGCTCACGCTGAGTTGAGTGATCGACCCGAGGTAAGCGATCTCACAGCTCAAGCGCTCGGCGCCTATTTTGGCGAAGTTCTGAGACGCTCAGAGGGGGCTTTTTGGCAGGTACCCAATGCCAATTTTCACAATTGGAGCCTTTGCGGGGTTTCATCGTTTGTCATGATCAATCCAATTGGTGTTGGTTACGATGCTCTCTATGCCACCACTGGGCATCAGGGGCCCTCTTCGCAATTGAAACTCGCCCCCGAAGATAGACAAATGGTCAATGCCCGCCTAGCGAGCTTGCCCCCGACTCGCGACACTGAGTACTTTACTCTGTGTACCCGACTTGAGGTAATACAAATTACCATGGAGTGTGTGCTTGGTGAGCAGAACAAGCGTGGGTACGACGATATGGTTTTCACCGCTGACGACTACTCGAACGAATTGCGACCCCTAGGAGAGCTCTAATCAAGGGCATCTATTTTCGAGTTGATACGCTCTCACGCTCAGGAGGGCCAAAACGAACTCGCCCAGGAGAAAGAACCGTCTGTTCATCGAATATTTTTTCTCCAAAGAAATCCCGTGCTGAATAGTGTATTTCACCCGAGCTGACATAAATCGGTCGCTTTTCTCCCGGCTCAAGCCAAATAAAAGGAACACGATTCAGCTGCACCACAAGCCCTCGATCTGTCGAGTTTTGTAATATTATTTGGTTGCGTGGGCGCTTGTCAGGAGGGCTCGCCGGACGTGGTACATCGTCCTTCAAAGGGGCGTCATCCCCTTCTGTTGCCGGGGCCACCGCCAAGGGTGCCTCCTGAACATGACTCAGGGGAAAGACTTGGTATCGATCTTTTTCGGAAAAGAGAAACCCCGCAAACGGCGGCAACTCACCCCGCTTAAAGAGCGGTAACGCCGGCGGCGATCGAAACTGAGAGAGTTGCATTTTCTTGAGAGGTTTCAGAGAAATCACTTCCAATGAAAACCTTTCTTCATTGGGCCAGTCCACCACAAATTCGATGGGCAAATGCCCTTGAGGACAAAGTTCGGGGGTGCCCCTCACTCGAATGAACTCCAAAAGAGTGGAGCAAACCAGAGGAGCCGCGTAAGGCAACTCCTCTACTAATGCCATCTCCATACGCACCACACCCACCGAAGTCCGAATCTCTATTCGTTGTGTTTCCCGCTTGAGACGCTCGCCCTTCTCTAGCTTCTTTACGATAGGTTCAACAAAAGGAACCCTGTCCACTCGCCTCTCCGAAAAGAGCGAAGCTAACGCTCCTTGAGGCACAATGCGGTAGCTTCTGTGATCAGGCCAAAGAAGCAGATAACCGAGGCGGTCTGCGCGAGAAAGAAGAGAAGCCCCTTCAGCGAACGGAAATGCCTTCCCCGAAAAAAGTAGATGCATACGCGCCGCGCGCTCGGGGACTTCTCGCAAGAGACGAATCCTCAGGCTGGGCCAAAGTGCGATGTTTTGCTCTGCATGCTCGATTGATTTTTTGCTGAGGGGCCACGAAGACCTCAACCGAAGCTCAAAGCCCGCCCCCACTCCACTTTTTAAGCTGTCCTCAGAAAGTGACTCGGTGAGGGGCCAATGGCTCGGCTTCTCTCGCTTTCTTAGACGAGTTGGCTGCGTGCGTGCTCCACCGGGGTTACCTTGGCCATGCACTGAATTTTCGGAGGGAGCGCCCGATGTACGCACACCTTGGCGCAAGGGCTCCGGCAAAATGCGGGCGTTGGGGCTTTCTTCTGTCGCCACCACTGTATCTTGAGCAAAAACGTTTTTCTCTTTTTCTCGCGTGTCCTGACACGCCACCGAAAAAATAGAGACCAGAGTTCCCAGGAAAAGACCGGAGCGAATGAAGGGACGCGGCAGCACCCTGAGAGTGTGCGTTAGATGGGCTCCCTCAAGCAACAACGAAAAAGCAATGCGTCCTCCCCGTCCCGATAATAATGCGCGCGCCGCCCCACTTGTTGAAAGCCCAGGGCCCCATAAAGCCCTTGTGCAGCAAGGTTGGCCGCTCGTACCTCCAAATGGATAAAAAGGCAGGACTCCCGGCGAGCGAACTCTACCAACCATGTCAAAAGGGACAGAGCGACCCCTTGCCTACGAGCTTCGGAGGAAACGGCAATGTCCACCAACTCAAGCTCATCGAGAATCTTCCAAGCAAGAAAAAAACCTACAGGGCGCTCTCGCTGCTCCGCTACATAGAGCAATGCACACTCGCGCTCACGCTCGGCTGACGCCTGAACAGTCAACCCCGCCTTCTTCGCTAGCTCCTCGATAAAAAAATCATCAGCAGCCTCAGCTAAGCGAATTATAACAAAAGGCCGAGACCCACCTGCGCTCAAGCGAGGCGATTTTCTGTGCGTCGCTTTACAAGTCGCCCGTTGAGCAATCGATAGAGCACTTTGCAACATACAAAAGAACTGCCTTCGAGCTGGGCTACAATTTCTCCGACGGTTGCAAGCCCATCAATTAGTTCTAATGCGGCTTGTTCCTCTGGACGAAGGTCTTCGTGCTCCGCGAGGTTGTCAATGGCCATCTCGTCGCGAAACAGAACATCCTCAAAGTCGAAGCTATCTTCAATCAGGCGCCATTCGTCAACTCGACGAAATCCCTCCATCACCAAACCGGGTGCACGCAAACCAAGCTGAGCGGCGTCCTCATTGTGATCATGAATCACAAATCTAAATCGTCCTGTGCGCCAACGCACCACCTCGTAGACCAATTCGGAGGTTTGCTCAGTAAGAGCAGCTTTGAGAGTTTCTTCTGCGAGAATGTCCTCGCTCACTAAGAAATTTCCCAGCTTCTTGCCAGCGGCACGAGCATTCTTGATTTGAACTTCTAAATCTTTTCGGGTCAGACTGCCTTTGTCGACCAAATAGCGACCGAGCAAAAATTCTTCGGGTAGCCCCGAGTGGTTGGCGAAGTCGAGATTACCGTCTCGCAAGAGTAAGTTGACGCGGTTTTTACCACGGCTCAGTGTCAGGGTGCCCGTTTTGCGTTGCAACTCCAATAGTTGCAAAATTTCTGCGATAGAGATCGAAGCCAAATCGCCCGAAAGGGCCTCGCCTGTCCCGCGACTAAGAGCAGCCTCGGAAAGAAGTTGAGCCAAGTTGGCTGTGATCTGGGGGTTGAGCCCATTGGCAAGAGGAAGGGCCAATTGCTCTCGATTGAGATCGAGCTCTTCCACTTTTTCTATGAGCAGATCAGCGACCAAACGGGAAAACTTGAGGATTGACTGCTCCCCATTGGTAACATCGCTCCAACTTTCTCGACTAATAGGCTCATCATCTTCTGGATTGACGGCACTCTCGCTCTTTTTCTCATGAGAAGCAGAGCCCAAAGAAGACTCAGGAGCTGCCTCTTCTTTTTTTTCTAGAGCGCTCTCGATGACAGCGATGAGCCCGCGGGCGTCAAATGGCTTTGTGATTGCGTCGAGGGCACCTGTTTGTTGAACAAACTTACCACGAATGCGATCTCCCTTTGCGCTCATGAGAACAACGGGTACGTGCGCAAGCTCGGGCTTTTCACGCACAGACATGCAAAGCTGGTAGCCATTCATGCGCGGCATCACAAAGTCCACCAACATCAAGTCGGGAGGATCTATCGTGGCCAGGACCTGCATTGCGTGCAGGCCATCCGTCGCGTCAATGGTCTCAAACTCATGGCGCTCCAAAATATCCTTCACCACTTTACGAATGGTAGGACTATCGTCGACGATCAGAATGCGGGCGCCCATAAATAGAAAAACCGCCGATAACAAAACCGACGGTTCTCTATATTGCCCAAGGCATGCCTTGACGGCAAGGGCGAGGCTGCCCTTGCAAGTAAAGGTTTAGCGCTTTCGCTGAATCATGCTGGGCGCGCCTGCCAATTCGGCGAAATATCCGAGGATACCGGAATCACCCTTGAGCAAACGCGCACGGGACTCCTCGGCAAGACAAGCCTCACCACTACCACCTGAATAGGCAAAAGAGGCCAACTGCCCACTTACACAATTCGTTACCTTGTCTTCGGCCGCCAATTTGATGGCCAAACCGTTGAGACCATCAAACTCAATGTCGTCACTGCCAGAAATTGAACTAGTGGCAAGAGCATTGATAGGATAATCGCCCTCCATATCGCGGAAACGACCCGCCGCATCAAAGTCTTCTAAACCAAAACCGAAAGGCTCGAACACCTGATGGCAACTACGGCACTCCGGAGTTCCGTGCACGACCTCAAAACGCTCACGAGTGGTGTTAAAGCCCTGAGCTTCTGTGATTGCAGGAACGACCAAAGAAGGGGGGATTTCTGGGCGAATTCCGCAAAGTAACTTCTCGTAAACGAAGATGCCTCGAAATACCGGAGAGGTCAGATCAGGATGGGCTTTAGCCGAAAGGAACGAGCCTTGCGCCAAAATGCCCAAACCCTTGCCCGCGGGACGATCTGTCTTTTCGAAACCATCTGTCACCGAGCCAAATCCGTAATGAGCTGCCAAGAGCGAGTCGAGGAATGTATAGGGTGCGGTGAGGAGATCTTTTACGTTGCCACCAGATTCAAAGACAATGTAGTCGAGGAATTTGCGTGTTTCGAGAGCCATCGATTCGCGGATATCATTGAAATTGTCAATGCCGTCCTTAGAAGAGACACGCACCTCCAGGTACTCGGCCCATTGCTCAAAAAAGTCCTCGATGACCGCTCGCCCTTCGGGAGTTCCTAAGAGCTTTTTGGCCTCTTCGACTCGCACCGCCGGATCTGCCAAATCTCCGGCTCGAGCTCTTGCCAAAAGGTCAGCAGAAGCCGGTCGACCAGAAAACACAAAGGCCAATTGAGTAGCAATTTCTTCGGCGCTCAGCTTGCCACCGTCGTCACCTAACTCTGTGCGGTAAACAAATTGCGGGGATTGAAAGAGAGCGACGAGCATCCATTTCATGCCCATCGTGAAATCGCTCTTATCGGCCACCGATGTATAATGAGCAACTAACTGATCTCGCTCAGCTCCTTCAAGAGGACGGCGGTAGAGTTTTTCTCCGTAAGCGTCGACAAAGGCTCCTGCGCAAGCTGCGTCAGCAGCATCGACAGCACAGGGTAGAATTTTCGCGAGGGTATCTGAGCTTGAAACCAATGTTGCGACGCTGAGCGCCGTCTTATAAATTTCCTCGACAGTCTGAGGACCTACCAAAAGATTGCGCGCGTCGTTGGTGAAACCAGAATAGCCCACTGGGTCAACGCCCATTGCCACCCCAGCCCATTGCTCGGTGATCTCTGGGAAGAGAGCTTGAATCGTACTTTGATATTCTTTAGCAGTCAGGCGCCGCAAACCGGCTTTGGCGAGGCTGGATTCGGCGCAAGTTGTGGACCTATCAACCTTTTCTATCTTGATAGGACCATCAGTGATGCCGCCTGTGCCTGGCTCCGGATTATCCGGATCGTCGGCGCCGGGGCCGCCCGTTTTCTTGTCGGGATCTTTAGGATCTAAATCAGAAGCACTGCAAGCGCTCAGGCTCAGAGCCGAAAAAAGAAATGCCGCTGTGGAAATATTGAGTAAAGCCTTCATGCGAGCATCTCCTCGACAATCTTAGTGGGAGCGTCCCCAATATCGGGAAGGGGCGCGCCCATCACCTTACCTATCGTCGCGAGAACATCCGTGTGTTGACGATTCTCATCCACGTTGATGACGTTTCCACCCTTTTTGAATTGACCTGCTGCACCGCCAATCAACACCTGAGGCAAGGTTGTATACAAGGTGCCATTGCTCGCGCCCTGAGTGGTACCAGTGCCCCAAGTTTCTCCCGCATCAGAGTTGTGATTCTTTGGATCAGATATCTCAGAGCAAATATGCACGATGCTGTTGTCTAATACGCTGGAGCCTGGAGCAGCTGGATCGTCTTGAGCCAAAATAGGCAAAAGCACTTCGGCAATGGTCTTCATGAACCAATTTTGGGCCTGAGCAAACTCGTCACGATTTCCGTGAGAGAGGCCATTGTGGTGGCCACCGCTCAAGCCTGGACCGTCCTCAAAACTAAAGATCAAGTCCGAGTTTACGTGAAGCGCTTGCAGAGTGAGGACACTTGCTGTCCCACAGAGCATGGCTGTGCCTGCATTTTGCAGCTGGGCTTTGAACACATGGCCAAATTTCGTTGGATCGAGAGGATCCATCGTGCGAGTTGCCTCGACCAAGTCTAACACGGGGCGATCGGTGCAGGTGATCATCTTAGAACCGGTGTCTTGTTTCATGCCGGCCAATGCATCGAGATGTTGCTTGAGCTTATTTTCCTCACTTGTCAGACCCTGCACCTTCTTTGCGAGTTCCTCCACTTGTCGCATACTCAAATTGATGGTCTCGGCACGAAAAGCGGCTTCGTCCACCTCACCCTGACCTCCCCCGCCTAACCCAAAGAAGAGCTCATCAGCCGCAGCAATCGGGCTTGGTTGCGCTCGAACCCATTGACCGCCGTGTTTGATCAACTGGGAGTCCACTGTGAACTCTCCTGCTTTGAAGGGAACAGCCCCCAGGGTAAAGGGTTTCACCTTGAGCTGTTGAGCTATCTGAAAGTCGAATGAATCAGCTGCCCCTGCGCCGGAGCCGGTTAAAACCGTTTTGATAGCTGTATGATTGTTGGCACCCGTCGCCATACCAGAGCCCCGAATCACATTGACCAATTCGGCATGAGGCTGAAAAGGGGCGAATACCCCGTCAGCCCCCTTAGCCATCAAATCGAGAGAGCCATCATCTTTAAAAGGACTGGCAAAGTCCCACGGAATACCATGAGGAATAAAGATATTGAGTAGGCGTACTGGGGCACCTGTAGGAGCGGCCACCGCCAACCTCGACATTTTGAATGCCAGGGGAGCTGCGACACCCAGACCGAGAGCGGTCAAGAAGGTGCGTCTTTGGAGTTTATTAAGCGACATTTCATCTTCAGTGTAGCGAAATTCACGCAAGCAACCAGAAAAGCACGCCTTGCAGAAAGCGCTTTCTAGTAGAGTTAGAATGCAATTTTATATCTAGAATAGAAAAAGCCCCGGACAACTGTACGCTGCGGGGCTTTTATAGGGTCGGGAGTCTCGGGACTATTCTTTGGACTTCACAACTTCGACATGTAAATCGACCAATTGCTCGTTGGACACCGCAGTCGGGGCGTCACTCATGAGATCCATCGCTTTTTGTGTTTTTGGAAATGCAATTACATCTCGTAAACTATCACGCCCTGCTAAAAGCATCACCAAGCGGTCAAGCCCCACAGCAATACCACCATGGGGAGGCGCACCGAATTTTAATGCTTGCAGGAGGAATCCAAATTTCTCTTGAGCTTCTTCTTTGTCGATTCCAAGAGCAGAAAATACCTTTTGTTGCACTTCTGGATCGTGCAAACGAATGGAACCACCGGCAATTTCGAAGCCATTGAGAACCAAATCGTAGCGATAACAAAGCACCTTGCCTGGATCGCTCGCTATCATGTCGACACACTCATCATGGGGACGCGTGAATGCATGATGGGCGGCTGACCATTGCTTCTTCTCGTCGTCGTACTCAAAAAGTGGAGGATCGACCACCCAAAGGAAATTCCATTTGTCGCCATGGCCCGATTGGGGAATCAAACCCAATTGTTTGCCCAAATGCACGCGCAAATTCGCCATTACGGTGTGAACAAGTTGCTCTTTTCCGCTTTGGAATAGGATGAGGTCTCCGTCTTGAGCGCCACAGACCTTGTTGATAGCGTCCCGCAATTGGGGGGTCATCATCTTGTTCAAAGGTGATTGAGTCCATGTGCCGTCCGCGGACATCTTGGCCCTCGCCAAGCCTCCTGCGCCCATGCTCTTGGCCATCTTCTCTAGTGCGTCCCCGTCTTTTCGACTGAGATTACCACTTGCAGGTACCACCATTACTTTGATGATCTCTGCGGGCAAGTCCACGCGGTAGGTACCGTCCTTGAATTTCTTAGCCAAAGGCTCCCAAAAGGGCACACCGCCGCCATCATGCTCAACTACCAATTGAGTGATGTCGAAATGCTTCATGCCAAAGCGTAAATCTGGTTTGTCATTTCCATAATCACGCATGGAGTCTGCAAACTTCATACGGGGAAATTTGGGCGCGCCATTTTCTCCACCGGGGTAAAGTTTGGCCAAATCGATTCCGCCCGCTTGTTTCCAAACGGCACCAATGAGTCCCTCAATCAAGGTGAATAAATCGTCCTGATTGATGAAACTGAGTTCGATGTCGATTTGAGTGAATTCTGGCTGCCTATCGAGACGCCCGTCCTCATCTCGAAAACAACGAACGAGCTGAAAGTAGCGATCAAAGCCTGAGCACATCAAAAGCTGTTTGAATAACTGGGGGCTCTCAGCCAGGGCGTAAAATTTACCCTCGTGCATGCGGCTGGGCACCAAAAAGTTTCGTGCTCCGCCGGGGGTGTACTTTACCAAGAAAGGTGTTTCGACCTCAGTACAGCCCTCGTCAGCCAAGAAGTTGCGCGTTGCTTGGCTGATAGCACTGCGCATACGCAAAGCTTGTTGCAGAGGCGCGCGACGCAGATCCAAATAGCGGTACTGGAGGCGCACATCTTCGCGGGTGTCACTCTTGTCGATGATCTCGAAAGGCGGGGTTTCGCTTTTGTTGAAGACCTCAATTTCGAGAACCTCTACCTCGATAGCGCCTGTGGCAAGATGAGGATTAGCTGCGCTCATCATCTTGCCCTCCTTCTTACTAAACTGCTCACCGCGGTCTTTGACCTTACCGCGAATACCAATCACCCACTCACTACGAAGAGCTTCGGCTTGACAATGGGCTTCGCCAGAAGCGTCTGGATCGAAAACGATCTGAGTGACCCCATCGCGATCGCGCAGGTCGACAAAGATCAGATTCCCATGATCACGGCGATTGGAGACCCAACCAAAGAGAACAATTTCTTGTCCGTCGTGCTCGGCGCGCAATGCGCCGCAGGAATGGGTGCGTTTAAGTTCATCGATAAAACGGGCCACGGGGTCCTCGCTGAAGAGTGCTGGTGTTAAAATTGCGCCCAGCGACAAAATACTCAACGCCGGGGGGCTCGGCTTGTAGCGCGGGGCATGGGCGCGCTCAATACGCGGTGGTCTGGAGGCTCAATTGAGTCGATTTAAGCGCAAACCAGTGAAAACTTGGCCATTTTTGGGAGAAATGACAGGGCTGAGGCCGTGCGAGGACTCTTCTCCAACTTCAGTCGGCCCCAAATAGGCCCTAGAACGGGTCATTCTACCCCCAACGGGCCGGTGCAGGTGGCCGCCTTTGTCCTCCCCCTGCTTGGAGCGCTCTGGCAGATGCGCGGCACCCCCCTTTGGCGGAGCGACCAAGCTGTTTTGGCGGCCTTACACTCACCGAGCCAATTGGTGGGCACCCTCAGCAGCATATTTTCGCAGTTTTTTCTGCACATTCCCCTGGGAGACCAGGGGTTTCGCCTTGCCCTGCCCAGTGCAATTTTCACCGCGCTCGCGGGTTTGGCCACCCTGCACCTCTGCCACTATCTCTTTCGTCGCCAAGGAGGCGCTAGTCGTCTCGACCCGTGGCTTTCTCTAGGTGCATCCCTCTCGGTTTCTTTTAGCCTGCCGTGGCTCCTTGAAGCAGGGGTTGCAGGGAGCGCGAGTGTTGGAGGATCCCTCTCTCTTTTCTTGGTCTATTTCATTCTTCAAAATGGACTACCCCGTAGCGTTTTGGGTTCTGGGCTCATTGGGTTGCTCTTGGGTGCGCTCTTTACCGAAAGCCCTTGGTGCGCCGGAGTCTGCGCGGCGGTTGCCTTCATTTACTGGCCCGAGGCAAAAGTACTTCTTGGTAGCAAGAACCATTTGGCAAAAGTTCTCACACTTCTTGGTACTGCCGCCTCAACAGTCTTGATTCTTTGGCTGCCTGCATTGGCCAACAGCTCGATACAAAGCATTCAGGCTTGGTCCGAGGGCGTGCAAGGTAAGCCGACAGTTTGGCTCATGTGGGCGCCTCTTGACTGGATCTCCAGTATTGGTTTTCTTTGGTGCGGCGGCGCTCTTTTTGCACTCTTTTTTAGCCTTGAAAGCAAGCGCCCCCTCGCAGTGCTCGCGCTCGTCATTTTAGCAGACATTGTGGCGCCAGGTAATTGTGTAGAAGGGTGGACCACAAGCCAGCAAACGGACGCCAATCGTTTAAGTTTGCATCTGCTGGCACTTGGCGTTGTGGCCCCCTTGGGCGCCTTGGGTTTGCGCACTTTGGGTGAAACAGCCCAAGCTTTGCGTCTTTTCGCGGCGCGCCCCCTTGCTGCCATGGTTGCGGTCTTGGCCATTGCAGGCTGTTTGGCAAGTGCAGAAGACTCCCTGCGCACCCTCGAACAGACGAGTACAGGCGGAACTCAAGCCTGGACGGATGAAGCCTTATATTCCCTACCCGAGCGAGCACTGGTTCTGACTCAATCACCCGCTTGGGGGCGTCGACTCTTGGCCGCTCAAGCTCAAGGAGAGCGTCCAGATATTTTGGTGGTCCCTCTCAGCAATCTCACACGTGCAGGGGCTCTCTCTTCATGGCTTGAGCGAGAGCCCGCTCTTGAAATTTTACTGCGCGATTTAAGTCTTGCAGATGTTCCTTCGGAGCGAGCCATTGCACGCTTGGTGGACGCGCGCCCCCTCTTCGTCGAACTGGATCCTACCTGGGACAGACGTCTGTTGGAGCACGTGATCCCCACAGCTCCCTTGGCGCGCCTTTCGGCTCATGCTTTGGGACGCTCGGAGAGATTGGCCGCACTCAATTCTATCGCTCCGGTTCGAAGACGAATCATCACTTCGATAGAGGAAGGGCTCACGAACGACAACGCAACGCGCACCATTTTGAATGAAGGCATGCAAAAGCTTGCTCTCACTCTCAAGGCCGTTCGTGACCGTGCGGCAAGTTCTCGTCTTTTGGAGTTGGCCCCCACGACGCTTGGAGGAGAAAGCCCCCCAGAGGCAAAGAGTTTGGCTCCCCTAGCGGCGCTGAAAACACTTTAATCGCCGCCAACAAAAATAGACAAATGGCTCCTGGCTGAAGTGCACCTATGAAAGTAGAGGGCGCACAACCTCATGCACTCTTTGGGTGACTATTTGCCCAAGGCGACTAGCCCTTGATGTTGAGCAGCTCCTGGGTCATCTCGTCGGCGGTTTTAACAACAGCAACGCTCGCCTTGTTCAAGCCGTCCGCTCGCATCATGTCGGTGAACGCACCCGCGAGGTCCTGGGAGGCACTAGAGACGTTCACTGTGGCCGCTCCACCTGCAGAAGCAGACGAGGAGCTCGCCGAGCCATGAAACGCGCCTTGCACGGCAACTGCGGCCCGATTTTGCAGATTCGCAGCTTTGCGCATTCCTTCTACGCCAGAAGCTGCGGCGCTTGAAAGTGAATGGATCTGCCCCGCCATGCCCTCAAGTACGGCGCGCCCCACCCAGACTTGAGAGAAAAGATCAGATGACCCTTGACCAATTGAGTAATTTCAGGCAATTCCGCCCGTGGAGGCGTGGCCGAGTGGTCGAAGGCACTGGTTTTGAAAACCAGCGAGGTGCAAGCCTCCAGGGGTTCAAATCCCTTCGCCTCCGCAAAGAACCCAGTCTGAAAAGGCTGGGTTCTTTCTATTTGGGACGGTGCTGACCAAGACGTTTGGTCACCGTTTTCTGCTTGGTGACCAAAATCTGACCAAACATCAGAGCCTCTTTGGATGATAGGCTCCTCAATATCGGGCGACTCTTGAGCACCTTCTTTCCTAAAGAAGCCTGGGATCTTATTGATCTCTGCTTGCAGAAACTTGAGACCAGGGTCCTCATAGTGACGCTCCTTAGTGTTGGCAGGGGCGTGGCCTAGAAGCGCTGTGATGGCCTCACTACGTACATTTGCTCTAAGGGCTACCGTGGCGAAAGTCCTTCGGAGTGATTTGCGGGTGAGCAAGACCCCGTCAGCGTTCCCATCACACCCCGCCTTACTCAAATCCGACTGGAACGGAGCACTGCGTTTCTCCCGGAACGGCATCCCCATACTGTCCGTGAAAAGAAAATCCTCTGAGTCGGGTTCTCTCCCGACATACCGTGCCCAGCCTAATTCCATCCAAAGTTGCAGCTCCCCTTCCAGTTCACGATGAACAGGTAACTTTCTGACCGAGTCCTTGGTCTTTGGGGGACCAAGTTCTGACGGCGTCTTGCCGTAGGGAAGGCTCAGTTGCTTTGTAATGTCGAAGAATAATATCCCGTCTTCACGGCATACGTCCTTAAACTGAAGTCCGTGAAGCTCTCCTGGTCTAGCTCCTGACAGGGCTCCTGCGTGATTCAAGATCCGCCGATGCTGAGGAAGCTCAGGAGAGGCAATCAGTTTAGTCACCGTAGTGACGGGACAAACGACGACTACTTCTTCGTCTGCGTTTCTCAGTTCTTGAAATCTCGTCTGGAAGAGGTGCCCAGATGTGGGTAGCTCCCAATTTCTCCGATAGGATCCCAGACTCTGAGCAATCCGATACACCTTAGTCACCACCTTGACGATGTTACGAATGGTCTTGAACTTCCGTGGTCGAACTACACCACCAGAGCCCGTAATTTCCTCCTTTGCCAAGGCATTAAGCCAGGCAAGAACAAGGGCCTCGTCGTGTTCCATGATGGGTCGGGCGGATAGTATTGGATCCGTCCGCAATGACTTGCACCTGAAGGCTACCTCATACTTTGTCGTACCCTTGCGGTACCCTTCATCCATAAACCTTGCACATTCATCGCAGGCTTGAGGCCAAGTGCTAGGCACTTGCCCAGGAAGCTCTCGGCTGCGTATTTCGGCCTCGTACCAGCGCTCGGCAAACGCGAACGCACTGTCCCTGGTGTCAATGTGTTCGGGAAAGTCACCCCCGGGTATTCTTTTCCATTTACCGTCCTTGGGCTCCTTGTACTTGCCGAAGAATCGATTTGGTTTGCCCGTTACCCTACAAACGTTGACATTTGCCCCACTCATTTCGCCTGCTTTCTACGAGCTGCCTTGGCCCTAAATTGGGTTAACTCATCGACGTCAGTAGGAGGGGTCATCGGCAAGGATAATCTCCCGCCTGTTGTAGAACCCCCCTTGGATAATAGCTCTTCCGCCTGAATTACGTGGACGAGGAAGCTCCTGCCATCCATATGATAATGGACGCCATGGATTCCATTGGAACGTAATTTGTCACGAACTCTCCTGGCGGACAGGCTAACCAACTTGCCGAATTCATCTGCCCGCATATGGCGTCTTTCATCTAGGTAGTTGGGCTGGCCTGATTCTGTATGTGCCGAATCGGCTTGAAGAGCGTCAGCGACGGCTGAGAGGCCTTTTGAGATTAGCCTCAGGGCTGAGGCCAGCTCCCTTGATCGATGACACTGATCGGTGTCCCGATAAAGGGCGGGAGGTTTTTGGGTTGCTTCGGTCTTGCGACCCTTGGACTCGGACAAAGCTGTACTCCGACGCCCCTGGGGGCGTGCTGAGCAGTTGTCCGAGTCGTGGGTTCAGAGGCCTATCGAGAGGCTTGACCCCACATTGGGTGGGCGACGGCTATTGATTTGATTTTGAGGGAATTGCCTCAGAGTTAGTATACACCGGGGAATCAGCAATCTCGGGAAAGTAATTTCCCTTGCATCAATACGGCTAACGGACGCACGGGAACCTAAAGCGGATACGTAAAGTCTGGGGTAGACGGTTGTAGCTGTATTTGCCTGTAAGAGGCGTTACTGGGTCGGGTGGAGAGCGTCGCTGAGCAGGGGTTGCGACGATCTCAGGGGTGACCTCTTAGCCTAGGAGCAAAGACCAATACCCCGACCACAAGGGCAGCGAGGGCCGTCAACAACACGGCACCCGCCGCTACGTCCTTGGCTTTGCCAATGAGAGGGTGTTGTTCGGGCACAGCGGCATCTGCCAAAAACTCGATGGCTGTGTTGAGAGCCTCAGCGGCGACTACAGCAGAAATGGTGAGGGTCAGAATGGCCCACTCTATTGCCTCTAGCTCAGCATAGAAGCCCGCCACTATCACCACGAGGGTAGCTAGGAAGTGAATCTGTGCATTTCTCTGGCTGGAGATGAGGACCCTCAAGCCAGCTAGGGCATATCCAAAACTCTTAACCCGATCTCGCAAGAAGCTCATCAAGTAAGAGTGGCAGACGAACCTGGAGAGATGATGGAGGGGGCGTGGAGGTTTGAAGGAGTCGCTGGTCCGGTTCTTGGTTCACCTGAAGAGGCGCGAACGGCCAGGACAGCTTAGAAGGACTGCGACAAGAGTCCCCCCGTGCCTCTCAGCCAAAGGATTAAGAGTTCCTACTTGGTCCGATTTCAGACACGCATAGACACGCTGAGATCTTGAGGGAGCCGAATAGATGCTGGACCCTTGATCGGTTGAGTCCACATTTGGACCTGAAATCCATTGGTGGACCGGGTGATCCACGGTGGACCAGTTTGCCAGGTCTGGCCCCTCGACGAAAAGAATCCGAGAGGTTGCTGGTAGTCCTGATGACTATATCATAGCATCGGGTTGATACTAAAAGGGGAAGGCTCCACGTTCCCAACAAGTCAAGAACACAAAGGATTGAATGGATATGACGAACTCCGACTTTGAAGCCTTGATCGAGCAGATCAGAGGAACAACGGAAG
The DNA here is from genome assembly GCA_964459035.1 of uncultured Polyangiaceae bacterium. GTDB lineage: Bacteria > Myxococcota_A > Polyangia > Polyangiales > Polyangiaceae > NIC37A-2. The sequence continues at coordinate 2,783 of CAYWLO010000072.1, read as the reverse complement.
AACCTGGACTGACCGCCGAGCAGGCCAAGAAATTGGCGGACGCGATGTCTCAGGGGTACGGCGATGTCGTGAAGGACTTGTGGGAGAAAAACGAAGCGGCACGCTACGGGGACCCCAAGGGCGACGACTGACCCCCCTAGAGATGTTCAAGAACGGGGACCGGTGGGCCATTGTAGATGGATACCACCGACTGGCTCGCATTGCTTTTGAGGGGACCGTTGAGGTACCCACGCGGATGCATTCCGATGAGTGTTGGCCCGATGTGGCGCCCTGAAGCCTAAGCCTGCGTCAACCACTCCAGGATTAAGTTGCCTCCGTCCAAAGTGATCTCGACCACGGTGCCCATCCTAGGCTCCCAGAAAGTCGGCCGTCACGGTGGACTTGACCGCCACCAGAGCTGCTAGGGTTCCCGTCATGGCTTGGAGCGACCCGAAGTTGTGGATGACCGTAGTGGGAGTGCTCGTTTCACTGTTCGCCCTCTGGAAAGTTGAAGCCCGCAACAAGAACGAAAGGCATCAGGAGCTTCTGGACAGGGCCGACGAGTGGCTCAAGAAACTGGTTCGATGTCGGGGAACAGCAAAGACGTTGTCCGATACGATTGAGCGTATTCGGAGTGCCAATCCAGGGGTCGGAGACGATTTCGTAGCGCTGGAATTTGACAGGTACCTCAAGGGCTTTGAGCAGTATTGGGATTGGACAGGCCCTACCCTACCCTCCGGTCCGATCACGGTGGCTCTCAGAGATGTGTGTCATGAAGTCGTACAGCTTAACAAGGAGCTGAAGTCCTTCGTGACATCCGACAGGCTGATGATAGCCACAAAGAAGATAGAGCTAGCCTACGCTCTGATCGAGCGAGGACGGGGGAAGTGGTGAGTAGAGTCTGGATTCTGGGTGCTGGGTTTTCAGTGCCACTAGGAGGACCACTCCTTAAAGACCTAATGTCGATGCGGTCCCTGCATAAATTGAGGGACCATTACCCCATGACATTCGACAACATGAGTCTGGAGACAGCCCTAGTCTACGCCATCTACCACTACGGACGAAACCTGCCAGAGAAGTACCTGTTCCGTCGATTAACGGACGTGCCTCTGGGAGAGGACCTCTTCTCGGATGCGGAACAATTTCTAGTCGATCTTCCGAAGTTGAAGCCCAAACAATTCGAACACCTGTTTGATCACGCTTGGTCGCTCTTGAATGTCCTTAACAAACTCAGCCCCAAGACCGGAATACCCGTCCCCCAAGTGTCTACACGGACACAGGACAGGCTGACCATCACGCAAGCCTCTCTCACGACGGCCGCAAAGCGGATCATGGCGGCGGAGTGCGAAGCCTTCATTTCGACCGTAAAGGACAATCTGGAGCCCTGCGTTCCATTCAAGGCTTGGGCTGAGCAGCTTGGCGAAGACGACACGATCATTACCTTCAACTATGACCGAGCCGCTGAGCTGCTCTCCGATGATAAGCTTTCCTTCGAAGGTATCGGCATTAATATTCCAACTTCAAAGGGTTTAGGGTACCCCAAGCTGTGCAAGATGCATGGCTCGGTTGACTGGAAGGAAGAGCCGAAAGGGAAGATTAAGGCCCTTGCGAATTACAGAGTAGATGACTCTGGCTACAGTCCGCTTATCGCCATCCCCGGTACCGACAAGCAATCGATGACACAGAAGGGAGGGCTACTTGAGCGGGTATGGGGCGTTGCACGTGCAGCCTTGAGGAACGCTGACGAAGTCCACATCATCGGCTATGGCCTGCCAGAGTCAGACGCTTCGGCCCGTGAAATGCTGATGGGAAGTCTCCTACGAAATGTCAGGCCGAATCTTGAGGTCAACATCGTTCTTGGAGAACCCTCATTTCGTTCAGAACGACTAGAGGCGACAATCCGGCAAACGCTTGCTTATCGCTTTCACACAGCCGCTGATCAGAGGGCGCACAAGATAAGGATCGAAGAAATCGAGTACCGACTCCGCACGAGTAAGTTGGGAGACAACCCATCTTTCACTGATCCCAAACCCTCACCTGGAGAAAAGACGCAGGCGTTGACGGCGGAACTGGACGCGGCAATACGAGCTTTTCACGGGTTTAGTATCACAGTCCATCCACAATATGCCCAAGATTACCTCTCCGGCTACTCCAATGCCGCCTCAATGAAAGAGACGTTGGGTTGGTGACGGGCTCGTGTGGGCCACCAAGACAGGTTTCAGCTCATTGTTCGACAGGCGGAGCTTGACCCAGCCCCGCTATAGCACTCAACTCTCATTGGGCCCCACAAGGTGGGAATGGATGTCGGTACCGGCGTGACGAAAACGAACGATAGACAAACAATTTGGGGCTCTCTCCTCTCACACGCCGGTGCATGGAGTGGTGCAGGCATTGCATTCGGTCTGGTGGTCCTACCGATCACCGTCTACCTCACAGACGAGGTGCTCTGGAAGCTCGACAGGCGTTGGGTAATAGGCACCATATCATTGGCGGGTTTTTCTCTGGCCACCTTGGGAATGACGGTGTTCCTCTCACTGAGAGACTTGATCGATAAAGTAAACACGCTTGTCGTCCGAGACCTGGTCCCTAAAGTGGTGAGCGTGAAGCACGCTGGCGAAAAGACCCTATTCATTGTGGAATCGACGCCTCTACTTGCTCACGAATTTATGGTCACCATCTACAATGTGGAGACTTCGGGCTTTGAGCAGATCGTGGGGGTCGGTCTCGTTGTGAATGTGCAGGCAAATGGTTTCGGTAAGTGTCAAGGTAGTTGTCGCCTCAAGCGTCACGCCGCGTGACTCATT
>CAYWLO010000071.1:0-24583 GCA_964459035.1 uncultured Polyangiaceae bacterium | reverse complement strand
CTTAGGAGCTATCTTGGTAGGTGATACCTCGGACTTTGGCACGCTCCTGCCCTATGCGAAAAGTGGGGATGACTTGCCCATTTCCCCCAGTGAACTACTCATGGGATCCCGAGAGGGCTCAAGGGGCGTGCTGCCCATGCCTGAGAGTGCTCAGGTATGCTCATGCAATGACGTAACCAAGCTTGACATTATTCAGGCGATTGATGCCGACCCATCCTGCGACCTCAGCTCAATAAAAAAGTGTACCAAGGCGGGCAGTGGTTGCGGCGGCTGTTTACCGCTACTCACCGACTTATTCGACACTGAGATGGCCGCCCGTGGACGCCAAGTAAGTCAGTCGATATGTGAGCATTTTAACTACTCGCGCCGGGAGTTGTTTGACCTAATTCGCGTATATAAAATACGCACATTTGCCCAGCTAATCGAAAAACACGGTTCAGGACATGGTTGCGAAATTTGCAAACCTGTCGCAGCTTCGATTTTTGCAACGACTTCGACTACTCCAATATTGGAGCACCAGGGGCTTCAGGATACAAATGATAAGTTCTTGGCAAATATTCAGCGTAAGGGCCTGTATTCGGTCGTGCCACGTATACCCGGAGGAGAGATTACCCCTGATAAATTAATTATCATTGGTGAGGTTGCGAAGCGTTATAAGCTGTACACAAAAATTACCGGCGGGCAGAGAATTGACCTTTTTGGAGCACGCCTCGACCAGCTTCCTCTCATATGGAAAGAGTTGATTGATGCGGGATTCGAAAGCGGCCACGCCTACGCAAAGTCACTAAGAACTATCAAAAGCTGTGTCGGCACGACATGGTGTCGCTACGGCATGCGGGATTCAGTGGACTTCGCCATTGAATTGGAAAATAGGTATAAAGGACTACGCTCGCCTCATAAGCTAAAGTCGGCGGTGAGCGGCTGTACGCGAGAATGCGCAGAGGCACAAAGCAAAGACTTTGGCCTCATCGCTACCGAGGATGGCTACAACCTCTACATTGGAGGCAATGGCGGAACCAAGCCGCGCCATGGGGATCTTCTGGCGACAAATATCGACGAAAAGACAGCTATTCGTTATATTGATCGTTTCTTGATGTACTATATTCGTACAGCAGACAAACTGCAGCGCACCGCTCCCTGGCTGGACCAGATTGAGGGCGGCATACAATATGTTCGCGCTGTAATTGTGGAGGATAGCTTAGGACTTGCAAAAGAACTCGAAGAGGAGATTCAAGTCCTCATTGACGGCTATGTGTGCGAGTGGAAAGACGCCATTGAGTCACCCCAAAAGCTCCAGTCATTTCGCGAATTTGCAAGCAAAAGGGCAACACCACGATCTATCGAGATGTTCCACGAGCGAGGCCAATCTCACCCCGAGCCCTGGCCCCAACTAGCCCTCAAAGGCAAACGTCATCTCCCGGTAGTCAGCCGAGCTTGGCGCAAACTAGCAAAAGCTAGCGATATCCCCGAAGAAGGAGGTACGGCCGTGAGCTATGGCAAAAGCGAGCTTGCTGTATTTCAGTTCAAAAGCAAAAACGAGTGGTATGTTTCGCAGAATATGTGTCCCCACAAGCGTGAGATGATTCTCTCTCGCGGTATGTTGGGAAGTAGCGCCGGGGTGCCCAAGGTCGCCTGCCCCTTCCACAAAAACACCTTTGACCTCACCACGGGCAAGGGCATCTCTGATGAAGGCTTAAATATTCTTACCTTTGCGGCAAAAGAAGAGGCCGGCTGGGTTTTGGCAGAATTACCTAGCGAGACTGAGCTCGCAGCGCTCTTTCGTGAGAACGAATGCCTCCACAATTGTCCCCCAGCGGCAGAATAAGCAGGATACCAAAAGTTCTATTATGGGCACGCGCCTCCCTCTCATTCAAACCTACCTGCAAGCACAACAAGAATTGCGTGCGGTGGAACAATTTTCACGTCATCATGACAATGCATCGGGCGCGGGCCCAAGTATCTATTCAGCCCAAATACCCCTCAGTGCTCCCGGCAAAGGAGAGCAATACGCATTTCAGGTCGATCTCGACGCTTGCACAGGCTGCAAAGCCTGTGTGGTTGGTTGCAATACTCAAAATGGGTTGGACCCAGACGAAGCCTGGCGTTCTGTCGGTCTCATTCATGGGGGAGACGCCGACTCTCCGATTCAACAGACAGTAACAACCGCCTGTCATCATTGCCTAGATCCGGCGTGCATGACAGGTTGCCCGGTTGGAGCCTACGAAAAAAGCCCGACGACTGGCATAGTAAAACACCTCGACGATCAATGCATTGGTTGCCAATACTGCACCCTGATGTGCCCCTATGAGGTTCCACAATTTAACAAACGACTAGGAATAGTGAGAAAGTGCGATATGTGCGAGGGACGCCTGGCCCAGGACGAAGCCCCAGCCTGCGTGGATTCTTGCCCGAATGATGCAATCTCCATCAAGATAGTCGAAATAAGCGAAGTACTCGATGACGCCCAGGGAGACGCATTTTTGCCCGGCGCCCCATCCCCCGCAATTACGGGGCCCACCACAACCTATCAAAGCAAGAGAAATCTACCGCGCAACGCCTTACCCGCCAACTTCTACAATATGCGACCGGCGGCGCGACATCTACCCTTGGTGCTATTACTCGTTCTCACACAACTATCAGTGGGCACTTTCACAGTTGATGCACTCACTCGGGGGCTGGGCCAAGAAACGTCTATCTCAGACTTGGGAAAGTGGAGGAGTATTTTCGCTCTGGGTCTCGGGCTTTTGGCCCTCCTCGCCAGCACGACTCATATTGGCCGCCCCCTTTACATGTTCCGGGCGTTCATCGGCCTAAAAACTTCCTGGATGAGCCGCGAGATCATTGCATTTGGCGTTTTCATTCAGGTGGCTTTGCTTTACACCCTAAGCTTTTGGGCCCCCGCTCTCTTTAGCTTCTTTAATCTACCGGCAACTCTGGGCCTATCTCTGGTTCAACTGAGGGATATTCTGGCAGGGGTAACCACGTTATTTGGCCTCGTTGCCCTCCTCTGTTCTGTCCGCCTTTACGTGGTCACCCGGCGCAAATTTTGGAATGGCACAGCTACAAGTCTCAGATTTTTTGGCACCAGCGCCCTTTTGGGGGTGGGAGCGGTCGCCGCGACCACAGCATTCACGGCACGTACCCTTCAAGACAATACTCTCACACCCGACTTTGAGAATTTTCTCCTGTGGTTTTCCCTCATGAGTCTCCTCAAAATGAGTTACGAGTCGAGTATCTTTCGGCATCTTTTCGACAAGCAACAGGGTGACTTGAAGCGTAGCGCGCTCTTGATGACCCGTGCCTTACGAGATCTGACAATTTGGCGCTTCATTTTGGGTTCCATAGGGGGTATTTTTCTACCGCTTACCTTATTTTTCACGCACGCAGAGGCCAACTCGACATCCACCACCCTCGCTGTCTTCGCCGCTCTTCTGTTTACGATTGGTGGGGAACTCCTTGAAAGAGTGCTCTTTTTTACGGCGCTCAGCGCACCTCGAATGCCCGGAGCTATCGGTAAATGAAGAAGTTAATTTCTAAGGCAAAGAATCTACTTTTTGAAAAAGAAGGGACCTTAACCCGTGAACTTCTTCGCGAACCCGCTGGTTTTGGTCTCGGACAACTACCAGCTCGCCTCAAACCTGATGCAACAAGCACCGCGGTTTGTGGATTTTGTAGCACGGGATGCGGGTTAGATATTCACCTAAAAAATGGTCAAGCCATCGGCCTGTCACCCGCAAAAGACTACTCAGTGAACTCTGGCATGGCGTGCCCCAAAGGCTGGGAGGCCCTCACTCCCCTGCAGGCAGAGGACCGAGCTCGCATGCCTATGCTCCGGGACAAGCACGGTGTCCTACAAGCCCTGAACTGGGAGCCAGCTCTTGAGGTTTTTGTAAATAGAATTCGCAAAATTCAAGAAAAACATGGACTTGAATCAGTAGCGTTCCTCAGCACGGGGCAAATTCCATCGGAAGAGATGGCCCTTCTCGGCAGCCTCGCCAAATTTGGAATGGGAATTGTCCATGGTGACGGCAATACCCGCCAATGCATGGCCACAGCTGTCGTCGCCTACAAAGAGAGTTTTGGATTTGATGCTCCCCCCTACACCTACCAAGACTTCGAAGAATCAGACGTTATCTTCTTGATAGGTTCTAACCTATGCATCTCCCACCCAATCATGTGGGAAAGAATTTGCAAAAACCCTCATTCACCGACCATCGTCGTAGTTGATCCTCGAAAGACAGAAACAGCCATGGCGGGGACGGCGCACATCGCCCTCGCGCCCAAGAGCGATCTGACTCTATTTTACGGCCTCGCCGCAGAGTTACTCCGAAACAATTGGATCGATCTAGACTTCATTCGTAAGAGCACAGACGGTTTCGATGACTTTGCAAAATTTATTGAGAGATATACCCTTGAAAAAGTAAGCCTAGAGACCGGGCTAACCAGGCAAGAAATTCAAAGAACGGCCCGCCTGATTCACGAAGGGAAACGTGTTTCGTTCTGGTGGACAATGGGAGTCAACCAAAGCCACGAAGGCGTTCGCACCGCCCAGGCCATCATCAACTTGGCTTTGATGACGGGCAATATCGGGCGTCCAGGAACAGGAGCAAACTCTATCACCGGGCAATGCAATGCCATGGGTTCGCGCCTCTTTTCCAACACGACGAGCCTTTTAGGGGCCCACTCTTTCCAAAAGGCTCCAGATAGGGAAAAGGTCGCAAAAGCTATGCAAATTCCTGATGAGTTAATACCGACTCAATCAAGCCTTGCATATGATCAGATTATGGAAGGCATCCATCGAGGTAAAATCAAGGCTCTGTGGGTCATCGCGACAAACACCGCCCATTCGTGGATCAATCAGGCTGACGCCCAACAATTACTAAAAAAACTAGACTTCCTAGTCGTGCAAGACATGTACAGCACCACGGAGACTGCCGCCTGCGCCGACCTCGTGCTTCCCGCGGCGGGTTGGGGGGAAAAGGAGGGAACGTTCATCAACTCCGAACGTCGTATCGGCCTGCTCAAAAAAGTTTCTCGAGCGCCGGGTGAAGCTCTCGCCGATTTTTACATTTTCAAACTCATTGCAGAGGCTTGGGGTGTAGGGGAGCTATTCAAAGCATGGCAAAAGCCCGAGGACGTTTTTCAGACGCTGAAGAAGATCACCAAGGATACGCCTTGTGATATAACAGGCATCAAAGACTACGCGATGCTGGAGGAAAAACGCGGTATTCAGTGGCCTCTAGCTGAGGGCATATCGGTGGACAAGAAATCTCAGCGACGCCTCTTTGAAAACGGAGAATTTTATCATCCCGATAAAAAAGCGCGCTTCATTTACGAAGAGCCTCGCCCCCTTCCCGAATCAACCGACAAGCGATTTCCCCTCGCTCTCCTCACTGGGCGGGGTTCTTCCTCGCAATGGCATACACAAACTCGCACCTCCAAATCAGCAATTTTGAGAACGCTCTATTCCGAAGAGCCTTATGTGGAGATAAATCCTCGGGACGCGCGAGAACTTCAAATCACCCCCCATCAATGGGTCATTGTTGAATCCCGCCGAGGTAAAATGCGTGCCCGCGCTTTCTTGACTCAAATTGTTTCCCCAGGACAAGTATTTGTCCCCATGCATTACGCCAGAACCAATCAACTCACTTTTCCAAGTTTTGATCCCCACTCGCGCCAACCCTCCTACAAACATTGTGCAGTACGAATACGCGAAGAATAGTGTACTGCCCGCCATGCCCTACTTCGCGACGCGAAAGATGGAGAATTGTTCGAGCCTTCAAAATACTTCTGGTCGAACCTAGCCACGGTAAGGCGCTTTCTTAGGCGCGTAGAATCGCGCTCTCGACGCAATGGCCCCTAGCCATGTAGGCTGTTTTTGATGTCGGTGATTCGAGTTCCCGAAGGGGCCACGCTCAATGATGGCGAAAGCCGAACCTTCTGCTTCGATCATCGAGGTCGTCAGGTGGAGGCTTTTGTGCTTCGTCGCCAGGGTGTGTTTCTGGCTTTTCTCAACGAATGCCCTCATTGGTCTGTCGAATTAGACTTAGGTGATGGGCATTTCTACGACGAGGAACTCGATAGAATCTACTGCAAAAATCATGGTGCTCTCTTTATGTTGCCGAAAGGTCAATGTGAGACAGGGCCCTGCCTGGGCCGCTCGCTCACTAGCTATTCGCTTGAGGTCGACGGTAACGACATTTTGGTGAGCGTGTGACCCCACAAAGGTTAGCGGCAAGGGTCATAGGCTGGCAGGTAGTGTTTTCGTGCGGCACCGCTCTGCTTGTTCACTATCTTATCCCTTTTCTTTTTCTTCTACCAGAAAATCAAGGAAAAACCGCAGCCAGCACCCTGGCCCTTGCAGTTCTAATTGCCGGTTGCCTCAGCCTTGCACAAGGGTGGAGCCTCATTTGGGCTAGGCGACGACTGCTCTCCCATTTAGCAAATAAGAAGCGCAATTCCTACGATCAGATTGAGTTGCCCAAACTAAATGACGACCCATGGCAAATTGTTAACTGGTGGCTCTACACCGGGGCAGCCGGGATCACCCTCGCAATGACCGTTCTACGGCCTGCGGTGATCCCTCCCTACAATGCTTTTACGCTAGGGCTCTTTGCCATCGTCATTCAAGCAGCCGCAACCTTACCCCTTCTCATGTTAGTGCGCTCAAACTTCGTCCGCGTGATGGAGCAAGTGCCGGCGGCAGTGATGGGAGAAATCATCGATGCTCAAGTTCGCTCAGGGCACCTACGAGGGAGAACCTCTCGCCGATTGCTCGCAGCATTTGCCACCCCTGTTGCGTTTCTAGCAGTTGGCTCCACGTTGATCGCCGGGGCTCATATTCGAGCTCTTGAGGAGACTCAGAGACGCGAAACAGCGCGAAAAGTGGTCGGATCTGCCCTAGCGCCCTTAGGTCTCACCGAGTCAACGCGAGATGACCAAGCAGATCTGGCCATTTTGGGACAGCTTTCTAAAGCAGGCTACATGGTCAGTTTTCAAGAGGAATCTCTTCAGCAACAAGAGATCATCTCCGCCAACGAAGGCATGGTCAGCTTGCACCTACCTCTAAAAAAAGGAAGCGCCGAGATCCGCTTCGTTGCAACGCCCGATTGGACCCTCAACTGGCCAAGCGTATTCGTCGCTCTTCTCGCTCTTTTCGCCGCAAGAAGTATCTCTCTTAGGTTGGCAAGATCTCTCTCCCGCGATTTGCTCCTGGCGAATCATGGTGTCCAGGTATTGGGAACCGACGCAGCGATGGAAGGCACGCGCGTCATGGCTCCGGCACGCTTTCGAGCAGTAGCTGATTTGGGCTCAGCGATTGGACTCCTCGCTGAACGTTTTCGTCAGTTCACTTCAGCTCAAGAAGATTCCATACGAGCACGACAGTCGGCAACTCGCGCGAGGGGGCGCTTCTTTGCAAGTGTAAGCCACGATCTAAAAAGTCCACTCAATGCGATCTTAGGATTTAGTGAATTGACTCTTCGTGATTCAATCATCACCGCGGGGCAGAGAGAGAGTCTCGATATGATTCTTCATCGAGGTCGTGAATTGCTGATCTTGATTGAAACCATTCTCGATGCCGCCCGAGTAGAAGCGGGACAGCTCAAGCTAGTGAAGAAAGACGAGGACTTGGGCGAACTTCTTGAACTTTCTTTAAATAAGGCCAGCGCCCTGACCTCCGATGCAAAGGTGTTGACCCTCTTTGACCTGCCCCACGATATTCCCCTTCTGACCGTAGACAAATTACGCTTCTCCCAGGCTCTCGCCACGTTTATGGCCCACGCTCGGCGCACCGCAGAACGAGAAAGTTTGCGTGTTTTGGTTCAGGCTGAACCAAAAGATGAAAAACCTAGTCTAAAACGACGGCGTGTCACCCTCCACATCGAAATTCCAAGCTCCCAGTTTAGTGCCCGCGAACTAGAAAGTATGCTCAACCCCGAGCAACGGCCGGGTCAGCACCGTGGACTTTCACTCGCACTCCGATTGGCAAAATCTGTCATCGAATTACACGATGGCACGGTCTCAGTGACCGGCCGCACGGTGACGGAACCGGCCTTCGCCATACATATGCGCGCTCGCTCGGGTTACTGAACTCAGAAGCTGCAAAGCTGTTGCTCGTCGAAGAAAAAAACGCCACCCTAAAGATAGTTTGATGAAGCAGGGACCCCAATATCGAATTCAGCTGGTGGACGAGGCCACGATTGTTGAACGCGGCGAAAGAGTACGTGTCTGGTTTTTACCCCTCAACGATGGCTGGGTGCGAGCCAAAGACCATCCTTTAGCCCAGACTGAAGAGGCCTCTACTGACAATCGAGATCCTAGGTGCCCCCCGGGTGTCATTTGGCGAAGATCTATCGAGTTACTCTTACCCCCAAAGACCCATCTACTGAGTAGAGTTACTCGCCCTCTTATTCAAAAGCTTGGAACGATGGATTATTTGACCCAGAGCAAATATAAAATGCAACGACACGTCAAAGAGTCCTGGTTCGTACTGATTGGCAACTATCGTCTGCGGTCGAGCCAAGAGCCCGAGAAATTTGCGCACGATCGAAAAGCTCATCACGCCGCGAACGCACCTCGTTGAGCGTATCTAGATACTCTTCGCTCTCTAGAATTTCTCGCTGAAGACCGCATTTTTCACCAATAATTCGGCCGCCCACAACCATGAAGTCTATTGCGGAACTTGTCGCGCCATAGGCCAAGGTTCTTGCCAAAGAATCGTGAGGAAAGAGGGATGGATGCTCCGAGAGCAGTACCATCAAGTTAGCCTGGGCGCCCACTGAAATTCCTCCACAAGCCTCGTGCGATTGCTTTTTGAGGGGCAGTCCCCAAGCGCTATGCAATAAGGAACTGGGCACGGACAAATTTTCCCCACCAAGCAATGAACGCCGATGGTTGTCTAGTGAGTTGGCCCCCACCGAACTACCATCCTGAAGAAATTTGGCTCGCTGGGCAGAAAAACTCACTTCGAGGGCAGCAAAGCCCCCAGCTAGAGGAAGTTCACGCTGAACGTCCAGAGCGTCATTGGACGCTACGCAATCGGTACCTAAGACCCATTGCCCCCCTACCCTCACCCAAGTTGAAAGAGGGCTCAAAAAGCCAAATTGCAACTGAGAGTAGGGACAAAATGCCAATACCCACTTTGCTTGAACCAGTTGGCGACACTCCTCTTCACTTAGGTAGAGCCCGTGAGCCATGAGCACTGACGAGTCTTCGAGTCGCTCCAAAACGCGTAATGCCAAAGGCGTCTTCGACTTATTTCTTCCCACACGATACTCATCAATCGATTGAGCCAGGTGCAGGTGCACTGGTAGATTCAAGCGAGAGGCACTCGACGCAACCTCTTTCATGAGAGGCTCGCTTACAGAGTCACTTGCATGGGGCCCCAAAGCCGCATCAATTCCTGCAAGGCGAAAAGTATCGCTCGTCGCAATCTCTTCGGTGGCAGCTAGTTGTGATTCCCAATCGTACACGCCGGGGCCAGATATATCCTGAAGAGTCGGCGCAACTTTTCCAGTTAAGCCAACTTGCAAGAGTGCGCGGGCAACCTCCTTACCGTGATAGTAGTGGTCCCAAACCTCACCTACACCATGAAAAAGACTTTCGTATGCCCCCAGTTTCGTGAATGCGTAAACGTCCTCGGGTGTTAGGTGTTGCTCCAACTGAAAGAAAACATCACTTACGACATTTCCCAAACGCGCTGCATGAGAGGCGATTCCGCGTAGAGGCGCCATGCTCAAGTGAGTGTGACCATTGACGAAACTAGGAACAATGGGGCGCCGACCCACTTCCACTATTCTTTGATTGAGCTCGGCTGCTTTTTGTTGACGCTGGCGAGTGCGCATCTGCGCCGCCGGACAAATCTCCAAGATTTTTCCCCCGCCAATAGCCAAAGCCAAAGCCTCTTGTCTGGGCTCTGCTTGCTCGTTCAGAACTAATACGACATCCGAGATCATCCAAAACTCGATAATGGGCACTCCTTTTGGAGATAGATTTTCGTGGCTCAAGCTGCAGACTCCCTCACTCTAAGGCTAACGGGGGCTCCCAAGCATATTGAAGAACCCCCAGGGTGCGACTCGTTGTCGCCTCCCGGAGCAATAGCCTGATAGACTTGGGCCATGAGTTCCACCTATTTCACGAGCGCCCAGTCTTTTGCTACCAAACGCTCCGCCAAGACCTTGCCACTCTTCGTTGTCTCCACGCTAGACTTTGACGACTGGAAAAATTCAGCGCCTGCCTCAATCAAAGAGTGGTTGCAGGTCTCTCGCTTTCAGTCGCGGGGGGGAGCCTCCTGCCTACTCCCCTCAGAATCCGGCCCAGCGGGAGCGGTGATTGTCGTTGATGAGCCCACTGACCTTTGGCAATACGCCGGCCTGCCCCTATCGTTGCCCGAAGGAACCTACGAAGCAGAACCCGAACTAAGCCCAGAGATTGCCCAGGCCCTGAGTCTCGGTTGGGCTCTCGGCTCCTACCGATTTGAACGATATAAGAAGGCAAAAACATCACGTGCCCTCCTTGTTTGGCCAGAGTTAGCAGACAAAAAAACCATTCTTGCGTTGAGCGACGGGATCTACTTGGGGCGCGACTTAGTCAACACTCCGGCCTCCGACATGGGTCCCGAAGAATTGGCGGGAGCGGCAAAGGCTCTCGCAAAAAAACACAACGCTCAATGCACTGTCATCACCGGTGATTCGCTAATTCGCAAAAATTACCCGATGATTCATGCGGTAGGACGCGCTTCGGTACGAGCGCCTCGCCTAATTGACCTAAATTGGGGAAAGAAAACTCACCCTCGACTCACCCTAGTCGGCAAGGGGGTTTGCTTCGACACCGGCGGCCTGGATATGAAACCGGGGCAATACATGAAACTAATGAAAAAGGACATGGGAGGCGCAGCACTTGTTCTTGGACTGGCTCATGTGATCATGAGCCGAAAACTTCCTATTCAACTACGCATTCTCATTCCGGCAGTAGAAAACAGCGTCGACGGAAATGCTATGCGCCCTCTTGATGTGCTCACAAGCAGAAAGGGGGTTACGGTAGAAGTTGGTGATACAGATGCTGAAGGTCGACTCGTGCTGGCCGATGCTCTTTTTGAAGCAAGCAGTCAGAAACCCGACCTCATTGTTGACGCCGCCACTCTCACGGGGGCTGCACGAGTGGCCTTGGGCACCAGCATGCCGGCGATTTTCTGTCAGAAAAGTGAAACATGGGCCGACCTAGAGAAGGCAAGTTCTGAAACAATGGATCCGCTCTGGCGCCTTCCCCTACACGCCCCCTATCGCAAGAAGCTTCGCAGTAAAGTTGCGGACATCTCCAATATTGGAACCGATGGCTTCGGTGGAGCTATCACCGCGGCGCTCTTCTTACAGGAGTTTCTACCAAAGGACGCTGATTGGATTCATATGGACACGATGGGATACAACCTCGATCATCGTCCCGGTCGACCCCCTGGCGGGGAGGCTCTCGGATTGCTCGCCCTCGATAGAATGCTCGTCGAGCGATATGGCAACCATGCGCCCACTCCCTCCAAAAAGAAGAAGGCGGTCACTCAACAAAAGAAGAAGGCTCAACGCTGAAGCTCCCTTCACTCCAGAACAGCATACGAATTTCTCCATTTTGGCCATCAGACGACTGCAGAAACCATGTTTCTCCTTCCCTCAAGGTGGTATTGTCCATCTACCGCAATGAAATCATCACAGATCCATTCTTCGATTCATCCAGGCGCCTCAAATCATCGAGATGCCTCTCCGTCACGGCTCGGCTGGTTTCGGTCCGGTCGTGTCTCCGCTCTTTTTGCCGGTGTTCTTCTCTCGGCTTCGTTCATGGGATGTGCCACAGCTCGCCTCGAACCGTCCGACCCTGGACAGAAAGTGGCCAACAAACCCAAAGCGGCCGCAGTGGAGCTCGGCTCTGGACTAAAGATGCAGGTAGAGGCCGACACCTGGGTGGCTGATGATCGAGTAAAAAACGAAGTTACGGCGATGAAAGTAACTATCGTCAATCGGGGTCAAGAAGCTGTGAGTGTAAACTACAACGCATTCCGCCTCGTTTCCGATACAGGGTCAACGTACATGCCAGTCGCTCCTGAAGACATCTCAATTCGTGGAGCAACTAGAAGCATCGGCCTACCGGCTGACACTATCATCACCCGCTCATCAGATAGTACGGTCAACGCACCTGATCGCGAAGAGAACGATAAGACGGCGATTCGTAAGCGACTCAAGTCCCAAGCACTTCGTTCGGGGGAGCTCCCCGCCGGAGAGCGTAGCGTGGGGTACGTTTTCTTCGAAAGGGTGCCTACGACCGTACAAGAGATTTCTTTTCGCGGGACCGTGCAGGATGTAAAAACGGGGAAATCCTTTCAAGAGGCTCAACTCTCTTTTCGCCCACGCGAAAATCGTTGAGCTCCGTCAGTCGCCCGGACCAATTATAAGATATGTGCCCGCCACGAGGGCGAGTTCAGAGCTTCAGTTCGGGTAGGCTCTTCGCCCCTTCATGGTCAAAAATGCTGGATGTCATCCACCAGCCACCAGAAAGAACGAGGGCGATTGTCACGATTCTAGTGACACATCCGTAGCGAGTTGCTGCCAATTTCTGCTCCACTCAAAGCAGTCTATTCCTGTCGGATTTGTCGAGCAAGGGGTGAAGGTACTCAATTCTTCGTCTCTTTTGAGTCGTTCCACTCATCGTGAAGCGGGAAGTATCCACAACCATGAGCGAAACCGATACACCCCCGCGCCCGCAATGGTGCACACTAAATAGTGTGAACGGTCCCGCTCTCCCCTCTATTCTCCCTCGTCAGCGGACGGACTCCCGAGGGTTTTGGGGGTTTTCGAGCGCAAACGAGGACAAGGTGCAATCGAAGCACTTTGTCGTACTGCTCTGCGCTCTTTCTCTTCATGGGGCCTTAGCCCTTGTCCGAACCACCGATTTGTTGCCCGTGCAATCACTTCGCCCTTCGCTTTTGGAAACATTTACCGCGGTGGACACAGTAGAGGAGCCCGAGAAACTCTCCGAGTCTGCTCTAGAAAAACCACCCGTGGTTCAAGAGCAAGTTCGGCTGCCTACGTCTCAGGAGCTGCCCCACACCTCTACGCTTCCTAGCGAAGGGGACCCCAGCGCCGAAGTAGATACAGCCCTGGTAGACGGTCCCCCCGCTGACGAACTCGCCGCAGCCCTTCTCACGGACGCTTCCGGGAGCAGCGGGTGGGAAATGCTCAGTGGTCAAGGCAACGCGCTCGGCCGGGGACGTTTAGGTCGTCCCAGTTCGGGCGCTGCACAATCGGGACGCGCGACTTCTCTCAGTGCTCGCAATTTGTCGCGCAACGCAATTGCCCCGCACCTGGCGCCCCTCGTAGCGCGTAATTACCCCATTGCAGCAAAAATAGCTCGAGTCAGCGGAACAGTAACAGTAAGCGCCATCATACAGGCTTCAGGCAACCCTACCGATATTCGAGTAGTAAGCGCCAACCCGCGTGGACGAGGTTTCGGGGAAACCTGTAGCCGTACCGTACACGAAGGCCCCCTTTGGAAACCGCGCCTCAACCGTGATGGCCGTCCCGTTGCCAGCCAGGTGCGTTACACTTGTCATTTCTTGGCCCCCGCAGGCATCGCCCCCGAACTCAAAGAACAAGCTAACGGGGTCGGGGCCAATCGAGTTTTCACAAGACCATCAGGTGGCTAGTCGCAAGCTCTTTGCCTTGGCTCACCCGCTAGTGCTCTGCAATCGAAGACCTCAGGTCGATGAACTATCGGGCCACTCACAAAATGGAGTACGTGCCAATGACGAATTGTAGTACTTCGGGTCTCCCGAAACTTCTTGACCGATCCAATCCGGAAGTTCTACGCGCTCATTTTCTTCCGTGAGTTCCACTTCGGCAACAAAAAGACCTGCGTTTTTTCCCAAAAACTCGTCAATCTCCCACGTATGGCCTCCCCACTTACATAAATATCGATATTTTTCGATTGTGGGTTGAGTGCAGAGGCATTGCATCATCTCGTGAGCGTCCGTTAGAGGAATTTCGTATTCAAATTCTAAACGAACGATGCCTCGATTCTCACCTTTGATCGTAAGATACGCCTTGTTCTTCACAATACGCAGACGCACAACGGTATGATCACATGTGGGCAGGTAACCTTGGCGATAATAGCTTCGCTCTAGGCCTTTCAAAAAGCCCGTGCTCGCAAGGAGAAACTTTCTCTCTATCTCCGAAGGCATTACTTGGCTGCAGAGACCGCTTCGTAGATGGCCAAGATAGCTTCATCCAAACCAGACACATCTGTTCCACCGGCTTGAGCCATGTCGGGACGCCCGCCACCCGAGCCGCCAACTTTTGCGGCTGCTAACTTGATCAATTCACCGGCGCGTAATCGGGGGTTGAGAGATTTACTGACCGCCACAACGAGCGCAACTTTCTCCCCGTCAGCTGCGCCGACCAAAACAACGCCTGCGCCCAATTTATCTCGTAGCTGCTCTGCTAGCTCTCGCAGGGCGGCCCGGTCGCTCACACTGGTGCGTACACCCAAAACCTTAGTGCCACTTATCTCTTGCACATCGGCAAGCATGGCCTCAATACCGCCACCTCCACTGCCCGTCATGATCTCCTTTTTCAGGTTATCAATCTCCTTTTCTAAAGACTTTTGACGCTCCAGCAATTTACCAATTTTTTCGACCAACTTCTCTGGCGTCGCCCTTAAAGCTGCCGCCGCTTGGGCCAAACCTAATTCTAGTTCCTGAACGTAGGCAAGTGAACCGTCTCCCGTAGTCGCGAATAGGCGGCGCACCCCCGCTGCAACACCTTGCTCTGAAGTAATCTTCACCAAACCGATTTCGCCGGTGAAGCGGGCGTGAATGCCACCACAAAGTTCAGTCGAAGGTCCCATCGTGAGCATTCTCACGACGTCACCATACTTCTCTTCGAAAATCATGGTAGCGCCCCGTTTGCGGGCCTCTTCCATCGTCAATACCTCGGTCACAACGGCATGATTGAGTTGTACTTGCTCATTTACCAATCGTTCAATCTCGGCAATCTCTACCTTGGTCAGTCCTGTATTGTGCGTAAAGTCAAAACGAAGGCGCTCGGGACCCACAAGTGACCCTTTTTGCTGAGCCTGAGAGCCCAACACTTTTCGCAGAGCCCAATGGACCAAGTGCGTTGCAGAGTGATTGCGCCGCGTGCGGTTGCGCTCGCGAGTATCCACCTGCAATTGTGCCAAGCTGTTCACAGCAACTCGACCACTCACAAGATGACCAATATGAACGAATAGGCCGCCTACAGGCTTGATAGTCTGACTCACCTTGATCACAGCGTCCCCCACACGAATCAGACCGACATCGCCCATCTGGCCTCCGCTCTCACCGTAAAAACAGGTTTTTTCCGTGACAACTTCTATCGAGAGCTCCTCTTTTGAGTACTCAAGCTCATCGACGAGCACTCCATGAGAAAGCAGTGCAACAATTTTAGACTCTGCGCAATCGGACTCATACCCCGTGAACACGACGTTTTCTTGAGGGACTTTCCCGAGGGCATCTCGATACACAGACTCCACCGCCCGATCTTGCGAGACGAAACCACGGCTCAACTTACGAGCCCGCTCCATCTCACGCCCATAGCCCTTCATGTCCACTGAAACCCCGCGCTCACTACAAATAACCTCGGTCAGATCGACGGGAAAACCAAAAGTATCATAAAGCTGAAACGCATCGAAACCGGCGAGTTCTTTTGTGCCCTCCTTTTCGAGTTTTGAGAAACGCTCTTGCAAAAGGCAGAGACCTCTATCAATCGTATCTCTAAACCGAATTTCTTCGGCTTCGATTGTACTAAGAATCAAGTCTGCTCGCTCGGCCAACTCGGGATATTGCTCCCCCATGGTCTCAACCACTCGTGCTGAGACTCTATGCAAAAATGGCTCCGTGATTCCAAGACGGTGACCATGTCGAATTGCGCGGCGCATCACGCGACGCAGCACATATTCTCGACCCGTGCGTTCGGGGGTCACACCCTCGGCTATTAGAAATGCGCTGGTGCGAGCGTGGTCTGCAATAACGCGCATACTCACATCGTCCGGAGACATTGAGCCTCCGTATTCTTTTTGAGCGAGTGCCGAGGCTTCTTGCACCAAATTACTCAGGAGATCTACGTCGTAGTTTGTCTTTTTTCCTTGAACCACGCTTGCCAGGCGTTCTAGTCCAGCCCCCGTGTCAATACTTGGTGAGGGTAGCTCATTGGTAATGATGTCACCGCTAGAATTCTTCGAGCGTTCAAATTGCATGAATACGAGATTCCATATCTCCATCCAGCCATTGCCCTCTTCGTCCTGCTCGCTCTCTAGTCTTGAAGGGTCTATGATGGGACCGTTGCAGAAAAATATCTCGCTGGAGGGACCGCATGGCCCCGTGTCACCCATTTGCCAAAAGTTATCTTCGCCAAGAGGCACAATTCGATCATCGCCGTACCCAGTGAGCTTCTTCCACAATCGAGCAGCCTCTTCGTCGGCGGGAACAGAAGCATCGCCCTTAAAGTAGGTGATCATGAGACGATCTTTAGGCAGACACAATTCTTTGGTTAAGAACTCCCATGCGAAAACAATGGCCTCCTCCTTAAAATAATCACCGAAGGAGAAGTTTCCTAACATCTCAAAGAATGTATGGTGTCGCGGAGAAGGCCCCACGGCCTCCAAATCATTATGCTTTCCACTAATGCGAATACATTTTTGGGATGATGTGGCGCGTTTATAGTCTCGGGTCTCTTTCCCGGTGAACACTTCCTTGAAGGGCACCATTCCCGCGTTATTGAACATCAACGTAGGATCATTCTGGGGCAAGAGGGACGCACTCTTAATTATGGAGTGGTCGCGCTTTGCGAAGAATTGGAGGAAAGAATTGCGGATCTCTGAGGTGGACTTACTCATCGCTGAGGCGCATCTAGCACGAGGGGGCCCGCCCGGGCGATAGGATAAATTTTACTCCTTCCAGGTAGATGATGCCGGAATCTGCGCCCCACGGAGCAAACAGGGGAGGGCGAGACCATCAAACACTAAAAACACCTACTAAAAGGCGCACACTTACGGCTTTTTGACTAACTCCAGCATTTTCTCTTCGGAAATTACGGCAATATTTAGTTTGCGAGCTTTCTCAGCTTTTGCACTCCGCGAGTCCGGATCAGTCAAAACGAGAAAGGACAGATCGGCGTTCACCTGATCGACAAGCCGATACCCGGCGTCTTTCAACGTTTGTTTGTAGTCGTTCTTCTTTTTGCCGCTAGGCAGTTTGCCACTGATACAAAGAGACGGAGCTCCGTCGCTCTCCGATGCATCTCCCGAAGGTGGGGCGTCGATAACCACGACCCCTGCCGCCAGGAGCCCTTCAATGAGCTCGCTCACGCCGTCAATACCGGCCTGAAGTGCAGAACCAGTATTGGGCGCCCCCACTGACTCTGCGAAGGACGAATCGCTGAGGGTTCCTTCGCGCCAGGAGTCCAAGGTAGAAAGTTTTCCACCGGCGCTGTGAATCATCAACTCTGCACGGCGCTCCCCCAAGCGGTCAATGCCTAGCGAGCCTAAAAACTTAGCGAGCCCCAACTCTCGGCGCGCCTCAATGCCCTTTAAAATGGTCGCCGTTCTCTTCTCCCCTAGGCGTAAATCTTTCTCTTCGTTGATGACAAGCTCCGCTAAAGCCTGAGGGATCAGATGAAGCCTATAGAGATCGGCTGCGTCTTGCAGGTCCAACTGAAGCACAAGGGCTGCTCGCACCGCATCCCCTATGCCCTGAATATCAACACTCGTGATCCAGCGCTTGATTTTTCCTACCGATTTTTTTGGACAGTCCTCATTTTGACACTCAAGCACCACGCCTTCTTCGCCATTCGCGGTAATTCTTCGCCCCACATCTCCATCACAAAATGGGCAAATGCGCGGAGGTTTTATCAACGTTCTTTCTTGCCCTCTTTTTGTCACACGAATCACCTTGGGAATAATGTCGTTTGCCTTAATTACCCAAAGAGCGTCACCCACTGCTAAATCTAGACGAGCCACTTCATCCCAATTGGCCAGGGATGCGTTGGAGACGGTCGTCCCGCCAATTTGCACGGGTTTTAGCTGAGCATTGGGAATCAACGCCCCGGTGTGTCCCCCCGAGATGCTCACAGAGAGAAGCACGCTTTCAGCTCCCGCAGAATCGAATTTCCAGGCGATTTGTCCCTTAGGGCGCCCCGCCGTAATGCCCAATTCATTTTGAACCGAGAGGTCGTTTACCTTGATAACCACCCCATCTATCCAAAATGGTAAGGAATCACGGGTTTTTACAATGCTTCTATAAAAACCAATAGCCTCAGCCGCGTCCTTGCAAATTTCGTATTGTATCACGTTGCAACCAAGCTCTCGCAAACGCTCACACTTCTGTTGTTCCGTCAAAAACGGAAAAGAATCGCCCCCGCGAACCTCCTCGATATCAAAGGCAAAGCAGGTGAGGAGTTCAGATTGCACCCCATTCTTTCGCCCCATGATTCCCGTACCTGCATTGCGCGGGTTCTTAGAACGAACAGAATCGACCACCCCCCAATCCTCCACAGTTAAAATCACTTCCATGCGAATGGCGCCGGTAAATTCGTCGGGCACACTTGCAGGCAGACCTTTGAACTTGAAAGCGTTTGCGGTGATATCCTCTCCAATACTGCCGTCACCGCGAGAGATTACCTGAATGAGTTCTCCGGCTTCATAATATGCGGCGGCACTCGCCCCATCTCCTTTGAGGCTCATATGCAAAGCACCACCGGCAGAGCTTTTTTCGTACCACTCTTCAAATTCAGCGATGGTATTCACCTTACTCTGACTGCCCATTTTAATACGATGGGGCGCTTTTGTCAGCATGGCGTCGGGAGGAATAGGCGCCCCCACAATTGAAAAAATCGCGTCGTTCGGCGCCAAGGCGCGGAGCTCATCCTCTAGAGAATCGTATTGCGCGTCAGAAATAGGTGACGTGCCTCCGTAATAATACGCCTGCTTGGCTTTGAGAATTTGACTACGCAGTTCTGCAACACGAGACATAGGCCCCCTCTTAGCTTCTCTGAGTATCAAGGGCCAAGGTGCTGCGAATTGCCGCTTAAAATGGATTCCTCAGCAGAGCTAGTTGGGGAACCATAGCTCTTTCTAGAGCGCCTCTCAGTTCGAAGGAAATACGTTGCATTTTCACCCACCTACAGATTGTAGAGGTCGTCCCAAATGCCGCACGAGTTCCTCGTGCCTGAAGTTCCGGTCCTTGGTACTAGTACCTCGTGCCGGAAGTCCGTGCCGGGTTTCACCAGACCCAACTGAAGTGGGGGCCTGATGAAACCCGCAATAGCCTCCCTATTTGCCCTCGGTACTACTTTTTGTCTCATGGGTACCAAAACCCGGCACGAAGTTCCGACCT
Organism: uncultured Polyangiaceae bacterium; assembly: GCA_964459035.1. Lineage (GTDB taxonomy): Bacteria > Myxococcota_A > Polyangia > Polyangiales > Polyangiaceae > NIC37A-2. The sequence goes on along the minus strand of CAYWLO010000071.1, from coordinate 5,172 downwards.
TTGGTACTAGCTGCAATTGTGCCCACTTATCGGCGCTCTAGATGTCCTACTGGTTGCGACAGCCGGCATGGGCTAGTCGCTCTAGTGCGGCTAGCCCATGCCGGCTTCGGATGACTCCGTAGCCGCCACTTCGTTGATGACTTCCCGCAACATGATTGCACTCAGGGGTTTCGCCAGAAAGCCTCCCATACCCAGGTCCGAATGACGGGCGCGGCTCACCAAATTGATATTGTTGGTCAGAGCGTAAATGGGTGTTTGTTTGCCAAAGTTACGAATAATTCGTGCCGCCGTCAGCCCATCCATAACTGGCATCTCACAATCCATCAAAATCAGGTCAAAGTCGTGATGTTCACAATATTCAACCGCCCGTTCACCATTTTCTGCGATTCGCACGGCGCAGCCCAACTTTTTGAGCATGACTCGTCCCACCTTTAGATTTACACGATTGTCATCAACCAAGAGCACACGTAAACCCTTGCTTTCCTTGGCGTCAAACCCGGACTCGAGAGCCTGGCTCACCAAAGGCAAGTCCTTTGACCAAGGAGCCTCCTCCGAATTGAGTTCCGGGCTCGAAAGACTCGGAAAACTTCGACTACTCGGCGCGCAGATCAAAGCAGCCGCGGACAAGGGTTCCTCAGCGCTCATCTCTGGAGCCTCGGCGGCAGAGACAGTGAATGAGAAACGCGCCCCTTCCCCGTAAACACTCTCCACATGAATTTTCCCCCCCATGAGACGCACGAGTTCTCGACAAATTGTGAGCCCCAGCCCCGTCCCCGCCGCGCGCACAGAGCGAGGGCCCTCCGCCTGACGAAAAGCATCGAATACGGAGGTAAGTTGTGCCGCGTGAATACCACAGCCAGAGTCTTCCACGGCGATAGAAAGGGTACGCTCGTTGTAGGAAAGGCGGAGGTGAATTACCCCAACCTCCGTAAATTTTGCGGCATTATTCAGTAAGTTTCCAAGTACCTGAGTCAGTCGAATGGGATCAAGATGCAGAGCCGGGGGCACGGCGTCTTCCACAACCAGTTCGGTGCGCACTGCTTTGCGCAAACATCCCTGTACTCTCAACATCGCCCGCTGCGCCAAATTGCGCGGATCGGTCGGCACCAAATTCATCTCTAAATTACCCGACTCAATTTTCGTAAAATCAAGAACGTCATTTACAATATGTCGCAAGGAACCACCCGAATCCTCCAAGGTGGCAACCAGAGCCAATTGCAGGTCATTGAGACGAGTGTCAGCCAGCCTATCGACGGTTCCCATCAACTCGGTCAAGGGGGTGCGAATTTCGTGACTCAATATACCCAGGATGCGTGTTCGAGCTCGAACAACCCGTTGCTCTTCCTTCAGGGCAATGCGCAACGAATGCTCACGTGACCGAGAAGCTTGAGCGAAGAGAACACTCGAGACGAGTACGACTGCCCCAATAAATAAAGCTGGACGTATTTCATAGAATGAGGAACCAGCAGTCAGTCCTCCTAAGCATGAACTAAGAACACCCAATCCTCCTATGAAGAGCGCGGGGCGAGGTCCTAGAGAAAAAGCGAGGGTGAAGAGCACCGGAACCAGGAGCACTCCGACAGACCCTCCCGCTCCAGCTAGGTGGACTAGCCCTCCCAGACAGAGCGTCGCTAGAGCGCTCCGCCATAGCTCGGCTGTCCTGCGGCGTGAGGGGCGCAGTTGACTCACAAGTTGTCTCAACGCTTCAAATACGGAGACGTATGCAACGATGACTAAAAATAATCTCGGGGCTTCGGGGGTGTTAGCCCCAATGAGCCACCCACCTGCCAGAAAAACAAGGGAGGAATACCATGCAATTTTGCCGCTGGTGGCTGGCAAGGGCTCGGGGGCGCCCATATTATGGCTTCGACCCCATGAATTTTGATGTCGATGACTCGCTCTCACCACATCCCGCTGAACGGTCGGTTTCGTCTCAACAACTGACTCAATCTAGCTAAACAATATGAGCAATTTCGATTCAACTAGAGCGCCCCCTCAGTTTGAGAGAAATACGCGGCATTTTTCCCACGAACCGAAGTTCTTTATGTCCACTTACCCACTCGATTCTCCCGTGTCTTCCACAGTCTCAAGGTACCTTGAGGACTTTCTTTCTCAGCGCTCTGACCGAACTACGTAGGGGAGAAGAGGGGTACCGCTTAAGTAGACTTTCGAGGAGTTCTAAGGCTGCTACGTGCTCTCCTCGCTCGGCATGGGCCAGAGCCTCCTCGAGGAGATGATTCTGAAGGGCCAGAGTACTGGTCTTTTTTTCTCCACCGCCATGCAGTACACGGCCCTCCTTGCTATTAACTGGAGCCATTTCCGCAAGGGTATGCGACTGATTTCGAGGTGTCTGGGGCTCCTTTAGAAGCGCAAATGCCTGAGGTGCGCTCAGCGACGAGGCGGTCCCTGCTAGCGAAACCTTCTCCGGAAAATCTAACGCTAGACGAGCTTGTTTTTGGAGGGTCGTTGATGAGCGCCAGGACTCGCCGGCACCTAAAGAGTGCAAGCCATGAGCATGTTTTACCAGAACAACTCCCCGCTCAACAAATACTTCGGTCACACTACCTCGACTAGAAACCCTATCGATTTTTCCTGTACCGCTCTTGTTGTGAGGCCCCAAACGGACCGAAAATATTGTCCCTTTTACCTCAACCTGAGCGTGGGGAGTGAGCACGCTCACGTGGCGCGGCGTTTTCCCAGGAGGAACCTCAACTCGAACCTGCCCGCCGTTCAGATAAATCACCTGATGGCTGAGCCTATTTTCGACGAGATGGAATGAAGAGCCTGCGGTGAAGACAAGTTCTAGCCCACCGAGTAGTTCAACATGTCCGCGAGAAAACTTGCCCAGCTGGACCAGCTGTCCCACCTGAGGCACTGGAATTTTTTGAACCGACTCGGATGAAAATGAGGATTTACCCTCAGTAAACTGACGGTGGTCACTCGCACGTTTCAGGGCATCAGTAGAATGAGCCGCTACTCGTGAGGAAGCAACTAGATGGTCTCCGGAAGCGTGCTCGGAACGACGAGCCTGCAAAAACATGCCCCCCATGAGCACAGAGAGAAGAACCGAAGCTGCCAGCCCCCAGCGCAGCGCTCGTGCCCGAAGGAAAACCGAGCGCCTTCGTTGCGGAATACCGGAAATTTCTTGAGCGATAGATTGAACTAATAGTTTGCGCCTTCTCTCAATCGTCTCAATTTTCTCAACAGGCACGTTCACCCGAAGTGGAGAACGTAATTGAGCCACGTCCTCAGGGGAGAGATCGTACTCCTTCCTATCACGTCTCACGAAACACAGCCCTTCGGTTTCCATAAATTTTTCGGCTCTGTGTTGAGACGGGTGTGAAGAAACGAACGCCCACGCACCAATTGTGATTGAGCTGCACTCACTGATATGTCCAACATGGATGCTATTTCGCTCAAGGAATAGCCGTGAACATCGTGCAAGATAAAAACCTCAACTCGTGAGGGGCGTATTGTCGAAAGAATGCGTCTAACCCTGTCCAACTCGACCCGGGCTTCGGCCCCACCTTCATGTCGACACGACAAGGAACGTTCGGCTGTATTTTCTCCTCGATCGATCACTTTGCGCTCACGACATTTGGAACGCAGCGCATTGAGGGCGACATGGGTGGTAATACGTCCAGCCCAGGTTCTCAAACTACACTTCCCCGCAAATGTATTGTCAGAAAGTGTGCGCAAAATTTGTTCAAAACTTGTTTGAATCAAATCGTCGTGGTCGTGCTCTCTACGCCCCAACACGCGATAGAGAGTGTGGTCGACGACTCGAATCAAGCGGTCGTGAATTTCCCCGGCGACTCGCCCATTGCCTTGGGCAACCGCGTCAATGAGTTCGCGATCAGAGAGCGCCTCCTCCTGACGAGCGTCAGAATTGGGCTCATTGCCCCGCACAGGGCGTAACCACGAACGGGTAGCTGATCGACTCATAATAAAAAGTTTTAGACTGTCTCCGATAACTCGGTTCTGAATGATAGTCGCGTAAGGAGTACTCTGGCAGGCATAAAAAGATTTTTTGGTGATTTTTTGTAGGATCTAGGTAAGTTTTAGAAAATGAACGTGCACTCAATGGACGGAACCGACTACAATCAGTCAACCCTCCTTCAGCATTTTTCTCACCAATCGTGACCCGTATCAGCACACCCAAACAGAGATTCTCTTGCAACAAGACCATTGCAGCGTTCGCCTGTCTGCTCTTTTGTTCCAATTGTTCATCGGGTGAAGTTCATCTTACGTCTTTCGACACGGAAAATGACGACGGGGCGACCAATGGTTTACCAAGGAGTGGTGCAGCGGATGCAACCGGTGGCACCTCTGCCGCCGTCCCTGAATCGTCCAAAGATCTTTCCCCCACCACCGACGACACGACTCTTCCTGCACCAGGCGAGTCAGTGGACCCAACGTCCCCTTCTGCGGAGCCCACCCCAAGTAAAGAGCCACCGCTCCCTCCTTTCTCCTTTCAAGATCTCCCCTGTGCGGCAGTGGGATCGTGTAATTGTCAGAGTCAACCTCTGGGCTGCGCTACTTGTGAGGACTTTCGTGATTGCAATTATCGCTCTCCCTATTGCGATGAGGAGTCGTCCCAATGCACCGAATGCATGGAGGACAGCCATTGCCAGGAACGATTTGGCTCTCGGTTTACCGTATGCGAGAGAGGGCGCTGTGTAGAGTGTGTAAACGATTCAACCTGCTCGCGCGGCGCAACGTGCATCGACAATTTTTGTGGCACTTGCGACTCTACCATGCCCTGTGTGGATGGATTTACTTGTTTTAGGGGACATTGCCTGGCTGAATTGATCAAGTAGCGGCTATTTTACGAATCACAGCTAACATACCACTCATCTTCCACAAATTTCTAGAGCGGCAAGGAATTTTCCGGTCGTCGTTCTAGTCGCCCCAGGCAACCCCACCCATCAACAATGTCCGCACGACGCCGCTCGCGCCGGTCCATTGTCCGTCCACGTAAATGTCTGTGGGAGATGCCAACAGTGTGATGCCTGGAGAGAGAGTCAATTTCCAGTGTTCGTTCAGAGGAGCCTGTAACGACACTGAGAAACGAAGCTTTCCGCTCCAGCGGCTCGCGGTGGATGTTTCGCCAGTTCGTGTCGAATTGAGAACCGCTGAAAAATATTCAGCTCCCCCCTCCAGGCCTATAAG
>CAYWLO010000070.1:0-24656 GCA_964459035.1 uncultured Polyangiaceae bacterium | reverse complement strand
AGGGTTCACAACCACCTGATATGTGCGTTCGGGAGAAAGTACGCTCATATCTTTCCCGGCAGATAGAGGAGGCAAGGAGGTGACCAATTGTTTCCCTGGCATGCAGCACACCAAAATAAAAGCAACGTCCCAACGAATGCTAGCAAGCACTTTTTCTGTGTTTACGTGGGCGTGCACCAAGGTCAAAAATGTGGGCAAGTTGGGTAACTGATTGAGTGCAGGGATCACGTCTTCAATCCGGGCTTTACGGTATTCAAAACGAGAAATATCAAAGCGCACCTTCCACTTTTCAAGTAGGCTTTCATTGATCAGCGGGTCTATGGTGATGTTCTGGGCGTCACTTTTGATGGCAAAAAGCGCCGCGGTGCGCCCGTGGGCGCCATCTCCAATATGTAAAGCACGGCAGGGGCCCACTTTTCGCATTAAAGGGCGTAAATGATGGAGGGCCGAGAAGCTTTCTGTGAGTTCTTTGGCAGGTTTAGTCGCTTTAGAAAAGAGAGGCCAGAGGGCCCCAAAAGAATCTCTGCGCATCAATCTATCAAGGTAGTTCCCATTGGGCTCTGGGGGCGCAGGCTCCTTCTCTGCATCCTCTGGGTGGGGCATATTCGCCCCTCCTCGCTTGATTGAGCCCAGTAGACCCGCCCGGTACTGTACCCGCGCCTCCTTGAGTCTCTCGCGACGACTGGAGACGAAATTCCAATCCATATAATGGCGCTCCCGAAGAGGCGGACCGCCAAAATAAAGCGCGCGGACCTCTTTTTGAGCGAAGAGGTGAGCCTTTGAATTCTCACTCAATACGATAAGTAGGGGAGCTGTCAGTTGCTCGTCGTTGAGCAATAGTGTGCCGCTGACCAAGTAGAGAGCGCGTTCGTGCCCCAGGGGAGACTCCAATTCAATCTCGGCACTTACCTTCATCTCAATGTCGGCAAGACAGAGATCTCCTTGAGTTTCTACGGGTGATTTCTCCTTGAATGGAGAGCCTACCAAAGAGCGTATCGTAACACCCCGTTCGCTTACAATAGGGAGAGACTCGGCTGGGTAATGACGAAAGAAGGGGTCCGATTCTTCTTGTTGAGGGGGTAAGGCTATCCAGAATTGTGCTCCATGCAATCTATCAGGGGGTGGGTTCTTCTGGGCCTTCATCACCGAGCGCTCACTGTGCACAATGCCCTTTCCTGCGTGCATCCAGTTGACGGCCCCAGGCTCAATCAGCTGATCGCTCCCGAGAGAGTCTTTATGGCGAATGCTTCCTTCAAAAAGATAGGTAAGGGTACTGATTCCGATGTGGGGATGAGGGGGAACATTGACCAATGGGCGCCGTGATGAATCAGGCCCCAGATGGTCGAAGAAGACAAAGGGGCCAACGCTTCGCTGTCTCACGGTGGGAAGAGAGCGGCGCACGCCAAAACCAGCAATTAGATGCTCTTGAGGGATGACTTTTAGCGTGATTGCCCCTTCGGTCTTCGTTTTGGTCATCGATTTTCAGGGGGAGGGGGCGCGTGGGAGAGAGAGAAGCTCACGATGTCTTGTTGCTTGAAACTTTGGGTGTGTCGCGCCAACGAGTGAGTCGACGAGGCCAAGTTCCCTCTTTTTGAGCCTGGCGAGACATTGTACTTACCAAACTCAAGGTAAAAGCATTGAGCCAAGGAGGAATATCATCGGAGGTATGTACGGAAATGGGCGGCTTGTTGCCCAACGTGATCAGTACGTATCCTTGAAACTCATCACTCGCGGTGAACCATCGGGCGTCGTAACGAATCGCTTCACCGGGGGTGCTGGTTGTATCTAAACGCAATTCGACTCGCCCTCCTTGTTCCACGGGAGAAGGGTCGGGTAATTGTTTTGAGGAAATTTCGTCAGGCATAGGTAGAGAATTGAAAGAGGGCTCAGAGTACGAGCAATTTCGAAAGATCAACCCCGGCGCAACTGAGGGTCTTTTCTTGAATATCTGCCAAGTCGGCAATGCCTAGAAGCGCCAGATCAGTCATGTCGTTGATGTCTTGGCGGGGCACGGCGCGTCCTTCTGCGGTGCCTTGAATCTCCACAATATTGCCTTCTTTTGTGGCAACAACATTGAGATCAACTCGGGCGTTACTGTCTTCGGCGTAGCAAAGATCAAGAGCCAGGCTGCCATCAACATGCCCGGTGCTTACTGCTGCAATTTGGTCGAATAAAACGGGCTTTTTCAGGCGCCCTTCTTTTGTAATTTTATCAAGAGCCAAACAGAGGGCAATATAACCACCTGTGACCGAGGCCGTGCGCGTTCCGCCATCTGCTTCTAATACATCACAATCAATGACAATGCAGCGTTCACCGAGCTTTTTTAGATCGACCGCGGCCCGTAGGCTGCGCCCAATTAGGCGCTGAATTTCCCGCGTGCGCCCCCCCAAGGGTCTCTCGCGACCGTCGCGTCGTTCACGTTTTTTTGGGTTGGCGCGCGGGTGCATTTGGTACTCGGCGGTCAACCAACCTTTGCCCTTGCCCTTCATCCACTCCGGAACTTTTTCTTCTATCGAGGCTGTGCACAATACTTTAGTATTACCGCATTGATAGAGTACCGAACCTTCGGCCATTGTGTGAAAACCACACTCAACTTGAACAGGGCGAAGAGAACGGGGATCAAGTCCCCCACGGCGGTCTGGGGTGTTCATGATCAGGTGCCTATCATTGATGGGGGTTAGGTTCAGTAGCCACCTTCAGATGAGCCCTTTTTGTCGGGCAAGTAAAAGGGCCCCTACGTGTATGCCGTGCACCATCTTGTCAATTATTTCGTCCAATTGCGCTGCTTTCTTCAAAACAACACGAATTTCCTCGGTGCTTTCCAACTTTTGCTTTTGCAAAGGCCGGGCGTTGTCGGTGAAAGAAAAATGAGCCCATTGCCGATGTCGCGCCGGTTCGGGGCGTATTTTCCACAGATGCCTAGTACCTCGTGCCGGAAGTCCGTGCCGGGTTTCACCAGACCCAACTGAAGTGGGGGCCTGATGAAACCCGCAATAGCCTCCCTATTTGCCCTCGGTACTACTTTTTGTCTCATGGGTACCAAAACCCGGCACGAAGTTCCGACCTTTGGTACTAGGGCTCTCTCCCCCGTAACCGGTCTCTTCTGCCAGTTCACGGGTGGCCGCCTGGACTGGATCTTCTCCAGGGTCAACAATTCCAGCTGGAAGCTCAAGAGAAAGTCCCTCGTGCCCGTGGCGGTATTGCTCGACGAGGACCAAGTCGCGATCCGCTGTGAGACAGACCATTGCAGCCCACGAGGGGGATTGCACCAAGGCAAAATCGTCAATTTTTTCCCCATTGGGTAGCTCTACTTTTTGCTCCATCACTTGCAAGTAGCGGCGGTCCAAGAGCAATTGCGAGTGGAGTACTTTCCAGGAGCGTGACTTCATTGAGCTCAGCTTAACCTTGTCTTTCTTTTTGGGGCACCCCGAGGGGCGGGCCATCGCCTCTTTTGTAATCGTGGCAAGTCCACCGCGGGAACCCTCGAAACTAACTCAGGTTCGCTCCAAAGAACCCAAGGACGCTCATTTGCGACGATTGCAGCTGTCTGGGACAGCCAGTGCCCTCGCTTCAGCTTTTGTTGTACTGATTGTGGACGTTGAACTTGTTTGAGCTGCCATGACTTCAGTGCATACCCCTACCCATCGATTTTCACCCTCCTCGTTGAGCCTTGCGAGCTTTCGTCGCTGGCTTCTTTTACTGGGAGCAACTGCCTTTGCGTGCGTGCCGCCCAGTACCAATGAGATCCCTCATGTAGCGCCTTCATCCACTCTCTCCCCGAGCGAGATGGCGCGCACTCAAGCTCCTCTATTCGCCTTGATTCATGCGGGGCCGGTTGGTCAGGCATTGGCGGATCCATCTATTCAGTTAGTATTTAGTCGGCCTCTGCGCGAACTGGGGCCGGATGTTGTCGTGCCCAATAATTTGAGCATCACTCCAGACATACCAGGGCATTGGGAGTGGGTCGGAGCTCATGGTCTCACATTTGTGCCCCAGGGCGGCACTTTGCCACGGGCCACAAAATTCACAGTGAATGTCCCCGCAAATTTGTCTTCGTTAGGCGGGAGTGTTCTAGGAGCAGAAAAGGAGTTCAGCTTTCAAACGCCTTTACCACGAGTCTTGCGTTCGACGCCCTCGCGCTGGGGGCATGACAAAGAGGCCAATGCAATCATAGAACTCACATTTTCGCAGGTGGTGCAAGCGCAGGACGTGCTGCCATTCTTTAGCGCTAAAGCAGGGGAGACCGAGGTGTCTTTAGAGGCTCTTCAGGGAGATACTAAAAAACAAGTGCGCTTTTATGCCCCCCGGGGTTTTCCTCTCAATAGTGAAATAACCTACGAACTCACACCGGGTTGGAATGGGCTGGAGGGGCCAGGTGCAGCGGAGGAACTTTTTAAGGGTAGGTTCACCACTTATGGGCCCTTGGTGGCAAAGGTTGTGTGTGAGAGAGACAAATTTCAACTTTGTCGTCCCGAAGGAGGCTTGAGTATTGAACTCTCCAACCCAGTGCCGGCCTTGCAGTTTGCACGCAGTCTCGTAAGCCGCAAAAAGAAATTGAATGCAGACTTACAATGGGAGCCTGAGCAGACAACTCGCAATCTCTACCTCAATGCTCACATGGTACCTGGCGACCGCTTTAAGATAAAAGCAGGTCGACCCATCCGAGATATTTTTGGTCAAGCAATCAAGTTCTTCAAAAACTCGGCGGTAGCCGTGGGTGACTACCGCCCTTCTGTTGTCATTGGTCTACGAGGGGATTCGCTCATTGGCGACGAAAAACATGTACCTGTTCTTTCGATGAACACGGACTACAAGTTGACTCTTGCCCCCTTGCAGGGGCCCGCCTTACGTAAACTGAAGGAGATGCCAGGTAAGGAGCAGGTGCAGTTTTTGAGTAGTGTTCCTCATGCCGAGTCTTTGCACTTGCAATGGGGAAAGAAGAACCAAACGAAAAAACATCTGATTGACCTCAATCGACTCCTTGCTTCCCAGGGGGGACGCGGCGCTTTTGCCATTGCCATTGAGCACGAAAATACTGAGGGCCGGGTTGAAAGAAGCCTGCGCTGGGGGCAAAAAACAGACATTGGTATCACGGCCAAACGCGGGCGTAAGCAATCTTCATTTTGGGTAACAAGTCTCAGCACCGGGGCGCCCCTAGTAGGAGCCGAAATTAGCGTGGTAGGTGGCGAAACTAAGGTTTACACCGACCAAGAGGGCATGGCTCAGCTGCCCCCAGGACTATTTGTTTCGACAAGCGAGTGGCGACAAAAACCCGAGTGGATCAAAGTGCGTCAGGGCAAAGATACACTCTATCGGTCCAGCGCAGACAGCATGGGCGAATGGCGCCTCCCTGTTTCTACGGACTTTTATGGCAAATTGAGAGATGTTGCTTTTCTTTTTCCAGAACGCAATCTTTTTCGTCCGGGGGAAAGTTTTCGAGTCAAAGGCTATTTGCGTCGGCCTGGACTGGCCGGTAACAAAATACTCATCAACGAGGCACTTCAACTTGTTTTACAAAGCCCAGATGGAGAAATTCTTCAAATAAAAGAGGTGCAGACCAATACATTTGGTGGATATAGCGCTCAGTTTGCTCTGCCCTCTTCTGCGCCCCCAGGGTATTTTAGTTTGAGCACGCGACGAGGCAAGGAGGTGCTTACAACAAGCACCCTGCAAGTTGCCAACTATCGCCCCGCCGAGTTTGAAGTGAAAGTCTCTTCACTATCTGCCGAGATGTTTGCAGGACAAGTCGCACAATTTGATGTGAGAGCAAGTTACTTTTTTGGAGGTGTTTTGCGCGATGAGACTGCTCACTACAAGTTAACTCGTTCTCCCGCCGTCTATATTCCGCCAGGTGCAGAGGCGCTGGTTGTGAATGATGATGCTCATTTTTATAGCCAAGATTCGTTCGAGAGCTCAAGAGGCTCCACAATGAAAAGTGCCGAGGAAAAATTGGACTCTTTGGGTTCTTTTACATTGAAGACGCCTTTGCTTCTTCCCGGACAGCGTGGACCGGAAAGAGTTGAGTTGGACGCCGAGATCACGGACGCATCGAGACAGGCCCAAAGCGCCCGAGGGAGTATTTTGGTGCATGCAGCTAGCTTTTACTTGGGTTTAGAGCGACCAAAGAGCTACTTTATTGATGCCCCAGGAAATTTCGAGCCACAGGTTGTTGCCTTGCGACCAAACGGCTCACCTGCCCTCGGTCAAGTTGTGCGTCTTGCGTTAGAAAGAATATTCGTAACCCATGTAAAGCAGCGCTCTTCGGGACAGAGTAGATCTACTATCAGAAAGGTGGTTCGAGAGCCTGCGGGTCATTGTGTCCTGAGAACAAAAAAAGAGCCAACAAGCTGTTCTCTCAAGGTAACCAAAGCCGGACGCTACATTGTTAGGGCAAGCGCCACCGATAAGAGGGGGCGAAACGTGCATAGCTCCTACTCGGTATACGGTCTGGCCGCTCAGGGAGCCTCCGGATGGCGCGATGAGGACGAACAAGGCACGGTAGAACTCAAGCTGGATAGGGAGACCTATCGTCTAGGTGATACCGCTCGCGTACTCATTCAATCTCCATTTCAAAAAGCACGTGCATGGATCACGATAGAAAGAGATGGGGTGTTGGAGCAGCGCGTTCAGGAGATTACCGGACCTTCCCCTAGTTTTGAGGTAAAAATTGATAAAAAGATGCGTCCCAACGCATTCATTGGCGTGCATCTAATCGAAAATCGTAAAGAGATGGGCCAGCGTGCCCATCAGGTGAGCGATAGTTTTCGATTTGGGTATGTGAATCTACAGGTCGATCCCGAAGAGCAACGCCTGGCAGTCTCGGTCCATGCAAACAAAAAGGAGTATCGTCCCCGAGAGGAAGTTGAGCTCACTCTTTCTGTAAAAGACGCTCAACGAAAGGGTAAGAAGGCAGAGCTGACGGTATTTGTTGTTGATGAGGGCGTGCTGGCATTGAGTGGTTATTCGCTCCCAGATCCTCTCAAAGAGTTTACGAAAGAACGCCCCCTACGTGTCGAGACTATTGAGGCCCGTGAATCAATTGGGAGAGTATTTGGGCTTCTCAGTGGTGATCAAGCCAACAAAGGAGATCCAGGCGGAGACGGAGGGGACGCTCGGGTTGAAAATATTACAACGGCCTATTTTAACCCGAGTGTGATCACTGATGATCAGGGGCGTGCGCGGGTGAAGTTTCTCTTGCCCGATAATCTAGGGCGTTTTCGCGTCATGGTTTTGGCCGTGAGCACCGACGATCGCTATGGAAAAGGGAGTGGATCTCTCACGATAAACAAAAAGTTGATGGTGCGTCCGGCTCTGCCTCGATTTTTACGAGCAGGGGATACGTTTCAAGCAAGCGTTTTACTCAGCTCCCGGGGCATGCAGGAGAGCCCCGTGAGCGTGAAGTTTTCGGTCGAAGGTCTCCAGGTGATCGGAGAGGCCCAAAAAAGCGTAAAATTACCAGCAGACGGCACTGTCGAGGTGTTTTTTGAGGCCCGCGCAAGCAAGGTCGGTCAGGCAAAAATACGATTCGCCGCCCAGGGGGGAGGTCATTGGGATTCGGTTGCGTATACGCGAAAAATTCAGTCCCCAGGTATTATGGAGGCTGTGGCCGTGTATGGAAAAACCAAGTCGGCTGAAGCCCATCGTCTGGGTGATATGACAGCGCTTCGCTCCGACCGTGGGGGGCTTGATATCACACTCTCCTCCACTGCATTGGTGGGGCTTGAGGGGAGTATTCGCCAGTTAGAAAATTACCCCTACGCATGCACCGAGCAGCTTTCTAGTCGAACATTTCCGTTGTTATTTCTCAAAGAGCTTTCCCAAAAATTTGCCATAGCTGGTCCTAAAAATTCGCTTCAGGAAATTGGAGAGAATGTAGGAAAAATATTGCAGCGTCAGCGTGGAGACGGAGGTTTTGGTCTTTGGCCCGATTCACAACGAAGCTCTCCCTGGGTGTCTGCCTACGCCCTTTGGGTGGTCGTTGAAGGGCAACGTCTGGGCATTTCGGTGCCTGCTCGGGCTTTGGAGCGCGGCAAGCGCTACTTGCAGTCGTTGGTGGTAAAACGTCAAGTAGAAGACTTGCCCGCTGCGACCTTTGCAGCGTTTACCTTGAGTAAATTGGGCCACGGAGATCCTCATTCTCTCCACGCGCTTTTTGAAAAGCGCCAACAGATGCCTGTGTTTTCTCGATTTTTACTCCTGTGGGCCGCTGCCGAAGAGTTGAAAGACGAGGAGGGCCCGTTGATAAAGACTCTTCTTCACGAACTTGAGTCGCTGATTTCCCTGCGAGGCAATCGAGCAGAAATTTCCTGGCCCCATGGGGAAGAGACAAGAAAGTACATGGGCTCAAATACCAGACTGCACGCCCTGGCACTCAACGCTTTGCTTGCGGCTAAGCCAGACCATGCATTGGCGGCAAACCTTGTGCGTGCTTTGTTGGACGCGCGCAAAGGAGGAAAATGGGGCAATACCCAAGAGTCTGCGTTTTCTCTTTTGGCATTGAATGCTTACTTTCAGACCCAAGAGCACGACACTCCTCAATTTGAGGGCAAAGTATTTTTTGCAGATCAGCTCTTGGGTTCGAAAACATTTAGAGGGCGTTCAGTTGTTGCCCAAAGCTTTAAGACACCGATGAAAAAACTTGCTGGGGGACAAGATCTCATCTTTCAAAAGCTGGGCAATGGGTCGCTTTTCTTTGAGGCACGGCTTCGCTATGTGCGCAAGCAACTTCCCACCAAGCCATTGGAAAGTGGGTTCTTGGTGAGCAAAAGCATGCGAGCTGTCACCCGGGAAGAATTGGAGGGTGTGTTGCCCCCAGGGCAAGAACTGAACGTTTTTCAGGGAGGGGATCTTGTATTGGTCGAATTGCGGGTTCTCGCGCCAGAAACTCGACGTTTTGTCGTGATTGACGACCCATTACCCGCCGGTCTGGAGGCCGTAGATATGAGTTTGGCGACGAGTTCTAGCGCTCTTTCACTCGGCGAAGGTACAAACGGCTACTCGCACGCTTGGTATCGTCAAGAGATCAAGGACGATAGAGTTCTGCATTTTGTCGACGAGATGCCGGGAGGCATCTACCGCTACCGCTACTTGGCGCGGGCTACCACCAAAGGAGTTTTTGTGTTGCCCCCCACGCGCGCTCTGGAGATGTATCAAGAGGAGGTGTACGGGCGCACCGCAGCGCGAACCGTGAGCATTCAGTGACAAGCGTTTCGCTAGCCTCTATAAGCCTACGTCTCCTAAGAAAGTGCTTTTTGCGCATGGCCCTCGTGATCGGAGGCATGGCAATTGCGCTGTCCTTCGCTCTGGTTCTTTCTGCCAGTCAGATGAGTTTCCCTCGAAAACTGAATTCGCCCCATGGGGGGGGAAAGAAAGTATTTGATCGAGACGGGCGTCTATTAGCACGTTCTTTGGGCCCGTCGGGAGCATGGCAATCTCCGGCGTTACTCGACGAGTTGGGGCCCCATGTGCGTACGGCCGTGCTCTCGGCTGAAGATTCTCGTTTCAATTTTCATCCGGGGGTCGACCCGCTTGCTATTGTGCGCGCTGGGTTTCAGCTTGTTGTTCATGGTCGTCTCATCTCTGGCGCCAGTACCATTACGCAACAACTTGCCCGCACCACCTTCACTCGCCCCCGCTCTCTCTGGGGAAAGTGGCAGGAAATGGCCCTTTCTTTGCAAATTGAAACTCGATTGAGCAAAGATGAAATCTTTGAGTCCTACATCAATCGCGTTCATTTTGGGCCCAATATTGTGGGCATAGCGGCTGCCGCCGATCGCTACTTTGGAAAACCTCTCTCGGCTCTCGATCTCGCTGAGTCGGCCTCTTTAGCCGGCATGATTCGCGGCCCCAGCCTCTACAACCCCCTCACACGCCCCGACCTGGTGCGCATTCGTCGCAATCGGGTGCTGACGCGTATGAAGAAACATGGCTCAATCGACGAGCCCGCCTATCGCTCTGCTTTGAATACGCCGATTTCTCTGCACCCTCGTCCTCCCTTGCCCGGAGCTCATCATTGGGTGCGCCGTTTACTTGTGGAGAATGAAAGCGCCAAAGAAAACTTGCACATTCATTCCACTCTAGATGGTCGACTTCAGCGAGAAGTGCAGGAGCTGACCCGCGCCCATCGTCTGCTTGTGCATGGGCAAAGAGTGACCGCAGCGTCCGTCGTGATTATCGATAATATTCGAGCAGAGGTCTTGGTTTACGTAGGTTCTCCCAATGTGCATTCTACGCGTGATGAGGGACAAAATGATGGGGCCGGGGCTTTGCGTCAACCAGGCTCCACCCTTAAACCACTCCTGTATGCGGGGGCGGTAGATGCTCTCAACCTTTCCCCCGCCACTCTCTTGCCAGACGAAGAACTGAATTTTCAAACCCCGGCGGGGCATTACTCCCCGCAGAACTACGATCGGCGTTTTCGTGGACCCGTGCGCGCACGGCGAGCCTTGGCGGGGTCGTTGAATGTGCCCGCGGTTGCTCTCTTGCAGCGTCTGGGGGTTTCGCAGGGCCTAACACTATTTCGCAAGTTTGGCCTGCAGTCCCTCAAGCAGAGCGCCAATTATTACGGACCCGCACTGGCATTGGGCGATGGAGAGGTGAGCTTGTTGGAGTTGTCCGGCGCCTACTCTGCCTTGGCTCGCGGCGGCGAATATCTTACGCCACGCCTCTTGTTGGACTCCCCCCAGGCAGCGCCCGTGTCCGTTGTCTCGCGGGGGGCAGCCGCGCTGATCTCGGAAATTTTATCCGACAATGGCGCTCGTATTGAGACCTTTGGGCGAGGAAACTCTCTCGACCTGGGTTTTGAAGTTGCCGTGAAGACGGGTACTTCAAAAGGTTACCGCGACTCGTGGACGTTGGGCTATACTCGTGCGCTCACGGTCGGTGTTTGGGTCGGAAATTTCAACGCCCGGCCCATGAATCATGCCACCGGGGCCTCGGCGGCAGCGCCCCTCTTTAAAAAAGTGATGCAATTGGCAATGGCCCATCGAGGAGAGAACAGGGGGGCACCTTTGCATGACGTTCACTTGCACACCGCTACTATTTGCTCTCAAAGTGGCCAACTCGCAGGGGGGGCCTGCGAGCAAAAAACTCGGGAGGTCTTTTTGCCAGGAACTCAATTAGTAGATTGCCAACTGCATGGGCAGTCGGAGACGCCCTTGTCGAATCAGAACAGAGCGCGCCTTGGCGTAGTCGCTCGTTCTGCTCGACCGCGCGTTGTCTTTCCTCAAGAAGGCATGGTGTTTGTCTTTGACAAGGCCATTGTTGATAGACGTCAGCGCCTTGCCCTTCGTGGTGAGGCGGGGTCGGGTGCCTACTTTGAAATGGACGGAGAAATTCTGCGAGGAACACACCATACGGAAACCTTGTGGCTTCTACAGCCGGGTGCGCACTCACTCGTATTGGTCTCTCAACAAGGCATAAAAAGCGAGGCTGTTTCCTTTTTGGTGCAAGAATAAGGCGTGTAATTTTTCTCTTTGGCCCAGGTAAAAGTTCTATTTGATTGCATAAAACGGAATGTACACAGGGTCAGACAAGTTCTCAGTCTTTGCTCAAATACTGGGTAAAGTGCACATTTATTGTCAATAATGAATAAAAAGGTGCACTTTGCACCGCTTTTTCTGTTTTTGCCCTGAGCAGGATGCAGGAGGAGGGTGCGGTGGATGCAGGATGCAGGATGCAGAATCAGGATGCTGGAGGAGGACGAACGGACGGAAATTCAGGCAGAGTGTGGCGATGACAAGGAGAACAAACCCCAACACTGGCCTTGCCACGATTGCATTGGTCTAACAAATGGTAAAAGTGGGGTGCTCCAAAAAAAGCACAAGAAATATTTTCTACCTAGTAGAGCTGATGTAGTTGGTAGAATCTTGAGGTGCTAGCGCACGACAACGGTCTCGCCACCGCCCTTGGTGCCACTTGAGTTGGTAAGTAGGAACTCAAATCCGTCTAGGATCACCTCGGAGTCCCAGAGGGCGTCGCCGGTGTCATGAATTTGTAGGGTGAGGGTAAACTCCTCGCCCCCCTGAATGCTCCAGGTAGTTTGGGTCCAACCCGTTGAGGAGCCGTGCAGGTCTTCGTCGTTGGCGGCATCTTCGGCGCATTCGTATCCTGTGCCTGTGATGTCCGTGCGAGGTCTGTCGGACTCAGGACAGGACTGAAGACTAGGTGAGTTGTCAACAAATTCTGACATGTACGGGTACCAACAACAATCGGAGAGAGCCGAGTTGATAGCTACATAACAGCAAAAACCAGAGGGCGTGTCACATTGGTCCCCGGTAAAATCAAAGTACTCGAAGGGGTCGCGACAGTCGGTGTAGTTGATGACTTTATCTTTTCCATCAGTTGTAAGGGGAGCGTTGAGTATCGCGTAAAACTTATCGTTTTTTGGGCTCGATATATAGTCGTCGTATTCTTCCGAGAGGAAAACATACTTAAAACGAAAGCCCTTGGCCTCGGGGGGGGCCTTGAGTTTGAGGGTCCATTGCATCTGATCGTAAGTCAGCGTTTGTTGATCGGGTACCCATGGGTCGGCAATGCCTTTTACTTGAATACTGGAGTAATGGGAGCAGTCGTCGCTGTGCAGTCTATCACTAGGGTTGGCTTTGCCCGTGGCTAGGAGGGCATAAGAGTCGTTGAGTTGAGGGGCAAGATCGTTGGAAACATCGCCAAAATGCGAGACAGCCTCATAGGTATCCTCGGGGGTACATTGAAAGGTGAAAGGCATCATGCTCGCAATTTTGCTATCGAGAACGTACTTGGAATCGCAGAGATCAAAGGCGCAGAGCATATTGTCGAGGCTGCCTCCCACGGCAGGGCACTCGGAGCAGTCCATAGGAAGGGGCTCGTTGTTTTTGCGTTCTGTCGCCTTAGACTTTTCATTGCCTTGCTCATCGACCTCTCCTAAATCGATGTCTGATTTTTCCGTCGAGCTTGTGTTGGTAGGGTTTCCTTCTCCTGCGTTACTTGGGTTCGTCTCTTCACTTACCCCCGCGCTACAGCTGAGACTCGCTGCAATCGTTATGAAGAGGGCGGTGATGAAGCGTAGAGAACTAGAGGGGCGGCCGGTATGCCGGTTGTCGCGACCAGGACATGTAGAGGGGCGATAAGTGGGCGCAATTGGAGCTCGTGCGGCATTTTGGAACACCTCTACAGTCTGTAGTTGGGCGAAAATGCGGCGTATTTTCTTCCAACTTATCGGCGCTCTAGTACCTCGTGCCTTCAGAACGTGCCGGGTTTCGCCGCCCCCAACTAGGGTAGGGGGCCTTTGATTCCCGCTGATTCGTCTCAGTTTGCCCTCGGCACTACTTTTTGTCTCGTTGGTACTAGGGCGAGTGTGTGCCCGTAAGTTGAACAATTGATGGGTGTTTTTATGATGCATAGTGACAATACCAAAAAGAGTTTTCAACAGGGGATGTTTTGCGCGATAAAACGCCAGTACTCGGTGGTGGGGCGCGGAACCGTGGGCGTCTTTAGGTGCTGTTTGAGCACTCGCAAAAGAGTCAAAAAATCGTAGCGATAGCGCACGGTGTTGCCGCCCCAATGAGTGGCTAGAGCGTCAAATGCACCTTTCACGTCTTTCCGCATGCCAGCCCACTCGGTTTTTGTGGGATAACCCCGCGCGTAAAACATATGTACAACTTGAAGAAATGCATCAACCTCGCCCCAGGTGAGTTCGGCGTCGTAGACGTTTGTGGTTTCGCTGTTCATGGCCATGGTAATGGCGCGAATTGATGGCACGTGAAAGTTAACGCCAGTGAGACCATAGTCAGTAATTGTGTCCTTTGATTTTACAAAGTCGTCCAGGCTACCCATGATGCCTGTTCCACAAAAACCAAAAATGCCCCGATTGTAGGTGTACGTGATCACCCCGAGTTCAGCCATTGGGTCCATTGCATCAAAGACGATGCGGCTGTAGTCACCGTCTTTGAGCGCCCAGAGATTTTCTCGGGTAGAGACACTGCTGAGGGCGCTCGTAATGACGGCACTTGCCCATTTAGGATCGTTGGGAGTGGACGAAACGCTTACAAAAGTCGCGTGAGATTCTTCGCTTGTAAAGTAGTCCGGAAAAATTCTTGCAAGAGCGATGAAGTTGACCTCTTCTTGCTGAAAGGGCCCGTCCGTGGTGGATTGAGATGTATCCGTGAATTTGGCGTAGCTTTTGAGGCGTTCACCATTGATATTCACAATGGTCGCACCAGCGCCCGCTTGGGGGTCGTCCACCGCAACAAAACCACAGGCGTCGTTTTCTTTTGAACCCAAGGCGCAAAAGTAATTGGGGTTGAACTTGAACCACTCGTAACTGAGGGCCAAACCCATCGCCATCATCGTGTTGGGAACGCGAATGATTACATTGTCGAATCCGTTAATCTTGTACCCGACACCATCAGGTTGACCTATGATGATTTGAGTATTGTGAACCGGGTTGTAAATGAACACACCCTCTTTGGTGGCAGTTGCCTCTTTTTCGTAATAGTCGTCTTTTGAAACGATTAGGTCGTCTGTGACAATGCTGGGCTTTCCTTTCCACCAGGTGCGGGGCAAGTTTTCGTAGACCGGGTAGACAATATCACCTCGAACATAGTCGGGAGTACAGCGCGCAGGGTAAGGGTAACGTCCCCCTTTGATACCTTCCACTTGAATTGTCACGAGGGTATTTTGGCGAAATTCTGAGGGAAAGTATTTGTTGTCCCCCATGTCGATTTTTAGGGTGTCTTCTTCTTGGCTGTATTTGACAATGTTGTACTCATCGAGTCCAACTAGTGTAATTTTGGACGTGGTGGTAAAGTCAACCGACCAAACCGTGAACGAATAGCCGTTCCACACGTATTCGGTATTTGCGTTGCCAATGGTAATTTCTCCCTTAAAAGTTGTGTCATCTTCTTCGAGGGTTTTGTATTCGCAGTAAAGGTAGTCCCGCCTCGCTTGGTTGTTTGAATTGGGGGGAATGTAGATGCCGCCATCGGATCCAGAACCACCTGCACCTAGAGCCGTTTCCTTTTCGTTGCCCTGGGCGTTGGCGTCGTTGGGGCTCAATATTTCGGTGGGTGTAGCCGTGTTGTCGCCTGAGTCTGCACCCTGGGGGTTGCTACCACCCTGGACACTGGGGGAGGGCTGGACGCCATCAGCTGCTGAACAACTTGTAAGAGCTAATAATAGGCCAAGTGCTGGGGGGACAACTCCTATGCGCATGTGCTTTGTTCTTTCTGCGGGAAGCTCTTTGTCTCTGAGCGCTTGCAGAGAAATTGCGTCACGCTCAGGAGGGTAGGTAATTGTCCCTAGAGAAAAGCCGGAATGCTCTGTGTTCTTGAGACTTCATTGATGTGACACAGTTTATTGGTTCTATGGAGAACAAACTGAGCCCGACCATGAAAGTAAAAACACGCATCGGTCCATTGACCGAAGGGGTGATGAGCTTTCAAGATTTTTACTGCACATTTAAAAGCGAGGAATTCCACACGTCGCTTTCTCACGCAAAAATTGCGCGTTTTCAGGTTACTCCTACTCCTGTTTGTAACTTGGGGGAACGTCCCAGCCGACGGCATGGTTGAGGCGAACCTGCGCAAGGCGAAGGGCTATGTACGCGTCGACTAGGTCGGTGCGAGCTGTGAGTAAAGCGGACTCAGCTTGCAAAACATCCAAAGAGGTGGCTCGCCCGTTTTCAAAGAGAAGTGAGCGGTCCACAAAGGACGCTTGAGCGGCTTTTTCCCCACGACGGGCGGACTCGCGTGCGAGTCGTGCTTCTTCAATGGAACGTCGGGCGCTCAGTACTTCAGTTCTCAGAGCGTCTTGTATACCTTGTTTTTGTGCGCGAACCTTGGCCACCTCGGCTTGTGTCGACTGGGCCTGGTGGTGAGCCGAACCGAGATCGTTTACGGTCCAAACTAGGCGAATTCCAAGATTCCATGAGGTGTTCCAGGCGTTTGTTGGAGGAACGTACACGGGGTTAGGGTTTGCGTAGGTGAGGTTCCCAAAGCCTTCCACTCGCGGGTAACCTTGGGTTTTTTCGAATGAACTTTGTTCTTCGAGCCCGTGCTCCGTCTCCGCTAATGCCAAGATCTCTAGTCGATTGGCAACGGCTTGTCGGTGAAGTTCTTCAATGGCGGGAAGGGGCTTATTGTCTTCAGGGCGATCTTCTAGGACGTCTTCGCCAATCTCCCAATCGGGGGTGACTCCTTTGCTGCCAAGCATGAGCGTATGAAGGCGTTCTTTTGCAATGGCCTCGGCGGTGCTCGCTCTACGGAAGTTGAGCTCAGTGGACGCTAAAAATGCGTCCTGGCGCAGTACATCTGCTCGCGAGACTCTGCCCCCCGCTGCGAGGGCCTTTAAATCGTCCAACTGAGCCTGGGCACGGCGAATCGAACTTTCAGCCTCCGCCATTTTCAAGCGTGCACGCACCCATTGGTAGTAAGAGAGTCGCCCATTGGCGGCCGCGTTGAGTCGTTCAGCTTTTTCGAGATACTCAGCACGGTTTTTGAGCGCATTGGCTCCCGCAAACGCGCTACTCATATTGAGCAAGTAATCACTAATGGGCACAACTAGCCCCGCATTGAGATAATATTGGTTTGGTAGGGGATTGAAGTTGAACGCCTCTCCGTCAATGGCCGCCAAGGGTGCCCCAGGAGCCAAGGGCCCTGCGGGCTCCGGCGTTGCGACCAAATTACCCGAACCATAGTCCAGGGTAGAGTCGGGAATAGATTGCCTTGTATAGCTAGCTGTTACCGTGAGTTTGGGCATGTAGTCGTAGACGGTTTTAGTTACGAGAGCCTCGGCCGACTTGTAGTCTTCTTGAGCAACCTTTGCGTCTAAAGAGTAAGAGGCCGCCTTTCGTGCCGCTTCGTCCGAAGTCAAACCCCCAGGGCGTCCTAGGAGAGCCGCAAATTGATCGTGCACCTCTGCCCCTGGAGAGGAGCTTGCTGGGGCTTCTTTCTTGAGTTGAGGTTGCGCAGGTGTTTGGGAGTTGGTGCCCTTGGGAGGCTCAGGCGTGGCCTGCGCCCAAAGGGTGCTGCTTTGCGCAAGGACGCTCAGGGCGATGATGCAAATACGCCCACGTCGACGTGAAGCTCCCAGGGAGCGTGAAGGTAGAGAGGAATGGTGTGAATTCATCAGAGGCAGACTTTGCAGGTAGTGCGAAAAATTGGAGCGCGTATTCATTGGGCTGGACTCTCGGTGTCTTGGCTTTTTTCTTTGGTCCAAAGTCGCGAAAGCTTTGCGGCAAGAGCCCCGCGAAAGATGGCGAAGTCGTCAAAGAGAATGTAGAAAGTTGGTACGACAACGAGGGTTAAAATTGTGGCGAAACCAAGACCAAAAATAACAGCGACTGCCATGGGCCCCCACCATTCACTGCTTTGAGTTCCCCAAAATACCTTCCAAGGAAAAACCGTAAAATCGATACTCAAACCTATCGCCATGGGTATGAGCCCTAAAATCGTCGTGATGGCAGTGAGCATTACCGGGCGAAATCGTGTGAGCCCAGCCTCTATTAAAGCGTCTTCTCGATTGTAGCCCTGCTCTCGCAGTTTTTGCACATAGTCCAGAAGCACAATGGCGTTGTTGACGACGACTCCGGCTAAGGAGATGACTCCTAAACCAGTCATGATGATGCCAAACGCCGTGCCCGTGAGTACCAGACCCCAAAGCACCCCTACCAATGAGAGAACTACAGAGCCCAGAACAATCAGTGGTAGATCAAAGCGGTTGAATTGGGCTACCAACACAATGGCGATCAAGAAAATGGCGATCAAAAATGCCGTGCCTAGAAATCGCTGAGACTCAGCTTGCTCGTCATTGGCCCCTCCCAAGCGGGCCCGAACTCCCTCGGGTTTGTCCAGCTTCTCAATCACGCTCATGACTGCTTCTTGCACTTCATTTTGATTGAAGCCTTCGGCAATATCCCCCATGATTGTGACAACGGGTTGCTGTGATTTATGATTGATAGCCCCAGTGCCGCCCGCTAATTCATAGGACGCAACACTCGAGATAGGCACGGAGAAAGTCCCTAGCTCCATATCCTCACGACCAAATATGCGCAGAGCAAGTACTTGCTGTAAATCGTCGCGATACTGGGGCGCCAATTCGACCATAATATCGTACTCATCTTCACCGTCACGAAAGGCGCTTGCCTTGGTACCACTGAGCGCGGCACGTACCGACGAGGCTACTTCTGCCGTGCTGGCACCGATGCGTTTGGCAGCACCGCGGTCGACGCGAAATCGTAGTTCAGGGCGGCCTACCCGGTAGTTGTCCTCTAGGCCAATGGCGCCCGGAACTTTGGCGATAGCGCGGCGCGCTTTCTGAGCAAAGTCTCCTGCCTCTTGGTAGCTCTTACTAGAAATTTCAATAGAAATTGCCTTGCCGACGGGGGGACCTTGAGCTTCATTTTCAATCTTTATCTCTGCTCCTAAAATGGAGGCTACTTGCGTGCGCAAACGAGTTACAACTTGCCGGGTGTCCTCTTTACGAACCACTTCTCCTGGCCGAGCTTTGCTGGGATGAGGGTAGAAGTTGAGAGTGATGCGCGCCTGATTGGTGGCTTCTGAGCTTGTAAAGTCTCCCGCTGCGACACCGGTCTCAGCGATGTAGCTCTTTACCTGCCCTTCTTTGAGGATCATGGTCTCAATGGTGCGCACGATACGGTCAGTCTCCTCCAAATCCGTGCCATCGGGCGCGCGTACTTTCACAATTGCGCGATCGGGCTCCACCTCGGGGAAAAACTCCGTGCCATGATTGAGCTGGCCATAGGCCATGAAAGTGCCAATCAGTATCACCAACATGCTCACCGCAGTGATGTACTTATGATGCATAGCTCTGAGTAAAACCAACTTATAAAATCGGAGAATAGGCCCTTTGCCCATCTCATCGGCTTCACGCGGCTTCTGCTGTTTCATGCCCAAGGCTGTCAAAACGGGTAGCATGACAATTGCCACAATCAACGATGAGATCAGAACCACCACCAACGTTAGAGGCAAGTAGATCATGAATTGTCCCATAATGCCTGTCCAGGCCAAGAGGGGGGCAAAAGCGGCAACCGTTGTCAGGGTAGAGGCTGCCACTGGCATCGCTACTTCTTTTGCGCCATTGATGGAAGCTTCAAGGGGTGTTTGCCCTAGTTCAATATGACGATAGATATTTTCAATCAGTACGATAGCATTGTCGACTAACATACCCAAAACAAGTACTAGGGAAAAAAGCACGACCATGTTGAGGGTGACGCCCATGAGCGAAAACACCATCATGCCCATGAGCATCGAGAGTGGGATTGCAAGGGCAACAAAGAGACTGTTGCGTACGCCCATAAAAAAGAGCACCACCCCTACAACCAAAATGAGCGCCAAAATAATGCTACTTTGCAGTTCGCTCACCATCACCCCCACGTCGCGCGACTGATCGGCCAAAATGGAGTATTTTACGCCCTTGGGCCACGACTTTTGGTGTAATCGAGTTTCCGCTTTGGCGGCATCTGCTAGCTCGACAATATTGGCACCGGCTCGTTTCACGACCCCTAAAGAGACGCTTGGTTGGCCGTTGACCCGTGAATAGGTTGTGCGATCGGCAAAGTCGTCCTTTACCTCGGCAACATCGCGAACAAAGACGGGGCGGTCTCCCACGCGAGTGATAGCCACGTCTTCGATCTCGCGCGCTGCTTCAAACTCACCAGGGACTCGCACCAGAAAGTTTGAGCGACGTCCAACAATTTCTCCGCCGGGTACGTTTACATTCTCATTGCCGATAGCCGTGATCACATCTTGCAGTCCCAAATCGTAATGGGCGAGGCGATTGGGATCGACCTGCACGCGAAATTGACGAGTGCGTCCGCCTGAGAGTTGTACACGCAGGGCGCCAGGCATGCGCCCAATGTCTTTTTTCAGGTCCTTGGCCAATCTCTTCAGAATTGTCTCATCGGCATCGCCCGAAATATTGATCATCATGATGGGCATGTCCGAAAAGGAGATCTCCGCGACGGTTGTGTCCTCCACGTCGTCCGGTATTTTCGTTCTGCCTACGCTGACCTTTTCACGCACCCGCTGCAGGGCGTCCGTGATTTCTGTTTCGGGATCGAACTCTAAAGAAACGACACTGAGACCCTCGGCTGATGTGCTTGTGATGGTTTTAAGATCTTTTACCCCCGCAAGCTCATTTTCTATTGGAATAGTGACAAGGTTTTCTACATCTTCGGGGGAAACCCCAATATATGGAGTTGTCACCAGAACAACTGGGATCTTTACGTCGGGGTTATTCTCACGGGGCAGAGTGATGTAGGAGAGCAACCCAAATAGAAAGGTGCACACCAGTAGAAGTAGAACGGGAGCTCGGCGTTGAACAATAAAGGCTATCATTGACTGTCAGTTCCCTTACTTAGAGGCGGAAGATGGGGCGCTTTTATCAAAGACAGCGCGCCCCTTGGTGCAGCAGGTGCCCGTGCGGTGTACCAAGACGCGATCTCCTTCAGCGAGGCTTCTATGACCCACAATGATCAATCTGTCCCCTGTTTGGAGACCGGACTTCACTTCGACTTGGCGTCTCAACACGGTGCCCAGCTCGACGGGCTTCCAGACTGCCTTGCCATTGTCTTCCAGAAAAACTCCGTTGCCTGTGGGGCGGGTGACTAGCCAATCCTGAGAGATGAGTAACTTTTTTCCAGCCTTGTGGTCTGTAGCGAGGGAGACTTGGGCTATCATTCCGGGAAGGAGATCTTTGTTTTTGTTAGCGACTTCAACTAAGGCTTCAAAAGAACGAGTTTTTAGGTTGGCGGCTTTGGAAAGTTGTACGACTTTTCCTTCGTAGATTCCCGAGCGAGCTGCAAGGCTTACTCGGGCTGGCATGCCCTCATGGGCAAGGGCCATGTCGCGATCAGAGAGAGCGACACTAACTCGAATGGGCTCTAGTTGTACCAGGCGAAAGAGGGGTATTCCCGGCGCTGCCACCTCTCCGACCTCAGCCTCGACCTGCACTATTGTGCCAGAAAAAGGGGCAACTATTACCGAGCGGCCTGCCGCGACTTGTAGTTCGTTGAGCGCTGCCTTTGCACTGTCTACGCGGTCCTTGGCTGCATCCAGCTCTGCCGCAGCCACCGCCTTGCCTAAAATCTTTGTGCGCTCAAGTTCCCGCAGAGCGGCCTTGCGCTCCACTTGCGCCCTGACCAATCGTGTCGAATGAGTCCTTGTGTCGACCCGCGCTAGGACAGCTCCCTTTTTGACTTCTTGTCCTTCCTTGACCGCAACCTGCTCGATGTAGCCTCCCCGAGGGGACGCCAGCTCCGCATCACGCATTCCCTCAACTTCTCCGGGGACGCGTAAGGTGAACTTTCCAAGCGAAGGACTCACAATTGCAACTTCTACTCGAGTGCCTGTGAGATCGGGCTGCGTCTTGCTTACATCTCGCGCTTTCTCAACTTCCTGATCCTGAGCTTTTGCCCCTTCACACCCCCCAGCAGTGAGAGCAAGCGTGGAGCAGATTACTCCTTTCGTGAAAAGTCTTGCTCCAAAGGGCAGAGGACGAAAAAAACGACGGGCAATAAAATTGGCTGGAGATCCCATGAGGCTGCGGGGAGAGTAATAGTCCAGGCGGGGCATGCCACTCCGCAAAGGGCCCCTATCAACTCCAAATCGGATCGCCAGGTTCCGTTGTCACCGTAAATAATACCAATTGTCCCGTTTTATGAAGATTTTCCCCATTCTCCCGCTGAGAGGGGCCTCATGTCGATCGACCCAGGGAGTCGGTAATTTTAAAGGGTACTGGGGCTCATGCCATATTGGCGACGGTAGGCGGCAGCAAATTTACTAGGGTTTGCGTAGCCGACAAGATGAGCCACTTGTGTCACATTGTATTGGTGAGCCGAAAGGAGCTCACGCGCTCTTTCGAGCCGTTGTTTGCGTGCGTAAGTCATGACAGGGCTGCCGAAAGCGAGTTTGAATCGCTCTTTAAAACGCCGCTCGCCCATTCCTACCCGTTTGGCTAGCTCCGTCACGGAAGGAGGGTTCTCTAAGTCAGCGAGAAGGAGCTCGCGAGCAAGTAAAAGGGGGCGAAACTCTTCAGGACTAGGTTCGAGCTTTTGAGGGGGGCGCTCCATACGCTCGACGAGGGCTGCAATGAGCTCCATCGTTTTAGCTTCAAGAAAAAGTTTCTTAGAGAGCGTGCTTGCACCAACGGATGACACCCGGGTCTCGTTCATCACTTGAGATACCTCAAAGATCTCGTCCGTGATGCAATTCATGCGTTGATCTACTCGTAGGCCAGCCATGCTAAAAGGGGCCGAGCTGTCGACAATGTTTGCGATGGAGGTTGGGAGTTCCTGAACTCCTAATAGATCTATTAATGTCCTTTTTGATAGCTTTAAGTGGATTGACTGCTCGGTTGAGCCCTGGGGGGCCAACCAGCGAAAACGGGTGGACTTCTTAATTTGAGCTACATGAAAATCCCCCGCAGTGAATTCGACGCGCTCGCCGCCAGGGGCAACCGCGTAGGTTCCCGAGCCTCGACAGATCGCAAAGTCTAGCTCCGAGGGTGCATGTTCAACCGAAAGAGCCATAGGTAGCCTACCCATGAAGTCCGAAATGGTGAGTTGCATGCCAAAGTGCATAGCTATTGAAGTTGCAGAGCCATGCACGCACTCGTTGTCAAAGGAGAGGCGGGAGTCGCCGTTTCCTAACAAATTGAACGAAGCTCCACCCGGAAACTGTTGGGCAATTCTTTTTAGATCGTACTGACCGCCATCCAGTTTGAGAGTTTCCACGTTGGGCCCATTAGCACGAAAACTGGAGGGGTGCTGCTTGATTTTTTGAGGCACCCCGTGGTGCCCACTCTTCGCCCATTTGGCTGCAAGGCAAGTCAAGCTCTTGAACTTGCCAATTGCTTAATTCCCTGGGCCTCAATGCATCCTCTGGTTGCTCGTGGGGGGAAGTTGCTCCGCGGCGTTCTAGTTAGAACAACCGGGGCTGAACTGTCAGGGGCCGATGAGGGAGCGGGAGCCTCTCTCGTGGTTTTATCGATGGACGCGCCCTGGGGGGGCAAGTAGAAAGAAGGGTCAAACTTTCTCAAAATGCGAGCTGTAGTTGGGCGCGTAGACGTAAATTATCGATGCGGGTCTCGACATCTGTGCGGGGTAAATAGCTCGCATCGCATTGAAACTTAAGTGAGTTGCCGATGATGTAGCTAGTGACCCCCAGGCTAAATTCCTGCTCGGAAACCTGAGTGCCTGCACGGGCATATTGTGCTTCTAGTTCTATTCGGTCTTTGAGGGGGGCTCCAACGATGATGTTGTCTGCTCTCTGTCGGGCGTCGTCACGCAACGCCTTGTTTACAAATACACCTCCGTAACGTGCGCTCACTTCCCACGTTTGATTGAACCGATAGCTGAGAGTGAATTGTGGTCCATGGTAGCCAAGACTCGACAGTTGATCTGCTTGGTCGCTTAATGTGGTCCAGGAAAAGTAGTAGATACCGCTGAGCCCTAAGCCCTTCCATTTCATCATGAATTCAGGCGCTAGACGTGCGGTCGCGTCCTGAGCGAGTTCGGGGCGAAAGTCGTAGGCCCCGCTCAGACTCGTCATCCAGCGAAAGTTTCGTTGGGTCGTGCTGCTCAGGCTGCCCGTAAACATGTCTTTGCTTTTATAGCTCGCGGCTCCCACAACTTCGGGATGGACAGTCTCTAGGCCGGAGCCTTTACCAAGAGCTGAAGGGTTCTCTAGGGGCTCGCCGTAAACACCGGGTAAACGGTTGGCAAAGGCCGCTCGCCGGTTTTGTCCGGTGTAGACTCCCAAGGAGTATTGTAGCTCTTTGCCGTGCGCTGCATGGTTGTGAATGGCGGCACCAATTTGTCGTTCAGCTCCATGCCAGCGACTGATGTCCCCCCAGTCGATCAACACTGCAGTCGAAAAGCTTTGGGAGCGATAGCGGGTAAGATATATTTTGTGTTGTCCGACCAGAAATCGAAGTCGATCATTGAAGCGGTAATCGCCGAAGAGGTCTATCAATTCTGCGGCGCCAGGCGACAGATTCATCTGAAATACATAGCTGAACTTGCCCTCCATGAATCCGCCGCGCAGGGCCGGGCGTAAACGCGCAAAGCTCACGTTGGTTGAGCTCAATTGAGCTTCGTCCTCAGCCTGAAGGCGTAATTGAGAAGCGAAATGAATGGAGAGAAGATCTTCGCCACCAGCTCCCTCAATTGCGAATGGGCCAAATACCGTACGCTCTTCGCCGTGAATTTCGGATTGGGTTTCTTGACGGATTGTGGCTGTCTCTCGTTCAGCCTCAGTGAGGACCCTTGGGGGGCCGTGTTCTTGAGCCAGAGAGATGGAACTCCAGCTCAATAGAAGGAAAAAACACCTCCAGTAGGAACGAAGCGGATGGTCGAAGCGCAGCACAGGGGAACAATAGGATCGAATGCGTGTAGTTGACCACGGTGGGTCAGTATCAACGTGGGTGTCATCCGGGTCAGTATCAACGGGGGTGTCATCGGAATCCGTGGGTCAGTATCAACGTCGGTAAGTGTCAAGGTAGTTGTCGCCTCAAGCGTCACGCCGCGTGACTCATTTGACTCTTCGGCTTAATTAACTCCAAGGCTGTTTTTGTGGACTGAGAAGGGTTCAAATAGACGACTTGAGGCGCCTGCCAATTTCTGACTTTTCTTGTGCCCCATCGCTTTGCATTCGCTCTCT
>CAYWLO010000069.1:19489-24871 GCA_964459035.1 uncultured Polyangiaceae bacterium | reverse complement strand
GCGCATGTCTCAAAATCGTTCGCAATCGCGGGCTTGCCACTGCCGCCTGTTGAACCACTGCCGTTTGTTGAGCCACTGCCGCTTGTTGAGCCACTGCCAGAACCCGCGCCCACGGTGGACCCCGCCCCCGTCGACCCACTACCTGTTCCAGAGTCAGCACCACCGGAGCCATCACCAGAAGCGGCACCGTTTCCATCACTTCGAGATGTCGTTGTGGATCCCCCTCCACCATCGCCGTCGTCACTGCACGCAGGCACAATTGCTAAGCCAGCTAGGATAAATGCTGCCGAAAAAACTCTTTTATTCACAAAAATGCCCCTGTTCACAATTCGAGACGCAATGGCGCGTCACCTAGATCGAGTCTTGTCCCCTTTCGCCGGTGGGTACAAGCACTAATTACGACGATTGAGCAGATTCTGGCCAATACACTCTTTTAATTACCGTGTAAGACTAACAATCCAACAGCACTTTCTCTGTGTGCTCATCATTTTCTACGCTGAACAAAATATTGCAATAGTCCTGATGTACGCTGCACCACAAAGCGCTCCTCATTCGTTGGACAATTTAAAACGTTTCTCTACGGTAGAGGCCCATCGGCCCTACTCGTTCAATTATCGAGATACACAAGCCGGCTCTCATTGTTGTTCTTCAGAGGATTGTTCAAGTGAAAAAACTCTTTATTGGTCTCGGTCTGTGTTCTCTTGCAGCCCCCTTATTCTTCGGTTGCTCTTCAAAAAAAGAGGAGGCACCAAGAACCAAGAGCACCCAAGATGATACGAACTCAGACATAAACACCAACGATGGAATGGGCGGTGGTAAGGGAACTCCCGAAACAGGCGCCCAAGCCCCAGCTTGCTCCAGCTTTAGCGGGCTAAGTATGTGTGATGCCAAAGAGTCCACTGCGTCTAAGCTCAACGTCAACCTACTTCTGGTCATAGATAAATCAGGGAGTATGGATGACACAAACGGATTTGCCGATTCAAAGTGGGAATCCATGAAACAGGCGCTAGAGGGCAGCCTCACTGAGGTACAGGGGGATCTAAATATCGGGCTCTCCCTCTACCCCATGTCGGCAGACCCTCGTTTTCGTATCAACAAGACCACCTGCGGCGAGACAAAGAATTGCTGCGAGATGCCCACCGACAGTACGCCTCAAATTCTCGTGGGCCCTGGTACCGACACTGTTCCAAAAATCATCGAGTCGTTTGTAAAGATTCGACCAGGTGGAGGTACCCCCACAGCAACGGCCTTAGAGCATGCCCTTGAATATTACATTCAAGGAGCCGGTAAAGATCTCAAAGGGGACAAATACGTTGTGTTAGCGACAGACGGTGGCCCCAATTGCAACGCAGCGAGCGTCTGTGACGCTGCCGGCTGCACGTGGAATATCGAGGGCCGCGCGGGCAATTCAGTAGATGGTATGAATGCCTGCTTAGGTACCTCCGGTAAACAGGCTTGCCTAGACGATGACGCCACAACCGCCTCCATTGCAAAATTGCGTGATGCAGGGGTGCAAACATTTGTCATTGGCGTTCCAGGCAGCGAACTCTATGGAGATCTGCTGGATAAAATGGCCGAAGAAGGCGGGCGACCTGTCGAAGGAAAAAAGAGAAAGTACTTTGAAGTCGATGCAAAGGCCGGCGTGAAAGGTCTTACAAATATTTTCCGTACCATCACCCAAGATCTTGTCACCAGCTGCGACATTCAACTGGATGAGACACCTAACTCATTTGTCAATGTAAATGTCGCAGTGGACTGCGATATCATTCCACAAACAAAAGACGGAATGGCTGGCGACATGGGCGCTGGTGGTGGGAATTCTTCAAACAAGAACTGGATCATCGACATGAACACCGAGCCAGCCACAATTCGTCTTCGAGGAGAGGTGTGCAAAAGGGTAGAAGCCGGAGTTGAACGCGTGGACGTAATTCTAGGCTGTCCTCCCGTTTTCTGATCAAGCCTTTAGTTAGAAACCTAAATTACTAAGCAACTTGTGGGGCATCATTGGGGTGTAACTCGCGCGAGTCCGAGCGGGGCCCCTCTAGGGCGACGTCACAGACGC
Source organism: uncultured Polyangiaceae bacterium (assembly GCA_964459035.1). GTDB lineage: Bacteria > Myxococcota_A > Polyangia > Polyangiales > Polyangiaceae > NIC37A-2. The sequence continues at coordinate 22,809 of CAYWLO010000069.1, read as the reverse complement.
AGCGATTGCGCCCCGATTCTTTTGCCGAGTAAAGGGATTCGTCTGCCGGGGAGATCAAATCAGTCAAGACAAGATCTTTTCCGGCCAAGAGCTCAGCGCTCCATGTTTGCCCCCCTGCACTAATGGTCACCTTGACCTCAGTCCCAGCGTGCTCAAAGCAAAGCTCCTCTACACTTCGACGCAAACGCTCAGCAAGAAATGCCAAACCTGTTTTTGTCGCGCGGGGCATGAGTACAGCAAATTCTTCTCCCCCGTAGCGCCCCACAATATCAATTGTGCGTGCGTTTTCTTTTAATGCACGAGCCACCTCGGCAAGGACGTCATCACCAAATGGATGCCCATGGGTATCGTTAAGAAGTTTGAAGTGGTCCACATCGAGTAAGAGAACGCCCAAGCCCCGTTCATCTCGAAGAGCACGGGTCACCTCAACCCGCGCCACCCTATCTAGTTCGCCTCGGTTGAGGACCCCGGTAAGAGCGTCGACGGTGGCCAGGCGACGCAGGGCTGCCTCGTCTCGACGATTGCGTAAAAGATGTTCGAGGCGCGCAACCAATTCTTCGGCGAGATAGGGTTTAAGAATCAAGTCGTCCGCCCCCGAATAGAGAGCGTTGAGCATATCTCGTCGCTCACGGGCACCTGTCGTTGCCAGTATTTTGGGCCGTTCCGGCAGTTCAAGGCGTTTGATCGCATCCAATGCGCGAAACGCCCCATGCTCTGGGGACTGAAAGTCCATCACCAAGACGTCCGGTGGGGACGACTCAAGAGCCGAGATCAACGCCTTGGGCTTGTAGAATGTCCTGTGATGAAAGCCGTGGCGCTTTAAGATAGCGTCGATCTCTCGCCTGTTTTTCTGCTGAGGATCAATAGAAAACACCATCGATTTTCGGTTGAGAGCAATGCGTTCAAGAACTTCCAGTGTTAGTTTTCGAATTTGACCTGTAACAAACGGTTTCGTCACGTATTCAAGGGCCCCTGACTCAAGAGCCTTCAAACGCATCTCTTCGTCCTCCTGGCTGGAGGTCATGATCACGGGCAAGTCAAATGTGGTCTCTGAATCAAAGAGACTTTTGCTGATTTCGAAACCTTCATTCTTCGGAAAATCTAGATCGAGAAATACCAGGTCGGGACGTCGTGCCTCGACCATTTCGAGGGCAAGCTCTCCCCGCGGGACCTCATTCAGATCAAGATGTAGATCGAATAGCTCTCCCCGAATCACAGAACGCGCAGCACTGCTCGCGTCGACTATTAATATGTAGGGCTTAGGGTCCATATCAACACTAGAGGCACAACCACTTAGATCGGTTCGTAAGAAGAATACCTAAATCGACGGTGCCCCCGAAGAGCACTCTAAAATCCGTCGAGAGGGCGTCACTTAAGGGCCTTGAGGACATGCCGTGTTGGCCTTCAGGGGCAGTGGTGTATTTCCCTGCCCAATCACCTCTAAACAGAGCTACTTCTCTATGCCTCAATACGCCCACTCCCCTTTGGAGGGAGTCCCCGTTCCCAGTCAGACTCCGCCCTGCCCCGTTTGCGGCTCGCTCAACGATGGAGTCGAGGTCGGTAAATTGGGACGATTTGGTATGGACGTACGTTCCATCGTTTGTCACGACTGCACGTTAGTTTATCAGTCGCCGCGCCCGGACGAGCCCGCTATGGCTAAATATTATGCGGGCACGTATCGCAAACATTACGGCGACGTTGGTTGCTCTACTAGTGATGGGCGCATTGTGATGAAGGGGGATTCTGAATACAAAAAGGTTTTAGAGTGCTGGCACGACACCCAGGCAACAATTGCGATGCGTCTGAGCCCGCTCAAGGCAAATGAAAAAATATTGGAGATTGGCTGTAGAAACGCCCGCACCCTTGCTCTGATGCGAGAGCGAGCAGATGTAGAGATCTATGGAATTGAGCCCGGGCCTGAGGAGGCCGAACAAGCGCGTACTGCGGGGGTCAATTGCTTTACTGGAAATCTGCAAGAATACGAACCGAGGGAAGAAAAGTTCGATCAAATTCAACTTTTTCATGTCTTAGAGCATCTACATGAGCCCTTGCGTGACTTGGTTCAACTGCGCAGCTGGCTCAAACCTCAAGGACGCATATTTATTGAGGTTCCTAATGTCTACCAACCCTACGGCGCCCTTGAACTCAACTTCTTTCAAAACGCTCATCTTACCAACTTTAGTCATAAGTCCCTAGGTGAACTGTTGCGCCGTGCGGGCTTTCAGGTGACAAGTCTCGCCGACACGACAACGCTCTACGCAGTGGCAATCCCAGCCGATATTTCACAGGAGGCTCTTCCATTGAACTTCGAGAGCAATCACCTGCGAGCCCCCGAAGAAACGAGCGATTGGGTGGCGGTGCGATTGCGCAACTACGCAGAAATTCAATTCATGCGTCAGCAAACTCAAGGGGGGCAACTGACGCCCGAAGGTCTCAGTCGCCTATGCCGTGCGGTGCGCAAACCAGCTCTGCTCCCCCACCTTATCGAAACGGTCAGTCAGCTGGCAGAAGATCTCGTCCGGGGTGGCTCCGTTTCGGCGGCACAGCTCCTGGTCGAGTCAGCCGCTCAGGGTGAACACCCCCAACCCGTCCTGGACGCCTTTCGAAAGTTCTCCGATCAAATTTCTGCAATCGCTGCCTAAGGCGAGCCACTCCCCTCAAGTCAGACGCTTCGCACAAAGGCCCCGAAAGAAGGAGAACTACTTTTTTGCGCGCTGAAGAACTCTTCTATCGTACAAAAAAAGTTCCTCGACTGCTTTGCGAGCCCAGGGAGTTCTTCTCAAAAATTTGAGAGTCGACTTGATACTCGGATCGTAGGTAAAGCAGCGAATTTTTATCTCTTGGGAGAGGTTGTCCCAACCGCGACGCTCCACGAGTTCTTCCACCACGGCTTGCAAGGTAATTCCATGTAGCTGATTTTTGGGTTGTTCTTCACTCATGATGCCGTCTCAACGATGCAATCTGCATTTGGCCGTTGAGTCCCTCTAGCACAAGAGTAGTTTACAGAGGTGTCTGTTCTCGATGAGCTAGTTCAAAGTGTCGAATCCGATCTTCATTTAGTAAGGAGAGATCTGAAGAGCGTTGTCTCTCCCATCCTCGCGGCTTTGAATGCCTACGAACGCGCGGTCGAAGAGGCGCATGTGCAGAAGTATTGTGCGGCCCATTCTCTGCGTGAACCTTGCCTACGTGGTCAATCGCCTCAAATTGCAGCCGCGCGCCTATTGGAGGCTGTCCAAGGACTAGCCGAACTGAAGCAAGCTCAGTCAGCTCAGTCAGCTCAGTCAGCTCAGTCAGCTCAGTCAGCTCAGTCAGCTCAGTCA
>CAYWLO010000069.1:0-19389 GCA_964459035.1 uncultured Polyangiaceae bacterium | reverse complement strand
GCTCAGTTATCGAGTGCTCGCGTCCCTGCAAGGCCCCCCGCGGCGACGAAAGTCGTCTCGGAGAAAGCAAGGGAAGTAGCCTCAAGAAGCGACTCGGTCGCCACGCAATTTCTGCTGAAGTTTCCCGAACTGAGCAACGCGGGAGAAACGAGAAAACTTCTTGTATTTGGTGCATTCGCCGGCAGAAAAAAGAGTCTTCCAGCACCCCTCGAACAGAGCTGCGAGTGGATAGATACTTCCGGCGAGGGCAATCGTGCGGTCTCTAACGCTGTTCGGCGGGTGAGGCACGGACACATCTTTGCTGTCATCATCTGCGACCAAGCAATCGCCCATCAACATGCCGAGCCGGTCCTAGCTGCGGCTCGAATGCAAAAAATTCCCTTCGGATATGCGGGCAAAGGGGGCAACGCCTCCCTTGCAAGAGCTCTAGAGAGTATTGAAAAAAACCTGGCACGAGACCTTTAAGAATAAGGCTAGAGCATTTCGCTCCACTTATGCTAGACGGTGCCCCACACTTTGAGGCGATTCGGCTCGCCTCGTTATTTTTTCATTCATCCCCATTTAGGGCGCGAGTTCCGACCTCCCAGCCCGCCGCAAAATCCCCATGCGACTTCCTAAGAGCCTGGAGACCCTTGCTGAGCAAGGCATCATCGAAGAGGTGCTTCGTCCACTCATGAGTGGCAAAGAAGCACAAATCTACCTGGTCGTAGCCCAAGGCGACGTCTGTGCGGCAAAGGTCTACAAAGAGGCCCAAAACCGCTCATTCAAACATCGCGCCGACTACACTGAGGGTAGAAAAACTCGCAACACGCGCGACCAGCGAGCCATCGCCAAGGGTTCCAAATACGGAAAGTCCAAGGACGAAGACGCGTGGCGCTCCACCGAAGTAGACATGATCTACAAGTTGCGTGACGCTGGGGTGCGTGTACCCACCCCCTACACCTTCATCGACGGAGTATTGGTGATGGAGTTGGTGCAAGACCCCGATGGCAACCCAGCACCTCGTCTGGGAGATCTCGACTTTACGGCAGAAGAAGCCACTGAAATCTTCCATCTCCTCCTGCGTGAAGTGACGCGCATGCTCTGCGCTGGCGTAGTGCACGGCGATTTATCTGATTTTAACGTACTTCTTGCCTGGGATGGCCCCGTTTTGATCGATTTTCCTCAGTCGGTCGATCCAGGTAGCAATTTAAATGCTCGTACCCTACTCCTGCGCGATATCGAGAATTTACATCGATTCTTAGCACGCTTCGTTCCGGGTGTTCGCCGACGTCCCTATGGCGAGGAGATGTGGTCTCTCTATGAGAGCAATCGCCTGACCTCAGAGACAATCCTTACGGGTCAATTCAAGCGTTCCTCCGGTCCCGTGGACACCTCAGCCGTACTGGAGCTGATTGGCGAGGCGAACCGCGACGAAACATCACGGCGTCTCGCCTCTGGGCAAAAACCAGTACAATCAGCCGTTCCCATGCGGCGTCGAGAAGTCGTCATTGAAAAGCCAGCCGCTAGGGTCCCAGCACAGCGGCGCGGTGGCCCTGAACATTCAGGCGATCGTCCCAGGCAGGGTAGCTCCCCTCGCGCAGAAGGAGGGCAACGGCCATTCGACCATCACAACGGCCAGCGCTCCGGCGGCCACAGTGCTCAACGCGACAATGCTCAACGCGACAATCGCGGGGGCGGATATGACTCGGGACGGCGCGCAGGGCCTCCGCGGGACCAGCGCGACACTCGTCGTGACGACCAATGTAGAGGACCTGTTCGCCCCCAAGCTGGCGGCCCTAAACGTGGCGATAACGTGCAAAATTCTGCCTATGTTAGCCCCGAGGCTCGTAAGGCAAGACCCCTCGTTCTCACCCCTCGCAATGAGTCAGCACCCACTGAATCACGACGAGAATCTCGCGGCGAAGGGGATCGCTCTCGGCGCGCCCGCGCTCCACGAGATCTAGAGAACAGAGCGCGACGCCCCCGCGACTCTCAAGAACGCGATACACGCTCACCCCGTGCACCCCGCGGCCCGAGGAGCTACGTTCGAGGCACTACAAGCACATCCACTTCTTCGCGAGACGAGCGGTATTCAAGCCGCGAGCAGCGCCCCAGCGGACGCAGCGATGAGCGAGCCCAGTCTCCAAGCCGCGAGCAGCGCCCCAGCGGACGCAGCGATGAGCGGTATCCAAGCCGCGAGCAGCGCCCTAGCGGACGCAGCGATGAGCGGTATCCAAGCCGCGAGCAGCGCCCCAGCGGACGCAGCGATGAGCGAGCCCAGTCTCCAAGCCGCGAGCAACGCCCCAGCGGACGCAGCGGTGAGCGGTATCCAAGCCGCGAGCAGCGCCCCAGCGGACGCAGCGATCAGGAGGCCAGTCGCACTCGGGGCCCCCGACCTACCCCTGATAGTGGGTCTTTAGGCTCCAACACCCGCGACAACAATTCGGAGCCACGCCCCCGGCGTAGGCGTCGAAGCTTCGCCGCCGATTGAGAGAGTCAAGAGGGGGGCTGACGATGACGAAGCGGGTTGCTATGCAGCCCCTTTCCAGCTTCTCCTTGACTCAATTAACGCCCGCCGGGCCGAGCATTCAAGCGAGTTCGTCTAGGGCCATACGGTAGTGAGGATCCTCCGACATATCGGCCCGCACTAAATCGCCGGCATTCTCCAAGAGAAGACGACAATCACGACTTAAGTGTACCAACTGGACTCTTTTGCCGATTTTTGCGTAACGCTCAGCCAGCCTATCAATCGCGTCCAGGCCCGCGTGCCCGTACACTCGAGAATCAGCAAAGTCGACGATGACAACTTCTGGATCGTCTCCGGGAGTGAAAATATCGCGAAAGCTACCGATTGATGCGAAAAAGAGGGGCCCTTCGAGATGATAGACCTTTGCCTGATCAGCCTTTCGAACACTGGTGCGGGCAGAGATATGTTGGCTCTTTTGCCAGGCAAACACGAGAGCAGAGGCAATCACTCCAGTGAAAACGGCGACTGCCAAGTCTGCAAAGACCGTAATGCCCGAAACCAGGACAATCACAAAGGCATCCGCACGAGGAATGCGTCGCATCACTCGAAAACTAGACCACTCAAAGGTGCCGACCACGACCATGAACATCACGCCAGTCAGAGCCGCTACGGGAATTTGCTCGATTAAACTTGACCCAAAGAGAATGAATCCAAGCAAAAAGAGAGAAGCCGAGATACCCGAGAGACGTCCGCGACCACCAGAGTCCACGTTGATGACACTTTGACCGATCATTGCGCACCCTCCCATGCCACCAAAAAACCCGGTGATGATATTGGCCGATCCAAGAGCGAGGCACTCCTTATTTCCGCGACCACGCGTTTCAGTCATCTCGTCAATCAACGAGAGAGTCATGAGAGACTCAATCAAGCCCACAGCTGCGACAATCGCGGCATAAGGAAAGATGATTTTTAAGGTAGCGAGATTGAAGGGCACCGAAGGTGCGTGAAAGGGAGGTAATCCTCCACCGATTGAGGCCAAATCACCTACGTTTTTGGTGGGCAGCGAGAAACCAATCACCACAACACTTACAAATAATATTCCAGCCAACGGGGCGGGAAATGCCTTGGTCAATTTCGGAAGCGCCCAAATCACCGCCATCGTGAGAGCCACTAGGCCAATCATGAAAAAGAGCTGTGGTCCCTCTTTCCACTGCATGACCACTTCACCGGAGCCCAGGGTCGCTGCATTCTGAAAAGAACTTTTTTGTGCAAGAAAGATAACGATGGCAAGGCCATTCACAAAGCCAAACATCACGGCCTCAGGCACGAGACGAATGAATTTTCCGAGGCGAGCAACTCCGGCAAGTATCTGCAAGACACCGGCGAGGACAACCGTAGCAAAAAGGTACTCCACCCCATGAACCTGCACCAAGGAGACCACTACAACGGCAACTGCGCCCGTCGCTCCCGATATCATACCGGGACGCCCTCCAAACACCGAAGTAATGAGCGAGATGATGAAAGCAGCATAGAGCCCGACCAAGGGAGGGACTCCGCATACAAACGCAAATGCGACCGCCTCGGGAACCAACGCGAGGGCGACAGTCAATCCCGAGAGGACATCTGTTTTTGCCTGCTTTGGGCTAAGCGGTGACGGTGAGCCGTCTGAAGAAAGGGAACCGAAGATTGAAGAAAACGTCATTCAGAGGACGCGAACCCTACGGCCGAATGTCCTACTTGCAAGAACTATTCCGTGCCTCCTTTGAATTCTCAGGCTCTTTTACAGTGTTGAGAGAATTGGAAAGCCTGGCGAGGCTCCTCTCCGCGCGCCGCCCCCCATTTAAAGCAGCCCGATCTCTCCGAGTCGTTCTTGAAGAAATGCGTCAGCCGTGATCCCATTCGGGTAGCGGTTCTTTCTAGTGGCGGTGATGCAGGAGGGCAGTGTTTCGATCAAAAAGTCCGAATTGGGGTGTAGAAAAAAAGGTAAAGAGTAACGAGACACTTCACAATAGGGAGCTGGTGGGTTGACTACTCGGTGCGTCGTAGAACTCAGTTGGTGATTGCTAAGGCGCTGAAGCATATCTCCCACGTTACAAAGAATGTACTCGCTACCTCTTGGAGCCTCAATCCACTCTCCATCCTTGCACAAGATCTCAAGCCCTGGCTGGGGCGTCCCGATGAGCAGCGTAATCAGATTGATGTCCTCGTGAGCACCTGCACGAACGGCGAGGCCCTCGCCCGCTGGAACGGGTGGATAATGCAGGGCTCGAATGAGACTATTTCCTAGATTGGTCTTGTCGACAAAATAATCTGGATCCAATTTTAGTCCACGAGCAACGGCCTGGAGCACCCGAGCGCCAATGCGATCGAGCTGCGAGAATAATTCAAGAATCTCCCGACGAAATTCGGGAATTTCTTGGGGCCAAATATTATTTTTTTCGGCAACTCGTTTGTCCAAAGGAAGCTCCCGCCCCACATGATAAAACTCCTTGAGATCTGGAGTGATCGAGTCTTTTGCAAGCTCTCGACCAAACTCGGTGTAACCGCGAGCCCCTGCGCCATCCGGGACAAAGTACTTCAGTTTTTCGGCTCGCGAGAGGTCAAAAAACTTAGAGATCACCTCAAAAGCTCTCTCTCGTAGCGCGGCGCTCAAGCCATGATTTTCTAAGGCGACAAAGCCAAAATTGGAAAAAGCTTCCGAGAGCTGCTCCGCAAACTCAAGGCTGTCACACTGCGAAAAGTCCAAACAAGGAATTGTATTTGCGCTCATATCGAGGGGCACGATAAGCCGAAATCACCACCAGACCAGCAAAATTCTCCGTTGCCTGGCAGGCATCTCCCCCTAAAATTCCTGCGAAACTCGGAAGAATATGGACCGACCCAGCGCGGGTATATCCACTCCAGCCGCCCCACCGTGTGAGTAATTCGCCCCCAATATGTTATTTGCATGAAACGAAAAGCGCGTTTCACGAAGAGGTATCAACTCGACCCCTAAACTGCGTAGCTGTCCCCCCAATAGAAAGTAGGGGTCCAGGTAATAGGGCTCACCAGCCACCACTATATTGTCGACGGTCGACTTTCTTGCCCCCACATAGGTTCCCATGACAGAGACTTCAAAATACAGGCGAGGCTGACTCCACGTAGCCTTTTGATGCGAGAGCCAGGTGGGAAAGTTTGCGGTACTTGCGTCCTCGCCGTAGGCAAGTTGCCAACGAAAACTATCTTGTTCCGGCTCCTCCAAGGTAGTCCTCTGGTAGGCAATGTCCGCCTGTAGAATGAAGTCGCCTAAAGTTGCCCCACCATTCAATTCACCCCCAAAAGAATTGCTCTGAGTCTGGTTTTCTGCACGAAAAAGAGACCCAATGGGTATGTTCTCCACGCGGTCCTTGATATTTGTGACGAAGGCAGAAAGGTCAATTTTTAGTGTTCTAAAAGGGCGAGTAAGAAGGGCGGCTTCGTAGGTCAGAGCCTTTTGGCGCACCACGTCGGGATTGCCCAGAAAACCGCCCTCCAAAAACAGGGGAACCGCATTGAGCTGACTGGGTGAGGGAGGCACAAACGCAGAGCCTATCATTGCCTTGAGATGAACCGAATTCGCAACTTTCAGCACGGAAGCAATCCGAAAAGAGGTGGCATCGTCAAATCGCGAGTTGACGTCGTGCCGCAAGCTTCCCGTGAGCGTGAGTGATTGCCAGGGTGAAAACATGAGCTGAGAGAACACACCCACATTCTGAATATTCAGTTCATTGGGTGTATTTCGCCTCACTCGTACAGCACCGTCAATGCTCTCATCAAAAAGAGAGTCGCCAGCGTCCCATAAGTCGAGATAATCTAACCCGACCAAGACGGAGCCCGGACCCAATACATAGCTCAATTCGAGACCACCCTCTCCTGTCGTATTCTTGGTCTCCCGGTGCACGCTGGCAACGGGACCGGCAAAATGCTCGCTCTTGAGCGTTTCTGCAAATGAGACACCTATCCAAGAATGAAAATCAAGCGATTGATCCCACGAAGGGCCCTCACCTGAACGGCGGTAAATAGGAATGCGGTAATCGACCCGGTTAACCCAGTTGAAGCGCCCCACTCGGTTGTCCGGATCAAGAGTACCTGTGGGCCCAAACATTTGGCGAGCATCAAGGCGTTGGTACACGGTTTGAATCTCCAGTTCTGCCCCCACCTCAAAGTCCCAACCCGCTCGCCCCAAGAATGACACGGGACGAGAAAGGTCTCCCACACTCGCCTGCCCATCATAGGCGTCAGAAGGCGAAGAAGCTGGAACTTCTAGCCCCGAACGGTCCCAAGAACCTGCGGCGACCGACAAAAAGGTCCATAGTCTTTGTGCCTCTCCTGTCTCGGCCCAAAGCGTGGCGGATCCTGAGCCACCTAAATTCTCACGAATCAGTCCTCCCTCAAGCGATACCTCGGCGCCGACTTCTTCTTCGGGCACGCGCGTGATCACATTGATGACACCCAAGAAGGCATTGGCTCCGTAAAGAGCCGAGGCTGGACCCCTCACAATTTCGATACGTGCAACCGAGTCCATGGGCACGAACTCGGCTCCAAAGAGGGCACCTCCCGTGCCATTATCCTGAACAGACTTGCCGTCTATCATGAACTTAAAAGTTCGACTCCAGGAGCCAGCGCCTGCGTAAATTCCCCGAACGGCCACATTGGACGTGACAAGATCATCGACCATGAAGATACCCGGCGCAGAGGACACCGCCTCGGGCACAGTACGGTAGCCATAGCGTTCAATCTGCTCCCGCGTAATCACAGTCACAAGAGAGGGCGCCTCTTCCAATGATGTAGCTAACATACGCGTCGCCGTCGTTACCTCGATCTCCATCTCCATCAAGTCGACCAACGAAAAGTCATCGTTCATCAAATCGGGCAATTCAACTTCACCCTCCCCGACCGGCAATGACGACGAGGCGACCTGAGCGCGCAAGCTTGGCGCCAGGAGAAAAACCAACAGACTCCCTCCCCCAGCTAGCGCACGCTGCAATTGAGAGCCTGTGATGAAGGGGCAACGCACTCTCACGAAAACGACCATTTTCTTGAAAAGCTTCATAGCCTTGCGAGTTTTCTTCGCCCTCGGTAGTCAAAAGGCATGCAAGGCATATTGATTGTCGGGGCCACCTCTACCATTGCCGCGGACGTGGCGCGCCTTTACGCCCAAAGAGGTGCAAAGCTCTACCTAGTGGCCCGAAACAAAGAAAAGCTTTCTCAGCTTGAGACAGAATTGGGTAGCGCAGTTCTCGGCGCCCACGTCACCGATTTTCTAAACGAGAATCGGCACAAGCACATAATATCAGTCGCTCAAGATGCCCTGGGAACTATCGATGTGGCATTGATTGCCCACGGCTACTTGGGCGATCAAGAACTCAGCGAAAGAGTCTTGAGTGAATCTGAGTTAATTATTCAGACAAATTATACGAGTGTGGTCAGCTTTCTTCTGCCTCTTGCCAACGCAATGGCGGCAAAAAAGAACGGACAAATTACCGTACTTTCTTCTGTCGCCGGGCAACGAGGACGCCCACGCAATTACACCTACGGCTCAGCCAAGGCGGCCACCACGGTCTACTTGCAGGGACTGCGCTCCCGACTTTGGCCTCACGTAAAGGTGACCACGATTTTACTGGGTCCAGTGGATACAGCAATGACAGTCGACCATACAAAGACGCCTGTTTTTACATCGAGCAAGAGTGCGGCAAAGAGTATAGTCCGTGCTACCGACTCGGGCCGAGGAGAAGTCTACGTCCCTGGCTATTGGCGGCCAATTCTTGCCATTGTACGTAATTTACCCGAAGTCTTCTTTCAAAAGCTCTCTTTTTTGGCGGATCGCTAGCCCCCCCTTGGGGTCCGACCTCAAGACAGATCGCCCTCTCTCGAACTCCCTGCCTCAATTTTTTGTCACCATGCCCGACCAACTCCGCGAAGTAAGACCAGGCCCTCAAGCTCGCTCAGTCACAACCGAAGACGGCAAACATTTGCAGATCCCCCCTCAATGGGATCTCTTACCCCCCGGCGACGCGGCCCTCAGCCGTCGTGTAAAAAAAGAAGGACCTTGTTGGACGGTAAAAGAAAAGCGAGGGCGCAAGTTATTTTCGAAAGGCATTTGGGCCCCCCACGAGCGAATTGAACGCCTCAAAGCAATTCTCAATGAAGAAAGAAAAGACCCGAGTTACACTAAAAAACTAGAGGCGGGTCGTAAACGGCGCGCTCAAGAGCAAGAAGTCTACGTTAAAGAATTTGAAGAGTCCGTTCTTCATTTTTTGAGATTTTCTCCGAAAAACGGGCCCTTGGGTAGGAATATGGCTCGCGCAATCACAGAGCATGCGGTCCCGGTGGGTAGCGGCACGGTGGCCCGCACAAAAAGAATTTCTATTGAGAGGCGAGCAGAGGCGGCCACCATCGCTTGGATGCGTCACCAAACTACCGCCTATGATAATTTAAGTATACCACGCGTACAGGGTAAGCGCCGTGAGGTGCGTCGAATCTTAGCTGAACAATCGCGCAAACTACTCAACCGCTACCGCGCGACAGGCGAACTTAGCGATTTAACATGCCCCCTTCGACTTGCTCTTTTCAAATAGGTCAAGCCCACCTATCGAGGGGGCGGCAAGGGCAATGTTGGCACACCTCCCCATAAGAGAGAATAAAACATTATTGTCTCCTTTCATGGAAAAAAACAAATCAAGTCGCGACACAGTCGGTCGACCTCGACACAAAGTGTCGAGGAGGCTCTAGTCAGCACCAAGACCGACGAGCACATGATGAAACAATGAGAAGAGATTTCTTATTGTTTTTCTACCGCAGCCCTCGCTCACTCACAGACACCTCGAAAGAAGCAGGAGTTCGCCGCCGCCTAGCGCTTAGCTAGTAGCTGAGCCAGTGGTGGACACCTTTGAGGAGGCGTAACCCAACTGGTGACATCATGATTCATTCGCGTCATCTGGTAGTTCTCCTTGTGAAAAGTCCAAGGTCAACACCAATTGAGAATGCACCTCCCGTGCCAAGCCAAATTACCTCGCAATTTCAAGCGTTTCTCGCTCATCGCTCAGGTCGAAGAAGAAGAAACACGACACCCGGATCATACTTCAGTCAGAGTGGAACTTCGTTCTCTCTAACTATAAAGTAGAAGCGCTGAAATTTCGTGCTAGGGCCACGTTTCTCATAAGACCCACGTGAAAAAGTAGCCCCAATTGTCGAGAAGCGCTTCACAAGTGGAGTCGCCCCTTCTCCAAAACAGCTCATCCACCTCCTTCGACTTATCGAGAGACATCACTTACCGTTGTGTGCCCAGCAGCGACGACTTTCGACCTCCCCCCCCCATCGACTTGGTATGAAACTATCTCTTCAAATAGCAAAAACATTGCGTTCGCTCATTGCTCCCCTATTTGCCAGCCTCACCTTTGCGGGGGTTGCTCAGGCCGATACCCCAGAGCAGGCACTCGGCTCATTGCTTGAGAGCTTTGTGCCTTGGTATGAAGATCTCAAAGAAGATCCCCACGCAAGAAAAGCACGCTTACGCACAATTGCGCGTGCCCAGCTTTACGCGGCCCAAGAAGCCACTTGCACAGGTCACGCAAAGGGTAGCAAGTGCAAGAGAAAGTTTGGTGGCAGTGCACACCAACTCATCGCGCTCCTGCTGACCGCCGGGTGGTGGGAGACTCGTTTTTCGCGCAGAGTGCACGCAGGCGAATGTCGCAAAGATGAATGCGACGGCGGGCGGGCTCGCTCGGTCTATCAGGTCCAGCTCAACGGGGTAGTGCCTAGAGAACTTTGGGAGAATGCCGAAGGTCTCGACTGGGATTCCACCTTGGCAGCCACTCGGGCCGCCACTTTTTCGTTCTCGGCCGCATGGCGGGCCTGTCGGAAGCGCCATGGCGTCCGCGGCGTGTGGGGAGCCTATGGCCGAGGGTTTTGCGGGGGACAATACCAAGTATTGCAACGCACCCGTTGGTATCAGCGCCAGCTTCAAAACCTAGAGCGGCTCTTTCCTGCGGGAGCAGCCGCGCGCTAGCGCATCCCCTCGGCTTGAGCGAGTTCTCGGCCTTCTCAGCGTGCTCAGCGTCACTCGTTTTAGCTCTTTTCCACTCAAATCTACGTTCCCTACTACGGTCCGTGGAGTACTCCGAGGGGGACGATTCTACTTTGGAGAAACCGGACATTTTCACTTTGCGCTTACAAAATTGCCCAACAAAACAGGGCAAACTGCACCTAATTGAGAAATTACCATCAAATATGTGCAATTTGCCATGGTTTTGCAATTCATACGCGGCACCCCCTATCTGCTGCTCGGGGGTGCCGCGCATGGCTTGAGCAAGAACTACTCAAACGCTCTTATTTCTTAGAGAAAAGAGAGCGAAGCTGTGAAGCGTCCTCCTGTTTCAGCTCGCGAGAAACGACTAAGAAACCAATGAAGATGAAAAGCGACAGGATCACCCCACCAATTGTGGGCAAAATGGCCGCCTGTCGCGATGTTTCAGCTGCCAAGGGAAATACGCGGGTAACCACCAAGCTCGCCAAGGCAACCCCAAGCATCGTTCGCCCCAATGAGAGGAGAGAAACTTGAGCGCCGGCCACCATTCGCAATTGTTGGGCCGCCAAGAGAGTTGTCAATATCATCGCTAAGGAAGTAGCCATCGCAACGCGGGAAAGCAGAAGCGGACTCAGGCTGTCTTGCGGCGCTAGAACAAAGCAAAAAACCACCACCATCACCACAGCACTTGTTAAAACTAAGAGGGTACGGCGCTCGTGGCCCAAGCTATTGAGGGCCGAGGCAATCACACCCAAGAGGGCAAAAAAGCCCATGCCCACCGCCAGTAGAGGCATGGAGTTTTCTCCCAAAACTGCCACCTCTACTCCAAAAACCACCCGTAAAAGTCCACCGGGCATAGAAACAATTGTAGAAACTATCAATCCAGCAACTAAAGTCGCAAAGCGCAGCCCCCTAGCCACCAAGCGCGCGACTTCTTCCCTATTGCCCGACGCCTTGGCAGCGGCAAGTAGAGGAAACAACACAAAGGTCACACTGGTGAGAAGTTGAAAGGGTAAAAAACAAAAAAGCTGACTTGCACGATACGCACCCACATAGCCGTCCGCTAACTCAGGCAATTGTCCCCCGGCAAAAACAGCCTGAGCTGCGAATTTTCGCAGCAGCAACGCGTCAGTCTGAAACAACAAATTGAGCATCAATTGCCCAAAAAGAATGCGCAAAACCAGGGCGCCATAGGTTTTCCAAGAAAAGTTCGCCCCCCCCGGCTTACCTCGACCCGTCAGGCGAAAGGCAGCACCAACAACGAGTGCTGCCGCTATGATGAAACCAATAGCGGTAGCCTCAACCTGTTTACCTGCATAAACAAGGGGATCACTTCCCTGCAGCCAGCGCGCTGCCGCCCACGCGCCCCCCACTAATCCTAAGGTGCGCAAGGTCGCCGAAAGGACATCAAGACCCGCCTGGCCCAAGAAGCGCCTACGACCATTGAGAAAGCCAATGAGAGGAGCATAGAGGCCGTAGAGAAAGAGAATGACACTAAGCCAACGCAAACCCAAGAGAAGATGTGGGGCACCTAACCAACGAGTGAGAGCATCGGCCGCAAAGAAGAAGGTGATCGATGAGCCCAAAGCCACAAGAGCATGAAAACCAAGCAGGCTGCGCAATTGCTGCGGTGCAGCTGTCTCAGTCGCTCCCGCGATTTCTCGACTTACACCCTGAACACCTGATTGTATGAGTGGATTGTATGCGATGCTCGCAATGGATGTGGCCGTCGAATAGGCTCCGTAACCGCTGAGTCCCAAAATTGCCTTGAGAGCAATTTGCTGAACCAAACCCGTAACCAAAAAGTATATTTTACCACCGGCTAGGGCCAAACCTCCGCGCCCGGCCTGGGCTCCAGAGGACTGACTTTTTGGGTTCTCTTCTGATTCTGGCATAGGGGCTGTGCATGAGGAGCTTTCTGCCCCCCTGTTTGCTCAGCGGCCTCTATTCAGGGCAAAAAGCAACTAGAGAGGGCTCCAAGCCACGACCCCGCTCTAGCCGGTAACGGCACAAAGGTACAAGCTGAAGAGCTCGTGCGGATCGCTAAAAACCTCGGCGACGCTAAAACCACTAGAATTAGCCAGGGAGGCAAAACCAGTGGGGCTATATTTATAGCTATTTTCTGTGTGGATGGTCTCGCCCGCAGCAAAAGAAAAACTTTTGTCACTCACCCTCACTCTCTGAGCAACTCGACTTTCCAGATGCATCTCGATTCGCGATTCGTCTCGGTTGTAGGTAGCTCGATGGAAAAACGACGAAATATCTAGGTTTGAGTCTAACTCTGTCTTGATTCGTTCAAGAAGGTTGAGATTAAATTGAGCGGTAATACCGGCAGCATCATCATAAGCATTTTCTAATGTCTTGGTATCTTTAATTCTATCGACGCCAATAAAGAGAAAGTCACCTTCTACCAGCACTTGTCGTAAACGTGTCAAGAAGGCAGCTGCCTCGTTCGGTGCAAAGTTACTCAAGGTAGAACCAGGAAAAAAGATCACGCGGGAGCTTCTTGAGTCAGCTCCGTCTTTACTCTTTACTCTTTTACGTGAAAAATTGGGAAGAATGAGTTGCTTGGTAAAGTCGGCAGCTAAAGGAGATACACGCAACTGTGGGTAGGACTCTCGCAATTTTTGAGCAGCAATAAAAACCGCGCTTTTACTAATGTCGATTGGTATGAACGAGTCAGGTGAATCAAGAGAGTCGAGGAGAATGCGAATTTTCTCACCAGCCCCTGCTCCTGGTTCAATCACTTGGGCACCCGGCCCGATGATACGAGCCACCTTGGGGCACGCCTCGCGAAGAATTGATAGCTCGGTGCGGGTGACGTAGTACTCTGGAGTCTCGCAAATACGGGCAAAGAGCTGCGAGCCTTTTGTATCGTAAAAATACTTGCACGGTAACGTTTTGGGCTTTGCGTCGAGCCCAGCGAGAACGTCCCGCTCAAATTCGTCGCGCGCGGCAGAATTCACGTGTTCCTCACGGTGGTGCTGAGGGGTCGACTCGACAAGCTCGTCATGCAAACTCAAAATTTTCCCCTGAGGTTCGTCCCCATCAATCAGAGTCAAGCCTCCCCCAAAGATCGAGCAAGGCGAGCGCCGGTAAATTGCCACTGAGCGTGAGCGGGAAAGAAGTTGCGGTAAGTTGCGCGCACGTGCCCCGGTGGAGAGGCACAAGAGCCTCCCCGCAACACCATTTGATTGTGCATAAATTTGCCATTGTACTCTCCCACGGCTCCGGGGGGAGCATGGTAGCCAGGATACGCAACATAAGGGCTCTGGGTCCACTCCCAAACTCCTCCCATCATCTGTCGCAACTCTCCCAAATCTCTCTTATTGTCCGCCCCCGAGGGCGTCTTTGGTCTAATATTCATAGGGTCAAATATTTGTTCATCTCGGGGCATACGCCCGGCGGCGCACTCCCACTCTTGCTCCGTGGGAAGGCGCAAACCAAAGAATCGGGCGAGGGCGTCCACTTCAAAGTAGTTTAGGTGGCAGGCGGTCTCGGCTTTGGTCAATTCTTGCATTCCACCCATCGTAAATTGGCGGTAAGCGCCTGGGGCATCTTTTTGCCAATAGAGGGGGTGTTGCGCCTGGTTTTTATTCTTCCATGCCCAACCGTCCGAGAGCCAAAGAAGGGGATCCTTGTATCCGCCTCCCTCGATAAATGCCAAGACGTCGCCATTGTTGAGGGGACGCGCCGCCAACTCAAAGTCATTGAGAAGAATTTGATGACAGGGCAACTCATTGTCAAAGCGAAACCCCGCTCCCTGGTGACCCATAGAAAACCTTCCTCCTTCAAAGCCCACGAACTCAAAGAGCCCGCCCTTGGTGTCAACACAAAGGGTTCCCTGAGTAAATTCTTGGTATTTACCTAGCAAGGGGCTTTGAGAGAGCACATGTTTGATATCGGTGAGAATTAATTCTTGATGTTGATTCTCGTGCTGAAGACCCAAAACAATCAAGCGCTGCAAGGACTCAGAGGTGTCCTCCTCAAGAAGCGCGCCCATGGCCTTGTCTACATGGCGTCGGTAGGCGCTCACCTCCGGGGCACTAGGCCGAGAAAGTAGTCCTCTTTTGTCGCGCGGAAAAAGTGAACTCACTGAGTTGTAATAGGAGTTAAATAGTTGCTGATAGCCCTCGCTGAAAACGACATAACCGGGCAAATGCTCGCACAATACAAATGTTTCAAAAAACCATGAGGTGTGCGCTCGATGCCACTTGGTCGGACTCACGTCTGCCATCGATTGCACCAATTGGTCTTCGTCACTTAGAGGCGCGCTCAATGACTCCGTCAAAGATCGCACTGAATAAAATTGCTCAGAAAGACTGCTTTCTTTCTGGTCCCCGGAGAATGCCCCCCACCCAATAGCCATCGATAAAATGGTGCCAGCTGTCGAAAAAGAATGGAAGGGTATATGGTCCCTTTGGGCCAATTTTTCTTTACCCCCCTGACGATGAGGGGCCAGTTTCCCTAAAATGACCGTTTTTTTTACTCGGGTTTCCGTGGCCCGCCCCTGGCGGCTATTGTTCCCTTCATCATGTTTGTAGTCACCAATCGTATCCCTGTTGCCGATGGCCATGAAATCGATTTTGAAGATCGCTTTCGCGCGCGTGCACACCTTGTAGATGAAGCTCCTGGTTTTGTGCGCAATGAAGTGCATCGCCCCAAGCCGATGAAACTCGATCACGAGACGGGAAAGTGGTCGCCTGACCCAGAAAAACCCGGCTACTACGAGGTGAAAACGTGGTGGAATACTTTTGAAGACTTTACAAATTGGACCAAAAGCCCCGCTTTTGCTGAAGCTCATAAAAATCGCGCTCCCAAAGAGATGTTTCGTGGCCCCAATGAGCTGACAGTGCATGAAGTCTTTCTCTCTACAGACTCAGCCTCGATTTGAATGAGGGGGGGCGCGTGTAGCGTCACCAAGAGTCACGGCACTGCTCTGCAGTGCAATGCCCAGTCAATTTTTTCATCAATTATGTTCCGCTCCTCGCGTTTTTCAGGTCTGACATTTTTTACCGCCTTGTGGAGCCTATTGGTCGTATTGAGTGCGCTCAAAGCTCCCGAGTTGGTTTTGCCGGCTGCAGCTATCAACGCCCTTCTCTATGTGTTGGTGCTCTTTCTTGGGCCGCCCTCTGAAAAAATAGCGGGCACATCTTCTTGGATTGAGGGCTCGTACGAAATATTGGACACAATCAACGAAGGCGGAATGGGCATAGTATGCAGGGCCCGACACAGGGGCCTTGACAGAATCGTCGCCCACAAGAGCATTCGTCCTGCCCTCAGAACCAAGGCAGCTCGCGCAAGGTTTCAACGGGAAGCCAAGGTCCTGGCAGGGCTCACCAATCCTCATACGATTGATGTTTTTGACGCTGGAGTCAGCAATGACAAGAGCCTCTTTTACGTAATGGAGTATTTGGAGGGGCTCGATCTAGGTGCGTTGGTCGATAAAGAAGGCCCGCTGGTCCCCGCGCGAGTTGTGCATATTCTTCGCCAAGCGAGTCTCTCGCTCTGTGAAGCCCACGAGAAGGGACTGGTTCATCGCGATCTCAAACCGGCCAATTTGATGGTTTGCCGCTATGGAGGCGAATACGACTTTGTGAAAGTACTCGATTTTGGCTTGGTGAAGACCCTTCGAGGAAACGAAAAGGAGAGCATTCCGCCGATTACCGCGGCTGGGGAAATACCTGGAACCCCTGCATTTCTTGCACCGGAGACAATACTTGGCTCGCGCTTTGTGGACGCACGTACGGATATTTACGCAATGGGCGCCATCGGGCATTACTTGCTCACTGGCCAGTTTCTGTTTGATGCCGATAGCCCCCTCAAAATGGTTCAGGCCCACCTCAACGAAGAGCCGCCTCGGGCGTCGGAACGGGCTCCTTATTCAATTCCCAGCCATTTGGACGATTTGATAGCACGCTGTCTCGAAAAGGACCCCAATGGGCGCCCCCAAAGCGCCCTCGATTTACTCGCTAGTCTCGAATCTCTCATGGTTGAGTTGCCCTGGAAACGTCATGATGCCGCAAAAACTTGGAGCGAGTTTCGTGCCGCTTGAGGGGAATTCTAAGAACGCACGTAAACCTCCAGTTTCCCCGACGCGCATACTTAGCTTGAACACCTTCGCCTTCACAGTCTCGTTTGCTGTGTGGTTGATGTACGGGGTGCTGCTCAAATTTCTAACAAGCCACGGTATATACGAATGGTCTCAAAGCGAACTGGCCATCTTAATGGCTACGCCCATTTTGACCGGCTCCCTGATGAGATTTCCCGTCGGGGTCCTGACTGACAAATGGGGAGGCCATCCCGTTCAATTAGGCGTACTCTTGCTCACCGCCGGCGGCGCATTTTCTGTCTACTTTGCAGACAGTTTTCTGGGGTTCCTTCTAGCCGGACTAACCTTTGGCTTTGCAGGAACATCTTTTGCGGTCGGTGTCGCATTTACCTCCGTCTGGTTCAAAAAAGAGAACCAGGGCTTTGCTCTGGGGGTTTTTGGTGCAGGAAATGCGGGAGCTGCTCTCACGCAGATTTTAGGTCCCAAGTTATTGAACTTTTTAACCGACAATGGTGAGCACCTTGATAATTGGCGGAAATTTCCCCTCGTCTATGGGGTCATTTTGTTGGCAACTTCTGTAATTTTCTTGAGTCTCAGCGAAAACAAACTTCCTGCCGCGAAGTTTCGTAAATCCTTTGAGGAACGCATGCTGCCTCTCAAAAATATTCGTGTTTGGCGATTTGGTTTTTACTACGTTCTCCTTTTTGGGGGCTTCGTCGGGCTCAGCAATTGGCTACTCAACTATTACGTCGAGGTTTATGCCGTCAGTCTTGCTACCGCGGGATTACTGGCGGGGGCGTTTTCACTGCCCTCGAGTCTAGTGAGGGCCGGCGGCGGATGGTTGAGTGATAAAATTGGGGCCCGCACCGTGATGTATTGGGTGCTCAGCGCGTGCTTGCTTGGTTGTGTCGCTCTTAGTTTTAAGATGTCGCTCACCCCCTTTACCTTGATAGTTGTCGCTATTGGTTTTGCGATGGGCCTCGGTATGGCGGCCGTGTACAAACACATTCCCACTTATTTTCCAGGGGAGGTGGGGGTTGTGGGGGGTGTTGTGGGAGTCTTGGGTGGACTGGGAGGGTTCGCCTGCCCTCTGATATTTGGGGGTCTCCTCACCGCCACCACATCAAGCGCACGGCCTGAGGGGCTCTGGACCACCAGTTGGATGTTTCTGGCGCTGCTCTCCTTGCTTTGCCTAGGTTGGATGCATGGTGCAATTCATCGTCAAAAGCGAAGCGTTGCTGCCCCGCCACCGGGCGATTGAGAGGTGCGCTGAGGCTGGGATATTTGAAAATACCGTGAATAAGTCGGTTTTTTTGCTCTCTTGAGCAGAATTGGAGCGTTTTCGTCTTGACGACAACTCAATGCAAGGTAGAGTCCGCGTCCACCCAGGGGTCAGCGACGACTTCGAGGTGGAGAATTTTGGCGTTCATTTGATCGCTACTATTCCGGTGTAGCTCAGTTGGCAGAGCAGCGGACTGTTAATCCGCTTGTCGTAGGTTCGAGCCCTACCGCCGGAGCAAAGTGCTCCAAAGAAGACCTCCCCCTCCGGGAGGTCTTTTTTTTCGTCTTTTGTCGGTAGATTTGCTTGTTCGCGCCGAAGGCGCGGGGCGCCGAGCAAAGTGCGGAAGAGCTACGCAAAAATTCTCGCGTGGGATTTGTCCTAAGAGTGGGACGCTAAGCTCTGATCGGCGAAGTTCTGTGGCCGCAATCTAATAATTACTTACCAAAGTAGCTCTTCAATCTGAAATTTGGCTCAAGCATCAGATACGAAAAAGGGCGCTCCAATTGGAACGCCCCTTCTAGTGGCTGCTCTTTGTCTCAGCGATTGATCGCTCCTGCTCCACCTGCTCCACCTGCTCCATCTTCCTGCGGTCGCGTGATGTCGACGACAAAAGGAACTCTTGACGAAAAGGAGGTGAAGTCAATCAAGTCATAGGATGGCAACTGATGGGCGCTGACGCCCACTTCACTAAGAATGAATGAAACATCCTCCTCCACAATGGTACGGAGCATCTCGGCTTGCCCTCTTGCGCAAGGAGCAGCGTAATAATAACCGCTACGACAATTGTGCACGATCTCACTATTGAGCGTGATACCCTCATCAGCACTCGCGTTGTAGTTCAACATCTTATTCTGCCCATAGCGAGCATACCAATTGTATCTCGTATCTCGCGGCCGAATGGGAAAACTGGCAATCGCGTACTCTTGACTAAAATTGAACTTGCGAGGATCTTTTCCCGCTGCCGATTCATTAAAATAGTCGGCGACTACTTCCTGAGGGCTGCGAACGGGAGAAGCTCTCGAAACATCAAAAAGCTGCAATTGAACATTGCCGCGAATTCGCCCAATAGTTATTAGGTTATCAGCATCAAGAGGGTGTACGTACTCGCTAAAACCGGCCACCTCAACCTCCCCTGTCACGGCAGGACGAGTCGGTTCGCTAATGTCGACAATGAAGAGCGGATCGATTTCACGAAAAGTGACGACGTATGCCTTATCACCAATGAAGCGGGTGGCGTATATATCCTCCCCTTCGGCCGTCGGTGGGGTTGAGCCGGCGTACGTAGGTTTACTCCTTTGAGCTGAAGGGCCATTACACGATTCTCAGTATGCACAGACCACTTACTTGTGCGTGTGGCTAAAGTAGAAGAGAGAAGCACCGTGCCCTCAACCTCGTAAAGGGAGTAGCGATTGTGGATAACCCCTTGGACAAGGCCCGAGGCCGTATAGGTCGTCTTACCCCGGGCCTCAAAATTCAGCATATGAATCGTGGTTTGACTCTGCTCAATTTTTCGGCTCCCCAACAGAATCAGTGGGTGATTTGCTGCCAAATCCTATGAGTTG
>CAYWLO010000068.1:24394-24905 GCA_964459035.1 uncultured Polyangiaceae bacterium | reverse complement strand
CCCGAAAATCTTGTTTCAGGGCCTTCAGCGAAAATACATGCGGCTGAACGATAGCTCCAGGCGAAGAGTTTCAGACGTTGAGGTGTTGGGAAGCACACGAAAGATCGAGCAATATAAGCCACATGGTACGAAGGACGAGCAGCGGGCGCGGGAATGGCGTGGAGTCATTTCATCGCTATTGGACGATGCTGTGCAAGGTCCCTCGAGCGCCGGGCCAAATTGATGCCGGGCGCCTCGAAGAACTTCTTGAGTCCGAGGGCATGAGTGTCTCCCGTCGCACCATTCAACGTGATCTCGAAAAGCTAGCGGCAGCCTTTCCTGGATTAGAAAAAAACGACAAGTCCAAACCATATGGCTGGCGCTGGTCACGCCACGCACCCACCTTTGTCGTACCTCGAATGAATTTGGAAGCCGCGGTGACTCTGGAGCTCGTTGCTCAGAATCTTTCGGCGATTCTTCCGCGCAGCTCTACCAAGGCCCTGGGGCTCGTGTTTGAACAGGCGAGCGAGAC
>CAYWLO010000068.1:0-24384 GCA_964459035.1 uncultured Polyangiaceae bacterium | reverse complement strand
CATCACGCGCCCGATGGCCCAATGGCCCAAGAAGGTGCGTTCTCTTCCTCGTGGCTATCGGCGTACCGCGCCCGAAGTAAAGCCAAACATTCTCGATGGCATTTACGAAGGACTCTTGAGGGAGCGAACTGTCGTTGTCGACTATCAGAAGCAAGGAGCGCGAACACCCAAGGAGTACAGAGTGCACCCGCTTGGTCTGGTTGAGCGCGCGGGTGTGCTAAATCTCGTTTGCACTTTCAATGACTACGGCGAAGCGATGCACATCGTTCTTCATCGAGTGACTCGGGTCGAAGTACAGGAGAGTAAGAGAAAGCGGCCCCGAGGATTCAATCTGGACGAGTACATCGAGTCGGGCAATCTGGGCTACCTCGTCGGCCCGAACATTAAGCTGAAGGCCCGAGTGACTGACTTTTATGCGCAATCGCTGGTGGAATCGCCTCTGGGTGATGATCAGCGACTTTCCCCCGACAGTCATGGCTGGGAAAAGCTCAGTGTTACCGTGAGCGACTCAAGCGAACTGCGCGGGTGGATCCGAAGCCTTGGATCCATGATCGAGATTCTGGGCCCCAAAAAATTACGAACCAATATAGCTGAGGAGGTAAGAAAAAATGCGGACCTCTACGCGTAAGAACCAACTGGGCGCGGCGCTCGTTGTCATCGCTTTTTTTCTGTCTGGTGGAGCTGGGGCAAAAACAGGAAAGCTCGATGGCGGGTGTTCTTTTGAGGGGCACCAGCTCTACGGGAAGATCCAAGTAGTTAAATCGTTCCCCGATGTGAAGGTCAAAGTCGTCGAGCACTTTCCGGACCTCAAGGTGAAAGTCGTCGAGCACTTTCCGAATGCATGCGGAAAGTGGCAAATGGTCGAGAGTTTTCCTGACACAAAGGTGCAATTCGTGGCCAGTTTTCCCGACGTAGAGATTGAATACGTTGAAAGTTTTCCCGGCAAAGTTCGCTAAAGCGTCGATCAGTTTGAAGGAAGTACGCGGCATTTTCGCCCACCTACAGATTGTAGAGGTGGTCCAAAATGCCGCACTAGCTCCAATTGTGCCCACTTATCCGCGCTCTACATGTCCTGCTGGTCGCGACAACCGGCATACCGGTCGCCGCTAGAGAGCGCCTCTCTGTTTGAAGTAAAGACGCGGCATTTGAGGTATGTCCTGGGGCTCCACCCATCGAATTTTGCTCCTCCTCTTCATCATCTACCCACTGTCCGCCTTCTGCATCGATGAAATCAAATTCGCTCGGTTCAGTCACAGGCGCCTGCCACGGAGGCAAAACGGGCTCTTGATAAATGGGAGGGGGCAAATGCGTCTTGGAGGCGCAGGCTCCTAGGATAAAGCTACCGGCATACAACCAGCGCACACTCATTGTACCCATCGCTCGTCGTCCACAGAACGTAGAGTCGCCTCCAAATCGTACAGTGGTTTATACCCTAACTGCTCCCGCGCGGCCGTATCGTCCACCATGCAAACGAAACGAATGAAGTCCAACTCGGGAGCGGGAAACTTGCTCATGCCTAGTCGAAAGAGACCAGTCAGTCCTCCCTTGGCCAGAGTGTAAGGAACGCTTACGCTGCGTCGCCCCAAAATCTCAATGGCTTTGGATATATGAATGGGCGGAGGACCCGCTATGTTGAAGATCCCTCGAACCCCAGCCCGCAAAGAAAGTTCAATTGCACTGACGACATCATCTTGATGCACCGTTTGCACCATAGGGTCAAAACCCATCAAGGTCGTCACAACTGGCAGACGCAAATAATTACTGGGCGCGTTACGTACCGTTCCCAAGATATTCGCTGGACGTAAAATAACGAGTTCGAGCTCTGGATAGCGCCAAAAACAGGACTGAGCGTACATGTCTAACTCAACCAGTGCGTGC
Organism: uncultured Polyangiaceae bacterium; assembly: GCA_964459035.1. GTDB lineage: Bacteria > Myxococcota_A > Polyangia > Polyangiales > Polyangiaceae > NIC37A-2. The sequence goes on along the minus strand of CAYWLO010000068.1, from coordinate 22,506 downwards.
ATCTCGCTAAAACGCCCTCCTGCTAAAAGAGGTGCTTGCTCGGTTAAGAACTGGGCATTTTCCGCTCGGGGTCCGTAGGTATTTGCACTAGAAAGCAAAATAACTTTGGGAATTTTGTGACGAACCGCATATTCGACCACCTTTTGAAACGCCAAAACATTTTGTGAGTGGGCGGTAGAACGCTCAGCGTGGGGGTCGTGTACTATACCCAAGTGAACAATCGCACCGAGGTCTTCTCTAGCGAACACTCGACGAGCCGCACTTCGCAAAGGGTCGAGGGATTCGTATTCAACGTCCACAGGTAGTTGGGTGGAGGGCCGCTTCCCCATTCCTAAAACGGGTCGCGAACGATGCAAGCGTCGAACAAGTCTTCGGCCCAGGCGACCAGCCATGCCAGTTACCAGAACTCGTCCCTCCTCCAATCGTTCTTGGGCGGAGTTCCACCGGGGGAAGGGAGTAATATGGCTCAAAAGAAGGGGTCCTTGCGATCTTTTAGGGCCCGGTTGAGCATGTCCTGAATGGTCTGCTTCACCAACCAGGCTTTGTCAGAGATAATACTTTCATCATCATGTGGATCTCCTCCAAAGCGTAAAGGTTCGCCGAAGTAAATTCGATATTTGGTGGGCAGAGGCAACTGCCCACCGGGAACTAAGAGTTGAGGGACCATCGGAAACGCAGGCACGTTCAGTAGTTTTGCGGCCCACTCCAAATTACCCACATTGAGGTATTGTTCCTCGGCCCCTACAATTGCCACCGGTATAATGGGCGTATTTGTCTCGATCGCGAGACGCATAAAGCCCGAACCAAAGTCCTGCAATTGGTAACGCTTACTAAAGGGCTTGGCCACGCCCTTTACCCCCTCAGGAAAAACAATCAGGAGCTCCTCCATCTTAAGAAGCCTGCGTGCGTTTTCTGGAACACCGACTACTTGGCCCACTTTATTGAAAAAAGTCGATGCAAAGGGAAGTGTCACCGCCCATTTCTCAATCATAGCTCGCCCCACCCGAGGGGGATTGAGATCGAGAAAAAGAGACGTACCTAAAATGGCTCCATCGATTGGAATCTGACCCGAATGATTGGCAACCAAAAGTGCCCGGGTCTCGGGAACATTCTCCAGACCAAACGTTTCCGTCCGAAAGTACATTCGATGAAAAAAAGAAAGCAATGTAACGGCCGATTTTGCGACCTCCGGATCGAGGCCGAAAGGGTCTCCGCCTTTGGAGTCATATCGCCTACGCAGCCATGCCACCCGCGTTTCAAAGTCTTCGCCTAACAAACGTTGGCTCAATGCCTCGGCACGCTGACGCGCCATGTCGAAGACCTTGCTAAAAAGCGGAATCGCTCGTCCGGTCGCGGCGTCCGCCAGACGCGCAAGTGTTTTGACACCTCTCATATTTTCTATCTCCAGCCTAGCTGAACCAGTACAAAGCAAAACCCGCCCTTGTATGATGAGACAGAATTTACCAACCTAAGACGATGATTTGCCCCCCTGCCCTAGAAAAGGGCGACTTAATTCACGTAGTCGCCCCGAGCGGTCCCTTTGAATCCAATTTACTTCAGACTGGGCTAGCCAAGCTTTCGCTTTTTAGGACAAGGCTCCCCGCGACTCTCCTTTCTCGGCGCGACGGTTTTCTTGCCGGTACGGACAATGAGCGCCTCACGGAGCTGCAGGCAGCCTTCGATTGCTTAGAAGCGCGCGCCATCCTAGTGGCGCGTGGTGGCTATGGTTTGGGGCGCCTCCTCGAGCGACTTGACCTAAGCGGGCTGAAAAAAAATCCCAAGTGGCTCGTCGGATTCTCGGATGTTACCTTACTGCATGCGCAAGTCGCCTCAGAAGGCTTTCTTTCGATACATGGCGCCAATGGAACCACACTGGCCCTCACCAGCGACGAAGAAGTTTCGGCACTTGTGAGGCTTCTCACAGGGGATCTACACCAATCGTTCGTCGTTCCCGATGTTCTCACGGAAGGCAAAGCGAACGGACCTCTTTTTGGAGGAAACCTAACCACTCTCTTTGCAGAAGCTGCCGCCCATCGACTGAAAATTCCACCCGGGGCAATTCTTTTCTTGGAGGACGTTACTGAAACCAGTTACCGCATCGATAGAATGCTCAACAGTCTTCGAGTAGGAGGCTATTTTAAGGGACTTCGGGCGATTGTTCTCGGAGAATTCTTGGACTGCTCCCCTGGAAAGTTTGGAGTCCCCACATCAAAAGTATTGGCGGACAATCTAGGAGTATTGGGCATTCCCCTCGTTGCGGGGCTTCCCTTTGGTCACGGCGCCCAGAACTTCCCCCTCTTGCACGGCGGACATGCCACACTCGACACTCATACCAGGACTCTTACGATCAACGCCTCTCCCTGAAATTTCAGCGAAGAGGCGTATATAGTCTACTTTCTGGGAAGCGGTGGTGGTGGTGGCTTCTTACCTGGAGGTGGCGGTAGATTCGGTCGACCACTTGCCCTCGCCGGAGGACGCCCACCAGCGGGGGGGGGCGGAATTTTTCCTGGAGGTGGGGGAATTTTCCCTGCGCCGACTGGTGGGGGCGGCGGCATTTTAGAATGCGATGGTGGGGGCAGTCCTGGCCCGCCTTTTGCGGAGAGTGGCGGAGGCAAGGGATTGCGAGAGACAGAGGGTGGCGGAGGCGCCCCACCACCTGTGGGCAAAGGAGGTGGGATGCTTTTTTTGATGTTTGCTGAGGGAACAGCCGATTCTGAGACGGATGGTGCTGGCGGCGGGACGCTACCCTGGGGGGCCGATACCGGTGATGTTTCTGCATCGTCAGCTACATCCTCCGCAGCTTCATCAGCTACATCATCAGCTACGTCATCAGCTGCATCCTCCGCAGCTTCGTCCGCTACGTCATCAGCTGCATCCGCTGGCGGAGAAGAAGGCTCACTCACCGCCTTGTCGGAGAGAACTCCGGTAACAGGACTCTCATTTGCTGCGGCCGCTGCCGTGTCTTCCACCAAAGCTGGTTCATTTTCTGAACTAGACTCTTGCACCACTGCCGAAGAACTGGGCTCTTCTACTACTTCGGAGCTTTCCTGAGCATCTGGAATCTCAGACTCCTCCGCCAATCCAGGTGGTAGCGGTGCGTCTTGGGGAATTTCTACCTCGTCTGTCTCCGGGCGCTCTTCAACTAGGGCTGGGGGAGGATTCGAATGTCGAGCCTGAAGTTCAGCCGCCTTGGCCTGCAACTCTTCTTCGCGTTTTGCAATTTCTACTTGCTCGGTCGCCCTACGAGCTTCAACATCTTTTCGGTTTTGCTCTTCACTCTCGGCCACTTGCTCGGCCGACACCATGCGCATCGCTTGCTTAGCTTTGAGCAATCCCTCTTTGGCCTCGGTGTCCCCTGACTTCATGCGTAAAACCCGACGCCAAGCATCTGCTGCTTCACGGGGCTCGTTCAGAGTATCCTGCCAAAGCAAGGCTACCCGATGGGCCAGTGCTCCTCTGATTGCTTGATCTCTGCCACGGAGGATCTGATCTTCAAAAAGTTGCACAAGACCGCGGTGGTCTTCGTTTGCCTCATACATCGACTCGAGTTGTTGAGCGACGTCAGCATCTGCGGGCGAGAGGTCATAAAGCTTCTTAAGATCTTCACCAGCTCCTTGAGCATCCTGCAAACGGTCCGAGCGTAACTCAAACCGACGACGTAAGATCATTCGAACCAAGGGCCCGTCTTTTACTTTCGCCAGAGTTTCACCCAGAATTGATACAACCTTTTCTAGGTTGTTCTCGGCTTCCCCCATCTGCGTCAACTGTTCAAGCCCCGCCTCGTCGGCATGAGCGACCAAGGCCGCGCCCATGTATTGAAAGGCAGTTTCAGAGTCTTTCAGGTCTTCAAACGAAACGCTAGCGGCACGCGCTAGGTACGCGGCACGGCTGCGCCCCCCATCGCGGGCGCCCTTACCCGCCAGACTGAGGACAGCGACGAGCGCTTCCCGCAAGACCGAACGAGATGAGGCTTCGTCCGCACGACGCACCCGCTCGCGCAGATCGTCTAAACCTTCGGCTTGGCCTGCCGCTTGCAAAGCGATCTCAAAGAAGCGCTGGACACGCTGAGGCACCCCATGCTCCGAGGCGACTTCAGCCGCTCGACACAAAGCTGAGATCCTGTCATCAACGGATTTACAGCGAGTCACTTGACGCTCATACACGCCAATTGCCCCCTCCTTTTCCGAGGCTACGGTCGCCAAACGTGCCAAAAGACTCTCAGCTTCAGCGGGAGCGATACTGGTCAGCGCTTGCTCCCCGTGCAGAACACTGTCGGGCACAGGGAGTCCCGCGCTAGCCAATATTTCTGCCTGACGAACCATTTCTTCAGCGCGAGGAGGACCGCTCATGTCGCGACCCAATATCGCAAATGCGGCCTGCAACGCCTCTACATTCTTTCTAATGATAGCTGTCGCCTCAAGAGTCTTAGCGAGTTCCTCGTCTGCGCCTTTCATGCGCACCAGCTCAAGTCCTACCTCGATAGCCCGAGTATTATTGTTGATTTCGAGGAAACGCTCGTACGCTCCGCGAAGTCCTTCATTGCGCTTAGGCCCGGCAGGTGCGTCCTTCATCCACTCGATGAGTGACTCTGCAACCTCACCCTGTTTACCCAAACTATCTCCCAACCGCTCGTACTCTTCGCGGCACGAAATATCGCCCCCACGGGCGAACGGAACAAGGACTCCCATAGCCTCACTAGGCTTCGAGAGATGACTGGCCAAGACGTCTGCCAGCTTGATAGCCATCACGGCGGCCTCCTCCTCGTCCCCTTCTACGTCGACAAGACGCCCCTGACACTGGGCATATTCAGTCCAATCTTCAACAGTCTCAGCCAAATCACGAAGATGCTCCACTGCTTCCAGATCTTCAGAATCGAGAGAAATCACCGTGCGATAGACCGTCATCGCTTCTTGCGGCCTCTCCAACTCGGCTAGGAGATCGGCGAGACAGCGAGCCGTTGCCAATTTTTGCTCCCCTGACGAGAGTTTCAAAAGCTTCTCGTAGGAGGCTGCACTTTCGGTTTCTTGACCAGTGCTACGTTGTAGGTGCGCGACCGCTGAGAGAACATCGACGTCCTCTGGCGCAGAAGCTAAGGCGGTCTCATACTGCTCTAAAGCCCCCTCTTCGTCGTCCTCTTCCTCAAGGAGTTTGGCTAAACGAAGAGCAACTTCACCCTTGCCGCCTTCGCCGAGACAGTCCGCTAAACGACGCAAGTAGGCGACTGTCGCAGACTGATCGCCCTGAGCTTGAGCGTCATCAGCAAGTACACGCAGGCACTCGGCATCTTCACCATCCTCCAACGCATCAAGAAGGGCCTGCCGCATACCCTCACTGTCTTGCATCTTATCTCGTTGGAGAAACGCAGCACGCTTGCGACTTGCAACGCGCAGGTCCGCGTCTTCGACCTCCGTGGCACGGCTAAGAAGAAGGGAGATAAGTTCACCGAAACGCTCATTGCCTTCGTAAAAGCGCTCCAACTGAGCGGCTACGGCGGCATCCCCTGGATTGTAGTCCAATGCCTCTTTCAAACTAGCGGCCGCCCCCTCGGCGTCGCCCATTTCCGTGAGGTACTCTGCCTCTTGCGAACAGAGAGCCCCTTTTTCGGAAGGATCGTCGGTGAGCTGCCGTCGGGAAGCTGCTGCTGCGGCTGCTTTATCCCAGACCTTCTCCCGAACAAAGCATTCCTGGGCATGTTGCCATAATTCGACCCGATCTGCGCCCGCTGCGGCCTCACCATAAGCGACCCCCGCTTCAAGAATACGTCCGCCCTTTTCTAAGAGTTCGCCCAGTCGTGCGTTGTAATTTGACCGTGCTTCTTCACCCAGCATCTCTCCCAAAAGCCCTTGGAGAAATTCGATAGCCTTGGAGGGTTGATTGGCCGCCACATAAAGATCAACGGCTGAAAGAGCTCGCTCCTCTTCATCGGGATCTAGCTTGGCAGCTCGGGCCATGGCTTCGCCAGCCGCAAGATTGTCCCCTCTGTGATCACGATGTATCGCAGACACACGTAATTCGCGCTCAAGTTGAGTGCTTGGATCGGCGTCGTACTCGGCACGACGTGCGAGCAATTCAGCAAGCTCATCCCATTTTTCGGCCTTTTCGAAGGTTTCTTCGAGAAGGTTGGCCGCATCTTCATCGGAAGGGTCCATCAACACCAACTGGCGCCGGGCTTCTATTGCACCGTCCACATCGTTCAGTGTCGTCTCGCAAAGCTGAGCAACCTCAGCGAACCACGCCTGACGTTGACCGGCCGCGGCGCCTTCTACTTTAGCTGCTTTCAATAGAAGGTCTCGCAGCCCGGCATCGTCTGAGCCGCGCATGAATTCGGCGAGATGGGCAACAGCGGTCTCGTCCGCAGGCGAAGCTTGAATCACGCGCGAGTAGTAGGAACGGGCCTCGTCTTCTTTGCCTTGGGCAAGCATCGCGCGGGCAATCACGGAGAATGCGCCCGCTTTCACCCCTGCAGAGGCGTCTTCAGCGGGAGTGAGAGCCGCTATCAGCCTTTCGTCTCCACCAGCACTCAAAGCTTCTGCCACAAGATTTCGGGCGTCTTCGGCTACTGCGCCCTCCGGATTGGCAGCCAAGTAGGATGCTATCGAGTGTGCGGTTTCAGTGGTTTTTCCAATTTGCTCGGCGTAGTGCATTGCTAACTGGGCTGCACGATCGTTCCCCGGCTCCAAACCAAGAGCGCACTCGGAGTAGGAGTGGCCGTGCTCACCGTCGTAGGTTTCCGCCAACTCGACAAAAAGAGCCGTGGCCTCAACAATATCTTCGGGGGGACGACTTTTTCCTTCTTGAACCAATTCTAATATGGTGGCGGCCAATTGTTGCTTAATGCCAGCATCATCGGTCGTGTCCACAGCACGAGCACCTCGTAGGGCGTCGATGAGTTGATTGGTAGCACCTGCTTGACGACAAACTTCAATTTCATCAGCGTAAAGTGCTGCACGTCGCTCATGGTCATCTTGTACCAAGGCCTGCTCTGCTGCAAAATAAGGTAACGCCTCCTTCCAGCGCTCGGCTCCTTTCAGTAGTTCACGAGCTTGATAGATAGCATAGGCGTCCTCAGGATTGGCCTTTGCAGCCTTTTTATAGGACTCGAGAGCTTTGTCGGGTAGCTGCAGTTCTTCCGTAAAAACCCGCGCCAATTCAGAATAAATTTCTGCAACTTGAGCTTTTAATTCGGGTTGTTCGGCAAGTCTTGTCTCGACGCTTTTCGCACGGCGTGCATGCAAGGCCGCAACGCCCTTGCTGTTACTTTTCTCGTTGTACGCGGCCACCAATCTCTCGGTAGCGCCAGAGTGCAATGGATCTTTATCGATTGCGCGAACAAGAGCGCGCTCGGCACGATGGGCGTCATTTAAGCTCGTGGTCCAAACCGTTGCGGCCTCGCAAAACCAATGGGCGCCGGAGGCTGCGTCCACGGACGCGCCCCCCGCTTTCTCCAAGAAAACGGCGTAACCACGGGGGTCCTGCTGCCCATGGGCATATGCCGCGTTCAACGCTTCGGTGTCGTTCGCATTTTCGCCTAGCCGTTTGGCGAGCGCTTCTAACTCTCTTGGATCCATTACAGCGCGGACCCTATCACTTCCAGGGACACTGTAGCAATGAGTTGGAGCTAGCCGCTATTCTGACTAGTATCCGGCCCCGCCCCCCGCCAATGAGCCATTCAGCACGCCCCGGGGGACACAAAATCTCATGACTGAAATTACTCTTCGCACTCGCATTGAAGCCCTCCGCGCCTCCGGCAAACCGATGGATGTTGCTCACGCCATCGGTATCATCGTGCCCCTGGCAGCCGAACTCGCTGATCAGCATCGCAAGGGCTACCATTTCTTTCTCTACCCAGGAGCCCTCTTCGAAGGCGAAGACCATCACTTTCACGCCAGTGCTGCTTCGGCTCAACCTCCTATTGACCCCCGAGATGTCGCCACCTTGGCACCCGAGTCCCAAGGGGCGCACGCGGGAGGGTCCCACGCCTCAGTTTATGGCATCGCCGCTATTCTCTACGAGCTCATTACTCTGGAGTCGGTGGGCCCCAATATGAGACGCCCCTCCGAATTAGTTAGCGACGTATCAGGTGAGTTAGAGATGATTCTAACGAAGGCCCTGGTATCGGATCCAAGCCATCGACCCGACGATCTCAATGCGCTTGCACAGGCATTTTATCACGTAAAACCCCGCTATAGCGCAGCGCCCCCTGCAGCCGACGCTGACGGCCTAGACGGCTTTGACGTGGATGTCTCCATGTCCCTTTTACCCCCCATGCCCAGTGCCTCATCGACTCATCACGTAATTGCCGGTGTCCCTCAAAATGCTCCCTTGCCTCCTGGAATGGGCTCACGGTCTGCCCAAGTGGCGGTCCCTGCCAACGAACGTGAAGCGATGCTGCAAACCAAGGTGCGACTCGAAGCAGATCCTCGCCCTCGTTACGTCGCAGTGCGCCAAGGAATGGATCACGGTCCATTTTCGGCGGTCGAATTATTGCAGCAAATCGCGAGCCATACTTTTGAAGAGGAGGACATCATTCGCGATTCTGTCGACGGAAGCGAGGTGTCAATCAAAGAATCTTCCGATTTTTCTGCTTTTGCCCGCCATGCTCGCATGGGACGCCAAGAGAAAGCTGAAAAGGTAGCTCTCAACCAATCTGTCGAAGCGGAGTCGAGATCGACGATGGGCAAGGCGATCGTGGGAGTAGCGATTGTCGGGGCTGCGTTGCTTGTCGCTGGTTTTGCCTTCATGCAGTCTCGCGGCTCTAAAAGCGATGAAATCGCTGTCATTGAGGAGACTTCCGCCAATGTTGAGTCCGACCAAGGACTCAAGGTAAAAGCTGGAAAGAAACGGGGCGGGCGTATTCGTGGCACCGTCGGCGGGTTTCCGCAACTTGGAGGAGGCATGAGCTGTGAAGCCGCACAGGCCGCCTACGTGCAGGAGATGAAAATGGGAGAAAAGGGCGTCGCCGATCTCACCGTGGGACAATTGGGGGCCGTTTTGAATAGCGGTAGCTATCTCAACGGTTGCGGAGTTCCCGACAGCATGGGTGTCAGCGTCTGTGCCGCGATTCAAAATGGTCGAGCCGTCGGCGTTACCATTCGCACAACCCCACACAATGGCGGCGTCGCAGGCTGTATTTCGAGGAAAGTTCGCGGACTTAAATTTCCGTCCAATCCAAAGTTGGACATAACGCGCACAAAGTTCTAATGGTTCACCTTAACTTTTAGTCCCTCAGTATTCTATGATTCAGGTCCAACGACTCTACAAGTCTTTTGACACTCCTGTTTTGCGGGGGTGTTCGCTGCGAGCCGAACGAGCTCAGTTGCTTGGTATCATTGGGCCACCCGCCTCAGGAAAGAGTGTCTTGCTTCGGGCAATTGCAGGGCTGGTGGACGCCGATGCTGGTAGCATCATTGTTGAGGACAAGGAGATGGTCGGCGCATCGGAGGCAACGCGCCGCCATGTTCAAGCGCGCATTGGCATGCTCTTTCAAAACGTGGCCCTCTTCGACTTCATGACTGTAGGGCAAAACGTGGCATTTCCTCTCAGACGGATGTCCCAACTCAATGAGAAAGACATTGAGGAAAGAGTGGCAGAAGAACTCGCGGCAGTCGGATTGAGCGGTTTTGAACGGCGCATGCCTTCGGGGCTCTCCGGGGGACAAAAAAGGAGGGTGGGCATTGCCCGAGCGACCATTACCCGACCTCGCGTGCTACTCTATGACGAGCCCGCAGCGGGGCTTGATCCCGTCACCACAAGTCGCACCTTTGCCCTCTTACGCAAGCAGCGCCGACGCTTGGGGGCCAGCTTACTTGTCGTCTCCAGTGATATAGATCGCCTCTTACCCGTCGCGGATCAGGTGCTCATGCTGCACAAAGGCCGAGCGCTTTTTCAAGGTCCAGAGTCCGAGCTCCGTCAGGTGAACTCCCCTATTATACAGCAATTTCTCAAGGGCAGCACCGATGGCCCTCTCTAGAATGACCGGCGCCCCCACACAGCTCGTTGCGAGCATCGGCGGGCAAGGCATCATTTTATTGCGTGCAATTCGTGCCACTCTACGTGGCGAGCTCGACTTCGAAGAACTGGGCAAGGCCCTGGTTCGATTGGGACTCCATTCGATTCCCGTGATTTTTTTCACCGCGCTTTTCGTGGGGGGCATCATGGTGGTTCAATCGGCCCCCCTCCTCGGACGCGTTGGAGCCGAGAGTTTGCTTGGCTGGGGAGCTGGATTTGGAATTTTGCGAGAAGTCGGTCCTGTCCTCACGGGCCTGATGATCTCGGGTAGAGTGGGCTCAAATAACACTGCCGAACTCGCTACCCTTCAAGTAACAGATCAAATCGATGGCTTGCGTGCCTTAGCAATAGATCCGGCAGGATACCTCCTCGCTCCGCGAATTATCGCCATTACATTCACGACTCTTGTGGGCACGCTTTTGTCAATGGGTGTTGCCCTGATGGGCGCGGCCATCACGGGGCAAATCTTGATGGGGGTGCATCCTATGACATTTTGGAACGGTCTCACGGGGGGATTGTTAGGAGCGGGAGACGTCGTCCACGGCCTCGTGAAGGCCCTTGTTTTTGGCCTGGCAATCGCCACCTGCAGCACTTCTTTCGGAATGCACGCCTCGGGAGGGCCTCCCGGGGTTGGCAAAGCGGTCAACAATAGTGTCGTCGTCACCGCCATCCTCATCTTTGTTCTCGATGCCCTCGTTTCCTTCGCTTCACGGGGGAGTGCCTAATGGACGCAAAGGAACGCCGCTCGCGCGCGAGCATGCCCCCCTCCCCACCCCGCCCAAGTATCGCTCCTCAATTGCCTGGCCTCAGGGTGAACACCAGCGAGTCAGCCAGAGGATCTATTGGCATGCTGGCCAACGTCCTCCCTGCCATTCGTCGTCTTGAGGCACAGGAGGTCTATCGACAAATGTACGAGATAGGACTTCGCTCCCTTAGCTTTATTTGTCTTGTTCTAGGCTTCGTAGGCTCGATCCTCGTCTACCAAGCGGGCCTTCAGGCGTTACGTATCGTTCCCGACACAAGTAATGTAGGCCCTGCGTATCTTGAGCTCTTGGTGAAAGACCTGGCCTCTACAATTACCGGGTTGATGTTAGCGACTCGAGTGGGCGCAGGAATTGCGGCTGAGATAGGTTCGATGAAAATAACCGACCAGCTCGATGCGCTGCGCCTTTGCGGAACCGATCCTATCGATTATCTCATAGCCCCACGTGTAGTTGCTTGCACTTTGGTCACCCCTTTGCTGACCATTTTTGGCGGTTCGGTTGCCGTACTCACGGGCGCAATGACCGGGTATTGGTCTTTCGGTATCAACCCAAATATTTTTCTGGACGGTCGATTTATCAATGGCACAACCTTAGGAATCGGCTTGTTCAAGAGCGTCGTCTTTGGGGTGACAATTCCTCTAATCAGCGCTCATGCCGGCCTCTATACAACTGGTGGCTCGGAAGGAGTCGGCAACGCGACGACCCGCGCTGTGGTAGGCTCATCTCTCGCGGTGATCATTCTCGGATTTTTGATTGGCACAATTGGTCAGGTCATTTTTTCATGATCGAATTCATCGACGTAAAAAAACGATTCGGCTCCAAAGTCATTCTGGATGGAGTGACGCTGCGCGCAAACGAGGGAGAGATTCTTTTTGTGATTGGAACCTCGGGCGTGGGCAAGAGCGTGTTGATCAAACATGTAGTGGGTCTACTTCGTCCAGACGCGGGACAAATTCGCGTGGACGGAGAAGACATTGTTGATCTCAATGAGGCGGACTTTTACCCTATACGTAAAAAGTGCGCCCTAGTATTTCAACATGCCACTCTCTTTGATTCGATGACCTGCGCAGAGAATGTAGCACTGCCCTTACGCAAGCATGCCCAGGACGGTTTTCCGAAAGGCATGCCGCCACCAATCGCTCTACGTGCAGCCCAAGAGCTTCTTGAAAAGGTCGAAATGGGACAATTCTCAGCTCATTCTCCTTCTGATTTAGGAGATGGTTTGCGAAAACGGGTGGCTGTCGCGCGTGCCTTGGCTCTGCGCCCCCAGTATATCCTCTTTGACGAGCCAACCACGAGTTTGGATCCTGTCAGCGCGCGCAGAGTCGACAACTTGATCTTAGATTTATCGAGAAAAGAAGGGGTCACTTGTATCGTGGTCTCTCATGACTTGCGCAGCATTTTTTCCATCGCGGACAAGGTGGCCATGCTGTACAAAGGTAAAGTGAAGGCGATTGGAACTCCCGCAGAAATTCGCCAAAACACGGATCCTATTGTTCAACAATTTATTCAAGGGGAGCCTGAAGGTCCTCTTGAAACAACATGATCCACCACCGGTAGACATGAATCAGCACGAATTATGAGTCAGCGTAGTATGGAGATGAAGGTGGGAGGGCTCATTGTAGCCTCCCTCGTCCTTCTTGTCGGATTCGTCGTACTCTTGGGGGGGCTGAGCCTCCAGCCCACGTTTCGGGTTTTTGTCACATTTGACAACCCAGGTGGCCTGCAGTCTGGCGCACCCGTTCGCATCAGCGGAGTGCGGGTGGGCAGGGTGACAGCCATCGAATTTCTTGGGGGCAAATTGGACAAAGAAGGTCAACCGCTTCCGCCCATTCGTGTGGTGGCGGACATTGAGGCGCGCCACCAGGATGCTATTTTCGAAGACGCTCATTTCTATGTGACCACCCAAGGCATGCTAGGCGAGATGCATCTAGCTATCGATCCTGGGACCTATTCTCGTGGACCCCTGCCAGATGAATCCACCGTCGCCGGTACTTCTCCCCCCCGGCTCGATCAGTTGATCAACGAAAGTTATCAACTTTTGCACAGCGGATACCGCGGCGTGGTCGACAACAAGAAGGAGATTGGTGAAACATTCGATGGCCTTCATCAAACCCTCCAAATTACGGGTAGAATGTTGTCAAAACATGAAAAGGATATTTCTCATATCATCGAGCGTATTGATTCACTGACGATTCATGCGGAGGAAACTCTTGCTGCCGCGCGCGAGCAATATATTGACGGCGCCCGCATCAATCGCATCATGGCCCGTTTGGACAACACAACCCGCGTCGTGAATGAAAATTTGGAGCCCATCATGCAAGACTCGAAGTTGCTCTTGCAAGACGGGCGCAAGTTCTCAGCATTTGTCTCCAATGACGCTCAGCTCAAGTCCTACAGGACGATCACCCAAGAGACGGTTGCGTTATTGGGGACAGCCCAAAATGCAGCACGCGACGCTGATTCTATTCTCAAACACGTCAAATCGGGGCGAGGAACAGCTGGAGCATTGCTCATGGACGAAGCTATCTATGACGATCTTCAGGAGTTGATGCGCGATCTCAAACACAATCCTTGGAAGATCATGTGGAAAGAATAAACCAAGCCCTCACGTCGGACTTGCCACAATTGAACTGAACCAAAACCTCGAAAACATAGGAGTGCTTCAAAGAAAATTGCAGTTAGATATGAATTTCTTTGAATTTGTGGAATTATCGCTTGGCTGTACTATAATTCGACATCATTTGAGGCTTTCATTTCGTACTTACACTTGAGGTCTTCCACTCTGATTGATATTTGCTGAGCGCACCCACTCGCGGTTCCTCCAGTTTAGCACCCGACGGCTATAAATCGTCGAAGCATTATTCCCCCAAAGAAAATACGGCCCAAAAGAAACCAATGGCAGACAAAGACGAAAGTTCAGTTCTCTTCTCTCTCAACGAGCTGATGGGCCTAGAGGAAGATCGCCTTCAAGATGAAGAAGCTTCGAAGGCTGCTGCCGTCAAGGCTGAGAAAGATCGTATCGACTCCGAAGAGCGCTCAAAACGTGAAGAGGGCGAGAGACGCTTGGCGGAGGCAGAAGAGACGCGACGAGCGGAAGAATTACGCAAGCGCGAGGAGGAGGCGCGCGTTGCGGCCGCCGCACAGGGGGAAATTGACAAGGCCAAGGCTGAGCACGAGCACGCAGCACGCCTCGCCCAAATTGCCCAGGCTCAAGACCATGAGCAGAAACTTGCCGCTCTGCATCAAGACGAAGGAAAGAAAAAGCTCAAGATGGCTGTCATCGGCGTTGCTGCCGTTTTGGTCCTTGGCGCGGTAGGCGGCGGCATTGCCTTCAACAACAGTACCGAGCAGGCGGCAAAAGAGAAAGCTGCCTTTGAAGCTCAGCAAGTCGCAGCCGAGTCCGCGGCTAATAAAGAGATGGCTCAGCTAAAGGCTCAGTTGGACAACGCAGCGACCATGAGCGGGGCAGAGAAAGCTGCTCTCATTGCGAAGCTAGAAGCTGCTCAGAAGGCTGCGAAAGAGGCTGCGGCACAAGGCAAAGGCGGCAAGGCAACGCGCCGAGGTGGAGGTGGAGGTCGCAAGCGCCCAAGCAAAAAGAAGAAAGCTGGACCGGCATGTTCGCCTGGCGATCCGATGTGTGGCGGACTCTAAGAGTCAAACAAAAAGGCCTGGACCAAATGGTTCAGGCTTTTTTCATGTAGATGTGCCTAAGAGCTGCAGAGCCCTCTCGAATCGACTAGAACGCGCCCAAGCGCATGTCAGAGATAGAAAGTATCGCCCGGAGCCGTTTGGCTTTCGCATTGGATTACTCCACCCTTCCAGAAGCACGCCGGGGAGCTGAACTGATCGCGCCCTACGCGGGCGTACTCAAGGTGGGCCTTGAACTCTTTATCAAAGAAGGTCCGGCAGCCCTCGCTATGGTGCGAGAACTCGGGTGCGAGGTTTTTTTGGATCTCAAGTTGCACGATATTCAGAAAACCGTCGAACGAGCGGTCGCCACCGCGTCCTCCCTAGGAGCGAAGTACCTCACCATTCATACGGCCGGCGGTCCGGGTATGATGGCAGCGGCGGCAGAGCAGGCACAAAAAGAAGGCTCGGCCCTTTGCGTACTAGGCGTCACCGTCCTCACTTCTTTAAGCAGCGATGACCTAAAATCCACCGGGGTTACCTCAAGTCCGAGCGAACAGGTGGCTAGACTTGCTACACTCGCCCAGGAAGCGGGCCTGGGCGGCCTCGTCTGTTCTAGCCTCGAAGTCGCCCAAGTGAGAAAACTGGTCGGCCCCGGCATGACTCTTGTCACCCCAGGAATTCGCCCCAGCGGCTCCGACCACGGCGATCAAAAGCGAGTGGGTACGCCAGAAAGCGCGCTCGCGGCAGGCTCCGATCTTCTCGTCATCGGTCGACCCATACGCGATGCGAAGGATCCTGCAAAAGCAGCCGCCACTCTCCTAGCCACAATGAAAGAGACACTAATATGAAGACGACAAGATACGGCTCTCCCCGATATGCTCAGAAAACCGACCAGCGAAAAGAAAGAAATATTGACGGTCTCACGCCCGAGGGACTACGCCTTGTATTGGGCCAGCAAGCAGTTCGCGAAGTGATTCGCGTTTGGGCGGCGCGAACCCATAGCGTCTTGGTACAGGCAGGGACTGGAGTGCGCTCTCAAGCTATTCGCAGATTTGCGGAAGATCAGGGGGTCACAGTACAGGAGGTGCCCCGAGCCGATTTAGATCGCCTCGCAGGCGGAGCCTTCCACCAAGGAGTGGCCGCGTTCGCACCTCCCTTGGAATTTACCCCTTGGGCAGATCTCATGTTGCGAGCGGATTTACTAGCAGTCGCCCTAGACGGAGTGGTCGATCCGCAAAACTTTGGCGCGGTGATTCGTAGCGCAGTGGCAATTGCTTCAGCGCCCGTAATTTGGGCAGAGTCCTCATCTGCTCCACTTTCGCCGACTACGTTTCGAGCGAGCGCAGGGGCGATTGAACACGCAACGCTCTGCCGAGTTCAGTCGCTGCACGGCACACTTGCTGAAGCGAGCGCAGCAGGAATCAACGTCTTGGGCTTGGCCCCCGATGCGGACGAGCAACTTCATGAAGCGGCTCTGCGCGGTCCCACCATCGTGGTCATCGGGAGCGAGCAAAAGGGAATGGGCCGCAGTGTGCGCAAGGCGTGTAATCGCTTGGTACGCCTTCATCAATCAGGGAAAGTCCAATCTCTCAATGCCTCGGTCGCGGCTGGTATCTCCCTCTATACATCAATGACAAAGCTTGGAGTTACGAATAGTTAGCGCGAGGTTCTCAAGTTAATTATTGCAATTGAGTGAATGCTCAAATGTAACCTCGGTGCTTTTCTCAGTCCTGTGCAAATGTAACCTCGGTGCTTTTCTCAGTCCTGTGCAAATGTAACCTCGGTGCTTTTCTGGATCCCATTTTGCGGAGGGAGGATCCCAAGTTTCGAAAGAGCCGAGAAAAGTACGTCCAAGTCTTGTTGAGTGCTCTCTTCGCCAAAACTTATGCGCACCGCACCCACGGCTGCCTCACGCCCCAACATCGCGGAGATAATCGTCGAGGGCTCCGATGAGCCAGCACTGCATGCACTACCGCTCGATATACAAATGCCGGCAAGGTCGAGCGCAGCTACGAGTTCATCACCTTTCCATCCCTCGACCCGAAAGTTGAGAACGTGATTGTGTTTCGGCTGCTCACGACCATGAAGGGTGATCGCCGGTCGCGCATCTCGCAGCAAACGTTCTTCGAGACACTCGCGAAGATGTGCTGCACGCTTGTATCCCTCTCGTGAAGCATCAACTCGGGAGAGGGCAGCTGCAAAGCCCGCGACGGCAACAGCATCCACCGTCCCCGGCCTCAGACCTCTCTCTTGCGCTCCGCCTCTAGTCAATGGTTCGGGTGTCCATCCACACCCGAACGCAAGGGCGCCAATCCCCTTGGGACCTCGGATCTTGTGGGCGCAAAGAGAAATGCTGTCCGCATAGTGAAGTGGATCGCTATTGCCCTTACCAAGTAATTGAACAGCGTCGACGTGAAGCCGTGCACCCAAGGCACGCACCCGCTCGCTGATTTCTTGTATGGGCTGTAACACTCCCGATTCGTGATTGACGGCCATGACCGCGACCAAAGGAGTATTCAAGTTAGAAATGCCCCCAGCTTGCGCGTCCCGGACGCTCGGAGGGCAATCGCCTAGGACACGTAAAAGAGCCTCTTCTATGGCGAGTGGCTCGATGATTCCGCTGGCCCCAACGTCGACGAATTCAACACGAGCGCCTCCGACCGCCAAGGCTTCTGCCTGCGCGACGATAGAAGGATGCTCGATGCGGCTAGTCACCAGCCAACGGGCGCCAGAAAGAGCCAGATGATTCGCCTCGGTTCCTCCAGCGGTAAAAACAATATCCCGAGGGCTCACTTCGAGGAGGCGGGCAATTTGCTCCCTACTGTCTTCGACGTAGCGGCGAGCAGCTCGACCAGCTCCATGTACACTCGAAGGGTTTGCCCAGGCATCGCCTTCGGCATTGTTCATTGCTTCCACGACGAGCGGATGGCGCGGACTGGTGGCGTTCCAGTCGAGATAAATACTCAAGATAGTCTCTAGGTCAGTAGGGTTTACGGGTGATCACGAAACAGAAACGGGACCCACAATGAGATACGTTTTCGACTATTTCGTTGCAGGGAGACTGCAATGTCAACTCCCCACCATGACCTCGGGCGACTCCCCGAGCAACTGCTAATCCAACCCCGGTGCCTCCCTGTGCCCGGGTGGGTGAACCATCCACCTGAAAAAAAGGCTGAAACACGCGTAAAGCGAGGTCCTCTGAGATACCTGGTCCTTGATCCGCTACAACGATTTCAAAGCCGCCCGCGTCGAGCGCCATGACTTTGAGAGCAATCGACGATTGTTCTGGACTAAATTTGCTGGCATTTTCGAGCAACTGCTCGATGGCTCGCGTGACCCGGCCCCTATCTCCAGAAACCGCCATTTGTCCCGAGGGTAGCTGACAGCATAAAGCCTGAGCGTACTTCTGTCGCAGTTTGGCACTCGAGTTGATTGCCTTCTGGAGACATTCGCTCAAATCGAAAGGAAGATCTGCGAATCGAAGTCGCCCTGTCTCTATGCCAGTGATGTCGAGAAGATCATCAATCAGAAGGCGTAGTCTATCAACGCATTCTCCAATCGCTCCCACAGCTTTCAATTGCGGACCATTGAGTTCCCCTAGCTCTTGGTCTCGCAATAGTTTCGTGTAACCGACAATTGGCGTCATTGGAGTGGACAGCTCATGGGAGATGTTGCGATAAAACTCCTTGCGACCTTGGTCTAGCTCGACCAATCGCTCGTTCGCAGAGCTCAACTCAGCTACTTTTTCCTCCAAATGTGCCACGATGCGCTGGGACTGGGCACGCAGATGTTTACCGCTTTTTTCTGCGCTGATGCTCTCTTTCTCTCCCTTGAGGTAACCCTCAAGCGTGCGCACAAATGAGCGCGCCTCGATGGGCTTTTGCAAAAAGCCATCGCATCCTACTGAAAGGCTAGTGTCCCGATTACCTTCTGCTGTGATAGCAATAATCGGTACATTTTTAAGAGATTCTTCTGCTCTAAGCCGTAATGTAACCTCGTAACCGTCTAGCCCCGGCAGCGCGATGTCCACCAAGATAAGGTCGTAAGAGCCTTCGGCGGCTTTTCGTATTCCTTCAGGACCATCGACTGCGTCGACCACTTCGAAACCAGCTGGCTTCAATAACTTTCGAACGAGTAGACGATTCGCGGGATCATCCTCAATATGCAGCAAACGGGGCATTGAATTGTGTCTTTTATTGAACGCCAGGCCAGAGTTAGCAAGGGGAGAGCGATTGATAGCTTGAATGGGGGGGCTGGAAGTCCTAAGGGGTGCAGGAGCCCATGACTGGAACCCGTTCTTCCCCCACACATTCTGTAAAGAAACGAGTTCTGGTGGTGGATGACGATCCAGCTATCAGTCGGCTTCTCGAGCGGGTACTCACCCAAGAGTTTGATGTCATCACGGCGAGCGATGGTCTCCGGGCCTTAGCACTCGCCCGTGAAGTGCGACCGCAACTCATGCTGCTGGATGTAATGATGCCTGGTTTGGATGGATTCCAGTTGGCATCGCGTTTACGGATGCTACCGCAATTGCGCAACGTTCCGATTATCTTTCTGACCGCGCGCGACGGCCCGCTCGATACAATCAAGGGAATTCAGGCGGGTGCGCGCCACTACATGACCAAACCTTTTAAGATTGATGAGCTCATGACCAAGGTGAAAAAGATCCTTGCCTAATAGTCTTCCGCTCATGAGTAAGTGGTGGGGTATTTTTGCAGCTAGCCTGACCGGGTTTCTCTACTACTTGGCCTTTCCCGGGGTAGATTATTGGGGCTTTGCGTTCATAGCCTGGATCCCGTGGATGTTGGCGTTACGAGGAGCAACACCAGGCCGAGCTGCAATGCAAGGTCTAGCCGTCGGACTGGTCTCCCACCTTCTAGGGTTTTCCTGGCTCTTAGAAATGCTGAAAGTATTCAGCGGCTTTTCTACCAATGTATGCGCCGTACTGATGGTGCTTCTTTGCGCGTACCAAGGAGCTTCCTTCTCTTTGCTTGGTTGGCTCTATGCGCGAGCCTCCGCCCGAGGTTGGCCCGCTGGTTTTGTGTTCGTCGCCGCTTTTTCTGCCTGCGAAACCGTCTATCCGCTGCTTTTTCCCTACAATTTCGGAGCGACCATGCACTTGGTTTATCCAATAGCTCAGGTTGCTGAAATTGGAGGTCCTCTCTTGGTGGCCTTGGTTATTTTCGCTCCAGGCTGGGCAATTTCATCGGTTATTTATCGCTGGCGCATGAGCCTTCGGGGAGAACAAGCCCTCAGTTTTTCCGGCGCTTTTCGAGCAGAGGGTTGGATTCGCACCTCATTTCTTCTTCTCGTACCCCTTATCGCTAGCTCCTATGGGCTTGTACGCATTGTGCAGATCGACGAAATCGTCGAAAACGCGGAAAAGGTTCGAGTTGGGATAGTACAGGCAAATATCAGTCTAACTGATAAACTGCAGTCTCCTGCCGATGGTCTCAAGACTAATATTAGTCTCACCAGAAAGCTCGTCGCTCAAGAAAAGATCGAACTCGCGGTTTGGCCGGAAACGGCGATTGCTGGAGCTGTGCAGGAGGATCAGGCTCATCGTTTTTACAAAGAACGTGTTACCCGGCGACTACGTGTTCCCACCATCATTGGTGCAGTTCTATGGCGCGCAGTAGATGATGCTCGTGAACACGCGCTCTTCAACAGTGCTCTCATTTCCGATCGAAAAGGCAATATCAAGGGACGTTACGACAAACAGTTTCTCCTTTTGTTTGGTGAATACCTGCCTTTCGGTGAAGAATTTCCAATTCTTTACGAATATTCTCCCAATTCGGGTAATTTCTCTCCAGGAAAGAGTTTTGCTCCACTGCTGTTTGAGGGCCACGAGATCGCCACCTTCATTTGCTATGAAGACATTGCCCCCACCTTCGTCAATCGACTCATGCAGCACGGCAACCCAGAACTCTTGGTCAATATGACCAATGACGCCTGGTTTGGCGATACCGCCGAACCTTGGGAGCATATGGCTTTGGCCAAGATGCGCGCCATCGAGCAGCGACGTTTCTTTGTGCGTTCGACCAATAGCGGCGTCAGTGGATTTGTCGATCCTGTAGGTCGCATGATGAAAAATACCGGTACTTTTCACAAAGCGGCTATTGCCGAGGATGTCGCTTGGCTTACCATTGATACCCCCTTTCGCCATTTGGGGTACAAACCTTGGTGGGCCCTCTCGTTCGCCGCGTTCGCGATGGCATTCTTTAGGCGGCCACGGCCACGCTCTGTTTGAGCCAAGACTCGCAACTTTCTTTCACAGAAGGCCGGGTTTTACTGGTCCGGTTAGGCAGGAGCGCTACATAGAAGGAATCATAGTAGAGCCTCATGCGTAGTCAGTGAGGGGCTTTTTCTTGCGAACTGGGACCCTTCGCCACGATTCGTTCAATTCTTATTCTTATGACTTACTTTCGTATGGTATTTTTCTCAGCTCTTTCGCTGGGAGCACTTTTTGCTGGCGCCTGTGCGACATCTCTCGACGACGAGCGCAGCGGCGAATTTTCCAACCTTTTACAAAATATTGAGGGAGGATCTGACGCCACCACTGGGACCGCAGGGGCAGCGGCTACTACCACTATCGTCTGTGAAGCATTCCTTGATGCAGAACGAGCGCCCGGGTCTTGTGAAGCCGACGACGCCCAAAATGCATGCCAAGTGTGTGTGCAGTCTCGCTGCTGTGCGGAACAAGAAGCCTGCTATGCGACGTCCCCTGAATCCATCTGTGGGTTTGGGTCCACACTTTTTGCTGGACATGTGGTCGATGGCGGAGAAATTGCCTGCATGCTGGAGTGTTTCGACTCGCGGAGGGTTGAGGGCACCCTCAATGGACAGTTTGAGTTGGCTCAGGACTCCTGCGCGAGCGAGTGCTCGGCCAGCGAGTGTGGGGCACAGACAGCGTCTGAACGTACGCGCAATCTCTCAGCTTGTATTCTCGGACTCAATGCTGGAGACGATGGTTGTGCTGCCGAATGTGCATTCCTCGAATAGTCTCCCGGGGAGAATTTTCTAGTTCAGCATGCATTTGAGGTTCGAATCACGGCCTCTGCAAATAGAATCCATCTATTATTTCGACCTCTTCTGCTCTCTAGACCGACGAATACAGTAATATTCCACTCCTTGCCCCCTCCTTGGGATGGAAGTCGCCTGCACCATGGCAATGCATGTGCTACATTCGGCCCGCTATGTTTACCGTCGGTTGTGCAGGCTTCGCCGTTCCGGCGACGCGGTACTTTAAAGAAAATTACTTCGTCGAAATCCAAGAGACGAATCTCGCTACCCCTGGCCCCGGCACTGTCCGTCGCTGGAGGCGCGAGGCTCCTGAGGGCTTTGAATTTGCCCTCCTTGGCCCTCGTGAGATCATCCAAGAGGGATTCAAACTCGGAAAGGTTGTTGATGAGAGTTTAGAGACGTTGGCTTTTGCTCGTGACGCATTGGATGCGAAGCGGGCTGTGTTCAACGCCTCCAGTGAATTTGTCCCCAATAAGGCAAATCGCGCTAATTTGAAGGCATTTCTCACGTTGGTACGTCCGCAATACGATCATGTCGTATTCGACGTTCCAGCATGGAAACCTGATGAAGCGGATGCCTTAGCAGAAGAAACAGACACCCTCGCGTCGCGCGACCCACTCAATCAAGGTCTCTCGAAACGTCCGGAAGCCTACTATCGACTCCCTGGGCCAGCTGGCCGTAAGAGTCGCTACGAGGATCCTGCCATTGACGAGCTTGCCGCATTGGCCATGACCATGAAGGAGCAGAAGGCTCATTACATATTTGCGAATGTAGATATGTTTTCTGATGCAAAACGCTTCAAAAAGGCCATCGAGGACTTCGGCAAATACTAAGTCAACAATACAACTCTCCTTCGTGGAGCGTTTATCGAAAGGGAACCACCTAGTGGTTCCTTTTTTTCTATTTGGAAGCAGAGAAGCAAACTTCTTTGATTCATGCACAGGGAGAGTTAAGGAGACCGCCCACTAGTACCAAAGATCGGAAGTTCGTGCCGGGTTTCAATCGTGGTCTGAGAGTACCCAAGGAAAGGTGCTGATGACGACATCCACGAGCGAGGTGAGCTGTTCACGAAAGGGTG
>CAYWLO010000067.1:17108-25198 GCA_964459035.1 uncultured Polyangiaceae bacterium | reverse complement strand
CCCGCCTGGGGCGAATTTGTGGTGTCGGTCGAAGGAGTAGAAGCAGAAAACGGACTTGCCCGACCCCTCAAGCTTGTGGCGTTTTGGCTTTTGGCCCCGACTATGCTGGTCATTCTGGCGTCCCTCATGGTCGGCCATTGGTACACCCTGCCCAAGCCAGCAAGCGAAGATCTCAGAGTACGCACTGCCCTTTTCGAGCTGCGAGAAGACAAAGATATGGGGCGTTGGGTTGGGTACCACGTGCTTTACTCAGATTGTGGCTGCTCGCGTCGAGTAATGGATCATCTCTTTTCGACGAATCGGCCCGACGACTTTACAGAAAAGCTTCTCCTGGTCGGGCACAACGATGCATTTGAGAAGCGGGCCCTTCAAGCCGGGTTTGATCTCGTCGTTCTGCGTCCCCGCGAGCTCAAGGAACAGTTTTCGTTAGAATCCGCTCCTCTCTTTATTGTTACCAACCCAAGAGGGTCATTGGACTACGTGGGGGGGTACACGGCGAGAAAACGGGGCCTGGCCATTCGCGATTTGGAGATTGTACATAAGTTGCGCAGCGCCCATGCCGTCGAAGAATTACCACTCTTTGGCTGCGCCGTAAGTAAGGGCCTCCAAGAGATTCTCGACCCGTTGGGTTTTAAATACTGAAAAATTGAACACAGAAAGTCCTATCCGATGAAAGAGTTTTTTGCAGCGGCACTTCTACCTAAAGAAGTGACCCAATTTGAGCATGACTATGTGAGTCGTCTCAACCGTATCGCCCTTTGGTTCTACGCCGCCCACGTGCCAGCCTTTATGGCCGTTGCCTATTTTAATGACACTGGACCTGCTCTGGCTGGCATATTGACCTTGATGGCCGTGGGTGTCTCAGTATTGGCTCAAAATACGTTCAAAAACCCGCGCAATGTCTCCCTAACCCACGGCTTCACTGCCATGATTGTGGGTGGTCTTTTGGTGCACTTTGGCCAGGGCCCCGTGCAGATTGAGATGCACTTCTACTTTTTTGCTTCCTTGGCCATGTTGGCGGTGTTCGGAAATCCCATGGTGATCATCGTCGCAGCGGTCACCGTGGCGTTGCACCACGCCCTCTTGTGGCTCTACTTGCCCCAAAGCATATTCAATTATGATGCGCCATTTTGGGTAGTCGCCGTGCACGCGGGCTTCGTAGTTGGTGAGTCTTTTGCAACGTGTTCCATCGCGCGCAGCTTCTTTGACAATGTAATTGGCCTAGAAAAAATAGTTCGCTCACGAACGGCGGCCTTGGACGGAAGAAACCAAGAGATGCGCCTGGTAATGAACCATGTAGACCAAGGATTTATTACCGTAGCTCCCGATGGCGTAATGTATAAAGAACGCTCATTGGTCGTGTCAAAGTTTTTAGGAGAAGCAAAAGAAGGAGATACATTTGAGGACTACTTGCGACGTTCGGCCCCCCAGGTGGCCGACACCCTCAGTCTTTGTTGGGATCAACTCAGCGACGGATTTCTCCCCATTGATGTCTGCATCGGACAGTTACCTCGTAAGTTTGAAGTAGGAGAACGCTACTTTAGCATCGCCTACACGCCAATTATGACCGGCGAAGAACTCAGCCGAGTGTTGATAGTGATCTCCGATCGCACAGACGAGGTGGAAAGAGAACGATTTGAAGCCGAAACAAGAGAAGTCATGGGCATTTTTGAATGCGTCATGAGAGACAAGACCGGCTTTCTCGAATTTTTCGAAGAAGCCAGTGAGCAGGTCATCAACATTTGTGATGACGCTCTTCAAGACCAAGATCTCCTCAAGCGCGTACTACACACACTCAAGGGCAATTCTATGCTTTTTGGAATCAACACAGTAGGCGCCCTCTGTCACTCAATGGAGGACGAACTCATCAACCTGGGAGAGCGACCTTCTGTAGAATCGCGCCACGATTTGCGCGTTCGCTGGGAACACTTGCGAAAGAACTTGGAAACACTTGTAGGAGAGAGAAAAGAGTCCCTCATAGAAATTGAAGACAAAGAATACGAGGAAACTCTCTCGCAAATTCTCAGCGAAGGGGTCTCCAGAAAGGAGATTGCACGGCGAGTGGCCAACTGGAAACTAGAACACTCAAACACCCGTCTACTGCGAGTCGCAGACCAAGCACGCGGCATTGCAAAACGCCTCAATAAGCCAGAACTCCAAGTAAGTATCGAAGGATCAGATCTACTACTGGACCCAGAACATTGGGGTTCATTTTGGGCGTCTTTTGTTCACGTGATTCGCAATGCCATCGACCACGGAATCGAGAGCATCGAAGAACGCGCTAGCTCTGGCAAGAGCGACGAGGGCAATCTTCACCTAAAGACTCATACTGATGGAGATGAATTTATTATCTCTCTATCTGACGATGGGCGAGGAATTGACTGGGCGCGAGTTACTCATAAGGCGCACTCGCTGGGGCTTCCAGCTGCCAATCAAAACGATCTGGTAGAAGCCCTTTTTGCCGATGGCATGAGCACAAAGAGTGAAGTAAGCGAATACTCTGGCCGCGGGGTAGGTATGGGGGCAGTTCGCAACGAGTGCACCCAGCGTCAAGGGCATGTTGATGTCCGCAGCGAGCTCGGACGAGGAACTACGGTTGAATTTCGATTCCCCGTCTCGGAGATGGCTAAGGACCCTTTAAAAAAGGTGCAAGCGGCTTAGGTGCCCGCCCGACTCATCGCGCGGGGAGAGATTTCGGTGTACTCTGGCCAATCCTGGAGTCATCTATGCAAAAAACCTTATCGCGACACCCAACCTATGCAAAAAAGTTAATTGTTCTCGCCTTTCTCCTCTCGGCGACAGCCTCAGCAGATCCGGGAGAGAAGGGGCCGCCGAGCCACCAGAGTGAAAAAGGTCGCGAGCGAAGCGCCGAGCCGCCAGGCGACAAGAGCACGAAGCCCCCTAAGGAAAAGCGCACGGCCCACGGCCCGTCAGGTGAAAATAGGAAGGCACACGCTCGGCGAGAACGAGAAGCTGATTCCTTACGAAAAATGCTGAAACATCCTGAAACAAAGAAGGAGTTAAGAAAAGCAGAAAAGGAACTCAAAAAGGCAGAAAGGCACTTTAGAAAAGACCAAAGCTTGGAGGGGAGAACTCATAGAGTTCAACTGGACGAAAAAGATCTCAAGAAACTCAAGAGGCGTCTCAAGAAGTTAGAACAGGGTCGCCGAAAGACCCTGAACCGCCGAAAAGAGAAACACCGACGAGAGCTCAGAGCCAAACTAAAAGATCGTCCGCTCGCCCCCCCCCTGCGCAAAGAGCTTCGTCGCCATGCGTGGAGAGTCGCACGCATTCAGCGCCTGATTGAACTTGCCGAAGCGCGCGAAAAACCGGAACTCAAGGCACGTGCGGAGAAACTATTGAAGCGCGAGTTGGAGAAACACGGAAAAAGGGTGAGTGAGCATCTCCAGTCTCCCTCGAACAAGAAGAAGGTGAAGTAATGAACCATTATTTTGCACGACTCATAGTCGTCTCCCTCACCGGCACGCTCGTCTGCGCGTGCGATCGCGCGCCGAGCGATGACTCGAGCGCCCTCGACGAAACAACAGCGTCTCCTCCCTCGACAGAAAACGTCGACGCAGTAGCGCACCTTTCACCTTCCGAGCTACCAGAGCCACAAGGCGCGCCTTTGCTCGCTCCCGCTTTGCCGACGACTCGCCTTGGGAACTATCCGGTGGCAGAAGACCTAGAAGAAGAAGCTGAACGCACCATCAGCCCCGAGAACCTCGAAGCTGAGTTAGATAGATTAGAAGCTGAGATCGGTAGCTAATCAATTATTTAGTCATTGTGTAGGGGAGCCCAACTTGCGCACAACCCAGGAGGTCCCCCCTCACCCTACACTCATCTCCCACGCCCTCCCTTAGCTCATTTTAATCGCCGAATGGGGGGTGCGCCCGCCGCCTTTTACCGGCATACTGGATCGGGGAGACAGCTTGAACGGGCAACAAGAAATTAAGGTACTAGCCATTGACGACGATCTGAGCGTGCATGAGGCGTTCCGAAAAGTGCTCAAACCTCAAGGCGAGGAGGCGGAAGATACCCTGGGCGGCCTATTTGACGACTTGATGGGAGCCGATTTGAGTTCCAGCGATTCAGTAGCGGATGAACCTTCATTCCCGCATATTGCACTCAGTCATGCATACAAGGGAGAAGAGGGCGCGAAGCTGTCCGAGACTGCCTGCGCGCAAGGGCAGCAATATCACGTTGCTATTGTCGACATGCGAATGCCCCTCGGTTGGGATGGCCTGGAGACAATGACGCATCTTCTCAAGGAAAACCCCGCTCTTCAAATCATCATCTGTACCGCGTTTTCGGATCATAATTGGGCCGAGCTCAACTCAAAAGTTGAAAGCTCGGACGCGCTCCTCATTTTAAAGAAACCATTCGACGGCATCGAGCTACGACAGATGGTTTTTGCTCTCGGTGAAAAGTATCGCCTACAAAGAGAAACGAGAGAGCAGACAACCAAACTCAAGGACTTGCTCAAGGAGCGTGACGTGCTCCTCAATGGGGCGAGCGATTTTGTCTATCATTGCACGAGCGACGGAGTGATTACCTATCTTTCTCCGGCTTTTCAGCGAATTTTTGGCCTGCATCTGAAAGACTGGCAAAGCACCTACAAGTCTCAAGTCAACTTTCTTTCGGGGTACCTACAAGAGCCCCTCACACTCAGTATGCAAACCACCGAGGGCAAAACGAGAATCGTCGAATTGGTTGAGCGACCGAGTAGCCAAGAAGATGGCGGCCGGGTGGGCGTAGGGCGCGACATAACGGATCGAGTTCTCCTTGAAGGCGAGCTACGCCGCGCACACAAATTGGAGGCTGTGGGTAGATTAGCAGGAGGGCTGGCTCATGACTTTAACAACCTACTTACCATAATAACGGCCGAAGCTGACTTCTTGGCTTACGACGATGCCAATGTGCAGGACTCGACTAAGGTGATACTTAGTGCCGCCCGAGAAGCAGGAGACCTGACTCGCCAGCTTTTGCGATTCAGCAGAGAAAAATCACTGGACGTGCGCCCACACGACATTTCGGTCCTTGTGCAAGAAAGTGCTCTGCTTTTTCGTCGAATGCTCCCCTTGGACATCGAACTTCACTTGGACACTCAATCAAAAGGTCAGGTGCTGGCCTCGCCCACTGAGCTCGGTCGTGTGTTGATGAATCTTGTGGTGAACGCAACAGATGCGATGATTGGCGGAGGCTCTCTCAAAATCACCACTGATGATTTGCTAGCCTCGCACCCAGCAGCTCTTCGTCTAGGGGGATCTCCCCAACCCACAATTAGAATTAGAATACAGGACACCGGCGAAGGCATGTCCCCCGAGGTACACGAACGGCTCTTTGACCCATTCTTTTCGACAAAAGAAGCAGGCTTCGGGACAGGTATTGGCCTCAGTGTCGTACAAGAAGTGATAGAACGAGTGGGTGGCGCAATACGTGTCGAAAGTGAGGTTGGCAGTGGAACCACTTTTGAACTTTTACTCCCTTGTTGTGATTGCAAAGTAGCAGGAGCCAGCAGCGAAAAAGAAATACCCTCAGGTCACGGAGAGCTCATCCTGGTGGTAGACGATAGCCCAAGAATATTGGACGCCACTGTACGCACCCTTGAAGCCAATGGATATTCTGTAAAAGGCTATTCTTCACCAGTGGCGGCTCTTGAAGTACCCGACAAGATACTAAAAGAAGCTGCTCTTCTACTCACAGACGTAGTTATGCCAGAAATTTCTGGCATGGCTCTTTCGCTAGAACTTCTCAAGCGACGGCGAAGCCTGCCCACAATTTTCGTCAGCGGGTACACTGATGACATCCTCGACTCTGAGGACATTTCGCCGCGTAATTTTATACGAAAGCCTTGGAAGCGCGGAAAACTACTACAGCTCGTCTACAATGCTATTCATGCGGGCAAACCCACCCACCCGCACCGATAAGGACCTTCTTCGTGTCAGATAAAGACGTTTACTCGACGATATCTAGAATATGTAGAGTCGGGCAATTACTTACCGGCCATGCCTATTTGCGACAGTTGGTCGAGAATATGGCGCGCGAACTCGACATTGCCTACGTATTTATTGGCGAAGCAGACGAGGTAAACCAAGAGTCCATTCACACTCTTGAGCTTTGGGCAAAGAGCCGCATCATCGACAATATAGAATATCGATTGGCGGGCACCCCTTGCCAGGAGGTGCTGACAGGCAACCGTATTTGTATTCACCCTGCAAACGCAGCCGCTGAATTTCCGGACGATCCCCTACTGCAGGAGATGAACGTGGAGACCTATATGGGGGCGCCTATCACCCGCTCAAGTGGGGAGGTAGTCGGGCTATTGGTTGCATTGGATACGAAACCGCGACACGATACCGAAAAGTTGGCGGCTGTTTTGGAGTTTTTTTCGGGTCGAGCAGGTGCGGAGCTTGAACGCAGCGCTTGGGAAAAAGCCATGCGAGTCTCAAACGAAAAGTTGGAGACTCGCGTCAAAGAACGCACCGAAGAATTGCGTCATGCTCAAGACAACCTGGTAGAGATGGCGCGAAAAACAGGCATGGCTGATATTGCAAGCTATGTATTGCATAATATTGGCAATATTCTCACTGGGGCACGAATATCAGCAGAAGAAATAGGGCAAATTGTAGATAGTAAGTCTCTCTACATGTTGAGCCGCGTCAACGATCTCATGGCGAATCATCACAATGACCTAGGCTCTTTCCTTACGAACGATACCAAAGGTAAAAAGATTCCCACGTTTTATAGAGAAGTCGAAAAGAATTTTAGAAAGGACTACGATCACCTAAAAAAGGAGTCAGAAAATCTTCAACGGCAGGTGCAGGCCATCAGCGAAGTTGTTGCACGCCAGCAAGAATACGCCGGGGGCGTCGTGCGGAAAAAGCCAGGTGCGCTCGATTTGGTGGAAACCACAATAGATGTCGTGGAGATGATGGGCGCGTCGTTTCGTCGCAATGCAATAGAAGTCGTCCTAGACACCCCCAAAATTGCGTTAGCTTGTGCCGACAGTTCCCGAGTCGTTCAAATACTTGGAAATCTTCTCAAAAACGCAGTCGAGGAGCTCAAGGAATGTGATGAAAGAAACATTTACGTGACTCTTCAAGAGGAAAGTGGCGATCTAAAAGAAAGCCCCATGGTCTACTTGAACGTACGAGATAGCGGACGGGGAATTTCCCTGAAAGACCAGTCTCGCATCTTCGTCCTAGGCTACTCGAACAAACAAGCGGGCCATGGCATTGGTTTACACGCGAGCGTCATCATGGCCGAAGAGCTCGGCGGAGAGCTCACCTTGATCGAGACGACTTCACCACCTGCCGGTGCGCATTTTCGTCTCGCCCTTCCTCAAGCTAGCAAAGAAAAGACCTGAGCGAGACCCTAGGCAATGCCGGGCGTGTCCTTCATTCTTTCGAGTCTCAACAGGTGATCTACTCGTAAACTTACGGACTAGATCACCTCTGGAGTCGACAGCCCTGTTAGTAGAATCGCACGTTGCTGATGGTAAAGACTGCCCCTGGATCGGTCGAGGTCCAGATGAGGGAAATCACTTCCTTGTCGTTGAAGGGAGGCCGCGTACCCCAGGTTGCTTCTTGCAGGTCCGCAAAGGGAATTTTCTGGGCGGTCCCGATACTGAACGTAGTTTGAGGGTGTGCATAACATCTCTCGGAGCTTGCCACACAGGTGCCAGCGGGATCTCCTGCTGACACCCCGACCTTGAAGACCAGCTCATCCCCCCCGGCACCAACGGCATCGAACATCACGCCCGTAAAGGCACTCACATCGACACATTCGCGGCCAGTTGTCTTTACCCAATGACTAAGAATTGCAGAAACATAGGGATTAGCCCCTGTGCCGACTAATTCGATGGGCCCGTTGGCCCCAGCAGCACTCTCGGTAACAGTGCCTTCTTGTGGGCTGATTTCCCAAACAAGAACATTTGGGATCTCTGTGGGGTTGATTGTGCCCATTTCACAGGCAATCGGTCCGGCCGCTCCGCCCCCTGTACCACTTGCCCCACCAGTGCTCGTCGCCCCGCCAGTGCTCGTCGCCCCGCCAGTGCTCGTCACTCCGCCAGTGCTCGTCACTCCACC
>CAYWLO010000067.1:0-17008 GCA_964459035.1 uncultured Polyangiaceae bacterium | reverse complement strand
CAGTGCTCGTCGCCCCGCCAGTGCTCGTCACTCCGCCAGTGCTCGTCACTCCACCGGTGCTCGTCACTCCACCGGTGCTCGTCGCCCCACCGGTGCTCGTCGCCCCCCCGGTTCCTATGAAGAGCCCCCCACCATTTCCGCCGGTTGGGACACTTTGCCCCCCCGTGCCGGCTGAAAAACCGCCACTGCCCGATAGGCCGCCAGAAGCAGTCAAACCACCCGAGCTAGAGTTGAGACCATTGCCTCCACTTCCGTTCATTTGATCCCCGCAAAAACAGACTCCAAAAGCAGATCCGTCGTCCAAACAAGCTTGGTGGCTCCCTACACCACCCTCACAAACGCAATTTCTCGCCTCGCCCGGCACACAACGTCCGTCGAGATCTCCCTCAACGGAACCTGCTGCGCAGCCCCCTCCAAGGGCGAAACTGGAAAGAAAAAGAAGATATTTAAAGTTCACTCGATAAACAAAAGACAATGGGAAATGCATGGACGGAGCTTCCAAAGTTTTGTGACGCTTAGCAAGGCAGAAGAGGTAAGTATAAATTGCCGTTTAAACTGGAATAGACCGCTATTCTAGTGATCTGAGAACGCAGGCTCTTACCTGACGTCCTGTCTCACGCCCTGAGCAGCAGAGCACACGTTGATACTTTCTCCGATATTGATGGTCAAATTGAGCAGTTTTGAAACGCAATCTGCCGGGGACTCAAGCAGTAGAGTACACAACCGGGCCTATGCGTACATGTAGGCTCCAACTCTTCCCACAAGACAAAGCCAAAAAAATCCATGAGTCGAGGCATTCAGTATCAGCAGGAAATCCGTCAACAGCCAGAGGCACTTCGCCGTCTTCTTAAAGAAGGCAGAGCAGAAGTGGAGGCTCTTGCTGCCGACATCAAAAAGGCACAGCCCACTTATGGCCTCTTCGCGGCTCGCGGTAGCTCAGACAACGCAGCACGTTACGCCCAATACGTCTACGGTATTCACAATAAGCTCACCTGTGCCCTTGCAGCACCCAGCCTATTTAGCCTCTATGGTTCCGTACCCAATATGAAGGGCTCCTTGGCAATTGGCGTGAGTCAATCAGGTCAATCCCCCGACATCGTCGGCGTCATCGCCGAGGCCAGCAAGCAGGGCGCCCTGACTGTAGCCATAACGAACGAGCCGGATTCTCCTCTTGCAAAGGCCAGTAAGCATACGATTCAATTGCGCGCCGGCGTTGAGTCTGCCGTAGCAGCGACAAAAACCTACACAACCGAGCTCATGGCCCTCGCCATGATTTCCGCGGCAATGGAGGGCAACGAAGCTCGCTGGACTGAACTTGCACTCGTACCCGATTTCGTAGAGCAGACCATCGAAGCAAACGCCCACATCGCCGGACTCGGCGCGTTTGGTCAAATGCAACATCTTTGCGTAATCGGTCGCGGTTACAACTACTCTACGGCATTTGAAACCTCTTTGAAGATCAAAGAGACCAACTATCTCGTAGCTGAGCCCTATTCCGTTGCAGATCTCTTGCACGGACCCGTTGCAATGATTGGCGCTGGTTTTCCAGTGGTTCTCGTCGCCCCTCGTGGCAAAACCCACGCGGACGTACCCAAGATCATGGAGACAGTAAAAGACCGCTCGGCTCGATTGATCTCAATCACTGACGACGAAGAGATTCTTGCTCAGTCAGAGGTCGCTATCAAGCTACCCACAATGCCTGAATGGGTTTCTCCTATTGCTGGTGTGGTGGCAGGACAGTTGCTGGCTGGTGGCCTTGCCGACGTGAACGGTTTAGATCCTGACAGTCCTCGCGGATTGAACAAAGTTACCCTAACTCACTGAGTGCTTCCAATGAACGGGGTTCCCCATCTCGTGGGAACTCCGACGGGACTACCAGAATAGTCTCCTCCCCAGGCTCGATCATCATCGGGCCTGACCTTTGTTTACTCCGCACATTCCTCAATCTACCTTCTGTCAATCACAATTCAATCCATGTCTATGACATTTCTCTCTCCTCTTGAAACACCTCATGCGGTGGTCGACGTCTCACGCTTGCGAAGAAACATTGATAGGGTCGCTGCCTTTGCAAAAAAGCATGGCTTGGGTTTACGCCCCCACGTAAAGACTCATAAAGATCAGGAAATTGCGCGCATGCAGCTCGCCTGTGGCGCGTTGGGCGTTACCGTGGCCACTTCCAAAGAAGCGGAAGTGATGGCAGAGGTCGCTGACGATATTCTGGTGGCGTACCCACCCGTCGATCCTGCTCGAATCAAGCGACTCCTCAATTTACCGGAACGGGTGAAATTAATTGTTGCCCTGGACTCTCTGGAGGCGATTGAGCGTTTAAGCCTTGCTCTACAAGACCGCGCTCGCACCCAGACCCCCAGGCAAATACGAGTGCTCATCGAGCTCGACTTGGGGGGGGCACGAACGGGTGTATGCGAGCATACACAATTGCTCTCCCTTGCCCGTGCCGCAGAAAAAAGTCCTTATACGAAATTTTCTGGATTGATGGTGCATCCTGGAAATCTGCGTCACACAATGCTTGATCCAGCGCAGAGTCGAGGTGCCACCCCGGATTCAGATAGAGACTTTCGCGAATCTCTCGCATTGGTCAGCGAGCGACTGCGCTCTGCGATTGCCGCTCTTCAAGCGGAGCATTTTGAGTGTGATATTGTGAGCGGCGGAAATACCCCCTCGCTCTTTCTTAGTCATTTAGTACCAGAACTAACCGAAATTAGACCGGGTACCTATGTTTATTCAGATCGAGACATTGCAGGCCAAGGCGTCTTAGATTGGAGCGATTGTGCCTATAGTATTCTTGCCACTGTGGTGAGCACCGCTGTTGCAGGTCAAGTTGTTATCGACGCGGGGACCAAGGCCCTTGCCAAGGAACCTCTGCCCGTGCTGAGCGGATATGGCGTATTGCTCGACCGACCAGATATTGTCGTTCGTGCCATGAGCGAAGAGCATGGGCTCATCGACATCTCATCGACTGATTGGCGTCCCCAAGTTGGAGATCGGGTTCAAGTTGTGCCCAACCACGTCTGTGTCTCTGTACATTTGCAAGAAAAAGTCGCCTTTTTGGAGGGAGAAAAACTTACTCTGCGTAGTGTAAGTGCTCGGGGCAGAAGCCGCTAGGCTCGGGCGGTAGTGAAGTTTTTTGTTTTGCAAGCATCCCCGAAGACTCAAAAAATCATGGGCCCCCACCCGAACGACTTAGCCACCGAGGCTTGCAAGCGCCGCCTGGGTCATTCGCTCACTGTAGCCGTGTACTTTGTAGTGTTCGGGTGCCCACCCGTTGAGAAAACGGACAAAGTCAGCCCAAGCGAAAGCATAAAGAGCTCTCCACTCTTCTTCAAGC
Organism: uncultured Polyangiaceae bacterium; assembly: GCA_964459035.1. GTDB lineage: Bacteria > Myxococcota_A > Polyangia > Polyangiales > Polyangiaceae > NIC37A-2. Next base: position 13,662 of record CAYWLO010000067.1, on the reverse strand, counting down.
TCGCCACCATTGATAGAAGGAGCCAGCTCGCTGACCCTCTCTATCAAAACCTTGAAGTAGAAGTTGAGCCACTTTTCTCCATAAAGCTCGCATTCTCTCTCGTTCAGGCAACTACTAAGAAAGTACGCCACGTCTTTTACGCCAACAGACGTTCCCACATATTGAAAATCAACCGCTGCCACATTCGTTAGATTGAGCTCTCCCTGTTTTGGGGGCAAGTGGTTCAGGGGGCGAAAGCAAAAGTTCGCTACCTTGGCGTCCCCGTGGATTAAGGTTTGATAGCGCGCACGATTCAATTTGAGGTCAATAGCCCCGGCTGCATTTTTCAAAACTTGATCGCCCATCACCTCGAACTCGTCTGGGCGGGTAGCCAAGTGCCAGTAGGAGCCTATCGGCCAAAGGCCCTTCGAGTTCACTCTCAAGAAACGTGCATGAAAATGTGCCAGCCAAGAAAGACAGTCTTTCATCCGCTCCTCGCTCAGGGTCGTCAAACGCTCAGAAAACCCTTGAGCGTCCAGATCTTCAAGCACAAAAATCCAACTACCTTCGTGCTCTTGCAACCAAAAAGCGCGGGGCACTCTACAATCGGAATCACACATCAGAGCGAATTTTTCGTACCAACATCTCTCGACCCGGTACGACTCAAGTTTGCGCTCGTGAGAAAAATCGGAAGACCAACCGCGAGGGTGGTACTGTGCGCTAGGCGGATGCACATGCTTGACGATGATCGAACACTCCTCAATTGGAACAGGGGGACCCAACTCGACCTTTGAGATTGCGGAGGCCACCTCAAGACGCCAGATAGCGCCATAACCACTCCAAAGAGATTGGACGCGCTCTAAGGGACGAATACCTTGCACGTGCAAAGCGTGCCGAATCGTTTCAAGCAACTGCTGACTAGGACTCTCACTCATGTGCTACCTTCGGGCCCCATGACAGCAGCCCGTGCGAATTCGAACAAGTCTTCTCTACGAATACAATCCGCGTGGGAAAAATTGGGAGAGTTTTTGATCACGGGGGGGGCGACTCTCGTGCTCATTCCTCTCGCCTACTCCCTGCGCTTTCCTCTAGAGGACAATGGCGCACCAAATGATTATCACGAATACGTTGTCAGTATGGTGGCTTTTTATGCCGCCTACGTCATCAATGATCCCCATTTTGGGGTAAGTTATCTGCTCTTCTACAAGAACACACGTCAACGTTGCGATGGGACAGAGTTTCAAGGAGCCCAGCGCATTCGCTATATTGTGGCTGGGTACTTGGTTCCTCTTTTACTAGTAGCGTGGATTACGTGGGCCCTCCTACTGCAAGATGCCGAACTTTTGGGCCAAATGGTCCAGGCCATGTTCTTCTTGGTCGGTTGGCACTACGTGAAACAAGGCTTTGGAGTGCTCATGGTTCTCTCAGCAAGAAGAGATATCCGTTTTGACACGAAAGAACGGTGGGTGTTGCTGAGCCACTGTTTTTGCGCGTGGGCCTACGCTTGGTCGACCCCCCGCGAAATGGGCGGTACTTATCAGGAGAACGGGCTCATCTACACGGCCTTCAAACAACCACCCCACCTCGCGCTCGTCTCGGGCTCTCTTCTCATCGCTTCATGTTTTGGGGTCGCTTATATCAGCTTGCGCCGCTGGCGCGCCCGGCAGCCCTTTCCTCCTTGGGCCGCCACTTGTGGCTACTTCGTTTCGCTCTGGCTGTGGACAATTTACTCCACCTTTGATCCCCTCCTCAGCTACGTAGTGCCCGGACTTCACTCCCTGCAATATTGGTACTTTGTCTACTTGATGAAGAAAAATGAATCCTTGCATGATCAGAAAGAATCGAAAGTTCCCACAAACTTCCTAGGACGAGCAGCTTTTTCTTTTGGCCCCCTCTACGGACGACTTTCTCTCTTCTTTCTCACCGCCGTAGCTATTTCGTGGCTAGGTTTCAACGGATTACCCGGTTTCCTCGACGAGACCACAGCAGCCACCGTTGCAATGCTGGGCCCCAACCCTGAGCTTTCAATCATCGGTTTAGGAGCAACACCTTACGTGGCCGCATTCGCCGTCTTTATCAACATTCACCACTATTTTATGGATCACGTCCTCTGGCGAAGAGAGAATTCGGATACGAAATACTTGCGCAACTCGGAATCTGTGAACTGAGTATTCATTGATGTTGAAGGGCCACCTCGGTCAATCAATCTCATCAAAAATTGTAATTGAGGGCAAAGTTCCAGTTGATCATATCAACCTTATTTTGAATAAAAGCAGGGTTATTGTGGTCGTTTCCGAGACTGCCTTTGTAAGTAATGAGTAATTCGGCCACGAGACCCTTCAGAGGACCTGAAAAGTGATAGAAAGTGTCCCAGTTGGCATGATAGAGCGAAGGAAATGCGTATTTATTGAGAGACGCTTGCTGAGGATCGGTTCGATAGTAGTGACCATAACCGATTTTTGAGCTCAATTTTCCCCGATCTTTTAGTTTCCAGGTTTTACCAAGCTCTCCCATCAGAGCGTGTAAACTACCCGAACCCTCACTGCGCTCGCGCTTCTGGAAAACAAAAAGACTTTCTCGCCCCCACTCTCGTGGAAACAAAAAACGCCCGTGGCCCGTGATTCGATTGTAGTTCAAACTCATGGTCCACTTTGACTGCGTTGTGCCGCGCAATTGGGCCCCATATGCATGGGATTGCGCGTCCTGAAAATAGCTCAATGATGGGTCTGCATTGCCGCCATCATTCAATCTACTTTCGCCAACATATTGAATGCCATAGCTCCAATCTATCCCAGCAAACTGTGGCCTTACGTAGAATTCAGAATAGAGAGCATTAAAAACGTTCTCCGTTAAATAGTTCCAGCCGTTCAATTCAATGAGCTGATTCTTGTAACCGAGGTGGCCAATAAATAGTCCTTTAGAACTCGTGTTCTGAGAATAACCCGATGGCGTCCCGTCCCTATTGCGCCCGCGGGGGTAGATACCAAAGCTATCCTCAATGCTCAGCCACCCCTTGGCACTTCGGGGAGCGACATGGGACAAGAAGCCGGCCTGGGCCGAGATGCCCTTGAGCGCTGTATTTTTGTACCAAATGCCCTGGGCAAGGGTGGGGATCATTCGGCCGTCTTGAGGATTAAAGAGAGGTGACTTGAGCTTATGGCGCCCCAACCAAAGAAGATGCCCGTCTCGCTCATAGTCTAAATAGGCTTCGCCAACGAGAGCAATTTCGCGATTGTCCCTCTCTGTAAAGTCAAAAAAACCTACCTCGTAGCGGCTGCCCTTACCCGTACTAGGGTCCACTTCGTTTGTATTTCCAACCACACCTACAGAGGCATAGAGTTTGGCCCCAAAACCAAGACCATGAAAGCGCGCCGATTGGTACCCTAGATTGCCCCCCGTTGACCACGCATACCAATCCTTTAGTTTACCAAAATTGGTGGTGGCCATGAAGAAGTTTCTGACTTGGCCTGTGAACTTTCCGTCTTCAATCCAGTGAAAAGATTTTTCATTCCCTTCGCTCGAGGGCCCATCAACTGGCCCTTGGGATTGAACAACGAAAACATCAGCGATTTCGTTCTTTTCTTTGTGAGCAGTAGAAGAGTCGTCTGATTCTTCCGCGTGCGCGACCAGTGGAACTAATAAAAAGGATGAATATAAAAAAGAGAGGGAGCGTACCAAAGCTGGAAATTTCATTATTTCTTTTTCTCGACATTCCACTTGGTGAGATAAAAGTCGAATATTGGCTTAAAAGGGCCAAACTTATGCTGCTCCCGGGAAAAATCATCCTCATAGGGCGGATAGGGGCTCGACATGGGCTTCAATTTCTTATCAGGGTAGTCTTCAAGTGTATGTTCTTTAATAGGGCGCTGCAGGCTATTGATGTACCCGGCTACGTCATAGGAATCATCATCACTCAAAAAAGGCACCTCGGCGGTGGCTCCCAAGGGCATGTTGGACTTAATGAATGCCATTGCCGTCAAGACTCGGTGCATGCCGGCGCCGTTATTGTAGGAGTCCTCACCAGCTAAGGGAGGAAATTGATAACCGCGACCACTCGCCAGCTTCTTTCCAAGACCACCTTCGCCGTGGCAAGCAATGCAGCTCTGGTCGTAGACTTTCTTACCCTGCGCAATATCAACTGCCCGCGAGGGGTATTGGGGCTCAACAAAACCCTTCTCAATAATTTTACCAGATGAATCTGTCAGGTGCCCCAGCCACTCCATATAACTCACGATGGCCTGCATCTCTCGCCCTTCGATGGGCAAGGGTTTTCCATTCATGCTGCGCTCCATACAGCCATTGATTCGTTCTTCAATGGTGCCTTCCTTATTCTCTCTCTTGCGAAAGTTAGGAAAACGCTTTGTTACTCCAACATAGGGGGCCGCAAATTCTTTAAGACCAGAGTTAAGATGGCAGTTTTTGCATGACAGTTCGTTGCCGGCGAAGCGCATTTCGGTAGCAGGCACATGGGGACCTATTACATCAAAGGTCTCTGCTATAATTTTTCTTCCGTAGCGAACAGCTTCGCGCTTCTCCTTTGAGTCGATCAGGGAGAGGGCGTAGTTGCTCTCCGCAAAGAGGTTCTGGGCTGCCGGAGCAGTGCCGCTCTTTTGAGAGGGCTGGTTTGGCGTGGAAGCAGAGCCTTGCCCGCCCACCTGAATGGCGGATGAGGGGGCGACTACCGAGCTCACCCACAAATAGAGTCCGAGGGCCCCCAAGGACGAAATTGCCAAGAGGTTGATGAGAAGTATGAACTGAAGCGCCGGGCCGCGAGGGAACCTGATTTTACTCATGGAATGTCCTTTGGAGGATCACTTGCAACTCTCACGCCAATTCCTGGCAATCTGCGCAATAATTGCGCGCAAGCACTCTTTTCAGAGGTCATCGAAGCTATTTTTCCATTTGCCTTTGAAGGACCCTCCTCTTTTTCTCAAAAACGGCAAACGCTTGAAAAACACAAGCAGACAAGCAACGCACTTTTTAAATATTTTGCCGAAAGCTAAAAAAACACGGCGACGGAGACTATAGGAATGACCCTCGCCACGCAGGCGAAGTTCTACGGCTTTGAGACAATTTGAAACACTTGCCGTGGCACGCGCACCACAAGGAACAAGAAACCCAGGAGACTAAGCCACAGTGTCGAAGACCGCCCTTGATGAGGAGAGACGGCACAACCTCCCTCGTCATTTGAGGTAAAGCGGGAAGAAGACTCGTCTTCACCGGGAATCATGCCCGGCGTGGCTCCTGGCGCCTCAGAGTCCCCCCCCGAAGCAGGACTTGAAGAATTGTTGCTAGAGGCCCCCCCGCTCGAAGTACCCTCAGTGGCCTCCCCCAACGAACCATCACCCAACTCAGGCGCTGTAACGGGTCCTCCTTCGCCTCCAAGAGAAGAAGCTGGCCGGCAAAGGCCCGCTATGCATTTCTCGTCTGACGGGCAAATCTCACCCTCGTCTACTTCTCCATCGCAATCATCGTCTAAGAAGTTGCACGTCTCGGTCGCTGGTTGTCCGGGGATACAACTGTCCAGGCTGCAGCTCACACTATTGCGCCGACACCAACCCACCCCACATTGGGGGCGAGTACGCTCGTCGATACGTGCATCGCAATCGTCATCTACCAAGTTGCACACCTCCTCAACGCCAGGGTTAATTGACGCATTATCAGGCTGGCAATCCCCGCCCTCCCCGGCGTAGCCACGCGTAGGAACACACCCCAATACCGAATCTCCGCTGCTTCTCTCTGCTGCGGAATAATAGCCGTCGCCATCAGTGTCCGGATAAAGATCGATTTTCGAGGCGTTTTCGTCAATTTCACCATCGCAATCGTCGTCTCGTCGATTGCAAAATTCTTCGGCTCCTGGGAACACCTCGCGATTTAAGTCGTCACAATCGGTGCCAGCCACGGCGTAGCCTAAAGGAGGGGTTCCGGCGCAAGCTATTAACTCACTATTGGGCCGACCAAAACCATCCCCATCAAAATCGCGAAAGTAGGTTTGCGGGGTACAGCCATAAACATAATCAAAGACCCCTGTGACCTCCACGTCCCCACGGCTGCGTCCATCGCCGTTGGCAGCCAGCGCGCTCACGTCAAATCTGACGGCACCCGGCGTATTCGGTGCCTGCCACTTGAATCGAAAGACAGAACTACCATTGCGCAAAGCCTTGGGTGAAGTATGCGTCAACCCACCGCGGACTAGCGCCAAACCCTCGCCTGATATCGTGCTGGCCTGATTCACGTCGTCGAGGGCGATATAAAGCCCAGCTGTGCTTTGGCTGCCATTGACACTAATCGAAACCGTTACCTCATCGCCAGGCATGAACGCCGCGGGAGATACACTTGCGCTCACAGTCGCAGAGCCACTTCCCCCGTGACACCCGGAACAGCCACTCCCCGCTAGACCACCAGAACGGGCGTTCGCTCCGGAAGATATAAAAAGGGAAACTAAGAAAAAAGAGTGTCTCCACGCTCGCCGACCCCGAAGAACTCGTGAAGAAAAGGAACATATTGGGGAAGGAGCTGAAGACATGAACATAGGCTCCGGGGCAAAGTAGCGCTGCAAGGAACGCTCTAGGGAAAAAACCTCGTACCGTCGTTGTAAAGGGCCGATATACTACGCTCTAAGTAAAATTATATCCCTACAGAGGAAAATAGGGGCAACACCTTGAAGTCGACCTCAAAGATCTGACTCCTTGGGATAGATTTCGAGAACCTCGTTTGCGTCAAACTGTATGGCCTTCAAGAGTTTTTCTGCACTTGCTTCATTGCCAGGGCTGCCGCCGTCTTGAGCAGCGCTCATGACCTTGAGTAACCCTGTGCGGTAGCGACGAATATTTCCGATGAGCCAACGAATATCGAGAGAAATCTCTCCCGTGAGGTTCTGAGTTCGTAATTCGATTTCTCGTAGTCGCCGTTCTGTCCGCTGGAGTTCTGAGCCAATTTTACCGGTTCCTTGGCAGTCCGCGCAGAAAGAAAGCCCCCTTTCACTCGAGACCTCACCTCCACCTAGGCAACTCAGACAGGTTCCCTGTGCTAATTCATTCATTATATATCCTAAGTCTCCACATGAGCATCGGCTACTCGTAAGAGATTGAAATTATCTCTAATTCCAGCTCACCTTTAGGGCGGCTCACAATTACTATATCGCCCACGCGTTTTTTCATCAAAGAGCGACCCAAGGGCGATTGATAATTCAAGAAACCTATATTGGGATCTGATTCGTCGGGACCAACCAATGTATAGGTTGATTGATGAGCGTCCTCGTCACAAATCACAACGGTCGCGCCAAACCGGATCACATCGTGCTGCACCGATCCGGGCTCAACGATAATAGCGCTATCCAGTCGCTTCGTTAAAAATCTCAGGCGACGATCTATTTCCCTCAGGCGCTTCTTTCCGTAAGTGTACTCGGCATTCTCCGAGCGATCGCCCATCGCCGCTGCGTCGGCTACCTCGACCACAACACGGGGGCGCTCCGCTCCGGCCAATCGTTGAAGTTCTTCTTGAATCTTTTGAGCGCCTTGGGGCGTTAAATAGTTGGGTCCGGCCACGAGACACCCAGTGAAGCAGCCCCCATTCAAGCTGGCAACTCGTTGCTCTTGTTCCCGCCGCGTCCTAGGCAATATGCTCTTGAACCTTGGTTCAGTGCAAGAGGCCCTGAACCGCCTAAGTTCTTCGGACCACGTAAATTTTGAGCAATCCCGACCTTTCTCAGCTATTCGTCGCAATCGATGCGAGCACAACTTCTTTGCGTGCCATTGTTTACGACGCGTGGGGGCGCCCTCTTGCTAGCGGACGAGCGACACTCACCTATGAACGTATCGGTCGTTTAGGCTACGAACAAGACGCTAATAGTTGGTGGGTGGGTCTTTGCGATGCGGTACATGATGCCCTGGCAGAGCTTCCCCTCGAACGTCATCAAGACCTCGTTGCTCTATGCATCGCTCATCAGCGCGAGACAATTGTTGCAACTGATGAAGCTGGCGCTCCTCTCTCTCCTGCACTCCTCTGGATGGATAGTCGATGTCAGGAGGATGTGACCACAGCCGAGCGTAATATTGGAAGCGTGCGCCTACATGCAGTCTCGGGAAAACCTGCGTGCACCACTCCCTCCCTCTACAAGCTCATGTACCTCTTTCGCAAGCGTCCCGAGTTGCGCGATATCGCCTATGTTCACGATGTACATTCTTTTCTTTCCCTCAAACTTACCGGGCGTTCCGTCTCTTCCCTCGCTTCAGCTGATGCCACGGGTCTCGTCGACATGCGAAAAAAGGCATGGTCTCGCTCCCTCACTCAATTAGTAGGAATCGCCCCCTACCGTCTTCCGGAGCTGGTAAGCGTTGGGTACCCAATTGGTCCCTTAACCGAGAGAGCCTGCAATGAAAGCGGGTTGCCGCCCCACCTCATTGTGTATGCAGGAGGAGGTGACGGACAACTCGCGGGTTTAGGGGCAGGGGTCACAGAAAAGTCCCGAGCATTTCTAGATCTCGGCACAGCCGTTTCCTGTGGAACAATCAGCGATAAATACGAGATTGATGGCGCATTTCGGACTTTGCACACAGTCTTTCCGGGGCGCTATTGTTTAGAGACCACTTTGCGTGGAGGCATGTTAACTCTTTGGTGGCTCATCGAAACCATATTGGACTCAAATAGTCGCGCCCAGAGCATTCTAGAATTGGAGAGTCAGGCAGTCGACATTCCTGCCAGCTCGGAAGGTCTACTGACAATTCCATACTGGACGGGCGTCATGAACCCGTACTGGGATGATGATGCAAGAGGTGCTTTTATAGGGCTGCACCCCAATCACACGCCCGGACATATGTTTCGCTCCATTCTCGAAGGAATTGCGATGGAGCAACGATTACATCTCGAAGGGGTAAAGCAAGCAATTGGAAAGAGCAGTGAAGATATTGTGGTCTTAGGAGGAGGCTCACGGAGCGACCTTTGGTGCCAAATATTTGCAGATGTATTGGGCCGCCCCATCAAGCGCTGTCGCACCGATGAAGCGCCGGCATTAGGGGCCGCCATTTTGGGAGCGGTTTCCCACGGGGTCTATCCTAGCTTTGAACGCGCTGCATCTGAAATGACCCAATTGGCAGCAACATTCTCTCCCGGCCCGGACCAAGCTATCTATGACAGACTGTACCGCGATGTATATCGGGGACTCTACAAATCGCTCGCATCGCGTATGGGAGCTCTTGCGGAGGTTCGCAGCCTTGCTTCTGCACAAGTTAAGACAAATTCCACCGCTGAATAGGGGAGGAGTTTTACCGGTTACTTCCCTTCATCATGAACTTGAGGGAGTAGCTAAAGACGGTTGGACGCTCTGGACGATGAAAGTTTAAAGAACTAAAGGCCGTTCGCATACATCCGTCAAACTCAGCTTCGCCAATCTTTTGTCGGCTTCCGCGCACCTCAGGAGCTCCCCCTTTTCTGCCAACGTAGATGTCCACGCCATAGGAGCCGCCCTTCAGGGGAGAGTTTACGTGCACATAGCAACCGAGCAACGCTTGGCTGCCAGCCTCGATATCAGCCAACCAGGGTCGCTTAGCCTCAGAAGAATTGGATTCGCCCCCAATATGCATACCGAGATGACGAAAGGTCAGCTCCGGCAATGAGCCATGGCCAGACGGCTCTCGCCCGTCGACCAAGGAACTGACCGAGTCTTCAGTGGGCAGACCTTGGGAGGATTGGCCGCTCTGATTCATCGACGCTTCGTTGCTCTGCAAGACTTCGTCCGTGTCAGAAGACCGCGCCTCGGCGGAAGCTTCCGCTGGTGCTGCCGAAGACTTCACCCCAGGCGCGGCACAGGCGGTTGCGAGGACCCACCCAGCCCCCAAGAGCCGGGCGCTAGACGCTCTCGGGCGCAGGCCCGCCACCATCGAAGAAAAAAGCATGGCCTCATCATGGCCCCTGGCCATTCTCCAAGCAATGGGCTCCACTTCAGGCCCTGTGAAAGCTCCCATGCGCACTCTTTCTCTTCTTCGTAGCTGGGCTCCGGCGGCTTGTATTCTTTCTCTCGCCTCAAGTTGTAAAGAACCTCCCCCCTCTCCCTCGGAAAGTACGCAGGAGACCGCGCAGAATAAAGCACAGTCCCGTGCATCTACTTTGCCCCCAGCCACTTCATCAAGAGCAACGGCAAATGAGCACTCCCCCAAGGCTTTTAAAGAAAAGAGCCCCCCAGCTAAAAACTCACCAGGTGATTTTGTTCTCGACCGACGTCAAAAGCTAGGACCCAGTGCCCCAGTGACAGCAGCCCAAGAAGGTGCTGTTTTCATTTCTAGAACTCATCAACTGATCATTGCGTCGCGCCAAGGTGATAAATTATTTAAGAGCATAGATGGGTCAAAAAAAGACTTTACTGCCTTCGCCCGAGGCCCATCACTTTCGCCTACTCACGCCTATTGGGTTTCTGAAAGCGGAAAGCTATTGGCGGCCAACCGAGCCACAGGTCAAGTGAGAACTCTCCACCTCAATGCCAGAAAAGGAACCCGCACCTCCGCTCTGACACACAACAAGAGAGAGTACGTAGCGTTCATTGCTGAGTCAGAGGATACCGGACTTGCTTTTGTGTGGTCGGGAGTCGGTGAAAGCCAGGGGGAGCTAGCGCAAGTATCGCCAGAAGGTTCGGGGGCAACTTCGGTGGCGATCGTTTTAGGAAAGTCCTCACCTCTGACAATAGTATTAGCGGGTAGAAGTGGAATGTCGCCAATTCATACTCGTAAAGTACATTTTACTAACGGTTCCCTTCGCTTAGATCAGGACACGGTGGTTTGGATTGCTCCGGGCTCCCATCCTCTCACCGAACTCGTGGCCAGCACCAAGTCCTCTGGAGGCACATGGGTCTTTCTGAGCACGGCGAAAGATTTTAGCGATTTTGGTCTCGCTCGCCTCGATTTAAAAACACCCGAGCGCGAGGCAGCTGAACCGGCATGGATGATTTTTCCCAACGGCCTAGACCCAGCACCCACTCAGGCGACTCGTCTTTGCGATAAAGATTATGTCCTCTACGCCCGCCCTCGTGACTCTAGCCCAGATTCTCCCCAAGAACTCTACCTAACGCCCAACAACAGAAAGTCGTTCCATCGTGGGACCTTAGTGGCGCGCTCTCGTGGTTTCGTTGACGCGTCCATAGCCGCGACCGACCACGGTGCTCTCCTTGTCTGGACCACTGCGTCCGCAACTTGGGGGAGAATATTGACCTGCCGACACCAAGGTAGCACCGAGACACGCAATTGAATAAATAGAAATATTTGAGAGGGGGTCCTTCAATCTCACTCTCTCGAACCGTTCGAGAGCATCAATGAGAGTTTTACGAAGTTTCGCCCTTCTCATCCTCATTGCGTGCAGCGCAGGAGCCTGCCAATCCTATGAGCCTGTTCCGGTTTCCGATTGCAGAAAGGTCGTCACTCATGCCCGCTCTCTTTTAGGAGAAAAGGCCGATAGTTGGACCAAAATGCAAAAGTCCTGTGAAGAGGCCACTGACGAAGAGCGAGGCTGCGTACAGGCGGCCGATAGTGCAGCGGATATTCTACGCTGCTCTATGTAAATAGAGTTCAGTTGAACTTCAGAAAAGAACCGCCACTAACGAAGAGCGACAATATAAGCCAACCATCCCGGTTGGTTCTCGGTCTTTTTAGTAAGACAATAGTCTTCCTCTTCTTCTTCGTCAGCTTGGTCCCAATAAACCCGTACGTCCCGAAAGCCTGCTTGCTTTAGGAGTTCCTGCATCTCTGGGAGGGTCCAGTAGCGCCATTCATAGGTGAAGGCTTTCTCCATTTTGGTCCCGTCTTGGAACTCAAAATGAATATGATTCACAACTTCATGAGTAATGGGGTCAAATGAATCCTGATCCCAAATGTAGGTAAATCCTGCTGCAATTTCGCGGGGCTCCAGCATGGGCTCTTGAGATTCCCAGCCTCCATATGCATCACAAAAGAAGAGACCTTCATCTTCTAACCCCTCGTAGGCCGCCTTAAAATAGGAGCCAAGCTCCTCTCGACTACGAAATGTGCTGTAGCTGAAGTTCAATGCATTGATTACATCGAATTTTCCTGGACGAATTTTTCGAACATCTTCTTGTAGCAGGGTGATACGGGAAGCTTCCTCTCCTAAAGGGGCGATGTTATTTTTCTTTGCCCAGGCAAGAGTGTCCTCGCAAAAGTCTACGCCTGTTGCCCGTCGTCTAGAATCACTCTTTACCCACGTGGTACACAAAAGCGCAGTTCCGCAAAAGTCTTCACGCATTGTGAGAGGGCTCTTAGAAAATGCTTCCTGATAGATTCTCTCGAATATATCCACTTCGTAAGTGGATGCTTGCACACTCAACTGATAAAGTTCGTGACGATCCGCGGACGCGGCCGTGTATTTCGAAGGTCGTTTTACCCTGCGTGATTGGGATTGAGACTTCTTCTTCTTTTTATTCTTTGCCACTTGCGCTCCGTACGCGGCGAACCCTACAGGCGCCGTGCCTCCCACGTAAGTCTCTTTTCAATTCCCTTGAAAGCGGCGCGCTCTCTGGGCACACTCCTCTCATGGTAGAGGTGAAAGGACGCATTGCTCCAAGCCCTACGGGAGATTTGCATTTAGGACATGCATTCGCTTTTTTAGTCGCTTGGTGGAACGCTCGCAGTCAAGGGGGTAAAATCGTCCTGCGCATAGAGGATATTGACGGAGTCAGGGTCCATTCTAGTTACATCAAAAGCATTCTTTATGATCTTCAATGGCTAGGAATTTCTTGGGATGGCCCGCCGATTATTCAATCGATGAGAAAGCAAACCCTTGTCAATGCAGCTTTCGAAATTCTCGAGTTGGAAAAAGCGTACCCCTGCGTCTGTAGTCGACGCGATTTATCGCGTGATGCTGCACAATTGCTCTCAAACAATCCAAGTGAAAACAATGTGAGTTCCGCTCCACAACAGGGGGTTCGGGAGATCCCGTATCCAGGAACTTGCAAGGACAAATTCCTCGATGTGAAATCGGCCGAGAAACACTCCCGTGCCGAAGCTGGTATTCGCCTAAAAACTCCGGAGGGTTGGGTAGAATTTAACGACCTAAACTACGGTGTCCAAAAAATCGACGTGAAAAATCAGGTGGGTGATTTTTTGATTCTGCGACGAAACAAAACGCCTGCGTATCAATTGGCCATCGTGGTCGACGACCAGATGGATCAGGTAACCGAGGTAGTACGCGGGCGCGATCTCATTGACAGTACAGCCCGCCAAATTTTGGTAGCGGAAGCATTTAATTATTCCATCCCAGCCTACCTACATTTGCCTCTCATTTGCGATCAAGATGGTAAGAGACTCGCCAAGCGTGACGACGCCCTCAGCCTTGAACGACTACGCTCTCAGGGTGTCACCAAGGAGGCAATTGTAGCGTGGGCTGCTCGCTCTGCCGGGCAGGTTACTCCGGGCGAAGAAATTTCGGCTTCGAAGGTATTGCAGAGCTACCAAAGAACTCTTCTCCCCAGAGAAGACATCATCCTGCCGGAAAATAGTTTCTCGCTCTTTGAATAACGGGCAAACAGGCACCCGTGCGCTCTAGAGCGGCGATCGGTTTACCGCTTGTCGCGACCAGAGGGACATCTAGAGCGGCGATCGGTTTACCGCTTGTCGCGACCAGCAGGACATCTAGAGCGGCGACCGGTTTACCGCTTGTCGCGACCAGCAGGACATCTAGAGCGCC